>JAEYOY010000058.1 GCA_023411215.1 Bacillota bacterium | reverse complement strand
GGAACTATGGGCGTTAAGTAATAACAGCTTCCTTATCCATGGTTATTACTGCTATCATCATTTGATTTTTGCTAAGATGAAAGATCGTTTTGGTTGTCGTTATATTCTGGGGGTACCGGGAATTTATCATAACAGAGAGATGTTTATGGCGAAAATGTTTGGTTTCGATGGCTTTAAGCCGATTCGAAAGAGAGAGCTCCGTCAGGGTGACTTTGGCTATTGGTATACCTCGGTATGCTTTTGATTTATTAATAAGTCTGTTAAGCTACATAACAATAATATCAACGCTGGGAGCTAAGCTCGCAATCGTTTATCAAGGCATAATGCATATGATCTGCCCAGCTACCGTTGATTTTGGCAAAGGAGTGACAGGTTCCTTCGAACTGGAAGGAAAGACGGTTAATTAGTTTCAGAGAGGCTGTGTTGTCCGGCATAATGTAAGCATCGATCCGATGCATGTGATATTCGTTGAACATAATACCAATACATTTTTGAATGCTCTCTGTTGCATAGCCTTGCTTCAGATGTTTTTTGCTGAATTTATAACCGAGACTGCAGCTGTAATAGGGCTCTTTCAGTATGCTCTGAAAGCATACAGTTCCGATAAGCTCATCAGGCCGTTCCTTAAGAAATATCCAAAACCGAACCAGCTTGCCTTCCAAAATCTGATTAAGCTCTGCGGTCAGAAAAGCATTCTGGTAGGCTAGGGTATAAAAATTATGATTTCTTATAGGCTCCCAAGGTTCAAACAGCTCTTTGTTATCTTCATAAAAGGCTAATACTAAGGGGGCTGAATTATGATTCAGCGGTTTAAGCACAAGACGTTCTGTTTCATAGGTTTTTAGCATGCTTTCACCTCGCTTTCTTAATATAACACCCATTTTGCAATTTCGATGCAGCGTAAACCCTGCAAGATATTCTTTTTTCATACTCAATATACATAAGACTCTTGTGTAAGTTTGTGCCGAGTGTGTTTTTTACACTCTGATGACGTAGTCACAAACTTGGAAGTGTAAAGGTCGATTTTTATTTCACACTAGTCCTGCATGCCGCCAAGATACCGCGAATTTAGGCGATGGCACAAATTCGCCGATTGAAAAATCTATAATTTTTCAATCTATTCCCCGGACAGATATCGAGGGAATCATGGGAGTAAGCAGCTGCACATATTCATCGAGCGTCTCCTTGTTATGACTATGTAATCCGTGTAGTAGAATATCTCCTGAATCTTGATAGGATTGCAGAAAATAAGCTTGAGCACCGGATAGCCACTCGCCAATGGATAACATATCTTCACGGTTATGGTACTCTTTTACAATGGTTGTACGGAATTCATAATCTATGGGGGAGGTCATGAGAAAGTCGGCACTTTCCAGAATGGGATCGATCCTAAAATCGTTAAGCCCGGCAGTTAATGCATATTTTTCCTTTGAGTTTTTGATATCCATTGCAATATAATCGATCAATTTGTCTGCCACAAGAGTTTTCATCAGCTGGGGGTTCGTTCCGTTGGTATCAAGCTTTACCTTCAGTCCGAGCTCTTTTATCTTTGCTAGGAATGTAGTGAGATCAGGATTCAGAGTAGGCTCTCCTCCGGTGATACATACGCCCTCTAAGATACCCTTTCTCTTGGCGAGATAGGATAACACCTCCTGTTCCGGTATAATCGGTTGGGAAGCTACTTTCGTCACCAGAGAAGCATTATGGCAGAAGGGGCATCGCAAGTTACAGCCTCCGAAAAAGATGGTTGCAGCCAGATGTTTGGGATAATCTAGAAGGGTAGTTTTATTAAAGCCATGGATCTGCATATTGTCACCTCCGGTTTGTTATGTTAAAATAACCTAATTGAAGCTCTGTAAATACTATAACAAATAGTAAGTTACTAGTCCAGATGCAAAGGAACAATAGATGCAATGAATGATAAATATATGCGTGAAGCATTAAAAGAAGCAAAAAAAGCAATCCGTTTGGGCGAGGTTCCGATCGGATGTGTTATCGTATATCAGGATAAAATCATCGGCAGAGGATATAATAAGCGTAACACTAAGAAAACAACGCTGGCTCATGCGGAGCTGATCGCCATTGAGAAAGCAAGCAAGGCAATGGGAGATTGGAGACTGGAGGATTGCGTTATGTACGTTACACTGGAGCCATGTCAGATGTGCTCCGGTGCCATAGTGCAGGCACGCATTAAAAAGGTTGTCGTAGGAACCATGAATCCCAAAGCGGGATGTGCCGGATCCATACTTAATCTGCTCCAGATGAAGGAATTCAACCATCAGGTAGAGCTGGAGACAGGAGTGATGGAGAAGGAATGTACGAAGGTGTTACAGGATTTTTTTCAGGAGCTGCGAATTCGCAATAAGAAGGAAAAGCTTGAGGAAAAAGGGAATGCTTGAGGGTTGACAATCCTCTTGCTATGTTTTATACTTGGCATACAGCTTTTTTGCAGTAGGTATTTTGTAAGCAAGAGCATAAAGGCTTGGATAATTAATTTGTCATAAAATTTCCGTGCAGCCGGGGAGATAGCGGTGCCCTGTACCTGCAATCCGCTACAGCAGGGGTGATGTTCTGCCTAGGGTGACTTACTGTAAGGCCGCCCCTTATAAGTGATGTTGACGTTTGGGTCTTACGCAACAGGAATTTGTGAACCGTGTCAGGTCAGGAATGAAGCAGCACTAAGCAAAAGCTCTTGTGTGCCGTAAGGCTGCCTGGACCGAGTTAACTGTAAGGGTAACGCTTATGGTAAGCATTCGAAGCAGAGCGCACGGATTAAAATATACGAAAGGGAGTCTGTTTATTACAGGCTCTCTTTTTTTTATTTATGCCAAGACGAAGCGAAGCATCATTCAAGTTTACTTTAATTGATACGAGCCAGTCCTATATAAACCGGAGTAACTTACGAAGCGTGCATCTTCCGGTTATATAGGAAAGTTCATCCTATACAATAAAAAGCAATCCGGTAAGTGAAGAAAGTTTACTTTGGGATGCGCCTTATAACACAAAAAGCCTTCGTGTAGTGAACGAAGTTCACTTTGGAACGACGTACCACGCTGCGTGGAAAATTATTGTGGGGAACGTAAATGTGCGAGAGTTTTAGAGTTCTGATACTTTGGTCTGAGAATTTTGTCCTAAAAATCAAGAATTAATTACATTTTTCTTTTTGAATCTACGTATATAGTATATAATAATAATGTACAGTTATTTAATGTCGTTGATTAGGCGGTGTAATGATGGAATGGAAGATGAATCCGAATGCGGTAAATCAATTCTCTAAGGGTAGTACCATATACACCATAGAGGATCCCGTATTCAGTATTGGAATGATAATTAAAGGACGAGTTATGATACACAATAAGGGTGCGAAGATCATCGTTGGTTCAGGCTCCTTCTTAGGTATCAATGATTTATATCAGGGTAAGTATCTCAGCTCATATACCGCTGTGGATGATTTGCTCCTTTATGTCTACCCGATTAATCGGGTCGAGGAGCTTGATACCATTTTAAGTGTGAATAAGGATTATCACGGCTTTATGGTTGCTTCCTTCTATAAGATGATATTTGAATTGAATCATATTTATCATGGGATGATCAAATGCAGAACTACACTCTATCAGTTCCTGACAGAGTATTATAACAAATATCTTTCGATGGCGAAGCGGAAAGGCATCAATCCGCCAACCTCTAATCGATTCAGTAAACTGGAGTTTATGGACAGCGATCTAGAGCTGTTGATGGATCGGATTAATTATTATATTGAATGTAAGAGTCTGCCCATTGATGCGGTAAAGACATTTTATTCCTATGGTAATGCAATTACTCTGTATCAGATTGAGGATCAGGTAAATGTGGTAAATCAACAAATAGAAGCATTGAAGGAGATGGCGGAGGACTATGTCTCTATGGCTGAGTGCCTGGTGGATGAAACGGAAACCTGTCTATTCCATCTGATAGCAGAGCTTTCTATCTCTATGGATAATTCCAGTGGCACCAGTAATGAAGTAATGGAAATGATGGATGATATCATCGAACAGGTTAATCTGGCGGAGAACTTTATTGAGCGTATGCTATCCACAAGGTTCAAAGTGAATCGCAAAAAGATGGAGGAGATATACCATCTTCTGCTTACCAATAATAAAGAAGAGAGTGTTAGCTCTGCAGCTAAGTTAAAATATTCCGGAGAGGATACCACGGAAGCAATGGAGGAAATGAAGGACTCCTTTACAAAGCTTCTTAATTATGCAGGAATAGACGGAGACAGGGCAGTCGAGATGCAGACCGCAATGCAGGATTTTGTTCATATGAAGGACAAGTTTTCTTCCGATGATCACGCTAGGAAACTACGAAAAAAATTAGCGGAGTATTATTATGAGATATATCTACCGGTCTTTCTACGTGCCCATCAGGAGAAAAAGCCATCTCGCCTAATAGATCTCTTTCTTAAGTATGGATTTGCAGATGAAAGACTTTTAACAAATGATCAGATGTTATCTTTATATTTTCTGAAGGATGAGGATTCGAACCAGGGCCTATGTAAGGTATACAATATTAAGGCCTGGCTTACCATGATCTATGAAGGTAAGAAGGAACCGTCGAAGAATGAATTTGACTTAGAATATCCCGAGTATTTGGCAGGGCTTCGTAAGCAAAATCAGCTTACAGAGAAGGAAGTGGTTCAGTATCTTACTGACCCTTTAAAGAAGCTTCAATATGAGATACAGAATATGTTTCGGTATAATAACCGTACCACGAATGGACAGATTACCAGCTTTATCCCCTTCCTGCATAAGGATCAGTGGGCCAATAATATTGATAAGCTTATGTTAACCTCCGAAAAGGTTAATGAAGTGATAGCCCAAATCATGCGGGTTGATTATTCTGTATTTGATCGGGAGATTATCTACTCGAATAAGAATATTGTTAAGGAATATATTATAAAGAGAGTATTTCCGGATGTGATATTGTTACCGAATGTAGGCAATAATGGCATTATGTGGCAGGAGATATCAGGAAAGAAGAGAGATACCAGTGCGCGTTTCCTTCTACCGATCTTTACTGATGTCAATCTTGGATTGCTACTGATTCGTATACTGGGCAAATTCCGCTGGGAGCTGTGTCGTACCATTGAAGGAGTCTCATGGAATGATATCCAGGTTAAATCTCTTACTTCCGAGTATAGTGATTATCTGCAATTTTACCGTAAGAATAAAGAGTTATCGGAAGAGAAGAAGGAGAAGATTAAAGCACAGATTCAAAAAGGCCGCAATAGCAGTCGTGAAATCTTTGTTATCGATTATGAGCTATGGATTAACTATGAAGCGAGAGGTGCAATTAAGTTGAACAAACCGGTAAGGGAGTTAATGGCAACCTATTGTCCCTTCGCAAAGGAGATACGAGAACAGGTTAAGTTGCAGCCAATGTTCGAGGAAGCGATGGCACGCTATTATCGAGAGAAACAGAAGAAGGTACGAGAGATCGAGGGTAGACATCGTTTGATCCAGAAGGAAAATATTGAAATTCCTAAGGAACTTTCTGACACCTTAGTATATCATCGCGATCTATAAAGTGAACTGGTGATCAAGGGGTAAATTCGATTCAAGTGAATAGTGATGGCGTTGTTACATAATATAAGATTTGTATTACAGATAGGATAGCAACTAAAATATATGGCAACATAGGGTTGTTTTAAGATTAATCTTAAGACGGCCCTGCTTTTTATGTTACTGTAAGAGGAAATTGCTTTCGATACGATAAAAAGCTCCGCATAGTGAGCGAAGCAAGTATAAAAAGGTCAGTATGTCGGGCACTTTGATCAATGATAAATTCGTCTTATTTTGTTTATTCCGGCTGTTTATGCTTGTCTAATCAGGTGACAAATGGTAGTATTATAAGAAGAAAAAACCGTAAGCAATTGTATTGAGGTTTAATAATACAAAGGAGGTTCAACATGGGAAGCTACGAACTCATTGTAAAAATAGAAGAGATGAGAAAACGTATGGAAGAGGGAGATGCCCCGTCGGCTCAGAAGATTCTTGATACAATGGAAATCAAGAGAATTAAAAACATGTCTGACCTTAGCTTAATTGCGGAGGTCTATGCTGAAAACGAAAGATATGAAGAAGCGTTACAGCTTTATCTTAGAATATACGAAAAGACAAAAACCAGAAAATCTCTATTCCGGTTGGTGGATCTGAACATAACGCTTAGGAACCAGGAGGACGCAGAGCGTTATCTCAAAGATTATGAGAAGCTTGCAACGAAGGATTTTTATAGATACATCTTCCGGTATAAGATTGATAAAATAAAGGGAGAGGCTTATGAAACGCTGATTGAGACCTTGGTAACACTGAAGAATACTGCGTATATGGAACAGTGGGCTTATGAGCTTGCCAAAATCTACTATAAGGCGGGAATGGAAAAGGAATGTATTCAGGAGTGCTCTGACATAATCCTATGGTTTGGAAAAGGTATTTATGTGGAAAAGGCGAAGCTTCTGCGATCTTATTATTCCGGGGAGGTAGATAAGGCAAAGATTATGGAAGAGCTGAAGCGCCGTGCCATGGAGGATACCGGGGTAGATTTGGATGCTGATAAAGTAAAGGAAGCAGAAGAAAGCCTTGAGGGCGAGAAATTACATGAGTCGCCAGCAGCTGCCACAGAGGAAGAGGGTGGCAATTATGCAAATGATTTTAGTGTGGAAGAAGAGACAAGTGATTTTGAAAATAGCCTGAAGAAGGATATTCGAATTATACTTACTGAGAGAACAGAAGATAGTACAGAGACGGAAGGGATGTTATCAGGGGAGGAGCTTCCAGAAGGTGAATTTTTAGAAGGTGAGTCTTCGGAAGGCGGATTATTGGAGGAAGGGTTTCCGGAAGAAGAATTCACAGAAAAAGAATTCACAGAAGAAGAGCATAAAGAGATGGAAGAGTCGTCTGTAACAGAGGAACTATCTGAGGAAGAACCGGATTATGATGCGATGTTATCCACCCAATACATAGGCTCTGAGCGGGAGATTGCAGAACAGGAGGTCGAAAATGCAATCTATCAGCTGTTAGAGGAAGAGGATATGGATGAGGATGATAAGAAGTTGAAGCAGATTGCAGAGGAGCTGCAGATTGATCTGGATGAAGTCTTCGGGAACTTCTTGCATGTGAAGACGGTAAAGAAGCAGCTTGTAAAGAGTCTGGAGGGAATTCTCGACGTTCATACAAAGACTGTGCAACTGCTGATTACAGGAACAGAGGGTTCTGGAAAAACTACTCTGGCCAAGGATATAACAATGTTTCTTTATAAGACAGGGAAGCTTAAGTCCTCGAGAATTGCCAAGATTAAAGCAGACAGACTTAATTCGATTGATATTATGGCGAAGAGGGATACCTTGAAGGATTGTTGTCTTGTGGTAGAGAATGCCAGTGAGTTGAGAAGGGAAACCATCGACAGTCTTCTGGAACTGTGTCGGCATTTGCGTGGGAATATTGCAGTAATATTCGAAGAAAATAAGAAAAATATTAACAAGCTTTTTAGAGAATGCCCGAAGCTGATGGATCTTTTTAAGAATCGAATACATCTACCTGGATATACGACACAGGATTTAAAGGGCTTTGCTATTGCATGCCTGAGGCAGAAGGATTATAGGTTGAGTTCAAAAGCAGAACCGATTTTAATACATAAGATTAATCAGATAGCGAAGCAATCAGAGCCACACATGCACTTGGAGCAGATATACAACCTAATGCAGGTAGCGATGGATACGGCAGATATCAGGACCGGAAAGCAGCTATCAAAGCTTGCATCTCAAGGCAGACTTAAGGATGTAGAGGTACTAACGATTCTTTCGGAAGATTTAATAATCAAACCTTAAACTGGATTGTGATATCATTGGGAAGCTTTTGACCCTTCTTTGAACGAACGTTGGTCGTTACATGGAGCAAATAGGATTCGTTTTTCGTATATGGAGCCAAAGGTGCAATCTCTATGCAATTATTAACTGAATCATACCGTATATTAGTTGGTAAAGGGGTCTGATTCATTGAGGTTACATATAAGTTGCGGTTATTCACAGTTGCCGGGTTTAAGGGAGCGGTAAACTTTATTTTCCAGACAAAGCTACCGGTCTTAAATTTTAAACTTTGTTTAACGCGGTTTTTTACACTGCCTTCCACTGATTCTATTGTTATAAAATTGTTGGCCATATTGCTAATCTCCATTATTTTACATAATTATGTGAATACTACCAAAGTCCTATTATCAATTATAACATATATTAAAGAAACTTCAACAGAAAAGGAATATTTTGAAATTAACGTATAAAAATATGTAAAAAAATCAGGCAAAAGGTAAAATAAAGGATATTTCCCTTAAGAAATATACTGATTTATAAGAATATAAGAGCATTTACGTCTTACAATATGATTATAGAGTTTGATTCACACATGCTTGTTTCTAAAATTGGGAGGTGAATGCTATGAAGTATGGTTATGAAGCTAAAACTTAAGGAATTCCTTGATAAAATGTAAAATGGCTTTTTATAAAAAACAATTTACAAAACAATACTTTGTGGTATAATCAAATTGGCATTAAAAAAATTAACAAAAAATTCATACGATTTATATACAGAATCAACAAACTTAAGTTCGATAAATATGAGGTGTGCAATGGAGCAATATATTATGAAAGGCGGTAAGCCGCTCGTTGGTGAGGTGACAATCAGTGGTTATAAGAACGCTGCATTAGGTATCATCGCTGCAGCTGTTATGACTGATGAAACTGTTAAAATAGAAAATGTACCCGACATAAGAGATATTGACGTTCTATTACAGGCGATTGAAGACATTGGTGCAAAGGTAGACCGTATCAACAGAAATACTATAATGATTAATGGTAGCAATATTAATACCATTGATGTTGACTTTGATTATGTTAGAAAGATTCGTGCCTCCTACTATCTAGTAGGTGCATTGCTCGGTAAGTATAAAGGGGCAAAGGTGGCTTTACCAGGCGGCTGCAATATAGGCAGCAGGCCGATCGACCAGCACATTAAGGGCTTTGAAGCGCTCGGTGCTGAGGTTAAAATTGAACACGGTATGATCTGTGCAGATGCAGAAGAATTAAAAGGAGCACATATATATTTTGATGGCTCTAGTGTAGGTGCAACGATAAATGTTATGATGGCTGCAGTTATGGCAGATGGACTTACCATTCTTGAAAATTCTGCGAAAGAGCCGCATGTAGTAGATGTTGCAAACTTCTTAAACAGCATGGGTGCCAATATCAAGGGTGCAGGTACCGATGTTATCCGTATTAAAGGTGTTTCAAAGCTTCATGGAAGTGAGTATTCCATCATACCGGATCAGATCGAAGCAGGAACCTTTATGTTTGCTGCTGCAGCGACCAAGGGAGACATTCTGATTAAGAATGTAATACCGAAGCATTTAGAAGCCTTTACTGCTAAGCTATTGGAAATAGGTGCACAGGTTGAGGAGTTTGATGATATGCTTCACGTAAAAGCGGACGGTACATTGGGTAACTCCCATGTTAAAACATTGGTATATCCTGGTTTCCTCACCGATATGCAGCCTCAGATGACTACTCTATTAGCTGTATCCAGGGGAACGAGTATCGTTACCGAAAGTATTTTTGAAAATCGCTTTAAATATGTAGATGAGTTAACCCGTATGGGTGCTTCTATCAAGGTAGAGGGTAATACAGCAATTATTGAAGGTGTAGATAGATTGACAGGTGCCAGCGTATGTGCGCCAGATCTTCGTGGCGGTGTTGCATTGGTTATGGCAGGTCTTATGGCAGAAGGCTATACCATTGTTGAGAACATTGAATTCATCGAACGTGGATATGAAAAGTTTGAAAGCAAGATGCAGCAATTAGGCGCTGCAATGATCAAAGTAGATTCAAATGACATGAAAGCCATAAAGAAATTCAAGCTTAAGGTTGGTTGATTTTCGTATGAGCAAATAATAGAAGGCTGTGTATGGTAATTAGTCTGTGTAAGAACTATTACCATACGTAGCTTATTTGTTTGTACGTAAGCAAAGTGAGTAGTTGTAAGCGACCCGTTTGTTACTAATATAACCAAAAAAATCACTTGACTACTTATTACTTTCGTTATATCCTTATGTTACAAAGCTATAGAATATAATATAACATTTCTCTTATTCAGAGTGACGGAGAGTAAAGGCTCTATGAAGTCACGGCAACCCCATAATTGGAAGGTGCCAACCTGAGCGAGCAATCGAACAATAAGAGGATTTGATTAACTTTGGGATCAAGTCCGCATATTGCGGGCTTATTTTTTGCTATAAGAATGGAGGCAATTATGCAAAAGAGATTATTCACTTCAGAATCAGTAACCGAAGGACATCCGGACAAGATCTGCGATCAGATTTCTGACGCGGTACTGGATGCATTGTTAACGCAGGATCCAATGAGCAGAGTTGCATGCGAGACGGCAATTACCACTGGCTTGGTATTAGTAATGGGTGAGATTACCACAGAAGGCTATGTAGATATTCAGAAAATAGTTCGAGATACCATACGTGAGATAGGATATGATCATTCCGAATATGGTTTTGATGCTAACACCTGTGGAGTGATTGTAGCACTTGACGAGCAGTCTAAGGATATTGCTTTGGGAGTTGATACAGCACTCGAGATAAAGGAGAATATCGTAGAGAATGAAGAGTTCTCTAAGATTGGTGCCGGTGACCAGGGTATGATGTTTGGTTATGCAACCAACGAGACAGAGGAATATATGCCCTATCCGATTTCTCTCGCTCATAAGTTGACCAAGCAGTTAACAAAGATAAGAAAGGACGGAACCTTGAATTACCTCCGTCCGGATGGTAAATCACAGGTTACCGTAGAATATGATGAAAACGGTAATCCAATCCATCTGAATGCAGTAGTATTGTCTACTCAGCATAACGAGGAGATTACCATTGAACAGCTTCGTAAGGATATTAAGAAATATGTTCTTGATCCGGTGCTTCCTCAGGAGCTTGTGGATGAGAAGACAAAATTCTTCATTAATCCTACCGGACGCTTTGTTATTGGTGGACCGAACGGAGACAGTGGTTTGACAGGCAGAAAGATCATCGTAGATACCTACGGCGGTTACGCAAGACATGGTGGTGGAGCCTTCTCCGGTAAAGATTGTACGAAAGTAGACCGTTCCGCTTCTTATGCTGCCCGTTATGTAGCAAAGAATTTGGTGGCGGCAGGACTAGCGGATCGTTGTGAGATTCAGGTGTCTTATGCGATCGGTGTTGCAGAGCCTACCTCAATCATGCTGGATACCTTTGGAACTGGAAAGCTTTCTGATGAGGAATTAGTGACTATTATTCGTAAGCATTTTGATCTACGCCCAGCGGGGATCATTAAGATGCTTGATCTGCGTAAGCCAATCTATAAGCAGACCGCGGCCTACGGACATTTCGGAAGACTGGATCTGGATCTTCCTTGGGAGAGATGCGATAAAGCCGATGAGCTTAAGAAATATCTTACAAAACAATTGATATAAGCTATTCGAAGGCAGCCATGGACTGATGTACTGTTCTCCAATTGGAGGGATGTTAGTCTATGGCTGTTTTGATTCAAAGCTGTTGCATACTATCTGTTGTAATTCATGGAATCTTTATAAAGGTTAGAGTATTTTTCTGTGCAAATAGGGAATGTTCATGGTATACTAAAAACGTAGTGAGTATGTTACAACCTTGGTTGTATACATACGATCGGAGTGAAAGACCATGAACGAGGATTATGTTCATGGTATACGAAAAGCGTAGTGAGTATGTTACAACCTTGGTTGTATACATACGATCGGAGTGAAAGACCATGAACGAGGGTTATGTTCATGGTATACGAAAAGCGTAGTGACTATGTTACAACCTTGGTTGTATTTTGCGACGGGTGAGAATTTAGTCTATAAGGAAATGGGTGAAATTTTTGAAACTGAAGGACAGGTTGTTAACTGCTTTTTTTATCATGATTGCAATGCCAATCATGTTGCTTTCTGTTTCGGCAAGTACGATTATCAGCATGCAGACTAACTCAATTCAGGAGTCTTATGATGTGGAAGCAGACACTGCTCAGCTTATCACTAATCCGGTGCAAATATTGAATCGTTTGACCAGAGGGATATATAATGAGATCAAGCTTGCAGCTCTTAAGGAGCCACAGACACTGGAGGATGAAGCCTTTATCGAGCAGCTGAACGAGGAGCTTCTGGGTAAATTCTCCTTTATCGCTGTGCGAAAAGGAGACAGTTTTATTTTTGCCGGTAATGAAGGAATGCTTAATAATATTAAAGAACATCTTCAAAAGTTCGGAGAATACAGCACCAATGTCGATGGAGGAATGTATGTAGGCGGAAAACAGCCGTTTTTGGTGAAATCACAGGACTTTTATTTTACGGACGGATCAGAGGGAACAATATTTGTAATAACGGATTTGAACACTTTGGTACCTCAGATTAAAGCTCTGATTTCCCAGACGATGATCTCCTTTTTGTTGATCTTGATATTTACTGCATTGATCCTGATGCTCTGGATCTATAGAGGGATACTTAGACCGCTTAACATGTTGCGAATCGGTATGAGTCAGATTAAAAATGGAGACTTGGATTATTCGGTGCAATCCGATACCGAGGATGAGATCGGGCAGCTATGTGAGGACTTTGAGGAGATGCGTATCCGGTTGAAGGAACTAATTGATAACCGAATCAAATATGAAGAGGACATTAAGGAACTGATCAGTAATATATCCCATGACCTGAAGACGCCGCTAACAGCAATCCAAGGCTACGCAGAGGGCTTAATCGATGGAGTCGCAGGATCGCCGGAGAAGCAGGAGAAATATATTCAGACAATACTTAGCAAGGCTAATGATATGGCGATTCTGGTTGACGAATTGAGCTTCTATACAAAAATTGATTGTAACTCAATTCCTTATACCTTCAAGGAGATCAGTGTTCGGGAATATTTTGATGATTGTATTGAGGATATCGGTTTGGACCTCGAGGTGAAGAACATTGAGATTCAGTATTATAATGAACTGTCAGATGATACCAGGGTTATTGCTGATGCAGAGCAATTAAAGCGAGTTGTTAATAACATTGTAGGCAATGCTGTAAAATACATGGATAAGCCGAAGGGAATACTGCAGATTCGAGTTCATGATATAGGTGCTTATATACAGATTGAAATTGAGGACAATGGGATCGGGATACCGAAGGTGGATATACCATATGTCTTTGACCGCTTTTACCGGGCGGATGCTTCCAGAAACTCCAAGAAAGGCGGCAGCGGCTTAGGGCTGGCAATTTCTAGGAAGATAATCGAGGATCACTCGGGTAGGATCTGGGCGCTCAGCGAGCAAGGCGTAGGAACAACGATACTGTTTACCCTACGAAAGAGTGAAAACAACATAAAATAAGATAAATACGATTCATTTTTTAATATAAGTGCTATATTTTAATTCATGACAATAAAGGTACCTTGATTGAAAGGAGTTTAACGATGAGTAAACTGTTGATTATTGAAGATGAAGTGGCTATAGCGGAACTGGAAAAGGATTACCTGGAATTAAGCGGTTTTGAGGTTGAAGTCGAGACCAATGGGGATGTTGGCGTCAGTAGAGCCCTGGCCACGGAATACGACTTGATTATTCTTGATCTCATGTTACCGGGAGTGGACGGCTTTGAGATCTGTAAAAAGATACGTGAAGTCAAAAATATACCAATCATTATGGTATCTGCTAAGAAGGATGATATTGATAAAATCCGTGGCCTCGGTTTGGGTGCGGACGATTATATGACAAAACCCTTTAGTCCAAGTGAGCTGGTAGCAAGAGTTAAGGCTCACCTTGCCCGATATGAGAGGCTAATCGGCTCCGGAGTGAAGGAGAATGAAGTTATTGAGATACGAGGATTAAAAATAGATAGAACGGCTCGACGTGTTTTCCTCAATGGGGAAGAGAAAATATTCACCACGAAGGAGTTTGATTTGCTTACCTTCTTAGCACAGAATCCAAATCATGTCTATACAAAGGATGAGCTCTTCCGGGAGATTTGGGATATGGAATCAGTAGGTGACATTGCTACAGTTACGGTTCATATTAAGAAAATACGTGAGAAGATTGAATACAATACATCGAAACCGCAATATATCGAGACCATATGGGGAGTGGGATATCGTTTTAAAGTATAATTATTTTGGAGGGAACAATGGGAGAGAATTATTATCAGAGAGCAATGGAATTGAAGGCATTATCTGACCCGAACCGATTGGTTATCTTAGACCAGCTAAAGGATGGAGAACGATGTGCATGTAATATACTTGAGCTGCTTAAGATCTCTCAGCCGACCTTATCCCACCACATGAGAATATTATGTGAGACCGGTCTGGTGGTTTGTCGCAGAGAAGGAAAATGGATGCATTACCGGCTGAATATTGATAAGTTCAAGGAACTCTCAATGCTTATGGAGGGCTTCACCGGTGGGAATGCGAAGTTAAAAAGAGATCATTGTTAGCATAATTACCAGCTGCTCGAGAAAGTCCATAAGCTTGACATTTAATTAACGAGGTGCTACTATTGTCTTAGCCAATCCCAAAGGTTCTCTGATGGAAAGGCGTAGGATAGTATGATACAAATCGTTCTGAAGGCAGGTAATTCCGGGTAAGAAGGCGATTCAATATGGTACATTCATATTCCCTATGTCATTATGGCATAGGGATTTTTTTATTCATGACAATAGAAAGTTCGTGAAGTTTGCTTTCTATCGTTGTATATCAATATGGGAGGATGTCGCATGGAAAGCAGAATTGCATTAATTGGGATTATTGTAGAGGATATTGAGTCAGTAGAACGCCTGAATGGATTGCTTCATGAATATGGTCAATATATCATCGGGAGAATGGGAATTCCCTACCGCGAGAAGAATATTAATATCATAAGTGTCGTGGTAAATGCAGAGGCTGATATCATAAGCACTCTGGCAGGAAAGCTAGGTATGATTAAGGGTGTCAATGTAAAAACCATTTATTCAAAAAAGTAATTCCATCCCGGTTAGCAAATGGAAGGTAAAGAATGAAGCTAGACATGTATAACGATGCAGCCGATCAATCATGATAAGACAATGGAGGTAACATAATGAAGAAATTGAGTTATTTAATAATATTATTGATTAGCGTTCTGGCATTAGCAGCCTGTACGGCGAAAAGTGAAGAACCAACCAAGGAAAAGACACCACAGGATATTACTGCTACAGCTGCTCCTACCAAAACACCGGCCCAGGAGGCAACACCTTCTCCCACATCGGAGCCTGTAGCGAAAACAGACATCAAAATTGCGGCGCTCAAAGGACCTACTGCCATCGGTTTGGTTAAAGTAATGGAGGATGCCGCAACAGGGATATCGGCGAACAATTATAATTTTACTGTGGCGGGTACTGCGGATGAGATTAGTGTAGGATTGGTAAAGGGTGATTTTGATGTCGCTGCGGTACCGTGCAATCTGGCTGCGGTTCTATACAACAAGACCCAGGGCAAGATTAAGCTGGCCGGCATCAATACCTTAGGTGTCCTTTATATTGTTGAGACCGGTGACAGCATTAAGAAGGTAGAGGACCTGAAGGGCAAGACAATCTATTCTACAGGACTTGGGACAACACCTCAATATACATTAAATTATCTATTAACCGCTTACGGAATCGATCCGGAGAAGGATGTGACGATTGAATATAAGACCGAAGCAACCGAAGTGGCTGCTATGTTGAGTGAAGCGGATGATGCGATCGCCATGCTGCCCCAGCCTTATGTTACTACCGTAATGATGAATAATGATAAGGTTAAAGTGGCTTTGGATGTAGCTAAGGAATGGGAAGCAATTAGTGTGGATGGTAGTAGTGTGGTAACCGGTGTTGTGGTGGCGCGCAGTGAATTCATAGAAAATAATAAGGAAGCGTTTGACGCATTCCTGACCGAATATACAGCTTCTGCGACCTATGTAAATGAAAATGCAGAGGAAGCCTCTGTACTTGTCGAAAAATTCGATATCTTCAAGGCAGCTGTAATAAAGAAAGCATTGCCCTATTGCAATATTACATTGCTTCGTGGCGAGGATATGAAGGCGAAGGTAACCGGTTATCTGACTGCTCTTTATAACCAGAATTCTCAAGCGGTGGGAGGAACCCTTCCTGCCGATGATTTCTACTATATGCCATAATTATGAAATAAGCTGGAGCTGCTTTTGGAGATGGGTGCTTTTGGGGTAAACAAATCTGGGCGGCTCTTTCTTTCCCTTGTAACATATCATACGGAGGAGTAATGGCTATGAAAGCAAAAGATTCTTTTAATAGATCAGTGGAGAAATTCGGTATGAAGCTATTTGTCGCCTGCTTCTGGCTGTTAATCTGGGAATTGGTGAGCAGATGGGTTGGACAGGAGTTGTTCTTAGCATCACCGGTCGCTGTCTTTCGGACATTGCTTGTGCTGGTGCAAACTATGGATTTCTGGCAGACGATATTTTTTTCCTCCCTACGTATTATTACCGGCTTTGCAATTGCTTTGTTATCAGGTACTATACTGGCTATCCTAGCCTACCGGTTTCGACTGATTGAGGAGCTGATCTCACCCTTAATGAGGATTATCAAAGCGATGCCCGTAGCTTCTTTTATCATCCTCGCACTGGTATGGATTAAGTCTAAGAATTTATCGGTTCTGATTTCCTTTATGATGGTTCTGCCAATGATTTATTCCAGTGTGGAACAAGGCTTGATTGCAGTGGACAAGAAACTGCTTCAGATGGCGAAGGTATTCCGACTTAGCCTATGGAAGAAGGCAATTGCTATCTATATTCCATCCGTAAAGCCGTTTTTTCTGACGGCGGTTATGGTGGGACTGGGTTTCTGCTGGAAAGCCGGTATTGCAGCAGAGGTAATTGGTTTTCCAGCCGGATCAATTGGAGCAAAACTCTATGAAGCAAAATTATATCTGATGACCAAGGAGATACTGGCTTGGACTATAGTAATTATTTTGATCAGTATCATCTTTGAAAAGGTAATTATATTATTGCTGCGTCCGGAGAGGAGGTCCTGATGGCGATTGAATTAATTCATATATCAAAACGCTTTGATGATCATGTTCTGTTTGAAGATCTTAATCTATCCTTCATAGAGGGTGAGATTAATTGTCTGATGGGTGCCTCGGGAAGTGGTAAAACGACACTGCTCCAACTACTGATGGGGCTTGTGAGACCGGATGCCGGAGAGCTTAGAGGGATAAGCGGCAAGAAAATTGCAGTGGTATTCCAAGAAGACCGGTTGATAGAGCACTTTGATGCTATACGTAATATTAAGCTGGTATGCGATAAACAGATAACGGAGCAAAGAATCGAGGAGGAGCTAAAGCTGGTAGGCATAGAGGAATATGCTAATAAAACAGTCAATCTCTTCAGTGGTGGTATGCGCCGAAGAGTCGCGATTGTACGTGCCATTCTAGCTACTAGCGATATTATACTTCTGGATGAGCCCTTTAAGGGTCTCGATGAGTTGTTAAAGAATCAGGTAATGGATTATGTTCAGCAAAAGACCGCCGGAAAAACCGTAATACTGGTAACTCATGATAAGGAAGAGGCACAGAGGCTGCAGGCGCATATGATTATACTGCAGGATAATCAGTAATATACACTCCTCTGACTCCTTCGGCTAGAGCTCCGACCCAACCATATCGGTATATGAACAAGTAGGATAAATGACTTCAGAAACATTGTGTTCATATTATAACTTTGAATAGGGTCTGAACGGTAATCAAAATTGAACACATAATACTTCTTATGGTTGTTTTTTTCTCTGTTTTCGGCTATAATACGTAATAATCTGAATGGTATTTAATAAAGTTTTGCTTTATGAAAAGAAAGAGGTATAATTTATGCATATTACGATAACAGGTAATCTGGGCAGTGGTAAATCCACTTATTGCAAGCTGTTGAATGAGATATATCAATTTGAGATATATTCAACGGGCAAGGTACAAAGAGAGCTTGCAAGGCAGATGAATATGACGACCCTTGAGCTAAACCAGCTGATGTGCTCGGATAAGAAATATGATAAGATGATTGATGATGAAACAGCTAGAATATCCAGAGAGAATAAGGATAAGGATATTATCTTTGACTCAAGGCTGGCATGGCATTTTGTAGAGCATTCTTTTAAGGTATTTGTGTCTGTAAGCTTAGAGGTGGCTTCAAAACGCGTCATGAATGACCAGCGTGGTGCGGAAGAGAAATATTCTTCGTTGGAAGAAGCAAAAAAGCTTCTGGCAGAGCGTGCAACAACAGAGATGGTTCGCTATAAGGATATCTATAACTTGAATTATATGGACTTCTCCAATTATAACCTGATTATCGATAGTACGTATTGTACCCCGGATAAGATCGTAGAGATTATTCTAAAGGAAGCGAAAGCATACGAAGAGCAATATGCGAAGACGGGCAGAGAAACCACGAAGATGCTGGTATCTCCTAGACGGCTCGTAAAGGAAGACGAAATTTCCGAGGATGACAGAAGGGCTCTTTCTGATTTGGTGCATGAATATGCGAAAGGTCTTTATGCAATAGAAGATATCGTAAAGGTTACTAAAAAAGAAGATGACTATATTGTGGAGGATGGCTTGCGGTATGCCAAAGCAGCTTATATGGCAAATGTACCCTATGTTCCCATTGAGGCAGTAAAATAAATAATTTCTGTTAAATAAATTTAATATACTTTCCAGAGTATGATATTATTAGCTTTATAATTACAAGTATTCCCCAAGGATATAAGTAGCTGTTTGACAGACAATAAATAAAAGAGAATTCATTCTAGAATGAATTCTCTTTTTGATTACATAGGAAATGGAAGGAGGTGAATTGCTTGAAGAAATTCTGGGAGAAGCTGTTGCGAATAAAAGGTCCGATTTTGATGGTTCTGATTAGTGTCGGGGTATATTTAAGCTTTCGATACCTGCTTGGACTCATTCTGCCTTTTTTAATTGCATATTTTCTTGCTTGGATTATTCGTCCGGTAACAGAGTCCCTATATCGTCGCCTCCATTTGCCGCGTATTCTTGGAGGAGCATTATCGCTTTTTTTGCTGTTTGCTGTCTTTGGTACCGGAATCTACTTATTAATCAAAATTCTTATTAAGGAAGCAATCGTATTTATCCGAAATCTTCCCATCTATCTGAATATAATAGCAAATAAGCTTGACCGCATATGCACAGGCTGTGATGAACTCTTTGGACTGGAGGATGGCACACTGCGAGATATGGTGGATGATAATCTGACGCAGACTTTGAACCAGATTAAGAAAAATCTGATGCCGGAGGTTACGGAACATACCATATCAATCACGGTGGGAGTGATTGCATTCTTTGGCATTCTTTTAGTCATTTTTGTAGCAGCTGTATTGATTGTAAAGGAATTACCCAGCTTTCAGGAGAAGTATGGCAATCATAATCTCTACAAAGACGTTCATCGGATTACAGGAAAGCTATCGGAGGCAGGAGCTGCCTATCTGCGCTCCCAGATAATCATCATGACTATCGTTGCTCTGATCTGCGTTCTGGGTCTGTCATTGCTGCATAATGATTATGCGGTACTACTTGGGATAGGGATTGCTATATTGGATGCACTTCCGGTGATAGGAAGTGGTATGATTTTTATCCCCTGGGCAAGCGTTATGCTGATGAACGGTAATATCTATGCGGCGGCGATTCTTATTACGATCTATCTGATATGTCAAATTCTCAGAGAAGTACTGGAGCCGAAGCTGATTGGTAACCGCATTGGAATAAAACCCTTATACACTCTGATTTCAATGTATATTGGGCTCAAATTGTTTTCTATTATCGGTTTTATCTTAGGACCTATCGGACTGGTAATAATCATAACCGTCTATAAAGTGGTGAATGAGAAGACTCAGGAGGTTGCAAAGCCGGAACAGATTACTTATAATGAGGACTAAAGGTTAATGAAGACGCAAGAATTGTTGGAGTTATCTTTGAGGAGCTGGGAATGACAGGATTGCAAAGAGTCGTTGATGTATGGAGCAAAAAAGAGCTGGGGAGCTTTGATGAGTTCGTATCCTTCTGTCTTAGAATGAAGTGTTTTGATGATGAGGTTTCATGTGAAGTTTCGAGGTGAAGCTGGAAATCCGCTTGACAAAGCGGATCTTCTGGCTTACAATTACCTCGATACTTATTGATAAGTATGATTATTCAAGCAATAGAAGGTCGATAAGCCTTTCTATGGTTTACTGCGATGAAGAGGAATAGTAGATAATAGTCGTATTCCAGAGAGAGAAGCAAGGGTGGGAGCTTCTTATTACGAGATTATTGAACCGGCCTTGGAGCTTTGTATGAAAGGAGTGGCTTTACTCCCCGAAATACAACGTAATCCGGCGTTAACGGAGGAAAAGAGAGTTGCTGATTACAGCAATTAATTAGGGTGGTACCGCCGAGTCTTTCGGTCCCTTGCGGATAGAAGGGCTTTTTTGTTGTTTAAAAATATAACATAAGGCCGATATTAATCATAATAACTTAACCTGCCTGTTTTAACGGCTCAGGCAGAACAAACAGATAATCTGATTTAAAGGAGAGAAAATTATGGCACAGGATAAGAAGCTGGTTGAGGCAATTACCTCTATGGATGTAGATTTTGCCCAATGGTACACAGATGTGGTTAAGAAAGCAGAATTAATTGAATATTCCAGTATAAGAGGCTGCATGATACTCAGACCTCTT
Organism: Bacillota bacterium; assembly: GCA_023411215.1. GTDB lineage: Bacteria > Bacillota > Clostridia > Lachnospirales > Lachnospiraceae > Mobilitalea. Next base: position 175,726 of record JAEYOY010000058.1, on the reverse strand, counting down.
GGTTACGCGATCTGGGAGAATATCCAGAGGCAGCTGGATGCGGATTTTAAGTCCACCGGCGTAGAGAATGTATATATGCCGATGTTTATTCCGGAGAGCTTATTACAGAAGGAGAAGGATCATGTTGAGGGCTTTGCTCCTGAGGTAGCCTGGGTTACTCATGGCGGCGGTGAGCCTTTACAGGAGAGAATGTGTGTAAGACCTACCTCCGAGACACTGTTCTGTGACTTATATTCGAAAATAATTCAGTCCCACAGAGATCTTCCGAAGCTTTATAATCAATGGTGCTCCGTAGTACGCTGGGAGAAGACCACCAGACCATTCCTTCGCTCTATGGAATTTTTATGGCAGGAAGGACATACGGCTCATGCAACAGCAGAAGAAGCAGAGGAGAGAACCATCCAGATGCTTAATGTTTATGCGGATTTCTGTGAGAGAGTGCTTGCAATCCCCATGATTAAGGGACGCAAATCCGAGAAGGAGAAGTTCGCAGGCGCGCATGCTACTTATACCATTGAAGCCCTGATGCATGATGGCAAGGCGTTACAGTCCGGAACCAGCCACAACTTTGGAGATGGCTTCGCACATGCTTTTGACATCAAATATACCGATAAGAACAATACGTTACAGTATGTTCATCAGACCTCCTGGGGTATGTCTACCAGAATCATCGGAGCAATTATCATGGTTCACGGTGATGACAGCGGCTTGGTATTGCCTCCGAGAATTGCACCCACTCAGATTATGATTATTCCGATTAATCAGAACAAGGAGGGCGTTCTCGATAAGGCTTATGAATTAAGGCAGAAGCTCAGCTCCTTTAAGGTTAAGGTAGATGACTCCGATAAGAGCCCGGGCTGGAAGTTCAGCGAGCAGGAAATGCGCGGTATTCCGATCCGTGTGGAGATTGGTCCTAAGGACATTGAAGCAAATCAAGCAGTCATTGTTCGCAGAGATACCAGAGAGAAGATTATTGTTTCCTTGGATGAAATAGAGGAAAAAGCAGGCGAGATCTTAGAGAAGATGCAATATGAGATGCTGGAGCGTGCGAGAAATCATCGTGATACCCATACCTATACTGCGACCACTATGGAAGAGTTCGAGAAGACCATTGCAGAGAAACCGGGCTTTGTAAAAGCTATGTGGTGCCAGGATGAGGCCTGTGAGAAGGAAATCAAGGATAAGACAGGAGCAACCTCCCGCTGTATGCCCTTTGAGCAAGAGCATCTGGCGGAAACCTGCGTATGCTGCGGTAAACCGGCTAAGGTTATGGCTTATTGGGGCAAGGCATATTAATACATGATTAATAAAACGGCATACAATGTGAATTAAATGAGATAGAACTAACTGATCTGTACAGCATTCGTTACTTGAAGGAAACGGGTATAACACCCGGAGAGACAAGAAGTGTTGCTGTACAGATTTTTTGAGTGTAAGTAATTTTCACGAATCAGTACGGAGAGCTTTAGGGGAGATGAGAGAAGCGGAATATGCCCGGTGCTTCTGAGAAGCGGCTTTGTGCTTTATAAATATAGAGATGGATTAATAATACATGGGTAAGCCTTGAAATAAATTCGGTGCTTTGCTATAATCGGTATAGATTTTAGAAAAGGAGCCAACCCATGAATTTTCATATACCTCAAAAGGTGAATGTAATTATTGATGAATTAATGCAGCATGGTTATGAGGCCTATGTGGTCGGTGGCTGTGTACGGGATATGGTTCTGGGGAGAGAACCGGAGGATTGGGATATTACGACCTCGGCTACTCCCTATGAGGTAAAAAAGATTTTTCGGAGAACTGTAGATACGGGAATTATCCACGGAACCGTCACAGTTTTGATTGATAAGGAACATTATGAGGTTACAACCTATCGGCTGGACGGAGAATATGAGGATAGCCGTCATCCGAAGCAGGTGGAGTTTACCTCGAGTCTTGCAGAGGATTTAAAGCGTAGGGACTTTACCATTAATGCCATGGCTTATAATGAGAAAGAAGGCTTCGTGGATCTCTTTGGAGGGATGGAGGATCTGAACAAGGGCCTAATCCGGTGTGTCGGTAGCGCCGAAGAGCGTTTTAGTGAAGATGCTCTGCGTATTCTTCGGGCCGTCCGTTTCTCTGCACAGCTTGGCTTTACCATCGAGGAACACACTCTTAGTGCCATTGAGGCCAAAGCGGAAAATCTGAAGAATATCAGTGCGGAGCGGATCCGAGTGGAGCTGACGAAGCTGCTAATATCCGATCATCCGAATAGGCTTCGGTTGCTCTATGGGTTAGGAATAACAAGTGTCATTCTACCAGAATTTGATGCTATGATGAAGACCGAGCAGAAAAATATTCATCACATCTATAGCGTGGGTGATCATACGATACATGCGGTGAGTGAGGTTGCCGGTGGACTGAAGGAGCAGCTATTCGGAATAAGGGAGCGAACGATTCTACGCTGGACAATGTTGCTTCATGATGTTGAGAAGCCGAACACGGTCACCTTGGGTAAGGACGGACAGAATCACTTTTTCGGTCATCAGGAGAAGGGAGCCTTGACAGCTAAGAATATTCTGCGTCGGCTAAAGTTTGATAATGATACCATTGATGCAGTGGTCCATCTGATACGGTGGCATGACTATCGCTTTGTTCTGACACCGGCAGGTATGCGTAAGGCGGCTTCGAAGATTGGCAAGGAATACATGGAATTGCTTTTTGAGGTTAACCGGGCCGATACATCGGCCAAGAACCCGCAGCATATTAGGGAGAAAATCGACCGTCTCGCAACTGCCAGACAGCTTTACCGTGAGATTGTTGATAAAGAGGAATGTGTAAGTCTAAAAGAACTTCAAATCAATGGCAAGGATCTGATTAACATAGGAATGAAGCCCGGAAAGAGGATGGGAGAGATTCTTAGCAGTCTGTTATCGGAGGTTTTGGATAATCCATCCTTGAATGATCGGGAGACACTATTAAAAATGTCAAAGCAAATGCTGGAAAAACAGAACAACGAATAAAAAAAGGATTTAAGTATCATAATCTGGCAGGAGGACGACCTAAAAAGCGTCCTCCTGTTTTTATATTTTAATCATTAGATATCTAATATAAAGGTTGGAATGTCAAAAGCCATACAATTACTTGAAGTTGTCAATTCTGGACAAGTGAAACAGTTTACTGTTTCATCTTGTATGCACATTTACACCTCTAGTTTAGCGTGATGAAGAATATAGTTCGATGAGCAACTGTATGAAGTCGTCACTACGTACTTCATTCAAGCGAGAGCGTGTTGCGAATGAATTATGTTCTGTATCACGCAATCAATATATCAAATTGTGCAAATAGACAAAACAATATTTAAATTGGCTTTTGACACTCCAATCATATAAAACTTTTCCTAAAGCCCATGGATTAATATTCATGAATCGGAATTTCACATCATAATATTAATAAGACGGGTTTGTCACTTGTGGATACCTATGATACCCCAGATTGGCTCGTCGTTTACAATTCTATGCTATAGAGGTTTTGTAAGGAGGATGGGCTGTGGAGGATAGGTGTCAGGAAGCATTAAAAAGATATCGTCTTAAGATTTACAATATATACCGGGCTAGAGGTGCATTCCTGTTGGAAACAGACGCAGGACTTAAGCTCTTTAAGTGCTTTGAAGGCTCCAGAAACAGAGCACTATTTGAGAACAAGGTCAAGGAGCACCTGTTGCTTCATGGTTATGTAAATACGGATCTCTTTGTCAATACCATTGATGAGGATATCATTTCGGAAGATAGTACTGGTTGTCAATATTTCATGAAGAACTGGTTCTGGGGTGAGGAATGCAATCTTAGAGAATTATCACAGGTGGAGTATGCCTCTGCGAATTTAGCCAGACTGCATACGATTCTGAAGGATGTGGAATTTACCAATGAACAGCTGGAGCATAACATCTCACCGGATCTAATGGAGACCTTTGATAAACGAAATCGTGAATTAAAAAGGGTTAAGGCATATATTCGGGAGAAAAAACAGAAGAATGAATTTGAGCTTATGTATCTGAATTATTATGAGGCCTTTTATGAACAGGGTATATTGGCAGCAGAGAGGTTGTCTAGTTCCTCTTATATAGAGCTAATGGAGGAAGCGGTTAAGGAACGCAGTGTTTGTCATGGTAATTATACCTATCATAATATCATCATGCAAAAAAGTAAGACGGATGCTATGAGTAAGAATTATATTCCACCAGGTTGGGTGAATAAACAACCACTCTCTGCAACCGAGCTTAGTGGTTCAGGAAGTAATATCGCCACCACGAATTTTGAAAAATCCTATATCGGGCTTCAGATCTTTGATTTGTATCAGTTTATCCGTAAGGTCATGGAGAAAAATGATTGGGATATTCTCTATGGAAGCAATATAATAGAGGCATATGATCAGATCAAATCGATATCGAGGGAAGAGCTTCAGATTCTTTATCTGCTGCTCCTCTATCCAGAGAAATTCTGGAAGATTACGAACTTCTATTATAATGGTAAAAAATCATGGGTTTCTGGTCGAAATACGCAAAAGCTTTGCATGATCGGTGAGCAGAATGAGAAAAAAGAGATGTTTCTTCATAAACTGGAGGATATTTTATAATCCAAGGAAGGATTGAAACTACCTGCAAGGTAGGCTATAATGTACATAGACACGTACCGATTAAGAACAGAGGATACCTACTATGAGTATATTAGATAAGAAACCGAAGAAAGATAACACCTTCAACAACCGATTAATTATGAATCTGCTCCTTGGATTGGGATTTCTATCTGCTGTTTTGCTCCTTACAATGTATGTGACCGGAGCTGATAGCGGTCGGAAAAACGGAAAGAAAAGCGATGCCTGGGAAGAGTCAAAGGAAATTACGGCGGTTGAAGCTACCCAGAATGAGGTTCTTGGCGTGATTACAGAGATCAGGAAAGAGACGCAGGAGATAGTCCTCTATGATGTGAATAAGGAGGAAAGCGTAACTTTCGCCTATAGTGGTGGTACGGATGTTGTTGATAAATACGGTCAGGGGATAGCAATTAGTCAGCTTCCGATTGGTACAATGGTGGAGGCGGTGTATCCGGATAAGGAAACCAAACTGTCAAAGATAAAAATTTCCACTAAGGCATGGGAATATGTCGGAGTTAGTAATCTTATGATAGATCGGAGCAGTCGTGTGATGAAGATTGCCTCCAGTAAATATAAATATACGGATGATGTAATTATCCTAGATGGAACGGATTTTATTTCGGTTCGTGAGCTTGCCGAGATGGATGAACTGACAATACGTGGTTTTGAAGAGACAATCTGGTCCATCACCGTAACCAGAGGACATGGTACGGTAAAGATTGTTGATTATGATAGCTTTCTTGGTGACAATATAACCATTGGATATGAAGCAATGGAGCAGATTGCCAAGGATATGGTAATAAAGGTAAGGGAGGGTAACTTTAACCTGACCGTGGAGAATACGGGTTTCACTGCAACAAAGAATATAACCGTATTACGTAATCAAGAGACGGTGGTATCCTTAGGTGATATGGGACCGGATGCGGCAAAGCAAGGATTAGTAACCTTTGAAATTACGCCTTTTGGCGCGGATCTTTTTGTGGATGGTAAGCTTACTAGCTACGCAAATGCATTGGAGCTGACCTATGGGAAGCATGATGTTGTGGTTTCCTTGGATGGATATATAACCTACGAAGGTAAACTGGTGGTAGATAATGCAGGTACCACAATCCGCATAGGCTTACCGAAGGAGAGCAGCAACGAGAAAGTCTCGGTAACGGAAACGGAGACGGAGCCCGGCACGGTAGGAATGAACGACGGATCAGACAATGCAGATGGAGATAATACAGGTAGTGATCAGGACAATATAGGTGATAACTCCGGTGATGATCCGGATAATATCTCCAATGAGGACTACGAAGTAGACAGAAATCATAAGATTTATGTACAGAATCCCATCGGAGCTTCTGTCTATCTGAATGGTGAGTTCCAAGGCGTCTCTCCGGCAAGCTTCAATAAACTCATCGGAACGCATGTATTAACTTTTATTAAAGAAGGGTATGAGACAACGAGTTATACGGTAGAAGTCTCGGACGATAACTTAGATACCTACTTTAATATGCCGGATCTGGTGAAAAAGTAATTCGAGATATGTTGGAATTTCGTTGAAACAGAAATATTTAATCAAATATTGGGGACTGAAACAGAACGGTGTCAAACGATTTTTAATCCTCTCTCTTTTCAAAGTAGCTGTTGTAAGCTATAATAAATGTAAATTTATGGAAAAGAGAGGGGATTTTTATGGTCAAATTCTTATATGAGGAAAACATCATCATGTATGTGTTTGCAGGCTTGTGCGGACTGGGGATACTTGTTCGTTTGATTGTGAATCTGGTGTACAGACATCTGGTTAAGGAATCGGAGAATCCGGCAGAGACAAAAAACAAGCTGCTGAAGCTTATGAAAATGAGGTTCGAAGCATGCTATAAGGCCAAAATAGGTGTGAATAATGTGGATACTTTTGTGGATAAAAGTGTATTGAAGTATCGTTTTTGTGGAGTTTTATTGTCCACATGGGATAACTTTTGTGGACAAGTTCTTTTTTTGAATCTTCTGATAGTGCCTATAAGCACAGTCTTTGGAGTTGCTTTTGATTGTGGACAAAAACTGATCTTATTAACAGGAGCGGTGGGAATCTTATCAAGTGCAATTTTAATTCTTGTGGATAAAAGTATCAATGTACCGGCGAAGAAGCGCATCCTGCGGCTTAATCTGCTTGATTATCTTGAGAATTTCTGTAAAGTAAGATTGGAGCAGGAGGTCTTCCATCCAGAGGTGTATGAACAGATTCGACGTGAATTTGAACAGGTAGCGGAGGCTAACAAACAGGTAGTTACATCGAAGGAAGCGGTGAAAGATGATTCGAAGGAGGAACTGAGCCGTCGAAGGGAAGCAAGGAGACAGAAAGAAGAAGAGAAGAAGCGTGAGGCCAAACGAAGAGAAGAAGAGATGCGTAAGCTGGAGGAGGCCAGAAAAGAAGAAGAAAGAAGAAGACTCGAGGAGAAAAGACAACTGGCAGCTAGACGCCGTGAGGAAGAGCTCAAGAAGATTGAGGAAGAGCGCATAGCATTAGAAGCAAGACGGGAAGAGCTTAAAAAACAGTCTCTTCAAAAGCAGCAAAACAATCAGAAGAAGGTTGTGGAACAGGAGAAGGAGTTAATTTTACATAGCCTTGAAGACGATCTGAAGCCAAAGCAGGCTAGAACCGATATGAATAAGGTGATTCAAGGTCTTGATGAAATTGCTGCGGGTAATGAGAAGGCGCAGCAGGCGAAGACAGAGCTTTTATCGGAAGAAAAGAAGGCAGCAGCCCGGGATACAATAAAGAATGTGAAGGCCAATGGAAAAGCTCGTGGGAATTCAGCTACTATTCAGGAGGATAAGCTGATTGAAGATGTATTAAAGGAATTCTTCGCATAATTAATTCAAATATAAAACAATTGAATAATAAGGTTGACTTTGTTAGAATATAAGAAAAAAGCGAAAGGAAGTATACTAATATGGCAAACAAAGTTACCTTTGATTTTTCTGTGGCAAAGAATTTTGTCGCAGATTCTGAAATAGACATGATAAAGAGTTCTACTGTTGCTGCGAAGGATCAATTGATTAATAAGACAGGCGCAGGCAATGATTTTTTGGGATGGATTGATCTCCCTGTAGATTATGACAAGGAGGAATTTGCACGTATTCAGAAGGCAGCTGCTAAGATTCAGAAGGATTCGGAGGTACTTCTGGTAATCGGTATCGGCGGCTCCTACCTTGGAGCAAGAGCTGCAATCGAATTCTTGAGGCACAGCTTCTATAATTCGGTATCCAAGGAGATTAGAAAGACTCCTGAGATATACTTCTGTGGTAATAACATCAGCAGTAATTATATGAATCATCTGATCGATGTCATAGGTGACAGAGATTTCTCCATTAATATTATCAGTAAATCCGGTACTACAACCGAACCTGCCATTGCTTTCCGTGTATTTAAGAAGCTCTTAAATGAAAGATACGGTAGGGAGGAAGCAGCTAAGAGAATCTACGCAACCACCGACAAGGCAAGAGGTGCGTTGAAGAACCTTGCTACCGGTGAGGGCTACGAAAGCTTCGTTGTTCCGGATGATGTAGGAGGACGTTATTCCGTCCTTACAGCGGTTGGTTTGCTTCCAATCGCAGTAAGCGGTGCAGATATCACTAGGCTTATGGAAGGTGCTGCAAGCATGAGAAACTATTGCTTGAATCAGCCTTTCGAGCAAAATGACGCTCTTAAATATGCAGCTGTTCGAAATGTCCTGCTTAGAAAGGGCAAGAGCATTGAAATACTTGTAAACTATGAGCCTTCCCTCCATTTTGTATCGGAATGGTGGAAGCAGCTTTACGGAGAGAGCGAGGGCAAGGACCAGAAGGGTATCTACCCTGCCTCGGTTGACTTTACTACGGACTTACATTCTATGGGTCAATTTATTCAGGATGGACAGAGAACTCTCTTTGAGACGGTAATTAATGTAGAGAAATCCTCGACAGAGATTATCTTAGAGGAGGAGGAAGTAGATCTGGACGGTTTGAACTATCTTGCTGGTAAGAGCGTTGATTTCGTAAATAAGAGCGCTATGAAGGGAACCCTTCTTGCTCATACCGATGGCAATGTTCCGAACTTAAGTGTAACCATGCCGGAACAGAACGAGTTCTACCTTGGTGAGTTGTTCTATTTCTTCGAGTTTGCCTGCGGTGTCAGCGGATATCTTCTTGGAGTCAATCCCTTTGATCAACCGGGAGTGGAAAGCTATAAGAAGAATATGTTCGCACTTCTTGGTAAGCCCGGATATGAGGCGCAGAGAGAAGAATTGCTAAAGAGATTATAATAAGTAATTGATAAAGGAACGATGGAAGGAGCTTTAGAAGAATGATTCATTATGCTGGGGCTTCTTCCTTTCGTATGTATTAGACAGGGTGTTCATTTATTTGCCAATTCGGTAACATAAAGATTTATGGAGAGTATAATATATTAATATCATTATTTTACATTTATCCTGCATGCTGCCAAAGTACAGCTGATTTGGGCAGCTGCATAAACAATAGAAAGCACGCTTTGCGAACTTTCTATTGTCATAAATTCGCCGAATGATAAATCTATGATTTTTCATTCTACACACCTTGGAAAAATCCATGGCAGTAAATATGGGGTCGGGTACATATCTTTGAGAATTCGCGACCGAATCCCATTTACCTCACAAAGAGTGTGAAATATTACTGTCCTGTTAACTTACTTGTATGTTCGGTTGCTTAACATAGATATGACAAAGGCTGTTGATAGAGAACCCTTCTCGGAGGGGGACTATCAACAGCCTTATTTACGCGAAGGCAAAGCGAAGTGTCATTCAAGTTTACTTGAAGTGAAACAGCCAACTTATGGCATTACTGCGATATAATTATACATTAGAATGAAATGGCAGAAGCTTCCGCCCATAACGAAGAGATGGAAAATCTCGTGAGAGCCAAAATATTTATGCCGGTTATTAAAAATGGGCAATTTTAAGGCATAAATTATTCCGCCGATGGTATATATGATGCCTCCTGCCAACAGCCATTGGAAGGCAGCGGTAGGTAAGGAGTTAATAATCTGAGTAAAGGCAAGGACACAGGTCCAGCCCATGGCTATATACACAACAGAAGAAAACCATTTGGGACAATGAACCCAGAAGCCAGTGACGATAATTCCAAGAATAGCTAAACTCCAGATTAGAACCAACATGGTGATGCCGGTGCGTCCACCAAGAGCTATCATACAGATAGGGGTATAGGTTCCGGCGATTAGCACATAGATCGCCATATGATCGAATTTTTTCAGCCTCTGATGCACCTTGATGGACTGACCGAAAGTATGATATACTGTGCTCGCGACATATAGTAAAATCATACTGAGTATAAATACACCAAGGGATATAAGGTGGATTTTGTTGGGGTGGTGAGCGGCTTTGATAAGCAGTGGTGTTGCAGCAAATACTGCCATCCCAGTTCCGATCAAATGGGTAATAGCACTTCCGGGATCCTTTGCTTTCACTATCTTAACTGTCATAAATTCAACTCCTTTAAAATAATGTTGTGTGGTATGTAGTATGGACAATTTTAATTGAAATTATATAACGCAGATTTGATATTGCGAGATGTAGTAATGAATACTACGTGGTGCGTATTTATATACTACAGCACATCGTTATAAAATGCAAGTTAAAAATTTGTTTTTCATAAATAATATCGTTATAAAATGCAAGTAAAATTTTGTTTTTCATAATTAACAGAATATGTTATACTATATGGGATAGAAATTATTGTCTTTGGAGCGATAATCATAAGTGATTGTATGCGAATCAATGACAGAAAGGCAAGAATGTATTATGGATTTGAATGTCGGCGAAATCGTTAAATTAAAAAAGCAGCATCCTTGTGGAAGCTTCGAATGGGAGATACTGCGCGTGGGTATGGATTTTCGTCTCAAATGCCTAGGCTGTGGGCATCAGGTCATGCTTCCGAGAAAACAAGTAGAAAAAAATATTAAGCAGGTAAGAAAACCTTAATAATATTACGGAGTAAATAGATGAAATATATATTATTTGATTTGGATGGAACACTAACGAATCCTGTGATTGGTATTACAAAATCAATTCAATATGCTTTAAGTTCTAAGGGGATTCAAATTACGGATTTGAACAGCCTAACCAAGTATATCGGCCCACCTCTTAGAAAGACCTTCATGGAATTTGATTATAATGAAGAAGAAGCAGAAGCGTTGGTTGCTAAGTATCGTGAATATTATCAGGTGACCGGTATATATGAGAACGAAGTATACGATGGAATTGAGGAGTTACTTCACAAGTTGAAGGAAGACGGGAAGAAGCTTTACACCGCCACTTCCAAGCCGGAGCATTATGCTAAAGTAATTCTGGAGCATTTTCATCTGGCTCATTACTTTGAGGATATCTGTGGTGCTACGATGGACACTAGTCGTGGGACGAAAGAAGAGGTAATTCGATATGTGCTTGAGAAGAACAGCATTACTGCCCTAGATGAGGTGGTCATGGTAGGTGACAGAGAGCATGATGTAGAAGGGGCGAAGAAAGTAGGAGTCGCTTCCATCGGAGTATTATTTGGCTACGGAAGCCGGAACGAACTAATCGAAGCTGGGGCAGATTACCTTGCGGCAACAGTAGATGAAGTATATGATATAATAAAAGCGTAGTGAACATACTGCAAACTCGCTTGCAAGTATGTGATCGGAGCTGACGACCATGAACAAGCTTTAAGTTCATGGTATAATAAAAGCGTAGTGAACATAATGCGAGAATGGCACTCGCATAGCAAGCTTGCTTGCAAGTATACGATCGGAGCTGACGACCATGAACAAGCTTTAAGTTCATGGTATATTAAAAGCGTAGTGAATATAATGCGAGAAAGGCACTCGCATAGCAAGCTCGCTTGCAAGTATGTGATCGGAGCTGACGACCAAGAATAATATCTTTATTTATGATAAAATAAGAGAAAAGTAGAATTGAAAGATACGTAAGAGATATGAGTTGTTTTTATGTGGGCTTAAACAGAAGGGAACGAAAGAGTATGAAACTAATATCCTGGAATGTAAATGGATTACGTGCTTGCTTAGGAAAGGGGTTTGAGGAGTTTTTTAAGAACGAGGCGGCAGATGTGTTCTGCCTTCAGGAGACAAAGCTTCAGCCGGAACAGGTAGAGATTACTTTTGAGGGATATCACCAGTATTTTAATTCAGCAATTAAGAAGGGATATTCTGGGACGGCAGTTTTCACAAAGCAAGAGCCCCTCAGTGTAGCCTTTGATATCGGAATTGAAAAGCATGATATGGAGGGGAGAGTCATTACCCTAGAGTATGAGAACTTCTATCTGGTGACTGTATATACACCGAATTCTAAAAAGGAGCTAGAGAGACTGGATTATCGTATGGAATGGGAGGAGGATTTTCGTGCTTACCTGCTTGGGTTGGATCAAAAGAAGCCTGTTATTGTCTGCGGTGATTTGAATGTAGCACATAAGGAAATTGATATTAAGAATCCGAAATCAAATACGAGGAGTGCGGGCTTTACAATTGAAGAAAGGGATAAGATGACCAAGCTTTTGGAGCACGGTTTTGTAGATACCTTCCGATATAAATATCCGGAGGCTAAGGACGTGTATACCTGGTGGTCATATATGTTTCATGCCAGGGAGAAGAATGTAGGCTGGCGAATTGATTACTTTCTGACCTCTGATCGTGTGAAGGAACAGATTGTTGATAGCCTTGTTTATATGGATATTCTGGGAAGTGACCACTGTCCGGTAGGGTTGATTATTGATGGTTTGTAATAGGTTGATTCCAATAATTTAATGGGATGGAAAATGAATATGAAGATATATGATATAACACAAGAAGTGTTTGGCGGTACTGTGTACCCTGGAGATTTGCCTCCCGCCTATGACAGAGTGGCGGACATGAAGAAGGGTGACCTGTATAATCTGACAAACCTATCTCTAGGAGCACATAACGCAACCCATGTTGATGCACCCTTTCACTTCTATGAGGATGGTAAGACAGTGGAGGAGATTGAGCTTTCGAGGTGCATCGGACTTTGTTCGGTGATAGAGATAAAGGATATCGATGTGTATAATCTTCGTAAACAATTGGAAGCTTGCCACAAGCGAATTCTGATTAAAGGGAATACGGTGATTACTCTTGAGCTTGCTAAGCTTTTTAATGAGCTTGAGACTCTGTTGGTAGGGGTTGAAACCCAGAGTGTGGGGCCGGAGGGTTCACCGATGCAGGTACATTTGGAGCTCTTAGGTAAGGAAGTGATATTACTAGAGGGAATTCGACTTAATGAGGTAGAACCGGGGGATTATATTCTGTTTGCCGCTCCCATAAAATTAGGCGGGTGTGATGGGGCGCCCTGCCGAGCTGTTTTGCTTGAACTTGATATGGCTCCTATTTGTTTTTAATAAATTTATATATAACTTATTAAGAAGGTACTAATGAAAGCGGAGGGTGAGGATTAATGGAGGCTGTAAGAATTAGAACAGATCAGGCTGAGGCCGGCATGAAGGTTGCTTCAGATATATATACCTCAAACAATCAGTTAATTATACCGAAGGATACTGTATTGGACGAACGAATGATAACCAGACTTCGTTTTTATAATATTTATGGCCTTCTGATCTGTCGCAATAAACCGGAAGTTAAGTTAGTGGAAGAAGTATCTTATATTGAGATGCTTCGAAGTACTCCTGAATTCAAGAAATTTAACCGTACCTATGTGGATACGGTCCAGAACGTAGAGGATAACTTTAATAATGTATTGAACGGGAATTCATTCGATATTGATACTCTGCTGGCAGAATCAAATCGAATTTTATCTGAGGGCAGGAACGGAGCCCATATCCTTGAGATGCTTCATGGTATCCGTAATTATGACGATTTGACCTATATGCATAGTCTGAATGTATCCCTGATCTGCAATGTCTTTGGAGGATGGCTAAAGTTTTCCGCAGAGGATATCAGAATATTAACCTTGGCCGGTCTTCTTCACGATATCGGTAAGATGCTGATACCAAAAGAGATTATTGCGAAGCCGGGGAAGCTGTCAGCGGAGGAGTATAAGATTGTTAAGACGCATTCAGTCAAGGGTTATCAGGTATTGAAAGACCAGCCTATTGATGTCAGGGTAAAATATGCAGCTCTTATGCATCATGAAAGATGTGACGGAAGCGGATATCCTAACGGTTTTGTCAGCGAACAAATCGATGATTTTGCCAAGATAATTGCAATCGCTGACGTTTATGATGCGATGACCTCAAACCGTCGCTATCGTAATGCGATTTGTCCCTTTGATGTAGTGGAGGAATTTGAGAAGGATGGCTTCCTGAAATACGATCCCGGATTCCTAATGATCTTTCTTGAGCGTATGGTTCAATCTTATATACATAATATTGTGCGACTCAGTGATGGCAGGGAAGGTGAGGTTATTATGATTAACCGTCTCTCTTTAGCCAAACCAGTGATACGTTGTGGTAATTCTTATATTGATTTATCAAAGGAGCACAAGGTTTCGATTGTTGAGATTATTTAAATAAATATATATTGTATTAAAAACATATAGAGAAGAGCACCCCCTCCGATGCTGAGCAGGGTGTTCTTTTTCCATTTATGAAGAAGAATAATCACCACAATGCTGATTGCCTCCGGAAGTGCATAGGGTGATTGGAGGATATGTATGTCCTTCAGACAGTATACCACCAACATTCCGATGATCGTGAAGGGAAGAATGTCAGCCAGGTATTTGATATATTTGGGTATGGGTTTATTCTCAGGGAAAAGAAGAAAGGGCAGAGCCCTTGTCAACAATGTGCCTAAGGTAATTATGACAAAAAACAGGATGAGCTGAGTGGTGGTGTAATTCATGGTGTCGTCTTCCCCCTATCCATGTGTTTACGTAGCAAGGTAACAAACAGTAATATACAAATCATTGATGGTATAATAAAATTGGCTGGTCCAAAGAGAAGGCGACATAAAATAGCGCTGGCGATCCCAAGTAATGCGGGCAGGTGGTTGGTCGTTGACTGCCACTGGTTAATCAAGATGACTACAAACAACGCAGTCAGTACAAAATCGATGCCCTTCGTATTGATATGAATTAAGCTGCCCAAGATTCCTCCAATGACCGATCCGGTAATCCAGTAGCCATGGTCAAGAAGAGAAACAAACAGATAGAACCATTTATCCTCCACTCCCTCCGGTGCTTTCGCAGAGCATAGGATTGAGAAGCTTTCATCGGTCAGGGAAAAGATTAAATAAGGTTTTATCCTTCCGGTTCCTCGGTATTGCTGCAGCATGGAAATAGAGTAAAACAGGTGTCTGGCATTTACCGCAATAGTCATAAGGAAGGACCCGATGGGATCAAAGCCCGCAGCCAGAAGTGCTACCGATACAAACTGCATCGAGCCTGCGTAAACAAAAACACTGGCTATGATAATCCAAATAAGAGAGAAGCCCTTGCTGTTCATCAGGATGCCGTAAGCGGTTCCCAATACGAGATAGCCGGTCATAACAGGAATGGTATATGGAAAAGCAGCCTTAAGGGCTGCTGTTTTATGGTTCATATAGAACGCTCCTTCTATTCGTTATTATATTGTGATAGAGTGAATCTACGCTTCCTGAACTTTGTATTGTCATGAATTTGTGATGCTGCCCCAAATTGCGGAGCTTTGATCGTGAATCGTAAGTCGGTTCTATCTTTTAGAACTACCTGCATATACCGGCGTGAAGTCATCACTATCGGCACACACAAATCCGGAGAATTTATCTACCAATTGGTTGAAGTACGTGGTTACAGCGGGTAAGTCCTCTTCACTCATATTGATGGCAAAAATAGTCTGAATACTGCGATTTTTGACAAAGGAAAGATCCGAAGGCTCCTTGAAATTGGGATCGATTGCTTCAAAATCGATCGAATTCTGATTGGGTAGTATCAATTCAAGAACATTAAACTCTTCCCACAGTTCAACGGCCAGTCCGGTCCCGGAAGTAAATAGGTCGGCGATATCCTTTGCGCGGATCACATTTGGGGTCATATAAAATAGGTCAATATATTTCTTTGAAGCTTTGGTCGGAAAGCCTTTTTTCTTATCTGACATAAACATCGTCCTTTCTTCTTTCAACTAATACATTGGCTACATTATAATACAATAATTTTAAATTAGCAAGGAGACAGAGCCCAAAAGCAGTCGAGTTGACAAGGCATTCATCAATGACTACAATATAGATATAGATATAGATATAGATATAGATATAGATATAGATATAGATATAGATATAGATATAGATATAGATATAGATATAGATATAGATATAGATATAGATATTGATATTGATAAAAATAGAAATAAAGGTATAGATAAAGACAAAGTAAAGAAAAAGGTAAAGGCAGAAATAGAGATAGTGATAGAAGCGTATGGGAATATATCCAAACTATGATACAAAGCAGGTGCAAGGATGAAACTACCAATTCTCGGCAGGGTAAATCAAAAAGACAATAAAGTCAAGACAAATCTTTTATCGGTGTTATGGCTTACAGCGGTCTGCACGGCCTCTACCAGTTTGTCCGTCTTGCTGAACAGCATAGGAATAGGCAAAGAGAACACCCTGATGATCTTTCTGATCGGCGTATTGGCTATCACGGTATTAACTAGAGGTTATTTCTACGGCTTTATTGCTTCTATAACCAGTTTATTCATGTTCAATTACTTTTTCACTGAGCCTCTTCACTCCTTTGTAATCAGCAATATTCAGGATTATATCCTGATAGCCTTTTTTCTCCTAGCCGCCTTAATCTGTGGGACGTTGTCCTCGAAATTTCAGATACAGACTGAGATTGCTAAGGAGAATGAACATACGGCAAAGCTTCTGTACGAGATATCAAAAAGCTTTCTGAATCTTACCGGAACAGCCACAGCGGTAGAAAATGGTATGCATTATATCCAAAAATATACCGGTTATGAGTGTCGTGTCATTTTACAACATGAGCAGTTTGGCCAAACGGAGACTGATTTTTGCACGGAGCATTATCCGTCTGTAAGGGATGAGAAGGATTTGTATATATTACCGATTCATGATCTGTCAAATAATATGGGAACGATAACGATGGCGGGGGTTAAGTTGCCGTTAACCTATGAGGAGGATATCCTGATTAAAACAGTGGTATATCAGATGGCTCTTGTCCTTGACCGCGAGTTCATCTATAATGAGCGTGAGAGAATAAAGCTGGCAATGGAAAGCGAGCATTTGAAAAGCACATTACTTCGAAGTATATCCCATGATATCAGAACTCCTCTGACTGGGATTATGGGAGCAAGCAGCTTAATCTTAGACAGCTATGACAGTCTGGATGAGATAAGTCTAAAACGACTGGCCTCTGATATCAATGAGGAGTCGGCAAGACTTATTACTTCCGTGCAGAACATTCTTGACATGACGCGAATTAGTGAAGGACATTTGGTAGTTAAGAAGGAATATGAGGCAGTAGAGGATCTGATTAATCAAGCGGTAACACATGTGACCTGGTTTGTATCACAGAATCGTCTGAAGGTCGATATACCGGAAGATATATTGCTGGTAGAAACGGATGGTAGGCTTATGGTACAGGTGCTTGTCAATCTGTTAGATAATGCATATAAACACTCCGGTAATGACTCTGTGATTACACTGCGCGTATTTCGTGGAGATCAGTGTGTTGTGTTTGAGGTAGAGGATAATGGCCCTGGAGTTGACGAGGCGATAAAGAATACATTGTTTGAGGGCTTTGTCACTATGCCTCGTAATATATCAGACAGCAGTCGAGGTGTGGGTTTAGGCCTGGCCATCTGTAAGGCAATCGTGGAGGCTCATGGTGGTAATATTTCAGCTCATAATAAGCCTGATGGTGGAGCGATATTTCGGGTTGAATTACCCTGCGAGGAGGAGATATAGATGAACCAGCAGATTCATATCCTGTTAATCGAGGATGATCGTAAAATAGTAAACTTTATGTCAATGGCCTTAAAGGCAAAGGGTTATAAATTATCCATAGCGAATACCGGAAATAGCGGAATTCTCTGCTTTTGTACCGAAAATCCGGATATCGTGCTACTTGACCTGGGTCTGCCGGATAAGGACGGAATCGAGATAATCAAAGAAATCCGTCAGGTATCGCAGATTCCAATACTTATTGTATCGGCAAGAGAGCAGGAAAAGGATAAGATTACAGCTCTGGACGCGGGGGCAAATGATTATGTTACCAAGCCCTTCGCTATGGGTGAGCTTCTGGCACGTATCAGGGTGATGGAACGCTTCATCGAGCGTGAGAGTATTACCACACCGATGAATATCTATCATTTTGACTATCTAACGGTAGATTGTGAGCGCCGTAGAATATTTATTGATGAAACCGAGATCCACCTGACACCAATTGAATATAAGCTGCTCATTCTACTGATTGCAAACCGTGGCAAGGTGGTAACCCACAGTCAGATATCCAAAGAGGTGTGGGGTTACGGTGAGACAGGCGATTCCAAGAGCATCCGCGTGTTCATGGCAGGACTTAGGAGGAAGATAGAAAAGGACACGTCTCATCCTCTGTTCATAACAACGGAAATCGGTGTAGGTTATCGCTTTTCAGACTAAGGCTTTAGCTGAATAGATGCATTGAAATAATACATCAGCATTGATCTCCTGTGTCAAAAGATAGGGAATATTATTCTGTTCATATAATTTCCGATCCTGAATATGATTACAGACAGCGATCGTACTACAATCATTCATAATTTTATTTATGATAATGCAGACCAGCATATTACTAAGGTCATCGCTGCTTACTGCAAACAGATGACTATAGCTTTTGGTTTTATCCAGGTTATTCTCGTCTTTAATCTGAAGATAATCAATTTTTTTGCTGTCCAATAGTATTTTCAATTGATCGGCAATCGGAGTTTCGCCTAATATTAATGCATAAGGTTTCCCGGATTGATTCTTTGGTATAAGATCCGATCGAATTCTGTGTTGATCAATATAACGATCAAGTTTTTTCATAAGAAAATAGATAATGCCTGCGATAATAACCATGCTAACAATTAGCCATTCCATAATAGCACCTCATTTATGTTTTTCATAAATACTTTAAATGAAAATATATAAATGTGATGCAAATATTCGGCGGATATCGCTAAATTTGTATAAGTTAGGTATAAGAATCTCTTAATATTATCTTAACGTGGCGTCGGACTTCTTCATCGCCTCATAATATTGCTTCGGTGTCATACCATACTCATTTTTAAAGGCTCGAAAGAAATTCGAATAATCCCCAAAACCACATTGTTCATAGACATGGGTGATCGGAAATTCTTTTAAGATTAGCTCTTTTGCTGCGATTAGCTTTTTCTGCAGGATGTAGCGGTGGAGAGTGGTTCCTGTATGTTTCTTAAACTCTCTGGATAGATGAAATTTACTCAAATAGGTATGCTCAGAAAGCTCATCTATGGTAATATCTTCGTCGATATGAGCATTGATATATTCTAGTATGAGTTCAATTAGATTACTCTTCTTAACTTCGATATCAGGTCTTACCTCTTCATTAAAGGTCAGATTATTAATATATACCATCAGCTCGGTGATATATGCCCTATATAAAAGTTCCTGTCCGATTCCCTGAAAACGCTCTAAAGCAATCAACTTATTCATTAGAATTCTGATATTCTGCTGCCATTCATAATCCACTCTTAATACATTTTTCCGTTTGGGACTCTCAAAGCAACGGGTTAAATCCGTCGCTTTTGATGATAGTTCACGAAGGAAGGTGGGATCAATCCACAATACAAACCGATCATAGGTAGAATCCTTTGAGTTAATAAAGGCCTGGTGCAGCTCTTTGGAGTTCACCAGAACGATATCCCCGGGGGTAAGCTGATAAGATTTACCCTCTATCAGATAAGTGACATTACCGGATAAGAAAAGGTAACATTCATAAAAATCATGGTGATGAAGACTGACACCGGAAAGATTTGTGTTGGAATAATGAAAGATCTCATAATCGGTGGAAAGCATATATTGGCGAGTTAGATATACATGAGTTTTCTGCTTCATAACTGCTCCTTTGGTAATCAATCATGATATACTGAAACTGTTACTATAATGACATGAACGAAAAGCATGTTCATGATCGCCAGCTCCGCTCGCATACTTTCAAGCAAGCTTGAAGTACGCTCACTACGCTTTTACTATATATCATATTCTATGAGAGCAAGATTTGCAAGTCCACAAGCAAGATAAGCATAGGATTGATCATTGAGCTTAGATATAATTGGATTATAGAATTGCAAAAAATGCTAAATAGGCGTCCTGGATTTTACAGGCTATATGAGAAGGGTATGGTTATATTATGAAATTATCATTTCGTTGGTATGGTATGGATGATGCAGTAAAGCTGCAGTACATCAGGCAGATTCCAAGTATGCACAGTATAGTAACAGCCATATATGATGTGCCGGTGGGAGAGGTATGGAGTAACGAAAGTATACAGAAGTTAAAGAACGAGGTAGAAGCAGAGAATCTACATTTTGATGTAATCGAAAGTGTTCCCGTGCATGAGGATATCAAGCTTGGACTTTCGACCAGAGACCGCTATATTGAGAACTATAAGGAGAATATCAGAAGATTATCCAAAGCCGGAATTAAGGTGATTTGCTATAACTTTATGCCGGTATTTGATTGGACAAGAACTCAATTAGACAAGGTGCTTCCAGATGGATCTACTGCTTTGGTGTATTATAAGGAACAGCTGGAGAAGATGGATCCCTTGAATGGTGAGTTATCTCTTCCGGGCTGGGATTCCAGCTATACAAAGGAAAGTTTGGCGAAGGTATTTGCTCAATATGAAAAAGTGGATGAGGAAGCATTATGGTCAAATCTGGAATATTTCCTCAAGCAAATTATCCCGGTGGCACAGGAGTGTGATGTCAGGATGGCAATTCATCCCGATGATCCGCCCTATCCTATCTTTGGGCTTCCCAGAATTATTACCAATGAGAAGAATCTGGATCGTTTCTTAAAGCTGGTCGACAATGAATATAACGGTTTGACCTTCTGTACCGGATCTCTTGGTTCCGCAAATTTTAATAATATTGTAGAACTGGTAGATAAGTATAGTGCGCAGGGAAGAATTCATTTCATGCATATTCGGAATGTGAAGCTATTAGAGGACGGCAGCTTTGAAGAAAGCGCCCATTATTCTCCCTGTGGTTCCATGGATATTGTGGCAATCCTTAAGGCACTTCATAAGAATGGATATAAAGGCTATGTACGACCGGATCACGGTCGAATGATTTGGGGAGAGACAGGCAGACCGGGTTATGGTTTATATGATCGTGCCTTAGGAGCGATGTATCTGACTGGCATCTGGGAGACACTTGAGAAGACCAAATAGGGAGAAAGATAGGATGAAAATACCATTTTCGATTGATTTATCAAAGAAGGTTGTTGTGATTACCGGAGGAGCAGGAATCCTTGGTGGATACTGGGCAGAAGCGTTTGCCAGATGTGGTGCGAAGGTGGCAATTCTGGACCGTAGCTTAGAAATGGCTGAAAAAAAGGCGGTTGAGATTGTGTCTCAAGGATACAATGCGGTTGGCATAGAAGCGAATGTGCTGGACAAAGAAAGCCTATCGAAGGCGCATGAGCGGATTCTTAAGGAGCTTGGTCCTTGCGACATCCTGATAAACGGAGCCGGCGGTAATAATCCGAAGGGAACTACGACAAAGGAATATCTGTACGAAGAAGATCTGATAGAGGGTCACAAGGAGCTAATTACCTTCTTTGACTTAGACGAAGAGGGTATTCGTTTCGTCTTTGATCTGAATTTTCTTGGAACTCTGCTTCCCTGCCAGGAATTTGCCAAGGATATGGTAGGGAGAAAGGGCTGCAGCATTATCAATGTCTCTTCGATGAATGCCTTTACACCTCTGACAAAGATACCGGCGTATTCCGGTGCCAAGGCAGCAGTCTCTAACTTTACACAATGGCTGGCGGTGCATTTCTCTAAAGTTGGAATTCGTGTTAATGCAATCGCTCCTGGGTTCTTACTTACCAAACAGAATGAAGCTCTTCTGAAGAATCCAGATGGAAGCCTTACCGAGCGATCTCATAAGATTTTAAATGCTACTCCGATGGGACGCTTCGGCGAACCGGAGGAGTTAATTGGAGCATTGTTGTTCCTTGCAGAGGAAGGGGCTTCCGGTTTCGTGAACGGAGTAGTGCTTCCGATTGATGGAGGTTTTTCAGCTTACAGTGGAGTGTAACAGCTTCTTCCTATAATAGATTGCCCTCAAAAAGCTCGGAGAGAAGCCACTCGCTTCTGCCCGAGCTTTTTACCTGAATTGATGCGGAGAGAATTGCAGTCGAGGTCATTTGTGTTTCATGACAATAGAAAGATCACAAAGCATGCTTTCAATTGTTTCACTATTTTGCTTCGATTTGTATATCTGTGCATGTGATTTGCAGTATAAAACATCTATTACCAATCAATATCAATAAACAAAAACACTTTAGTTTTTCTGATGTCTCCATAAGATGCCATTTATATACTCGATTGACTTCATGACATTCAACACAAATTTCACCTTTTAGTTCTACTTTTTTAGTATTCAGAAACGACAATATTAAAAGGCCGCAATCCACAGGTAAACTTTTGTTTATCCTTTTTTCGCTATACAGCAGCACATTATCAAGTATAATATTACATAAATGTTTTTTGTTATCAACTTGCAAGCTTACCAATCTAGAATCTTCTAATTGACAGTTATCTAGTTGTGAGTAGTGAAGAAAAGATTCCTCGAGAAATGTCTTATGCTTCAGCATAATGTAATTAATATTATGCATATATCGAATTAGGTCTGATAGTCTATAATAACTTAATACCATATCATCAATACATCTGGCAATTTCAGTACTGCTCCAATATTCTGCAGAGTCAATTAAATGAATCAAAAAGTTAGTAAGCTCATAATCATTAAAATTATAATCTAGATTACTCTCAATTTTACTAAAATGATCTGAATACTGGTTATAAAGATTTACTAATTGTTTATTTACGGTTAGGCTTACTTGACATATATATGATAAATATTCAATGTATAAAGTGTACATAAAATTCCTTTCATTTTTATGAATTAGTAGGATTTAGGCAAATACTAATATAGCTTTGTAATCTATATATTGTTAAGGCACGCATTTTATTTATAACTAAATAAAAACATATCATATAAATCCCAAATATAATAGGTCAAGTTTGAAGATCGAGTATGAATTATTTAAAATAATAAAAATCTCTCTTGACATTAATGGTCCATGTGTTATAGTTGATATAGAACAAACAAAGAAAATGTTGATCATAATATTTTGAACTCTGAGAAAGGAGGAACATGAATTATGCCCGATCGGAACTTTGGCATAATTCATAAACAAGTCTATGAATATTAATAAATTTACGCAAAACTCATTACTGGCAGTAGAGAACTGTGAAAAGCTGGCATATGAATACGGTCATCAGGAGATAACCGTAGAGCATCTGCTTTATAGCCTTCTTAATTTGGAGGATAGTTTGGTTAAGAAGCTATTGGAGAAGATGGATATCAATACGGAGGTATTTGTGGCACAGGTGAAGGGTCTGTTAAATAAACGGCCCAAGGTGTCCGGTGGTCAGGTGTACATCAGTAACGATCTTAATAAGGTTCTGATCTATGCGGAAAATGAGGCACAGCAGATGGGAGACTCCTATGTATCTGTAGAGCATTTGTTCTTAAGTATACTAAAGCAACCGGGTAGAGAGGTAAAAGGGTTATTATCAGCTTTTCGTATCAACCGTGAGGAGTTTCTGAAGGCGCTTCAAGGAGTACGCGGTAATCAGAAGGTGGTAAGTGACAATCCGGAGGCTACCTATGATACCTTAGAGAAGTATGGGTACGATCTGGTGGCTCGGGCAAAGGAACAGAAGCTGGACCCGGTGATCGGAAGGGACAGCGAGATCCGTAATGTAATTCGAATCCTCTCAAGAAAGACAAAGAATAATCCGGTCCTCATCGGTGAACCCGGTGTAGGTAAGACTGCTGTAGTGGAAGGCCTGGCTCAGAGAATTGTCCGGGGCGATGTACCCCAGTCTCTTCAGGATAAGAAACTATTTGCACTGGATATGGGAGCTCTAGTTGCAGGAGCTAAATACCGGGGTGAGTTCGAAGAACGATTGAAGGCAGTGCTAGAGGAAGTGAAGAAGAGTGAGGGTCAGATTATCCTCTTCATAGACGAGCTTCATACGATTGTAGGAGCGGGGAAAGCGGAAGGAACCATGGATGCCGGTAATATGCTGAAGCCAATGCTTGCAAGAGGGGAACTCCATTGTATCGGTGCTACTACATTGAATGAGTACCGTCAGTATGTAGAGAAGGATGCAGCGCTTGAGCGACGTTTCCAACCGGTAATGGTGGAGGAGCCAACGGTGGAGGATACGATATCAATACTTCGAGGACTGAAGGAGCGTTATGAGGTCTTTCATGGAGTGAAGATTACGGATGCGGCGCTGGTGAGTGCGGCTACCTTATCTAATCGCTATATCTCTGAGCGCTTTCTGCCGGATAAGGCAATCGATCTTGTGGATGAGGCCTGTGCCCTGATCAAGACGGAGCTTGATTCTATGCCGACGGAGCTCGATGACATGCAGAGAAGAATTATACAGATGGAGATTGAAGAGGCTGCTCTTAAGAAGGAGAGTGATCGCTTAAGTGCAGACCGTCTAATGGAGCTTCAACGAGAATTGGCTGAACTACGTGACAGCTTTGCGGTGATGAAGACAAGATGGGACAATGAGAAGGCTTCCATGGGTAAAGTTCATAGGCTGAGAGAAGCATTGGAAGAGCTGAATAATGAGATAGAGGTAGCAGAGAGAGGTTACGATCTGAATAAGGCGGCGGAGTTAAAATATGGAAGACTTCCGGAGCTTACGAAGCAATTGGCGACAGAAGAGGAGAGACTTCGGAAGGAAGAGAATATGCTGGTGCATGAGAACGTCAGCGAAGAGGAGATCGCCAAGATAGTATCCCGCTGGACTGGTATTCCGATTACGAAGCTGACCGAAGGAGAGCGTAATAAGACGCTTCATCTCGGCGCAGAGCTTCACAAGAGGGTTGTAGGACAGGAAGAGGGAGTAGAAAAGGTTTCCGATGCTATCCTTCGTTCAAAAGCAGGCATAAAGGATCCAACAAAGCCCATCGGCTCTTTCCTGTTCCTTGGTCCGACGGGTGTGGGTAAGACGGAGCTGGCGAAGGCGCTGGCAGAGAGCTTGTTTGACAATGAACACAATATCGTTCGCATCGATATGAGTGAGTACATGGAGAAGCATTCGGTTGCAAGACTGATTGGGGCACCTCCCGGATATGTCGGATATGAGGAAGGTGGCCAACTAACAGAGGCCATCCGCCGTAAACCTTATGCAGTAATTCTCTTTGATGAGATTGAGAAGGCTCATCCTGATGTATTTAATGTATTATTGCAGGTGTTGGACGATGGACGTATCACAGATTCTCAGGGTAGAACAGTGGACTTTAAGAATACGATCATTATTCTTACCTCTAACATCGGCTCCAGATATCTTTTAGCGGGTATTGAGGAGGATGGTGAGATCAGTGAGCAGTGTGAAGAAATGGTGATGAATGAACTAAAAGCCTCCTTCCGTCCTGAGTTTCTGAACCGTCTGGATGAAATAGTACTCTTTAAGCCTCTGACGAAAGAAAATATCTCTAATATCATTGACCTTATGATTGTAGATTTGAATAAACGGCTGGAGGATAAGGAGATTAAGATAAAGCTGACAGACAAAGCGAAGGATTATATCGTCGAACGAAGCTATGATCCGATTTATGGTGCAAGACCATTAAAACGTTTTCTGCAGAAGAATGTAGAGACCTTAAGTGCGAGACTAATTCTAAGTGATCAGGTGATGCCAGAGAATACAATTATTATCGATGAAGAGAACCAGAATCTGATTGCCGTCGTACAACAATTAGGAGAAGATAATAAATAATACGAGGGGTTAATAAATCGTATTCTCGGTTAATAAATCAATAGGCATAAAGAGACAGCCACAATATAGGAGAAAAATTCATAAGAGGGGGATATTACTTTTATGAAACCTATATTGTGGCTGCACTAAGTATACACATAGGCAAATGTGAGTAATGTGAACAAACAGAAGTTGTTCGTATTTTGCAAGCTTACGTGTATATATGCGGACGCGATTGCGAACAGGATAATCTCTTTCGTTATGATTATACTGTTGTCCGTTCCTTCGGTATTTGCTTATGTTATACAACAGCCCCTTATAGTTATATAAAATTATTAGGAGTAGACTTAATCAAGTATTCCGTGTACCATGTTATTCTTCATCGGAAGGGAACGCTCATAATGAGTCTCTAAAGGAAGATAGCTTCCCTTCGCACTGCTCTTCTCAAAGCTGGTGAGTATCTCCAGAACATGCTCTGTCAGACGGCAGTTGGCACGATAGTCTCTATCTGTCTGTAAGGCTCGTGCCATATCTGCTAAGCCAAGACCTCGGGAGTTCTCCTTGTAATCAAATAGTAGAGGCATTTCCTTATACTCTCCGTCTTCTGGGCGAAGAAGCTTAATCGGCCCACCGAAGGTATTCGGATCAGGAACCAGCAGAGTACCCTTGGTGCCATAGATTTCAAGTCTTGCTTGTTGATTGTAGTATACGTCAAAGGTGGTAAATATCGTACCTACCGCTCCGTTATCAAAGCTTAAGATACCGGTGACATAGGTGGGGACCTCCACATCGACTATCGTACCGTTCTTTGGTTGGCTGGTGATGGTTCTCTGGGGAAAGCTGGTCTTGGTGACGCCGGTCACACCCTTGACACCGCCGATGAGATTAACCAGAGCAGTGATATAGTAAGGTCCCATATCGAGCATCGGGCCACCACCGTATTTATAATAGAACTCCGGATCCGGATGCCAGGACTCATGTCCATGACAAATCATAAAGGCTGCCGCACCGATGGGTTCTCCGATATAGCCGTCATCAATCAGCTTACGGCAGGTCTGGATACCGGAGCCTAAGAAGGTATCTGGTGCACCACCGAGCATAAGGTTTTTTTCCTTCGCAAGGGCGACTAATTTTTGACCTTCTTCAAAGTTAGCCCCGAGTGGCTTCTCGCTGTATACATGCTTGCCGGCGAGAAGCGCTGCTTTCGTTACTTCATAGTGTTCGTAAGGTCTTGTCAGATTTAATACGATATCGATCTCAGGATCAGCATAGGCCTCCTGCATCGTTGTATAGATCTTTTTTATTTGATATTTTTCCTGTGCTTGTTCAGCGCGTTCGCGTATAAGATCACATACACCGAGTAATTCAATGTCGGTAAATACTTTCGTGATATTTTCGAGATAAATACCACTGATAGCACCAACGCCTATCATGGCTACTTTCACTTTATTCATGATAATCTCCTTTCAGATGCTTTTCTTCACACTAGTACATTTTTGCTTGATTTTCAAAGCGTTCTGTAGTAAGGCCGTTCTGTAATGCGTACTGCTTACCTTCTGCTGCCCACAACAGACCACGTTCCATCATAATCTCAGCATTTGGGGACTTATCAAACACATCGTCGTGATGCCCGAGGGAGGTGTAAAAGACTCTGCCATTTCCCCAGAACTTAGTCCAGGAAACCGGCATATCGACTGGTTTGTTTGAAATATGATAGTAATTAACACTCGGAAAACGTGTGGTTGCCAATACCTCGATTGCAGGATCGATATGTAGATAATAGTGTTCGCTGCTAACCATAAAATCATCGAGTCCTTCTGTTATCGGGCTAGAGCCCTTGTTAATGTGTACCATGTACTCGATGCCGTCACCACCCGGATGGCTAACCCACTGACCGCCAGTCATAAACTGCCACTCAGTATTTTCGCGGAAGGAATCACACATACCGCCATGACAGCCTGCAAGGCCGACGCCGGAGCCGATTGCTTTGGAAAGGTTTTTAACATACTCATTATCGATCTTATCCATGGTCCAGCAAGCAACAACCAGATCCAGACTCATCAACATATCTACATCTGCTAGAACCTCAAGCGTATCAGAAATTGTACAAGCATATCCATGTTTCTCCAGTAAACCCGCAAAGCGTTTTGAGGTCAGTTTCGGTTCGTGGCCATCCCAACCGCCTTGCAATATTAAAACCTTCTTATCCGTCATAATTATGTAACCTCCTTATATTTATATCATGAATATACATCATATTCATGATCTTTAGCTCCGCTCGCATGCTTACAAGTAAACTTGCAGCATGTTCACTACGCTATCTATATATCATGAACATAGAGCTTGTTCATGATCTTTAGCTCCGCTCGCATGCTTACAAGTAAACTTGCAGCATGTTCACTACGCTTTCTATATATCATGAACATAGAGCTTGTTCATGATCTTTGCTACGATCGGTATCTGTAAGCAAGCTTACCGATATCAAAGATGCCCTTTACCATTGAGGAATCAATGGAAGCGGATACATTTCGATAGTGCCAGTCTCCCATACCGCCATAGCCGATGATTGCTAATTTATGTCCCATACAATTCAACCTCTTTTCATAATGCATAATTTGTGTTATCGTTGAAATATCTTAAGTTCCTTATGAAATTATTATAGCATTTGTATATTACTTCGAGGGACAATTAGCTTATAAACCTAGACAAATATTGCTGTGTTGGAGAATGATTATGACGCCATATTATGAGAACCTTAAGGATGAATTACGCGTGTTTTACACGGAAGACTTGAATTTCCCGACTCATCTGCATAGTCAGATTGAGCTTCTGTTTGTTGAGACCGGGACAACAATGGTTACCATACACAATCGGTCGCTATGCCTAAGTCGAGGTGACTTTGCGGTGATATTCCCGAATACCGTCCATAGTTATGCCGCCATGGAGGGGCAGGAGCGCTGCCGATTGATGATTGCTATCTGCAGTCTGGAGCTCACCGGGGATTTCTTTAAGAAGCTGACCAGCTATTCTCCGATGAATCCTTTTATCAGAGTTGACCAGCTGCATCCGAATGTGAGCCTGGCGATGCTGGAGCTGGAGAAGGAGTGCCGTGAGGGCAAGAATCTGAATGCCTGTCGTGCTCTGGTTCTATTGATTTTGTCACGAATTCTACCAAAGGTAGAACTGACGAAGAATAGGGATATTGAGAATTATGATTTGACTTATCATATAGTAAGTTATGTTGCGGAGCATTTTCAGGAACCTTTGACCTTGACAGAGCTGGCAAAGCATCTTAATGTCAGTAAATTCTATCTCTCCAGAGCCTTCTCCGCCAAGTTAAATACAAACTTCAATCGATATATAAACTATATTCGTGCAAATTATGCTCTGACTCTGATGCAATCAACGAATCATACATTGACAAGAATCAGTGAGGATTCCGGATTTGAGAGTCAGAGAACCTTCAACCGTGCTTTTAAGGAGATACTTGGACTAACTCCCAGCGAATATCGGCAGAAGACAAATCTATGACTTATATTTTAGTTTTGTAAAAGTCGAATTATTTAGCGGTACGAGTCATAGAATGCTATCAGGAATGAATTGATGGAGGTTAAGATGAGAGGGTTTATCAATCTGCTTCTGAGTCTTACCATAATGATAACTATATTAGGATTTGCGGGCTGCAAGCAAGAGGACACAGAAGTTAAAAAAATCAAGGATTTGGAATTTACTGTAGTGGAAGATGCTGATTTACCGGGTGAGCTGAAGGAAATCATCGATGAGAAGAAGGAGGAACCCTTTAAGCTTTCCTACTCAAACAAGGATAACCTGTATATAGTAGTCGGATATGGTAAGCAGAATAGTGGTGGTTATAGTATTTCGGTGGATGAACTATACTTAACCAGCAATGCGATCTATATTAATACCACACTGATTGGACCGTCAAAGGAGGATATGGTAGCTCAGGGTGTTACTTATCCTTATGTAGTCGTTAAAATGGAATTTAGAGAAGAACGTATTGTCTTCGAGTAAAGAGATGCAATGAAACCTCCTGGTAAGAAATAACCCTTTGAAAATCGTATGGTTTTCGGATAAAACAACAATATTTTGTTGATCGACTTATTAAGCATACCAACATGTAGTGGTATGAGAAAATTTGGAGATTTGTCGGTTTTTTCGAATGCTAGTCTACATCTTTTTGTGCAATATACTTAACAGGCATAGGCTTAAGGTACTACTCATGTGAAATTATTCCATAAAAGTCAACAAAAAAAATTGGGTTTCATGTACAAATTTATGTGCACAACTAATGCTTCCACCATCAAATTGTCTGAAAATTCATTGACTAAAAAATCAATTTATGTTATACTGCATGCGAAGCATGTAGTTTGTTACGGATTTATTTAGAAGAATGTGTACAGAACCATAGGGAACATGTGGACCCAGTTATGGCGAGAGGAAGCATTGATGAGGAGAAAATAATGATGAAGCAATTAGATGTAAATTGTGTACGAAATGCTGTAATGAACCAGACTGGTAAAAGAGTTAAAGTCAGAATTAACCGAGGACGGCATAAGGTTGACGTAACAGAAGGAATTATTTCTGCAACCTATCCAAGCATATTCTTAATCAAGATCCAAGAAGCCGATGACATGCCTATAAGAACCGTCTCTTATAGCTATACCGATGTTTTGACGAAGGACGTAGAATTAATACTTTGCAGTTAAGATAAAATGGAGCTAAGACCAATTGGTCTTAGCTTTTTTAAATGAAAACCACTTTAATTTCATATCATAAAACTGTACTTGCAGGAATAAGATATGACAGAGGCATTCCATCGTATGTCCAAATTTAAGGAGGGATTCAGCGTGGATTTGATTAAAAAGAATATTCATATGAATAAATTGAAATGTAAGAGCACCCTGCAGCTTACATTGGACGATGACTTTAATGTCCCTGATGTGAAACCGGACATTGATCAGATTATTACAGGGCAGGGCGAAATCAAAATTAGTGATATCAAAGCAATGAATGGAAAGCTTTTGGTTAAGGGAGCCCTTGGCTTTAACGTTCTGTATCTATGCGACGGGGACGCAAGACCGATTCATAATATCTCCGGAGAGCTTCCTTTCGATGAAGTGATCAATATGGATATCAGTTGCTCTGATGAAGACCCCGTTGTGAAATGGGAGTTGGAGGATCTCACAACAGGTCTCATTAATTCAAGAAAATTGAGCGTGAAGTCCATTGTTCGTCTATATGTTGCAGTGGAAGAGCTCTATGATGAGGAAACAGCGGTCATGGTTGAGGGCTCGGAGGATGTGCAATACATAAATAAGAAGATCGAGGTAACCAATGTCGCTATTAATAAGAGGGACACCTTCCGAATCAAAGATGAAATTATGCTTCCGACGAATAAAGGAAATATTAATTCCTTGCTTTTCTCCGACGTAGGTCTTAGTAATGTTGAAGTAAGACTTCTCGATGATAAATTTACAATTAAGGGTGAATTACCGGTATTCATCTTATATACCTCCGAGGATGAAGAGAATCCAATGGAATACTTTGAGACCGAGGTACCCTTTAGCGGAACAATTGAATGTAACGGCTGTACCGAGGAAATGATTGAGGATATCACCTTCAGCGTTGCCAGCAAAAATCTTGATGTGAAGCCGGATGCGGATGGTGAGACTAGAATTCTCGACCTTGAGGTTATCCTTGACCTGGGTATTAAGGTATATGAAACCTGTGAACCGGAGATTCTCTGTGATATTTATAGCCCACTTAAGGAAATTACTCCGATTATCCGGAATGCAGACTATGAAAATCTGGTAATTAAGAATAATAGTAAATATCGTATTGCTGATCGTATCAGGGTTACGGATGAACAGCCAAGAATACTGCAGATCTGTCATGCAAGTGGAGAAATACAGATCGATGATGTGGTCGCTGAGGGAACGGAGCTTCAGGTTGAAGGTGTGATTGAGGTTAATATCCTTTATATTTCTGAGGATGACCATAGGCCCATGAATTCCATTAAGGGTATTATACCATTTTCCCAAGTGATTGAGCTTAAGGGAATGAAACCAGGCAGTAATTATGAGGTTAAGCCTTGTATCGACCAGTTAAGCGTAATGATGCTGGACAGTGAGGAAATAGAGGTAAAGGCTACCATCAATTTGAATACGATTGTATTCGATGTTATCACTGAGCCAATCATTACTGAGGTAGTAGTGAATGACTTGGATTTGGAGAAGCTACAAGCTATGCCGGGAATCATAGGTTATGTCGTAAAGAGAAATGATACCCTGTGGAATATCGCAAAGAAATATTATACTACTGTGGATAACATCATGATGGTGAACGAGCTGGAGGACGACAGGATTAATGAAGGCGATAAACTGATTATTATGAAGAAGGTAGACACTGTTTTATAGCGCATAAAACCCCATTACAGAAAAATGCCCCCACAATCAGGCACATGCCTACAAGGTTTGTGAGGGGCTTTTTTCACATGCTGTTGGTTGCTTCTAATAATACGGATATTATTAGTACGGGGAATAATATATACATTAACCTGCATGCATCTCTATAGATGTGTAAGGAATAATCTAACTTACTCATATAAAAGCGAATAATGGGAGATTTGATTACATATTACACCAATATACATAAATTGTAAATAGGAAAATGTATTATTATGTAAATTTAATGATCGCATAATACTATATTTGAGTTTTTGTGACATAACTATAAACATATTTACTTAATATACCGATATATAGATTACAAAATGATCGAAATAGTTCATTATGTATTACAGCCAAGGAAGGCATAAGTGGAATCAAGGTAACCTTTACCCGACAACCTAGGAGGAGAGCTTCCCCTATTAAATCACGGAGGATGAGTTATGAGTGTGAATGGAATATCGAATATTAATCAATCCTATGAGAACAAAAATACAACAAAAACAAAAACAAACCATAAAACACAGGCAGAGCAGGGAAAAGCATCAGAAAATTCTGCAGCCGTAGTATATGAGAAGAGTGAGCAGACCACGGATAACAAGAAGATTTATACCAAAGATCAGGTCACAATTGACCGCTTAAAGGCGGATGCGGATAGAAGAACGCAGAGCTTAAGAGATTTAGTTCAGAAGCTATTACTAAAACAGGGTGAAACCTTTAATGAGGCTACTGATATCTATGGCTTACTTCGCGAGGGTAAGGTTCAGGTGGATGAGGAGACCAGATTACAGGCGCAAAAGGATATTGCTGAGGATGGTTATTGGGGAGTAGAACAGACCTCCGATCGTCTGGTAGCATTTGCCAAAGCTGTTTCTGGTGGTGATCAGTCTAAAGCAAATATGCTGATTGATGCTGTAAAGAAGGGCTTTGAGGAAGCTGCGAAAGCTTGGGGCGGAGAACTTCCCGAGATATCCAAGAAGACGATTGATGCAGCGATAAGCAAATTAGAAGCGTGGCGTGACGGAACAGATACAAAATAGATGAGTTGAACATAATACTATCTAAGAACATAAGAAGGCAAATCACAAGGGTGCCCGCGCGTATTTCGGATGCCGGACAGTCAAGAATATCGTTCGTAACAGATCGGACATTAAAAGACAATGTCCGTCTGTCCCGTACGATATCCCTGACTATCCAACATTACGAAATACACTTGCGGACACCCTTATTCTTCGCCTTCTTATGTATCTACACATTGGCTAATTTTAATCACTTTATAAAGTCGGCGAAGCTAACCAACATCTCTATTTGTCTCTTCCACGATGTAGGTGGGGAGGGGTTTGCGGCGGCGAAAGCTGATGAGGCTTGCAGCCATCAGGAGCGGAAATAGAGTGGCAGCTATTAAGCCGCTTCGAAGACCCATTTGTTCATAGTCCAGTGAGCTGTTCATCCAGATTGTGAGAGTCCGACCGGTGGTTTGAACGGAGTCTGATATCTTACCGGCGAGCCAGGGACCAAAGGAACAGCCAAGATCACCACAGATTGCCAGAATGCCGAACATTAGGGTACCGCCTCTCGGGAAAGCAGCGGAAGCCAGACTGAAGGTTCCAGGCCACATCAGGCTGACAGACAGACCACATAGACTGCATGCCAGCAGGGACAATAGGGGATAGGGGCTGAATACCGTAACAAGATAGGTTGCGATACATAATATGCTGCTTCCGAATAAAGAAAGCTTCATGGGAAGGCGATCTCCCAATTTACCATAGAAGGTCCGTCCGATTGCCATTAACAGGGCAAAGAGTCCGGGACCTAATAAATCACCGTAAAGCTTCGGAATACCGAGACCTTTTTCAGCGAAGATAGAAGACCATTGCGACATGGTAAGTTCACTTGCTCCGGCACAGATCATAAGAATCATTGCCAGATAGAAGGCGGGAAAGGAGAAGAGTTCTTTCAGCTTCATCCCATGGCCTTCATTAACCAGGGTAAGAATAGGGACATGAAGAAACTGAAACATGTTGTATAGAGGGAACAGCGACCACAGTATTGGTAAAAGAAACCATAGGTCACGTCCGATCAGCCACAGAAAGAAGGTGCTTATGAACACCACCAGCATCTGTCCCCAGCAGTAGAAGGAATGAAGTAAACTCATGGATGCTTCTTTGTTCTCGCTTGGGAGAGCCTCAATTATTGGGCTTACGATTACCTCCAGTAAGCCGCCTCCGACTGCATACAGCATGACAGCAATCACTAAACCGATATAAGGTGATGGCAGTAAGAGAGGTAGAACGCCGAGGCTTACAAGGCCGATTACGCTTAGTGCATGAGCTACCACCATGCACTTGCGGTAACCAAAACGATCGGCATACCGGGATGCCCATGCATCCGTAAGTAGCTGCGTTGCAAAATTAACCAGAACCAGTTGCCCTAATCTGGTATATGAGATATTATAATTTGTCTGGAATATGATAAATAAAAGTGGGGCCAGATTATTGATAATTGCCTGCGTTATGTACCCTCGATAACAGGATAATGTAGTATTACGATAAGTGTAATGTTTATTTGCCATGTCGATTTTACCTTTCTAAGGTGAACAGTATCTACTAGAATTGATAACGGAAGAGGTATCATTCTTCCTTTGGCCAGTAGGGGGTGGTTAAGAAGACTTGCTTACCGAAGTGTTGATATTTCTTAAAATAAGAATAGGCTTTCTTGGCCATCGCTCGATTCTGATAGATACCAAATACGGTCGGACCGCTGCCACTCATGAGCGAGGTAAGCGCGCCGAGTTCTTTCATCTTGTCTTTGATATCTGATATAATCGGATATTCCTTAACGGTTACGGATTGAAGAAGATTGTCCATGTTTTTGGTGAGTCCATAGATATCCTTATTCGCAAGGGCTTCCGTCATTGTTTTGATGTCAGGATGGATGCTGGACTCGTTCAATTTCAAATTCTCGTAAACATATTTTGTGGATACATTGATATCCGGTTTTACCAGTAAGATCGAGCAGGCAGGCATAGGAGGGAGGGGGGACAATACTTCGCCAATACCCTCTGACAGAGCGGTTCCTAGCATAAGACAATAGGGAATATCTGCTCCAAGCTTTACTCCGAGCTTCTGTAATTGTTCTAAAGACATTCCGGTCTGATATAACTTGTTTAGCCCGATCAAGGTGGCAGCTGCATCAGAGCTTCCTCCAGCGAGACCGGCAGCAACTGGAATATTCTTTTCCAGCTCAATATTTAGGTTCTCTCTAAGCCCATGAGTCTGTAGAAACAGGGCGGCGGCTTTATAGACCAGATTATCCTGATTGCTCGGAAGATAGGATAGATTAGTTCGGATAGCAATTCCTTCTTCCTTGACCTTATTAATAGTAATTAAATCATGCAGATCCAACGACTGCATAATCATACAGACGTCATGATATCCGTCCGGACGTTTTCTGAGGATATCAAGTCCGAGATTTATTTTTGCATAGGCTTTCACCGTAATAGAATTCATGGGTACCTCCGTGATTTCGTGGATAGTTGTATTCTATCACATTGGTGAAGCGGATACAATTCAAAGAGGAGAAAAAACAGATACTGTAACCGACAAGAAGCCATAATCAAGGGGGTACTTATTATTGTTACTTAAACAGTTCCTTAATAAGCTCAACAAGCTTGGAGCGGACCTTAATAGGGGTCTTTCCGCTGATTAAGGCATCATACTCCTCCTCGGAAAGAAGCTGTAATAGCTTGTCCTTGGAAGTCTCATCTACAATACTATAGGTCTCATCCACAAAGCAAAGGGGAGGGAACATAACGCACCACCAATTCTTACCCTCTGCTTTTCCAATTTTGACACGTAGAGCCTCGTAATACCCTGGAGGAAAGGCATAATTACCGTATATCTTTAGTGGGAAGTAGCATTTTTCAAGGGATACGGTTACATTATAGTCATAACCCTGCTCTTGTATGACCTGTTCGGCGGTATCTCGGATGCTATTCAACTCTTCGGTTACAATTGCTTTGACCTTGGTGATATCATTGATACTACTAAGCTGAGGGCTTAAGCTCTCTACAATAGCCTCCTTCACTTTTAGCTTCAATGTCTGATCTTCCTCGGTGTCGCTGTTCGCGATTACATGGAAACGAAGCACCTTCTGTGCTATCCCCTCCTGTATCGAGGTATCAGCCTTTGCGATCCCGTTAATTAGGCAGGTTGAGACGTATGCAATCAGCAGTATTAGTAGTAGAAGCCGGAATTGAAAGCCTCTGGATAGAGATTTTCTATGTACTGTCGAAAGAAAAGCGTCATTTATTATGGATAACCGGAAGGAATTGTTTGTTTGTCCTAAGGAAGGATGATCTGGTGTGTTCTCAATATAATTCTGTTTCATGGCTGCCTCCAAATTATTTATTCTAATAGAAGTCTTACCATAATGATCGGATTTATACATCTGACGATCTGGTAAAAGGGCTTGAACTAATATCGGGTAGGTAGTACAATGAATAGAAATCTAAGGTATAAAAGAAGTCATAAGGGAGGCATTCAGTTAGTATGACGAAACAAGTATCCATAATGATGGAAGGAATTCAAAAGGGGTTGGAGGATTCTCCGGTCCTAACAGCGGCCTCCGGAATATATCATATACGTCATGATAAGCATTACATTCAATTTGAAGAGCAGGCAGAAGAAGGGCAAGGCAGCATAAAGAATATGATCAAGATAGCTCTTAATCAGGTTGAAATGACGAAAAAAGGAGCTGTTAATTCCGAGATGGTGTTTGATTTGAATCGTAAGACAGAGATCATCTACCGGACATCCTTTGGAACCCTGTACTTCGAGGCGCAAACCTCTAGGATTAATGTTAACGAAGAGGAGGACAAGCTAGAGGTTGTATTAGAATATTGCCTCTTCTCCAACGATGAGCTTATCTCCGAGAATTGCACTATAATCCGCATTCTTCCATCATCCTCGCAAAGCGTAGAGGAAGCATAAGTGGATTAAGCTATAATTGCATAAATATTAAGACCTAGAAGTAATTCGGTATCAGGTAAGGAAGTAAGGATATAAAGTAAATTTATATTAAGAAATCTGAGACATGATCGATGCAAAAGTAGTACTATATATTTTTTTTGCACAACCTGCTTTTAGATGAAAGAAAGGGCTGGTATCCTTCCCATAATGCACTGTTTGAAAGACGACTTGCTGTCTTTGTATGCCGGAAAGCGAACATATAATGTACGATTTCGGCATACAAAGCAGTGAGGTGTCTTTCAACCTGTGTGTGAGGGAAGGGTACCAGTCCTTTCTTTCATCTTCATAGACTATATATGCTCTTACTTATCTGCTTCCGTCACGAAGCCGTTGTCGTCTATCTTTACATTAAAGGATATCTCCTCCATATAATCGAAATAGTTACTGCGTTCCTTCTTGTTGGTCAGGATATAGGTCTTAGTATCTTTGTTCATAACCGGAAGCAATTGAACCCTGATCGTATCATCCGGATCCAGATAAAGCTTAACCATACCCGATTCTTTATTAGATCTATTAAACCAAAAATTACCGAGACTATAAGCGATGGGTTTTCCTTTATAAAACTCCAGCCCCTGCATCACATGAGGATGACATCCGATAACGGCATCCGCACCGGCATCAATATAGTTCTGGGCAAACACCTTCTGATATTTTTCAGGATAATTGTTTCTCTCCACACCCCAATGAACATAAGCCACTACAAAATCAGCATTTTCTTCGGCTTCCTTAATTGATTCCAGAAATAAGGTGGGATCATAAGTTCCAATCATGCCTGGAGTAGTGTCGGTAGCGTACCAATCCATTGCAAATACTACACGGGAGGCTGCAACAAAAGCTATGGTTTTATCTCCAACAGTAAAATAGACCGGGGCTTTTGCCCGTGCCATATTCTCGCCTGCACCAACATAGGCGATCTTTGCGGTATCCAGAGTGGAGAAGGTGTCTAGCAGAGCATCTGGACCAAAATCCAGTGCATGGTTATTAGCTAAGGATACAATGTCAACACCCATCTCGTTAAGAATTCCTACTCGACTCGGATCGGCACGGAAGGTGTAGGACTTGTCAGTCTCCTCGACACCGCGTGTGCTATAAGCGAATTCATTATTCAGCATCATGAGATCAACTAGATTCATCTCTTCTACTAAGTCTTTTGAAAGCACACCAAGAATTCCTTTACCCTCCTCAGTGTATTTTGCAACGGGATAGGAGTCTTCATCCAGATTTACATCTCCGGCAAAGCCCAGCAGGATGGGTTCATTATTCTCTACAATCACAGTAGGTGTCGGAGCAAGAGTAGGTGACGGATCCGGACTTGGAGACGGAGTTGCAGGTGACGGCGTTGGTTCTACGTTTTCCACCAATTCCTTATTCTCCTCCTTTTGCCGGTCAAAAACGATTACCAATAAGCCTGTGAAGGCAATAATAGTCATAATGCAGATAATACTTAGCAGAACAATATTCCTTTTCCTCATGTTGTGCTCCTTTCGTTTCTATATATCAGGTGTAACAAAAAACCTCTTACCCTTGTGATGATTATATCATAAAGGTAAGAGGATAATGAACTTTTACTTTTCAGATTTTTTAAATACGCCGGTTACCCTTTTCAGAAGACTTTGTTTTTCCTTTTTCTGCTCAAGGTTACCTCTTAAGCCCTTTACATCCATGATGTAGATACCGCTAAGAGATGCTTTTATTTCTTTTTTAACGGGAATTAAATCAAATATCTTAGCATCGCATACCAGATTCATAACCTTGGGGCCGATTTTAGCTTTTACGATTGGAACCTTGGAGCCCCGAAGATATTTTGGTGTCTGGTCTAATACAATCTTAGGAAGGTTCGCTTCCTTTAGCTTCATCTTCTTTTTATCAATAACGAGGATGGAAACGGTCTGTGCAGCAGCCTGCATCTGGGATTCGGAATCCTCCTGTTTCTTCTGTAGCTTTCTGCCTACAAAATATAATGCGATCATTACGCCAATAACAATAACTGCAACGACTATTAATACGATAGCCCATGTATCCACGAGTTATGTACCTCCTCTTTCCTCAATAATTCTTATTCCACTCTTTTCAATATTATAATGTTGTTGCCAAGCTGGGCAACGTTTATTGTATCATCTTTTAATAAAAAAATAAATAGGAAAATCAAGTTTTAAAAAAATTTACTCCGTGCTTACGTTTAAACCAAAGACTCATTCTTGATCAACATATCACGAATGATTCCCTGTACATGGGAACCAAGGAATTTCAACTGCTCCTTACTTAAGTCCTTTGGATAAATCGGTTGACCGTATTCAAGAACTACATGAGCAGCGCGAACCCGTGGAGCATGGTTTTCGAATACCTCATCTGTATTGAGGATTGCTACGGGAATGATAGCGCAGCCGGTCTTCTCAGCAATCTTAAAGCTTCCCTCCTTGAAGGGGAGCATTTCCTTGGTTTGACTTCTGGTTCCTTCTGGAGCGATAAATACAGAATAGCCTGATTTTATCAAATCAATTCCTTTAAGCACTGTCTTTAATCCCTGTTTAATATCCGCACGGTCTAGGAAGAGACATTGCAGGAAACGCATCCAGTAGCTTAAGAAGGGTATTTTAGCAATCTCCTTCTTTGCCATGAAGCTGGTTAAAGTAGGAACGCTGGAATATGCTACGGGGATATCAAAATAACTTCGATGATTTGAGATGTATAATACAGCCTCGTTCTTTGGAATGTTCTCTCGACCGATTATGGTGCGTCGTACACCACAAATAAATAATAGGATATGAAAAGCACCAACTACAATAGTCTGAGAGCTTGCCACCATGACCCGATGGTTAAAACGCCCAATGATATATTCAATAAGGTATAAAGGGATACTTATAATAAAAAACGAGAGTAAGAAAACCCCTGCAAGAATTAGACGTAGCATAAACTCAAATCCTCCTAATTATGATATGGATTTTGAAATCATTTTATGTATTTGAAATCTATTATTCATTTAACGATCAGAGGGTAGAGCAACCGAAGTATCACTATTCGATAAACCGGCCATCGGTGTAGGCGTGGGGGTCAAGGTAGGTGTCGGTGTTGGAGTTACACTTAGGGTCGGGGGCACACTTGGAGTTGTAGACTCATCGCCAGGCTCCTGGCTGTCTGGTTCGTCTGCCTCTTCTTCTTCATCAGTATCCTCATCCGATTCTTGCATATCATCGGTATTACCCTCAGAGGAATTATCTGTCGGGGTCCCAGTAATTTCGCCTTCTGGTAAGGTCTGTTCCTCCGCCTCGGTTTCATCTTCCATTTCCTCTTCGTCTGTCTCTTCTGCAGGAAGGTCGCTCTCTATTTCTTCACTGATAATATTACCGTCCTTATCAACAACAATCCCGTCTCCATCAATCGGGATTCCGGTTACTATCGGTGGTACATAATTAATCATTTCGGCATAGAGCTTTTCAAAGTCAAATCCCGGACTGGGTGTATAGTTGTAGTATTCATCCAACGTCATATCATTGTCATGAAGATAAACAGCAAGGTCTTTTCCTACATAGCGAATATGCCAGGGCTCAAAGGCATAGCCGGTAATCTCCTCGCTATCCTTAGGGTAGCGGATTATGTAACCGTAATTGTGTGCGTTCTTGGCTAACCAGAGGCCCTCCTGAGAGGAGGCAAAGTTAGAAGATAATTTGAAATTCAGCGACTTCGCGGAGACATCAATCGCTAAGCCGGTCTGATGCTCACTGGTACCTGGAACAGCACTATATCGAAGGGTGTATTTTTTACCTTTATTAACTATGTTGTTTGTAAATATTTTATACTGGCGTTCATAGGAACGAAAGCCAGAGATTCCATATAAGATAATTCCATCGTGTTTTGCTGCATCGAACAGCTTTTCTAGGGCATCGGCTGCTTCAGGACGCATTAGGGTTCTCTCATCATAGGTAATCAGATTAAATAGCACATCTGGTGTAACCAATTTCTCGGGTCTGTAGCTTTTAGGTAAAGCATATTCTTTGTTCACATATACAGTAATACTGGAAGGATCTAAGTCCATCTCCGTTGCCGGAACAAAGGGTTGTTCTTCTTCCGTTGAGTCATAGAAATTGACATCATCTTCCTTATTTGTGCCAATCGGGACAGGAGGAATATATGTATAGCCATTATTATCAGAAGAGCCATCTTTGCCGTTATACGGTATTTCTTCAGAAGCGTGAATGATATTAGGACTCTTGAAGTTTGTTCCATCAGCTTGAGTTACTTTTAGAAAGACAACTCCACTGATGATTGTTAGTACGGCGACAGATGTTATAATAATGACCTGTTTCTTCTTGTTCAAAACATTTACTCCTTTCGTAAAAAGCGGGAAAGCTACTGCCAAAGCACAGCGATTAGGGTGGCAGCATAAATTCATGACAATAGAAAGGTCGCGAAGCGAGCTTTCTATCTAACCAAACATGTCTACCCTTTGTGTTAGTTTGTGCCAAGTGTGCAAAGTCTCGCATGCGAGACGGTTTACTCTCTGGTGACGCAGGCACATACTTCTAAGTATGAAAATTAAATTATGATCTTCACACTAGTATACCATATCGAATTAGAAAAAACAGTATAATACGAAGAAATTTGAACATTAGTATGGAAAAGGGTATTATTTTGTACTTTCGGTCAGACTGTCAAGGAGTTCTGTTTTCATTCGGTATAGCTTTACAGAAAGATCAACATAAACGATATGTGGATTAATGAGACGCCTTGCCTCATCCCATAAGGTATCCTGTTCCTTCAAGCAATAATCACGGATATCCATAACAGAAGGTGAGGTATAAACACATTCTCCTGCTAAAAATACAGGTACCAGAAGCTCACGTAATATATAAGTGTTTGCATCCAGATAGGTCTTCTTCCAGGTTGCTATCGGATCAAACAGTAAGAGTCTCTCATTCTCGGAGAATTCTTCATCAGCTAGAGTAATCAGGTCGGCCTTCAGCTTACCGCTTTCCTTCTCGTAGATACGAACGATTTTCTTGTTACCCGGATTTGTGATTTTCCACTGATTCTCGGATAGTTTTATCTTAGGAATGAACTTTCCTTCCTTTTTAATTGCGGCAAGCTTATAGACACCACCGAAGGAAGGGCAATCTCTTGAGGTGATCAATTTGGTGCCGACACCCCAGGAATCAATCTTAGCGCCCTGTGTCTTCAGAGAGTCAATCAGATATTCATCCAAATCGCTGGAGGCAGTAATCTTAGCATTAGCAAAACCGGCTGCATCGAGCATCTTTCTTGCCTTCTTGGAAAGGTATGCTAAGTCTCCGCTATCAAGGCGTATTCCGTATTTTTCAGGCATCCGACCTGCAGCACGAAGCTCTTCGAATACTTTGATTGCATTGGGTACACCGCTTCGAAGTGTGTCATAGGTGTCAACCAAAAGGGTGGTATTACGTGGATATAGCTCAGCATATTTACGGAAAGCAGAAAGCTCATCATCAAAGCTCATTATCCAGCTATGGGCATGGGTTCCAAGAGCGGGAAGGTCATATAGCTTCGCTGATAACACGTTGCTGGTACCGTTACATCCGCCAATTACAGCTGCTCTGGCTCCAAGCGTTCCTGCATCAGGGCCTTGTGCCCGGCGTAAACCAAATTCCATAACCGGCTGACCGCCTGCAGCATAAACCACGCGGGAAGCTTTTGTAGCAATCAGACTTTGATGATTGATGATATTAAGCAGAGCTGTCTCTATCAGCTGTGCCTCCATGATAGGAGCAATTACTTTAACCAGTGGTTCCATAGGAAACACCACGGTACCCTCTGGAATTGCGTAAATATCTCCAGTAAAATGAAATCCCTTTAGATAGGTGAGGAAGTCCTCACTAAAGGTGTCCAGGGTTCTCAAATATTCAATATCTTCTTCAGTAAAGCTTAAGGCCTTAATATATTCAATCACCTGCTCTAAGCCGGCGCAGATTGCATAACCGCTTCCGCTTGGGTTCTCACGGTAAAACACATCAAAAATTACCGTCTCATTATTATTGTTACTATAATAACCTTGCATCATTGTAAGCTCATAAAAGTCTGTTAATAATGTTAAATTCTGTTTGCTCATATTCCCTCCATCTCGCTACATTACACAGCCAAGGTATAACCGACATATCATAAAAAAACATATACCAGAATCTGCAATAAGTCAAGCATGCAATCGATGTAATTGTGTTTTCGTAATGGAAATCTATTGACAATCGAAGATTTTTATACTATCATAAACAAAAATATATAAATACGTTGACGGAGAGAGTAAGCATAAGGCGAACGTTTCAGCGAGCTGGGGACAGTGCAAGCCCGGTATCAGTAGCATATGACTGAAAATCACTCCCTAGTTGCAAGACCCAAAGGTGGGATATACCGTCCAAGTAGGTCGCGCCGGTATCTACCGTTATATAGATAATGTATATCCACGGTAAGCGGATTAATTTATGGAACCGC
Organism: Bacillota bacterium; assembly: GCA_023411215.1. Classification (GTDB taxonomy): domain Bacteria; phylum Bacillota; class Clostridia; order Lachnospirales; family Lachnospiraceae; genus Mobilitalea. Next base: position 132,082 of record JAEYOY010000058.1, on the reverse strand, counting down.
AGGTTTTGAGTTCCATCCGCTTAATTACGTAGGCGTACGTGAAACAGGTGGTATAATGAAAGCATAAAGCTCTCATCCTATTTCGGATGAGAGCTTTTTTAAATCATAGAAATTGCATCCTATGATTTAGAAGCACTCCGTGCAGGTGAACGGAGTTCACTATACTTAGTTAATAACACATTTCGCTTGAATGATAGCAAATATAATATATTAATAGGAGGAATTAACATGTACGATAAGGTATCTACGGATTTAAACTTTGTCGACCGCGAGAAAAAGGTATTAAAGTTCTGGCAGGATAACAATATATTCGAAGCCAGTATCGAGGAGCGTAAGGAGGGTGAGACCTATACCTTCTACGACGGACCCCCGACGGCGAATGGAAAGCCTCACATTGGTCATGTGCTGACAAGAGTTATTAAGGATATGATACCGCGTTACAGAACAATGAAGGGCTATAAGGTTCTTCGTAAGGCGGGCTGGGATACTCACGGACTTCCTGTAGAGCTTGAGGTTGAGAAGAAGTTAGGGATCGACGGCAAGGAGCAGATCGAGCAATACGGTCTGGAGCCATTCTTACAGGAATGTAAGGAAAGTGTATGGAAATACAAAGGAATGTGGGAGGATTTCTCCGGAACCGTTGGCTTCTGGGCTGATATGGAAGATCCCTACGTTACCTATCATAATGATTATATTGAGTCTGAGTGGTGGTCCTTAAAGCAGATCTGGGATAAGGGATTACTCTATAAAGGCTTTAAGATTGTTCCTTACTGCCCCAGATGCGGAACCCCTCTCTCCAGCCATGAGGTTGCTCAGGGCTACAAGGATGTTAAGGAAAAATCGGTTATTGCAAAGTTCCGTGTCAAGGGAACAAAGGATGAATATATCCTAGCGTGGACCACAACACCCTGGACTCTTCCTTCCAATGTGGCACTCTGCGTGAACCCCAGTGAGACATATGTTAAGGTTAAGGTTAGCGTAGATGCAAAGGGTAACGTGTTGAAGAAGGACGGAGGCTGCTCCTGTGGTCACGACCACGGTACGGCAGTAGCTGTAGGTACCGAGCATTATATCTTGGCAGAGGCACTGTTGCATATTCTGGAGGGTGATTATGAGGTTGAAGAAACCTATGTTGGTAAGGACCTGGAGTACAAGGAATATGAGCCTCTATTTGATTATGCTAAATTAGATAAGAAGGGACACTTTGTTACCTGTGATAATTATGTAACCTTATCCGATGGTACCGGTGTAGTTCATATTGCTCCTGCCTTCGGTGAAGATGACAACCGCGTAGGAAAGGAATATGATCTCCCCTTTGTACAATTGATTGACGGTAAGGGTGAGTTTAAACCGGAAGCGACTGATTTGGCAGGAATGTTCTGTAAGAAGGCAGACGAACCGATCATGAAGATGCTCGCAGAGAAGGGCTTACTATTCAAGGTATTGAAGTTTGAACACAGTTACCCCTTCTGCTGGCGTTGTGATACTCCCCTCATCTACTATGCAAGAGAATCTTGGTTTATTAAGATGACCGCAGTAAAAGATGAATTAATTGCAAATAATAATACCATTAACTGGATGCCGGAAAGTATCGGTCAGGGACGCTTCGGTGACTGGCTGAAGAATGTACAGGATTGGGGTCTCTCACGTGACCGTTATTGGGGTACACCGCTTCCGATCTGGGAGTGCGAGGACGGACACCGTCACTGCATTGGCAGTATCGAGGAATTGAAAGCTATGTCTGATAATTGTCCGGATGACATTGAGCTCCATAGACCATTTATTGATGCGGTTACGATTAAATGTCCGGAATGCGGTAAGCAAATGACACGTGTTAAACCGGTAATTGACTGCTGGTATGACTCCGGATCCATGCCCTTTGCACAGTGGCATTATCCATTTGAGAATAAAGAGGTATTTGATGATAACTTCCCGGCGGACTTCATCAGTGAAGCGGTAGATCAGACAAGAGGTTGGTTCTATTCCCTGCTGGCGATCTCTACACTGATCTTTGGCAAAGCACCGTTTAAGAATGTTATTGTACTCGGGCATGTACAGGACGAGAACGGACAGAAAATGTCTAAGTCCAAGGGCAATGCGGTGGATCCCTTCGATGCACTGAACCAGCATGGAGCAGATGCAATCCGCTGGTATTTCTACATCAATTCCGCTTTGTGGCTTCCGAACCGCTTCCACCATGGAGCAGTAACGGAAGGACAGAGAAAGTTCATGGGAACTCTGTGGAACACCTATGCATTCTTTGTGCTTTATGCGAATATTGATCATTTTGACGCAACCAAGTATAAGCTGGAATACGATAAGCTCCCTGTTATGGATAAGTGGCTCCTGTCCAGATTGAATACTCTGGTGAAATCGGTAGATGAGCATCTTGATAATTATCGTATTACAGAGGGTGCAAGAATTTTAGCTGATTTCATCGATGAGCTTTCCAACTGGTATGTAAGAAGAAGCAGAGAGCGTTTCTGGACGAAGGAAATGCCGCAGGATAAGATCAACGCATATATGACACTATATACCACCCTAGTTACCGTATCCAAGCTGGCGGCACCGTTTATTCCGTTTATGACGGAGGACATCTATCAGAATCTCGTTGTAAATATTGATAAGGATGCGCCGAAGAGTATTCATTTGTGTGATTATCCGGAATATAACGAAGCCTTTATAGACACTGAGCTGGAAGCCAATATGGAAGAGGTATTAGAGGTAGTAGTTCTTGGCCGTGCCTGCCGTAATGCAGCAAATATCAAGAATCGTCAGCCCATCGGTAAGATGTATGTTAAGGCAGATGCAGAGCTGTCCGAATTCTATACAGCTATCATAGCGGAAGAATTAAATGTGAAAGAGGTTGTATTCACGGATGATGTACGTGACTTTACCTCCTATAGCTTTAAGCCGCAATTAAAAACTCTGGGACCGAAGTTCGGAAAGCAGATCGGCACAATTCGTACCATCCTCTCAGAACTAAATGGAAATGCAGCAATGGATGAAATCAATGCGACCGGAAAGTTAAAGATTACCCTTGAAGGTACAGAAGCAGTTCTTGAAAAGGATGATTTGTTAATCGAAGCTGCACAGACGGAAGGCTTTATCTCTGACTCAGATCATGGAATTACGGTTGTGCTTGATACCAACCTGACCGCAGAGCTGATTGAAGAGGGCTTTGTCAACGAGATTATCAGTAAGATTCAGACGATGCGTAAGGAAGCCAACTTCGAGGTTATGGATCATATCCGTGTATCGCAGAGTGGAAATGACAAAATCAAAGAGATCATCTTACGGAATGAAGACGAGATTAAGTCTCAGGTTCTTGCTAAGGAAATCCTCTTTGGTAATACCCAAGGCTTCGCAAAGAATTGGAACTTAAACGGTGAGGATGTTACCCTTGGTGTTGAGAAGTTGTAGAGTGGTATCTCTGTTCAAACATTTAATTGAATAATATAGAAAAAGTCCCTGTGATTTTACAATTTTGGTAAGTAATGAAAGCCAAGGTGTATGTCCGGGGACTTTCTTCACAATATATTCACGATTCGGTAATAGAATGATCACATTTATCTCCTATAATAAGAACATAGAATTCATAAAGAAGCCACGATTGCAAAAAGCGGTTACTGGCTTCGACTAATAACAAGTAAAATTAATATAGATTGTTTTTTCATAAGATTTTTCCCCTCCCTTTTTTGAAGAAGCCGGCTGATTGCAGCTGGCTTTTCCTCTTTATGCTTATTGACCGAAACTTATTATCAACTTTGTACAGGATGAGAAAAATGACTGCAAAGTAAATATATGGGAATGTGATGTGCTATAAAGTCTTTACATTCTGCGTTATGTATACTATAATTAAGGTAGAAGCAGAGCATATTTTGAATATGTAATAGTAAGCCTAGAAACATTTCGTTAGAACGAATATTAGAATATATGAATAAGGAATGACATCTGGTTTGGCATTCATTATTTATGACTATGGAAGGTTTGCGATGCGAGCTTTCTATCGTAAGAAAGGATGGGATTCTATGAAATTAATCTATGTAATAGTTCGTAATGTGGACAGTAGTTATGTAACGGAGGCATTGAACAAATCAGGCTTCTATGTTACTAAGCTTGCATCTACCGGCGGCTTCTTGCGTGAGGGTAATACAACATTGATGATCGGAACCGATGAAGATAAGGTGGATCGTGTTATAGAGATTGTCAAGAAGGAATGTGGACCAAGACAACAGATCATATCTAATCCGGTTGGAGCGATAGAATACGCTTCGATGAATGTGGTGGTGAATGTTGGCGGAGCAACCATATTCGTCATGGACGTTGACAGATACGAGAAGATATAGAAACGGGTATTATTCTTGATTAATTTGTAATAATAAACATATGATTTAATTCTAATTAGAGTATATCACCTCCGGGATAATATAGACCCCGGAGGTTCTTTTTATTAGTGAGAAGGTACACGTAATTCATGAAGATTTCGGGTAGAAGCTCCATAACGAAATGCATGAATTATTTGTGAAAAATTGTTTTTTACTTTCTTTTTCCCTTGAAATATGATATAACGAAATATAGCACGGTAAAATATACTTCGGAAAAGGTATTTCACTTACCGATTTGTAAAAAGGAAAGGATCATTATAATGAAGAAGAAATTATTGTTATTAGTTATGAGCGTTAGCATCATGGTGCTGGCATGGGGATGTGGTAAGAAGGATGCAGCTGACGAATCAGGTTCGGCAGCGGAAGGAACAGTAACCGAGGCTCCGGCAGATACAGGTGCCGAAGGAGCGGAAGATACTAGTGCAGAAGTTCCTGCAGCAGAAGTTCCTGTGAAAGAGGCTTATGAAGTAAGTGACTACATTACTTTAGGTGAATATAAAGGACTTCCTGTTTCCTATACAAAGTTAGAAGTAACCGATGCAGACGTCGATACGGCTATTAAGGCAGATCTCGAAGGAAATGCGAAAGAAGAAGAGGTTACCGATAGAGCAGTTCAGGAAGGTGACACGGTTAATATTGATTATGAAGGTCTTAAGGACGGTGTTGCTTTTGAAGGCGGCACAGCGCAGGGTACTGATCTAAATATTGGTTCCAACAGCTTTATCGAGGGCTTTGAGGAAGGATTGATCGGAGCAAAGGTTGGTGATGAATTATCACTGGACCTGACCTTCCCTGCAGATTATGGAAATGCAGAATTAGCAGGACAGGCTGTAGTATTCAAGGTAAAGGTGAATTCCATTAAGGTCACCATAGTTCCTGAATTAACAGAAGCTTATGTGAAGGACAATACCGATTATGAGAGTATTGCAGCATACAAGGAAGGTACCCGTGCGGAGCTTGTTAAGGAGAACGAGGAAACGATGAAGAATGAGAAGATTAGGAACTTAATCACAACTATCGTTGACAGTTCAACCATCTCATCTTATCCTCAGTCTGTAGTTGATTATTATGCATATGAGATGGAAAGCTACTATCAGCAGTATGCATCGATGTTCGGTTATGAACTGTTAGATTTCCTTGCAGCCAATGGAATGACTGAAGAAAAATATACAGAAGAGAAGAAGTCCTATGCAGAAGATAGAACAGCTCAGGAATTAGTGCTCAATGCAATTATTAAATCTGAGAATATGCAGATTACCGATGAGGAATACAAGGCTGGTGTAGCTGGCTATGTTGAAGAGTACGGCTATGCATCAGAAGAAGAGTTCCTCCAGTATGCAACCGAGGAACAAATCAAAGAAAGCTTAATCTGGGAGAAGGCAGTTAACTTCGTTTTAGAGCAGTCAGTAGAAGCATAATAATTGAATTAATCATAATTGTAACCAATTGAATATAACGATAAGGGGCTGTTGCAAAAGGTATAAACCAAAGGGAGTATGATGTACTTCCAAGGCTAATTCATTATGTGACAGCCCCTTCAGTAGAAAGCAGATTATATGATAAGAGATTTTTTACCGATCAGTATCAATGATATGGAACGAAGAGGATGGGACCAGTGCGACTTTGTGTATGTGACAGGAGATGCATATGTGGATCACCCTTCCTTTGGCCCGGCTATTATCAGCAGAGTTTTGGAGAGCTATGGCTATAAGGTTGGCATCATTGCTCAGCCGGACTGGAAGGATACCGAGAGCATAACACTACTTGGACAGCCAAGACTAGGGTTTCTGGTCAGTGGTGGCAATATGGATTCCATGGTAAACCACTATTCGGTTGCGAAGAAAAGAAGACAGACCGATGCTTATTCTCCCGGTGGAGAGATGGGTAAAAGGCCTGATCATGCAACTATTGTATATTGTAATCTGATTCGGAAGAAGTATAGAAATATACCAATTATCATCGGTGGTATTGAGGCTAGTTTAAGAAGACTTGCTCATTATGATTATTGGAGCGATAAAGTGAAGCGTTCCATCTTACTGGATTCACAGGCTGATATTCTATCCTATGGTATGGGTGAGCATTCCATTGTAGAGATTGCAGAGGCTTTAAGTAGTGGAATTGAGATTAAGGATATTACCTTTATCAACGGTACAGTATTTAAAGCAAAAAACTTAGAGTCGGTCTATGATGCTGTAATATTGCCAACCTATTCTGAAATTTTAGACAGTAAGAAGGAATTTGCAAAAAGCTTTCAGATTCAGTACACCAATACGGATCCATACTCGGGAAGACGTTTGGTGGAGCCTTATAAGGAGAATGAGTATGTGGTTCAGAATCCTCCTTCGAAGCCACTAACTCAGGCTGAGATGGACCGTGTCTATTCTCTGCCGTATATGAGGGATTATCATCCCTCCTATCAGGAGGCAGGAGGAATTCCAGCAATCACTGAGGTGAAGTTCAGTCTTGTAAGTAATCGTGGGTGTTTTGGCGGCTGCAATTATTGTGCTTTAACCTTCCATCAGGGACGTATTCTACAGACAAGAAGTCATGAATCTATCGTTTCAGAGGCAGAGCAGCTGGTTTGGGATAAGGATTTTAAAGGATATATTCATGATGTGGGTGGACCGACAGCGAACTTCCGACATGTAGCCTGTGAAAAGCAGAATACAAAGGGAGCCTGTGCGAACAAGCAATGCTTATTCCCTAATCCATGCAAGAGCCTTAAGGTAGATCATAAGGATTATCTTAATCTGTTACGCAAATTAAGGAGTTTGCCTAATGTAAAGAAAGTATTTATCCGTTCCGGTATTCGATTTGATTATCTGGTAGCAGATAATGATGATCAATTCCTAGAGGAGCTTTGTGAGCATCATGTCAGCGGACAGCTGAAGGTGGCGCCTGAGCATATCAGCGATAGTGTGTTATCCTTGATGGGTAAGCCTGAGAATGCGGTATATGAGAAGTTCCAAGAAAAATATAAGAAGATGAATCAGAAGTTAGGGAAGAATCAGTTCATCGTTCCTTACCTGATCTCCTCTCATCCCGGTTCCACCCTAAAGGAAGCAGTAGAGCTGGCGGAATATCTGAGAGATCTTGGCTATATGCCAGAGCAGGTACAAGACTTCTATCCCACTCCATCCACTATCTCAACCTGTATGTATTACACCGGTCTGGATCCTAGGACTCTGAAGGAGGTGTATGTTCCAAAGACACCTCATGAGAAGGCAATGCAGCGTGCCTTGATCCAGTATCGTAACCCGAAGAATTACGAATTGGTAGTTGAAGCATTAAAGAAGGCAGATCGTATGGATCTGATCGGATTCGATAAGAAGTGCTTAGTGCGTCCAAGACAATTCGCCAAGGAAAGAGAGTGGGTTGCCAGAGAAAAGAAAGAACAGGGAAAAGGGAAGTCACAGAGCGCAGGTAGAACACAAGGCGCAAGGAAATATCAAAGCGTAGGTATACCACAGGGATCAGGTAATTCTCTGGGTAAAGATAAGCCACTTGGTACTGGTAAGGCACAGGACGCTGGCAAACCACAGGGTGCAGGCAAGTATCAGGGCACCAGTAAACCGCAGGGTGCAGGCAAGTATCAGGGAATCAGTAAACCGCAGGGTGCAGGCAAATATCAGGACACCAGTAAACCGCAGGGTGCAGGCAAATATCAGGACACCGGTAAATCAAAGGGTGTTGGGAAAGCTCAGAGCTCAGGTTACGCAGGTAAAGGGAAGAGCAAAGAGGGCTATGTAGGAGCTAGGAGTAGTAAGGTGGAAAGACCGGATAACTTCCATAAGTCGAAAGCATCACAGGCTTCCGTTTCCCGCGGCCATAGCATGAGTGGCAACAGGCAAAAACCGGTAAGCAATAAGCAAAAAAACCGAAGCGGAAGATAAGCAGTGAAGATAAGCAATGGGGCCTAATATGGAGGAAACCCTTGACATTAGGCGTATTCAATGATATACTACGCAAGGTATCTGTTTCATAATAAATTTTATTTTAAGATGAATCAGCTCTTGGTCCATAGGACTAAGAGCTGTTTTTACGGGTGTTTGAAGAAATATTTTGATATAGAAGTGTTAAAAATGATTATAAAGTATGATAATCGTTTTGGAAGAAGCATTTTTCACATTAATGTTGATAATGCATAAGTTGCGACATTGGAATATAAGTGTATGAATATTTATTCGGACAGGATCGGAGAGCAAAGGTCTCATAGGCTGGACGGTCAGTGGGAAATATATGAGATAAGAGATACAAAGAAAGGGAAATTGAATGGAAACAACAAAATTTGACGCTTTAGATTTAAACCCCAATATTCTTCGTGCAGTAGAGGAGATGGGTTTCGAAGAAATGTCACCCATACAGGCAAAAGCCATCCCGGTTCTGTTAGAGGGTAAGGACGTAATTGGGCAGGCACAAACAGGAACAGGAAAGACGGCTGCTTTTGGCATCCCCTTATTACAGAGAGTAAACCCTAAAGAACGACATCTTCAGGCTGTTGTATTGTGTCCAACGAGAGAGTTGGCAATACAGGTAGCAGAGGAGATACGTAAGCTTGCGAGCTTTATGCATGGCATTAAAATTCTTCCTGTATATGGTGGACAGGAGATTTCAAAGCAGATTCGTTCTCTGAAATCAGGAGTTCAGATCATCATCGGAACCCCTGGTCGTGTTATGGACCATATGAGAAGAAAGACTGTAAAATTTGATACGGTTAACACAATAATTCTGGATGAAGCAGATGAGATGCTTAACATGGGCTTCCGTGAGGATATTGAGACAATTCTGAGTCAGATACCGGAGGAGAGACAGACCGTTCTTTTCTCTGCAACCATGCCTAGTCCGATCCAAGAAATTGCCAGAACCTATCAGAAGAAAGCGGAGACAATCCGTGTAGTGAAGCGAGAGCTGACCGTTCCTAAGATTGAACAGTATTATTATGAAGTGACTCAGAGAAATAAGGAAGATGTATTGTCCAGACTACTTGATATGTATAACCCCAAGCTGTCCCTGGTTTTCTGTAATACCAAGAAACAGGTGGATGAGCTAACATCTGCATTACAGGGAAGAGGATACTTTGCGGAAGGACTTCACGGTGATTTAAAGCAACAACAGAGAGATCGTGTAATGCACAGCTTCCGTAATGGAAAGACCGAGATATTGGTTGCAACCGATGTTGCAGCTAGAGGTATTGATGTGGATGACGTGGAAGCAGTATTTAACTACGATGTTCCCCAGGATGATGAATATTATGTTCACCGTATCGGCCGAACCGGACGTGCAGGACGTGAGGGAAGAGCCTTTACGTTAGTTGTAGGAAGAGAAATCTACAAGCTGAAGGACATCATGAGATATTGCAATACAAAGATAAAAGTACAGCCCATACCGTCACTGAATGATGTTACAGCAGTGAAAGCGGATAAGATCCTTGATAAAATCGTGGATACTATTGGGAGTGCAGATCTTACAAAATATATTGATATGATTGAGGAAAGATTAAACGAAGGAGACTATACGTCACTTGATATCGCAGCAGCATTCCTTAAGATGAATATGGGTGAGGATATCACTAAAGCAGAGGATCTAAAGAATAACGAAGACTTCGGTGATACTGGTGCGGAAGTTGGTATGGTGAGACTCTTTATTAATCTCGGTAAGAATCAGAACGTTAGACCTGGGGATATCCTCGGTGCGATTGCAGGAGAGACAGGAATGCCCGGTAAATTGATCGGTTCTATTGATATGTATGATAAATATACCTTTGTTGAGGTACCTAGAGAATATGCATCTGATGTAATTCAGGTAATGAAATCAGCTAAGATCAAAGGTAAGAGTATAAATATCGAGCCTGCCAACCGTAAATAGTGGGAATTATTAAAAGAGCAGGTGTGTTAAGTTGGGTTGAATTTCCTTGACGAAGCAGCGATAAGAGACTATAATAATAATTATTATTATTATCGATAGGAGTGTATTTATTATGACAGTGAATAAGTACAGTAGACAACGGGAGGCTATAAAGGAATTCCTGGCACATACGAAAGAGCATCCAACCGCTGATACCGTCTATATGCACATCAGAGAGACACATCCTAACATCAGCTTAGGGACTGTATATCGCAATCTGAACTTACTAGCCGAACAAGGCGAAATTATAAAGATCAATTGTCAGGATGGCAGCGACCGTTTTGATGGCAACTCAATGCCGCATTATCATTTTCTGTGTAAAGGTTGTGGCAGAGTAATCGATGTTGAGATGGAATCGATTGATCATATTCTTAAAATAGCCGGTGCCGGTTTTGATGGCAAGGTGGAAGGGCATGTAACCTACTTCTATGGCTTATGTCCGGAATGCATCCAAAAACAGGATAAGGAATAAATCTTAGTTTTATCATAATGAAACTTATTCAGTAAGGCTGGAAGGGTTATGAGTAGCTCGTTATAGGGAGCAAATCATAGCCCTTGACTTTTCTGTAACAATATTTTTATTAATGGTATTGACAAATAATTGATCAAGTAGTAAAATAAATATATCAGTAATAATTACTATTATTGTTATTTAATTACATAATAGAATACTATATTATAACAGTAAAAGGAGATATTCGTCATGAAGAAGTTTGTTTGCCAAGTATGTGGTTACGTTCACGAAGGTGATAGCGCACCGGAGGCATGTCCGATTTGTAAGGCATCAAAGGAGAAATTTACTGAGAAATCCGCTGATATGTTTTGGGCTGATGAGCACGTTGTTGGTGTAGCTCAGGGTGTTAGCGAAGATATTTTGAAGGACCTTAGAGATAATTTCATGGGAGAATGCACCGAGGTTGGTATGTATCTTGCAATGGCAAGAGTGGCACATAGAGAAGGCTATCCAGAGATCGGAATGTATTATGAAAAGGCAGCTTGGGAAGAGGCTGAGCATGCAGCAAAGTTTGCAGAGCTCCTTGGCGAGGTTGTTACTGACAGCACAAAGAAGAATCTTCAGATGAGAGTTGATGCAGAAAATGGCGCTTGTATGGGCAAGAAGGATCTCGCTGTACGTGCGAAAGCAGCAAATCTGGATGCAATCCATGATACCGTTCATGAGATGGCAAAGGATGAAGCTAGACACGGAAAAGCATTCCAAGGCTTATTAGCGAGATATTTCGGTTAAGATAGAATAAAATCATAGCACACATTACACAAGTTATATCTATGGTGCGTGGCTATATTTCGCTTTAGTTGTTGTATGATACTACATATGTAAATTAAATAAATTGATGTATAAGGAGGATTATTATATGTTAAAACGTTATACAAATTTATCATTTACTTATGCAGTGCTTGGTCTAATATCAGGAGTTTTCTTTCGTGAGTTTACAAAATTAAATCATTTTACAGGAAAAACAAGTTTATCCAGCATGCATACTCATTATTTGACTCTTGGAATGTTTTTCTTTTTAATTTTGTTATTACTTGAGAAAAACTTTGCTTTTTCTTCTCAAAAGCATGTGAATAAAGCACTTATCATATATAATATCGGATTAAATATAACCAGTATCGGCTTTCTGATGAGAGGGCTTACTGAGGTACGGGGAACCGAATTGAGTACGGCACTAGATGCATCTATATCAGGAATTGCTGGTGTTGGTCATATTCTACTTGGTTTTAGTATGCTTTATTTATTGCTGAAAGTTAGAAAGAAAGTTGCGTAAAAGATAGATTGCTGTTTTGCTTCAAGCAAAAAGGCTTTGCATCGCGCTAAAGAATTATTTAAGTTTTATAAATGTAGCCATAGCTACAGCATTTCATTGTATTTATGATATCATGAGATTAGATATAATGTTACATAGTTTTTATGATACAATGATTGATTAAATTGCTTACATCTACGGTATATATAAACCCCTCATTTATATATACTTCCCCTTATATATTGTTCCCAGCATAGAAATACGCCCTGCTCCCACAGGGCGTATTTCATTTTGTACTTTTAAATGATGATAGGCAACTGGTTGACAATACCGTATATATTTTCTATGATATATACCATAATATATCGCGAAGGACTGGATAGGACCGCAATAGACTTATAGATATAGGAAGGAGATGATTATCTGAAACCAATTATAGCAATACCCATGGGTGACCCCGCAGGAATCGGTCCAGAGATTATAGTAAAAGCCATGGTGAATAAGGAGGTACATCAGGTTGCCGGATGTGTAGTGATCGGCGACCGGAAGATACTGGAGGATGCAATACGATTTACAGGTGTAGACTTGAAAATTAAGATAATTCAGAAGGCAGAAGAGGGTGAATATGCCCAAGGGATACTAAATCTTATCGATCTGGATAATGTTGACTGGAAGGAGTTTAGAATTGGCCAGGTGAGCGGAATGTGTGGAAGAGCTGCATACAAATATATCGCAAAAAGCATTGAAATGGCCAATAACAAAGAGGTAGCAGCAGTCTCTACCACGCCGATCAACAAGGAGTCCTTAAAAGCAGGCAATGTAGACTTTATCGGACATACAGAAATCTTTGGGGCTTTAACTAATACAAAAGATCCATTAACTATATTTGAAGTACATGGCATGAGGGTTTTCTTCCTTACAAGACATGTATCCCTCCGAAGAGCCTGTGATCTGGTTACGAAGGACAGAATAAAAGATTATGTAAAGCGATGCAAAGAAGTGTTAACGAAACTAGGTGTAACTGAGGGGACGATGGCGATTGCAGGACTTAATCCGCATAGCGGTGAACATGGTTTGTTCGGAGACGAGGAAGTAAATCATGTAGCACCGGCAGTGGAGGAGTTGAGAGCAGAAGGCTATGACGTGGTTGGGCCGATCGGGGCTGACTCCGTATTCCATCTGGCATTAAAGGGACGTTTCAACAGTGTATTATCCTTATATCACGATCAAGGGCATATTGCAACGAAGACTCTGGATTTTGAGAGAACCATAGCAATCACAGGTGGAATGCCGATTCTTCGTACCTCTGTGGACCATGGTACCGCAATGGATATTGCCGGTAAGGGTATTGCAAGTGAAGTGAGTATGGTGGAAGCAATCCTTCTTGGAGCAAAATATTCAGCAAACTTTAGCAAGTGAGTAATAGCACAATAACCGATAACGCTCATAACAATAGAAAAGCACGCTACGTGAATGCTTCTATTTTTATGAATTAAATGGGGCTGTCACAAAATATAATTGATTTTGCGACAGCCCTATTCAGAGAATTATGTCCTTATACTTGGAAGAATTGAACTTGTTTGCTTAAACTCTCTGCAATCATCTTGTTGGAGTTCGCCTGATCCTGTACCTCGTTGGTCTTATGGAAGATAGAGGTTGATTTCTCTGCGATATCTGCAGCACCTCTGGAGCCTTCATCCGTTGCAATGGTTACCTCTTCCACGGCCTTACGGATATAGGTGATGGATTCGCTTAGTTGGTTCGCCGAGGTTTTTATCTCGGTAACCACTCGCTCGATGGTATCCGCATCTGCGTCATATTGTTCGCTGGTCTTCACCAGTACCTCATAATCTTTAATAACCTTTGAGTCGACAAATTCCAGAAGCAGCTGGGCATCCTTCACGATAGCTTCTACTGCTGCAGAGATATCACCGGAGATGGTATCAATCTGCGATACTGCTTTCTTTGAGTTTTGTGCTAAGGTACTAATCTCGCTTGCAACAACAGCAAATCCTTTTCCTGCTTCTCCTGCTCGTGCTGATTCAATAGAGGCATTCAGAGCTAGCAGATTCGTCTGAGCGGTGATATCTAGAATCGTCTTGGACAAAGTACGGATTTCATTGATGGCAGATGCTTTTTCGATTGAACCTAGAAGCTGTCGATTGGCATTTTCGTATATTTCATTAGCGTTTTTTTGAGAATTGATTGCGGTAAGCTTTAAGATCTCTGCTCTTCCCTTGATCTCAGATGCTATTTTTTGACCATTGGTGGCTTTGTCATTAACTCGTAGGATTTCTTCTTCGATATTGACAGAGGTAGCATTCATTTCCTCTGTGGAAGCTGCTGTTTCCTGCATTCCTGCTGACAGCTGTTCGGTTGTGGCAGAAATATCTTCGACATCTCGGTATACCATATTGGCACCTTCGGCCAGGATATTAGAGGAAATACTGATTTGTTGTGTTTCCTCTTTAATTGCGGTTATGATGGTTCGAACCTTATCTTGCATATGCCCAAAGGAGCGGAAGATATCGCCGATCTCATCCTTTCGGGAAAGACTGTCCTCGGATAACTGAATATGGAAGTCGCCGTTTTCCAATCGCTCAAAATCTCCTTTCAGTGAGATATAGGCTTTTGATATGTAAGCTCCAAGGAAATAGGAGACTACTGAACCGAGAAGAGCGAATATGCCAAGAAAAGAGGTGATGGATACCATGGCTTTCGTGATTTCCTGTTTGATTACGTCGCTGTAGATACCCACAAACCACATACCTACAACGGAACCGTTTTGATCCTTGAGCGGGATATAGAAGGTATCTGCGCTTTTGCCGGCTACAATTGCAGTACCTTGATAATTTTCGCCTTTCTTCAGAACAGTTTCAATTACCACTTCTGATGCCTGAGTATTAATTTGTCTTTCGTTCTTATCATTCTTTACAGTAGTGGATATTCTGGTATCCATGGCAAAGATGGTAGCAAGCATTCCGGTTTTCTCCGAAATATCGTCGACTATATCATAATTCTCATTTATTAGGACCTCGCCCTTGTAGAGCTGATCGCCCTCCAATTTCCAAGAACCCGGATAATGGGTATCTAAGAGCGAGAGACCCAGTGATGCATAATTCGTTAGTTCGACTGAGGTTTTGCCAGCCACCAAATGAGTGACTTGTCTGCTTGTAGCAAAAGCGGATAAAACAATAATAGTTACTAATAAGGCATCTAGAGATAGTACAATTTTCCATTTAATTTTCATGATGTGACAGTCCTTTCCGGGTTAATGAAATGTTTTCTTTCGAATGAATAAAATAATATAATTAATAATTCCATGGGGAAAATAGGAAACATTATCATAATCTATCATAACTCAATTCGACAAAACAATCAATCATTTTGGGATAGCAGACGAAAAAATATTGAATAAGATAATAAATGAGGAAATACACCACAAAGAAAAAAGCACCTAATAAGACTATTAGGTGCCGGGTTAGATCTATTTAATTCTTGTTACATGCACACAATAAACATAGACATTCTGGATTTTCTTAGCCTCAACACCTTCAACATGTATGATAGGTTGAGTCTCGGATGGAGTCATATACAATTTAAAGATAATGCCGTCTTGATTAACGCGCATATTCCGAATGGTCTTATATTCGTAATCCCGTTTCGGAATGCCGATGTAGTTAAAGATGATATCATAGGTATCCGGATGTGAGAAGCATAGTAGAATATCATCCTTTGCGTACATTCCAACGATCTCTCGAGCCTCTTCGAAGGTCATATTGGTGCATTTGAATTCTCCTTCGTTAAATAAGGCACTCGTATTACTATTATCAAGTAGCAGTAATGGGTTTTCTGGTTTCTTTGTTACCATATACATCGCTCCTTCCTGATGATACCGGCCTAATTGCCAGCTTATTTAAAAAATAAATTCCATTTCCATAACTTTCATCTTAAGTATAGATTTGTAATATGTCATTGTCAATAAGTCTAGCTAAATAACTTTCTTATAGCTAGAATCATATTACACTCTGGTATATAAAAGGAGACAGTTGATATTCAACTGTCTCCATCTTAATTAATGATTTATTATATATTTAGAACTAATTCACGCTTCTCTGAACATAGGTGGTATGAAGGATGTGGTGAGCCTTGTGGCTACCGGGCTTATCAAGATATTCTGCATAGAGTTTCTTAATTGCTTCATTCTCATGAGACTTTCTGACTGCCATAGTAGCATCCTGATCATAGAGTGCCTTAGCACGAAGTGTTCTGATATCTGTGAAGTTACGAACGGTTCCGGGCTGCTGAGGCTGTCCACCGCCGTTTACACATCCGCCGGGGCATCCCATAATCTCGATGAAGTGATAGTCTGCTTTACCAGCTCTTACATCATCAAGAAGTTTTCTTGCGTTAGCAAGTCCGGAAGCAACAGCAACGTTTACCTTTAAGCCGGCTGCTTCATAAGTAGCTTCCTTAATACCCTTGGTTCCTCTAACTTCTTTGAAGTCAGGACTAGCAAGCTCGGATCCGGTGATCGTCTCTACTGCTGTTCTGAGAGCTGCTTCCATAACACCGCCGGTAGCACCGAAGATTACAGAAGCACCGGTAGATCTACCAAGCGGATCGTCAAATTGCTCATCCGGTAAGGATAAGAAATTGATACCTACTCGCTCGATCATTCTTGCGAGCTCACGGGTAGTGATAGAAATATCTACATCAGGAACACCTGCTGCACTCTGATCATCTCTACCGATTTCGAATTTCTTAGCGGTACAAGGCATTACGCTGACGCTGACAATCTTCTTTGGATCTATGTTGTTCTTCTCAGCATAATAGGTCTTTAAAATTGCGCCAAACATCTGCTGAGGGGACTTACAACTGGATACATTATCAAGCATATCGGGATAGTAATGCTCACAGAATTTAACCCAACCCGGTGAACAGGATGTGATTAACGGTAATTTACCGCCATTTTGAATTCTTTCGATAAGCTCATTTGCTTCTTCCATAATGGTAAGATCGGCTGCAAAGTCGGTATCAAATACCTTAGCAAAGCCTAAGCGGCGAAGTGCTGCAACCATTTTGCCTTCTACGTTAGTTCCGATCGGTAGACCAAATGCCTCGCCTAGAGCAGCACGAACACTGGGAGCGGTCTGCACAACGACATATTTCTCGGGATCTGCAAGTGCTGCGAATACCTCATCGGTATAATCCTTCTCAAGGAGTGCACCGGTAGGGCATACTGCGATACACTGACCACAGGATACACAGCTGGTATCGCCTAAGCCCATATCAAAAGCACAGGAGATACTGGTGTCGAAACCACGCTCGTTGGCACCGATTACACCGATACCCTGAATCTTATCACATACAGCAGAGCAGCGTCTGCAGAGGATACATTTATTGTTATCGCGAACCATATGTGCGGAAGTGTCATCTAACTCATAATGTGTACGCTCGCCATCATACAGATACTCATCCTTAACATTTAAGTCGTTGCAAAGCTTCTGAAGCTCGCAGTTACCGCTACGTACACAGGAGAGACATTTTCTGTCGTGGTCTGATAAAATAAGCTCTAAGGTCTTCTTACGGGACTCAAGTACCTTAGGAGAATTTGTGGTAATTTCCATGCCTTCTGAAATCGGGTACACACAGGAAGCAACAAGACTTCTGGCACCCTTCACTTCTACGACACAGATACGGCAAGCACCGATTTCGTTAATATCCTTTAAGAAACAGAGTGTAGGGATATCAATGCAGGCAAGCTTTGCCGCTTCTAATATGGTAGCGCCCTTGGGTGCTTGAACTGGCATGCCATTTATTTTAATATTTACCGTTTCCATTTTTAACCTCCATCTTGATATATTAACTGGTTATCACTATTTCTTAGAGATAGCGCCGAACTTACATTTCTCCATACATGCGCCACACTTGATACATTTGCTCTGATCGATAAGATGTGCTTCCTTAACCTTACCTTGGATTGCGCCGTTGGGACAAATTCTTGCACAAAGTGTACAGCCCTTACATTTGTCTGCGTCAATTATATAGGAAAGAAGAGCTTTACATACGCCGGCAGGGCATTTCTTATCAACTACATGAGCAACATATTCGTCTTTGAAATAACGTAATGTTGATAATACCGGGTTTGGAGCTGTCTGACCAAGACCGCAAAGAGCATTTTCCTTGATGTAATAGCAAAGATCTTCAAGCTTCTTGAGGTCATCCATGGTTCCTTGTCCGTTGGTAATCTTTTCAAGGATCTCATGAAGACGCTTGGTACCGATACGGCAAGGAGTACACTTACCGCAGGACTCATCTACGGTGAACTCAAGGAAGAACTTGGCGATATCTACCATACAGTTATCTTCGTCCATTACGATAAGACCGCCGGAACCCATCATGGAACCAATGCTGATTAAGTTGTCATAGTCAATCGGAATATCAAAATGCTCTGCAGGGATACATCCACCGGAGGGACCGCCTGTCTGAGCTGCTTTAAACTTCTTACCATTCGGGATACCGCCACCGATATCTTCGATTACTTCACGGAGAGGTGTTCCCATCGGAATCTCAACGAGACCGGTATTGTTGATCTTACCGCCGAGAGCGAATACCTTGGTACCCTTACTCTTCTCGGTACCCATTGCTGCAAACCATTCGGGACCGTTTAAGATAATCTGGGGAATATTAGCATAAGTCTCAACGTTATTTAAGATAGTAGGCTTCTGGAACAGACCCTTCTGTGCAGGGAACGGAGGACGAGGACGAGGCTCACCACGGTTACCTTCAATAGAGGTCATAAGTGCGGTTTCTTCACCACATACAAAGGCGCCAGCACCAAGTCTTAATTCGATATCAAAGCAAAAGTCGGTACCAAAGATGTTCTTACCTAATAAGCCATATTCTCTGGCTTGACCGATTGCGATCTCAAGACGATCAACAGCGATCGGGTACTCTGCACGTACATAGATATAGCCCATTGTTGCACCGATTGCATAACCAGCAATAGCCATGGCCTCAAGGACTACGTGAGGGTCACCTTCTAATACAGAACGGTCCATGAATGCACCCGGGTCACCCTCGTCTGCATTACAGCATACATACTTCTGATCTGCATCATTACCCTTGGCAAGCTTCCACTTTAAACCGGTAGGGAAACCGCCGCCGCCACGACCACGTAAACCACTGTCTAAGATAGTCTGAATAACCTGATCCGGTGTATACTCGGTTAATACTTTACCAAGAGCTTCATAACCGTTAGTTCCGATATATTCGTCGATGTTCTCAGGATTGATAACACCACAGTTACGGAGAGCAATTCTGTGCTGTCTCTTATAGAAATCTGTTTCATTTAAGGATTTGATACCGTCCTCTGTAACCATTTCCTTATAAAGAAGACGGTTTACAATACGTCCCTTTAATAAATGCTCGGATACAATTTCAGGAATATCTTCATTCTTAACCATTGCATAGAAAGTAGCTTCCGGGTAAATAATAACGATGGGGCCTTGAGCACAAAGTCCGTGACAACCTGTCTGTACAACGGATACCTCATCTTTGAGACCATTCTTGATGATTTCTGCCTGCAGAGTATCAATGATCTTGGTACTTCCAGAGGAAGTACATCCGGTACCACCGCAAACTAATACGTGTGAACGATACATAGTGTTTCCTCCTTCGGATTAGCCGATAACCTCGGCAATCGTATATTTTTTTATAACCTGACCACGAATCAAGTGGTTTTCTACTACTTCAAGTGCTTTTTCTGGAGTCATCTTTACATAAGTAACTTTATCTTTTCCGGGTTCTAATACCTCAACGATTGGCTCGAATTGGCATAAACCAATACAACCAGTCTGTGTAACTGCAACATTAGTAAGGCCTTTGGATTGAACTGCATCAGAGAGTGCGGTAAGAACCGGTCTGGCACCACTTGCGATACCGCAGGTAGCCATACCTACGACAACACGTGTCTGATCGCTGCTTTCGTTACGAATTCCGATCTGACCCTGCATCTTTTCTCTGATTGCTTTAAGCTCTTCTAGAGATTTCATGCTTAATCCTCCTTTTATTAACAACATGATTAACAAGAACTATCCAGGAGGAGATTATCCTCCCTTCATTAAATAAGAAATTTGTAAGTACTATATTGGAGGATTTATCCTCCTTAATAATTACATGATTTATGAGAAATTCCGTTTGTATAATAATCTTGTTACATTATACGAGATAACCACCGTCTATCTCGTACTGGTTTTCCTGTAGGTATTCCTTGATATATGCAGAGACTTCAGGAGAATTCAGCGGAACATCATTCAGTATCTGGCGAAATTCTCTGGTATCCAAGGTGAATTCCTTATCATCAAAAATATATCGATAAAGAAAATCAATCTGCGTATTCAAAGTAATCAATGTATGCACGGTGCTGTTCATATCGCCAAGCGGCATGCGGTCTATATGGGATAATCCAAACACAGCAGTTACTTTTGTCCCTGCACTAGGAATGGATTCAATCCGGAAGCTTCCACCCGTGCTCTCAGCGGCCATTTTGAAGAATGGTACACCAAGACCAACTTTTCTGGTAGTTCTGGTCGTAAAGAAGGGATCTTCAACCTTCTCGATTTGTGCTTCTGTCATTCCGCAGCCATTATCGGCTATTGTAATCGTTAGTTTATCCATGTCTCTTTGTATCTGTATTATTATTTCAATCAGGCTTGCCTCTGCCCTAATTGAATTATTTGCTATATCCAATACATTCAGAGAGATTTCTGTCATCATAATTATTCGTATTTAGCTAAAATGCCTTCTAGATCATCAACGGTTAATTTGCCATATACATCCTCGTTGACGGTCAGTACGGGTGCAAGTCCGCATGCGCCGATGCAGCGGCAGGATTCTAATGAAAACTTACCATCCTTTGTACATCCGCCATCCTCTACGCCAAGCTTTTCTTTAAGCTTATCGAAAAGATCCCCTGCTCCTTTAACATAGCAAGCGGTTCCTAAGCAAACACTGATATTATATTTGCCCTTCGGATTTAGTGAAAATTGAGAATAGAATGTAACAATACCGTAGACTTTCTCTAACGGAACATTCATCTCATTTGAAATAATGGTTTGAACTTCGATTGGAAGATAACCATAAATACCTTGTGCCTTTTGCAAAATGGGCATTAGAGCGCCTTTATCATCTTTATGATCAGCAATGACCTTTAAGAGTGCTGCTTCTTGCTCTTTCGTTCCTGCAAAGGGTACTGTGTTAATCTGCGATCCCATTTTTGAACCTCCTTAAAGTAAATTGTGTCGCCACAAACACAGACATTATAACATAAGTGTGTTAAAAAATCTACAAAAATATTAAGATCTGTCGACACTATTGAAGGCACCAATTTATACAGAAGGTATTAGTGGTTTTTTACTAATTTGATCGGTAAAAACAAGTAAAATTGTATGAATTATCTTGATGAGATTGGAATGGAAGAGTATATTCTGCGATTGTAATTAACGACAAATAGAGTTATAATATTTCATATCCTAATGCTATTCTATAATAGGATTCTGCATATATTACACTACGTTGTATGGAAAGGTGAAGCAATGGATGATATAAATAAATTACAGATGGAGGAGCTGTTACAGTCTGCGCCGGGTGGGTTCGTGAAATTGGCAATGGATGATATGCTGACCGTATTATTTGCCTCTGATACCTTTGTTGCTATGGTTAAGAATGTTACGGATAAGGCAAGTAAGGGACCCCAGCAGCTGCTCAGAATGGTATATTCCGCCGATGTAATCTATGTGACGCAGCAGTTAGCCTCACAGAAGAACAGAAATGATAATATGATCAGCTTTCATTTCCGAAGTCTTCAGCAGGACGGAAGCTTCAAATGGATTATGATCTCCGGAAACCGCATGCAGGAATTTCATACATCAGGGACAAAATCGGTGCCGGTATATTCCTGTATGGCCATGGATGTGACGGATACCTTGGTACAATACAAGAACTTGGAACAGTCAGTAGAATATAGCCGAGCGATCACAGAGCTTTCCAAGGACCTGTTTTTTGAATATGAAATTGCTACAGATACCTTAAGCTTTTCTGAAATATTTCGAGAGGTATTTGGCAAGGATTCAGTAATTACGGGCTTCCGTAAGAGATTAGAGAAGACTAAGACGATTCATCCGGAGGAATTACCGGCAGTGGTGGGTATTTTCAATAGCATGATGAGCGGCAGGAAGCAAGTACGTTTTGAGCTTCGAATGATACCGAAGGATAGGAAGCCCTGCTGGTATATCTGTTACGCCTCAATCATTTACGGGGAAAATCGTAATCCCCATAAGGTGGTTGGTAAGCTGTCCTTGATTAACTCGGTGGAGAATATGCCGGTTGAGACCCAACATCACCCCACCATAGATCCAATAACCGGTGTATGTACGAAGGATTCCGCTGAAATAATGATTCGAGAAGCCCTTAATAAGCAAACCGCCGAAGCTTTGTCAGCCATGCTACTGGTGGATATCAGAAACTATAAGAATACCAACGAGATCAGAAAAGCAATCAATGGTGAAAATATTCTCACGACCATCGGTTATTTACTAAAACGGGAGTTTCGAACCACAGATATCATCGGTAGGATCGGTATGAGTGAATTCGTTATATTTCTTAAGGATCTCCCGTCAGATCATATGGTTTATGAGATTTCAGATAAGCTTTGTACAGAGTTAGAGTCAATTCACTCATATGAGCATACAAAGAACACAATAACGATAAGCATCGGAATTACGATCCAAAGAGGAGAACAGGATTTCCAGGCGATGTTAGCAAGCGCCAACACAGCATTGGTCATGGCGAAGAAGGTACCGGTAAGCTCCTTTGAGGTATTTAGTGGGGCAGTAAGTAATCAGTAATGCGGAATATAGAATATTAGATTATACGGAGGGTATATGAACATTGAGGATATTAGATCAATATTAGGAGCAAAGTACATCGTTGGTGAGGAGTGGAAGGACCGTGAGGTTCATACAGCGTGCGGCTCAGACATGATGAGCGACGTGTTGGCATTTATGAAGGATCAATCAGTACTTTTAACCGGCTTGTGTAATCTGCAAGTGATTCGTACCTGTGAGATGATGGATATTATCTGTATTGTCTTTGTTAGAGGGAAGCTCCCCGATGAAACGATGATAGAGATGGCAAGGGAGAAGGAGATTGCTATTCTTTCTACCGGACACAGAATGTTTGCTGCTTGTGGTATGCTATACGAAAAAGGCTTACGAGGAGGTCCGGATTACAGATGAGTAATACGATTCATATGTCCTATGAGGTCCCTGCAAATGATTTTACCAGGGCGGGAGAGGCTTCCAGTAGTTTAAAAAGCAGCCTGAAGAAGATGGGGGTCAGGCCGGAAATTGTCCGTAAGGTATCAATTGCCATGTATGAAGGCGAAATCAATATGGTAATTCATGCGACCGGCGGTAAGATCGATGTTACGATATCTCCAGAGGAAATCGAGATGATTCTCAAGGATCAAGGTCCGGGAATTGCCAATATTGAGCTTGCTATGCAGGCTGGATATTCGACTGCGCCGGACAATATTCGTAATCTAGGCTTTGGTGCCGGTATGGGATTACCGAATATGAAAAAGTACAGTGACGAATTTAGTATTGAAAGTACGATAGGTATCGGAACAACTGTCACTATGAAAGTGAAAATGTAGTTAGGTAATAGTGTGAAGAAGAAAGCATCTTCACACGGGAAGAACCTGCGAAACTCGCACAATGGTGCTCGTTCCTTGTTTCTTCCGGGTTTTAGGCTACATCGAAAATGCAGCATGGGGTAATAATGTGAAGAAGAAAACATCCTCACATGGGAAGAACCTGCGAAACTCGCACAATGGTGCTCGTTCCTTGTTTCTTCTGCCGTCACAACAATGCTGACAGCCAGCATATTTCAGGGGGTAAGACTATGGGTAAATTCTTTACTTCGGTTCGTTTGAAGGAAGACTTATGTATGGGTTGCATTAATTGCATTAAACGCTGTCCGACACAAGCCATCCGGGTAAGAAATCAGAAAGCAGTGATTACAAAAGAATTTTGTATTGATTGTGGGGAGTGCATCCGTATATGCCCTCATCATGCCAAGGAGGCTACATACGATACCCCTGCGATAATGAAGAAATTCGACTATACTGTGGCGCTACCGGCCCCGTCTCTTTACGGACAGTTCAATCATCTGGAAGATGTGAATATTGTCCTAACGGCTTTAAAGAAGATGGGGTTCGATGATGTTCATGAAGTAAGTGGAGCAGCTGAACTGGTTTCTGAGATGTCAAGAAGATATGTGGTTGAGCATAAAGAAAAATGGCCGATTATCAGTACAGCATGCCCATCTGTTGTACGTTTGATACAGGTTCGTTTCCCTAATCTAATCGAGCATTTGTTACCGATCTGTGCACCGGTTGATCTGGCCGCTTCCATGGCGAAGGATAAAGCGATGGAAAAAACAGGGCTTCCGAGAGAAAAGATCGGAATTATTTTTATATCCCCCTGTCCGGCCAAAATGACAGCAGTGAAGTCTCCGATTGGAATTGATCACAGTGAGATAGATGGTGTTCTGGCAATTAAAGAGGTATATCCGATCCTACTTCCGTTGATGAAGCAGAGCATTGATGATGTAGAGGAGCTTGGAATCTCAGGGCGTATCGGCATCGGTTGGGGAAGCACCGGCGGTGAGGCAGGAAGCCTCCTCACCGATAATTATCTGGCAGCAGACGGCATTGAGAATGTAATTAAAATACTGGAGGATCTTGAGGATCAGAAATTTGACCAATTGGAATTCATCGAGCTGAATGCCTGTGCCGGTGGCTGTGTTGGTGGTGTTCTAACCGTTGAGAATCCATATCTGGCTAAGGTAAAGTTAAAGAGACTAAGGAAGTATTTGCCGGTTGCCTGCTCTCACCTGGTGAGTGGTGCGGATGATGATAAATTCTGGACGGATGAAGTCAAGTATGAACCGGTATTTAAATTAGGTAAGGATATGAATGAAAGCATTACCAATATGGCAAGGGTAGAGGCGCTTTGCGAAAAGTTCCCGGGACTGGATTGCGGTTCCTGCGGTGCCCCCACCTGTAAAGCCCTGGCAGAGGATATCGTCCGCGGAGTAGCAAAGGAGCAGGATTGTATTCATATCTTAAGAGACTATATTCATAAGCTTTCTGAGGAGATGTCGAAGTTAGATATAATGAAATAGATATCCACATATTAGATAGACTCATAAAAATGATTATCATCTGATTGTAAATATGAATAGGGTAGCCGGTATAATAGAATGGATTGCCCTCGCCAACTTTTTAACTCAACTGTCTTTTGAAGGGGGGAGGAACGATATGAAATTTATTCATTGCCCTTATTGTGGGGATAAGTTGATACCAAGAAATATTGGAGATGAAGGGTTAATGCCTTACTGTCCGACTTGTGACCGACCGATATTTAATATGCCGTATGCTTGTACCTTGACATTGGTGGTAAATGAGCTAAGAGAGGTTGCCCTAATTAAGCAAAGCTATGTATCTCAGACCAATTATGTTCTAGTAGCGGGGTATATCAAGAGTGGAGAGAATGCAGAGGAGACTGCGATCAGAGAAGTTCAGGAAGAGATAGGAGTTGCTGCTCATACTCTGAGGTATATGAAAAGTTATTATTACGAGAAAAGGGATATGTTGATGCTGGGCTTTGTAGCCTATGCGGAAAAATGTCCGCTGAGTATCTCGGCGGAAGTCGATGAAGCTGAATGGGTGCCTCTTGAGGAAGCGAAGAGCAGACTGAAGGAGGGGAGCATTGCTATGCAGCTTTTATTAGATTACTTGGAAAAGTGTGAATTATAAATCAATTCACAAAACGAATTAACATTCACAAAGCGAATTTACATTCACAAAGCGAATTTACATTCGCTTAGGAAGAAGCAACGAAGTTCGCACTAGAGTTAGGGTGCGTGCTCCTTGTTCTTCCAGGTTTTAGCCGCATTTTAGATGCAGCAGGGAGGTTATCATGAAGGTATGTGATTTAATCAAGAATGGAAGCTTTAAGGTATTGAATGAAGGGAATAATTCAGATCGGGAGATTTCAGTACCCTACTGCTGTGATTTGCTTAGTGTTGCCATGGGAAGAATGCCTGCGGATTCTGCCTGGGTGACCGTTATGGGCAATGTGAATACCCTTGCGGTAGCCGCATTGGCGGATGCTGCCTGCATTATCTTAGCCGAAGGAAGCCATCTGGATGAACCGGCATTAAGTAAAGCAAAGCAGCAGGAGATTACGGTACTAACAACCGAGCTCCCTATCTTTGATGCCGCCTTGATCGTATATCAACAGCTTCATGCTTAGGCTGGCATATGATCTCCATATCCATTCCTGCTTATCTCCCTGCGGGGATGAGGATATGACCCCAGGTAATATTGTCGGAATGGCTGCACTAAAGGGGATTCAGGTTATCGCAGTGACTGATCACAACAGCTGTAAGAATTGTCCGGCTGTACTTAAATTTGCCGAACAGTATGATATCATTGTCCTTCCGGGAATGGAATTGACTACAATGGAAGAAGTTCATGCTCTATGCTTTTTCACCGAATTAGAGGATGCACTTCGTTTCGATGAATATGTTACCTCCAAGCTGATGAAGATACCAAATGACGAGCGGGTATTCGGCAAGCAGGAAATCTGCAATGAGGAGGATGAGGTAATTGGTAGTGAGCCCTATCTCTTAATCAATGCGACGGAGATCTCCTTCGATGATCTTGGAGGATTAATGAAGGAATACCATGGGATCTATCTCCCAGCCCACATTGATAAGAATTCCAATAGCCTATTATCAAATCTCGGATTTATTGCGCCGGAAGCAGATTTTATGGCAGCAGAATTCGCTGACCTCTCCAAATATGATACAATCAGCACTCAAAATCCTTATCTGAAGCAATGTAATATCATTACGAATTCGGATGCTCATGACCTTGGCAGGATAAATGAAGCGGTGAATTTAATAAACTGTGAGAGCAAAGAGAGAGCAGACATAATAAAAGCAATTATCAAGAGGTAAAATGTACTTGAAGCAAGAGTACATTTTACCTTTGTTGTTAAATGAGTATTGATAGGAAGAAATCTATTCAAGGTTGTGGCTGACTATATATGGATTTTTGTACTGGTTGAAAAAAGTAAGATAGTTCCCACCTCTTGACAGATGAGAACGTTTGTTCTATAATGGATTAAACTGGTAATTTAGCTGGAAAAGGTATATCAAAGGGTTTTTATTAGAACAGTATATCATAATTAAATGGGAGGTAGAGTATGTACGAAATTATCAAGACTTATTCCCAATCAATCCCGGCCACACGATTTGTGGGGATCAAGTACGGCGATGAAGATCGTGTAGACGGAGGCTTTGGGCAGCAGTGGGGTGAATGGCTTCAAAGCGGCAGATTTGACAAGCTGGAGGAGTTATTATCAGATGAACTTAAGAATAGCTATGAAGATGCAGATGCTTATATTGGCCTGATGCGCTTTAAGGAGGGTGAACCCTTCCAGTACTGGATTGGTATGTTTCTTCCGGAAGGCTGTGCGGTTCCTGAAGAGTACAATTCTATTGATATGCCCCGTGCTAAGCTGGGAGTTTGCTGGCTACGCGGTCCGGAAGGGGAATTGTATTGCAAGGAAGACAAATGTGCTGATCAGTTAGTAAAAGGGGGATATGAGATAAGCTATGATGTGGAAGGTGCATGGTGGTTCTTTGAACGCTATGGATGTCCTAGATTTACTACACCAGACGAAGAAGGTCGTATTATTCTGGATATCTGTCATTATGTAAAATAGATCTAACAGCATAATCTAATTAAGGGAGTGTGTTTATAAGTTATCTACACACTCCCTTAGTCTGTATACGGATATATCATTTGGCTGTTCGAAAGCAATAAGTATTCTTCGTCCGATAAACAGAAGATGATTACTTCTGCACATCATCTACGGTTAAAAGCTACGGGTTAAAAATACAAAGGTGAAATCCTCTTCCTATTGAAAAATCAAAATCATATGTTATAATATTCAAGATAAGCAGATTAGTCAAAGCAAACATAAATGCTTTCTAAGCTTGCTTAAGAAAGCATTTATGTTTGTTTTGATAAGTGCAACGTGAGCTCAAAAAGCCCCTTCTAAATAGGACGGACATTTTCTGGACAGAATCACCAGTATAAAATTAATAAAACTAATATAGACAAAGGAGTTTTGAATATGGATTTAGTTGATGTAAGAGAATTGTACCGCAATAAGGACCAATATATCGGAAAGCAGGTATCAATAGGTGGTTGGATCAGAAGCGTCAGAGATTCCAAGACCTTTGGCTTTATCGTGTTGAATGACGGTACCTACTTTGAACCGATTCAGGTAGTGTATCATGATAAGATGACTAACTTTGCAGAGGTATCTAAGTTAAATGTAGGTTCTGCTATCATTGTTAAGGGTGAGCTGGTGGCTACTCCGAATGCTAAGCAGCCCTTCGAGATCCAGGCAGAGGAAGTAATCGTTGAAGGAACCTCTACTGCAGATTATCCTCTCCAGAAGAAGAGACACACCTTGGAATATCTGAGAACTCAGACACACTTAAGAGCTAGAACCAACACCTTTCAGGCTGTGTTTCGTGTCCGTTCCCTGATTGCTTATGCAATTCACCAGTATTTCCAGGATCGCGACTTTGTCTATGTTCATACACCCATTATTACAGGCAGTGATGCAGAGGGTGCTGGCGAGATGTTCCGTGTTACTACATTAGATATGGACAACCTTCCGAGAACGGAAGATGGTAAACTTGATACCACTCAGGATTTCTTCGGCAAAGAGACAAACCTTACGGTAAGCGGACAGTTAAATGGTGAAACCTATGCGATGGCCTTCAAGAATATCTATACCTTCGGCCCTACCTTCCGAGCAGAGAATTCCAATACAACCCGTCATGCAGCTGAGTTTTGGATGATCGAGCCGGAGATTGCCTTTGCAGATTTGAAGGATGATATGGCAATGGCAGAGGGGATGCTAAAGTATGTGATTAACTATGTGCTTGAACATGCGCCTGCTGAGCTCCAGTTCTTTAATCAGTTCGTGGATCAGGGCTTATTGGAGCGTCTTACCAATGTGGCTAATTCTGACTTTGGACATGTGACCTATACGGAAGCCATCAGCATCTTAGAGAAGAATAATGATAACTTTGATTATAAGGTATTCTGGGGCTGCGACCTGCAGACGGAGCATGAGCGTTATCTGACCGAGCAGGTATTTAAGAAGCCTGTATTCGTAACCGATTATCCGAAGGATATCAAAGCCTTCTATATGAAGCTGAATGAGGATAATAAGACCGTTGCGGCTATGGACTTATTGGTTCCCGGCATCGGTGAGATCATCGGCGGAAGTCAGAGAGAGGATGATTACGATAAGCTTGTTAAGAGAATGGAAGAACTGGGTCTGAAGAAGGAAGATTATGAATTCTATCTTGATCTCAGAAAATACGGTTCTGCAAGACATGCAGGCTTCGGACTCGGTTTTGAGCGTTGCGTAATGTACCTCACCGGCATGGGTAACATCAGAGACGTGGTTCCCTTCCCCAGAACCGTAAATAACTGCGAGCTGTAAAACTACTCTATCGTCATCACTTAAATCGGTAGTTCAATCAATGTTGTGATAATTTGTGTTGTCATAAAAGCTTGGAATAGGATGATTAATGTTTTGCATAATCACCCTATTCCAAGCTTACTTTTATAATTGATAATCTAAAGCTTATCAATTATAAAGCAAATATAGTTAAATACGTTTATCAAGTGTCTGCTTCATCTGTATTCTCTTAAATACTAATCCCAAGAGCATATATCCATACACCAAAATAAATAATATGCTAAGGCTGGTTATGATAATCAAACCAATACCATGGATTGAAGGAAATTGAGCAAGATTTATTTGTCTCATCTCAACCCCTAGAGCATTCAACTGCAACAATAATAATGCGATAAAGAAGAAGCCATACTTTTTCATCAGCTTATCATATAATTGACACTTCGACTCAACATCCGTAAATATCCGGTCCTCCTTACTTCCGGTACGTATTCTGCGAAAATAATACCATTTCCCATTATACACACCATCCCAGGAAAACATTTCTTCCCAGCCTGCATCCTGAAATAATTGATGATAGCTTTCTGTGTCTTCTTCCTGGTTAACATAGTCCAATTGATAGACATAATCTGTAGGCTCACCCTTGTCAAATTCATATTTTGATAGTAACCCTCTATGAAGATTAACAAAATGCCAGCCCTCTCTGGCCATCTTTGATAGAAACTCTTCTTCCTTCTCATATTGATGAGCGAAGAAGGACTTTCTCACATATTTTTTGCTATTTTCCATATCCAAAAACCTCCCTTCCATTCCGATATAATTCTTCAATTCTTCCTAGTTCTGCACCTAATACAGCCTCACCATCGACTGTTATTTTATAATACTTTCTTTTATTTTCCTCTCCAGTAATAATGACCAGACCGGACTGCTCCAGCTTTGATAAGGTTCCATATAATGTACCGGCACCTAGATTAATCCGATTCTTAGTAAGGCCTGACACGTACTGCATGATAGCATATCCGTGGCGTTCTTCTGTCAGGGATAGAAGAATGTAGTAGGCCGTTTCGCTCATGGGGATAAATTCCGTGATCTCTTTCATAGTTCCTCCAATTTCTGCTCACATATCTTGCGTAGCTAAAATCTGTACCTTAGTAACGTTGATACAAGTCTTGTGAGTGCTTCCCTTGAGAATTCACTCCTTACATATCTCGTGATCCGATATATCGCATCGCGATGCATCTTGTGGTGATACAAATATATCACGGCGTGATATATTTGTCAATCATAAATTAGAAGGGATCTGTCATTATCGGTATAATGTATTACCCAAAGAAAGATAAAAGGCTAGGTTACTCAATGAGGCCAATCTTCCTAATGCTACCGGACAAACGATAAGTCAAAGAGTAAAGTGGAGTAAATGGATGGCTTTAAAAAAGAGATTATTATTTCCTATTATGTTAAGGAAAAATAATCTCTTTACTTTATAGACCTTATTGCTAATGAATTTATTAATTAATACTTCTAGTTAATTCTTATGGTTGATAAGTGGTTCGAAATATCACATGCTTTACTTTATCCAGTGCAAAGAGCAGAATGATACCTAAAACACCGACAGCCAAGACTTGTCCTGCACCCACGGTAAGCATCATATAAGGAATAGCATCAGGAATATGATAAGCATAACGCAGCACCCAAGGAATAATTAATGCATTGGCAACAATCGGGGGGATTGGTACTAAGAATTTGTAGCGCCGAAGCTGATAGGATAGGATTGCTGCAATCAGTGTCGTTAGAGAGCCGAATACCATATCAAGAATATCCGCTCCTGTTAGCACGGCACTTAAGAAGCAGCCGATCGCAACACCGGGAATGGCAGCAGGAGTAAAATAAGGTAGAATAGTGAGTGCCTCAGCAATTCTGAATTGGATCGGACCGAAGCTGATTGGCTGGAAGACCAGTACCAGTACGGTATAGATAGCTGCAATGACAGCAGCCTCTGTGAGATACAAAGTTTGTTTGTTGTTCATATGAATTCTCCTTTAGTTTTGTTTTACGTGTGGAAGGTCTCGAACACACGATGGTTACGTCACAAAAGCCTTAATTCAAGACAACAAAATACCCGCGTTGTGGGAATTTTGTTGTATATAAGGGTTTGCAACTAGTTAAGTATATCATGAAAAAAAGGGTTGTCAAGAGCATTATAGCTGATACCATTGGGCTTTATTCAGTTCAAGAATTTGTTCAATTTGATTACGTGTTTCTAACATATGTCGAATAAATAGATCTAATTTATTCTCATCGTATCGATAGATAGGTATTGCAATACTAATCCCGGACACTACTTTTTGATCAAGGTGTATTGGTGTTGCGATACACCGAATTCCAAGCGTTGATTCTTGATATTCATATGCGATACCTGTTTCTCTTGTTTTTTGGGATTGCTCGGCCAATACATTAATATCTGTAATCGTATATGGTGTGATAGCCTTTAAACCCTCTGGATAAAGCTGCTTTAGCTCCTCCGCATTAAATTGACTTAATATCGCTTTCCCGAAGCCTGTAGAATAGGCCGGCAGTTTATTTGCTACTGAGGCAGTTATGCGTATCGCATTGGTTGATTCGCTTTTTAATAAGTATAGTACATCGGTTCCTGATAAAACGCCAAAATACGTAGTTTCATCCGTTAAATTAGTAAGAGTGGTTAGTTTTTCCCTTATATGGTCTAAAATATTAACCTTACTTAAATATTTATTACCTAAAATAAATAGAGTCTCTCCTAAGAGATACTTTTGGGTTTTATCGTTATATTTAAGATATTTGCGAGCGACTAAGGTCTGTATCAGGGGATGGAGGCTTCCCTTAGGAATATCTAATTCAGTTATAATTTCAGAAAAACTCATTCCTTCATCATGAATTGATACTAGTTCTAAAATATTTAGTATTCTAGAGCAGGTTCTATGCTCGGTGTAATTATCCATTTTGTGCACCTCCATGTATAATCATGCGCGTCTCTTAATTGTACATTTATCTGTCCCAAATTGTATTATTAGATATTATACAACATAAAAATAAAACGGTAAATATAAACTACAAAATTATAATTTTGATGTGTCTTGTGGATTGGTTGGACAGGTGATAAATTATGCAACATTTATAGATACTTGCAAGACAAGCCTCTAAATAACAACATATTTACCACCATGGCAACAATTGCATATAGAAAATAGACAA
Source organism: Bacillota bacterium (assembly GCA_023411215.1). Classification (GTDB taxonomy): domain Bacteria; phylum Bacillota; class Clostridia; order Lachnospirales; family Lachnospiraceae; genus Mobilitalea. The sequence goes on along the minus strand of JAEYOY010000058.1, from coordinate 99,148 downwards.
AAAAAATAAAATAATCATATTGACAATATACATATTAGCTGATAGAATTAAGTTGTAATAAGGAACTTAGTTCGTATATACGAACGAGAGAATACACGTGTAGACTATGAACCAAAACGACTTAACAAGATGCTAGAAGGAGAAAAGTATGAAAAAGAGAAAAACCAGCTTAATGGTAACACTACTACTGATTATGTGTATGTTTTTAGGTGCTTGTGGTAATAAAACACAAACCACACCAGAAGAGAAAAAAGCTACGGATAGCTCTACAGAAAAAGCTTCTGAACAAACGAATGATGAGGAAACAATTAAAATAGCATTTATTTATCCCTTATCAGGTGGTAGTGCCGAATCAGGAAATATGTGTCTTGATGCAGCTAATTTAGCTGTAAAAAACATTAATGATGCCGGCGGTATCAAAGCCTTAGGTGGTAAAAAGCTTGAGCTTGTGGTATTTGATGGAACAAGCGATCCTGCACAAAGTAAGAACGTAGCAGAAAGAGCTTTAAGTGATAAGGACATAGTAGCTGCTGTTGGTAGCGGTAGTAGTGCACTTACCCTTCCTATGCTTCCGGCATTCGAAAAAAATCAGGTTCCTCTTTTAACCTTTTCAAACTCAGTTGATATTACAAACCAAGGATATCAATATGTATTCTCTATCACAAACAGAGGAACACAATTAGGTGAATATAACATAGAATTTCTAGATTACTTAAATAATGATCTTGGTTATTCCTATAAAAAAGTTGCTATTATATATGAAAACTCAGCGAATGGTATCAACATGGCTGATGGAGCAAGAAAGAGTGCACAAAACATGGGATTGGAGATCGTATTTGACGAATCCTATCAAGCAGGAAATGCTGACTTTGCACCAATGATTACAGCAATCAAAAATTCAGGTGCTGAGGTTGTAATGCCCTATGGATATATGCAAGAGCAAAAACTTATCTTCTCTGCAATGAGAGATATTGATTTTTATCCCTTAGTAATGGGTAACTCTAACTGGCCTTCCTTCTATGAAGCATTAGGTGATGCAACGAATGGTGTTGTTACAGTTGGTAACTGGAATTGGAATACGAAGTTAGTCCAAGAAAATGAAGAATATACAAAAATCGTTAATCAATTTGAAGAAACCTATGGATACTTTATGACAGAGCAATCCGGACCGACCTACGACGCAGTTAAGATTATTGCGAATGCATTAGAGATTTGCGGTAAAGCGGATGCTGTTGAATTAAGAAATACAATTTCCTCCAACAAGTTTGATGGTATGCAATTAACCGGTGTATATGAGTTCAATGAAAAGGGCGAAAACGTCAATGGTGTTCCAGCTGTTTCCCAATGGCAATATGGAAAACCCGTTGCAGTATATCCAATCGAGTATGCAGGTTCTGAATATATTGCACCTGATAAGTTCGAATAATCCAAAATGAATTAATAGTATTACACTCTATATTGGTCAATAGACCAATATAGAGTGTATCAATTAGGAGGGCTATCGTGTCATCAAGTTGGTTAGTAGGTCAAACAATACTGAATGGATTAACTATGGGTGGAATTTACGCTCTAATATCGGTTGGTTTAACAATGATATTTGGTGTAATGAAGGTTATAAATTTTGCACAAGGTGAATTTCTGATGGTAGGTATGTTTATGACTTTGTTATTACATAGAATTACAGGCTTAGGGCCATATTACTTGGTTATTCCTGTAGCTATCATCATGTTTATCATTGGAATGTGTATTTATAGAATATTAATTAAGCCCATTATTGGAAGAGATGGAACAAGCTTTATTATTATAACGATGGGACTATCCTATGTTCTTATCACTGTAATTCAATTGATTTTTTCAGCAACCAGTCAAAGTGTAGTTACAGAGGTTAGTAAAATATCGGTTAAAATTGGTAGCTTTAATATTGCATTATCGAGAGTAGTTGCATGTGGAGTAATGTTAGTATTTGTTACAATTGTTTATTTCTTTTTGAAAATGACTGATGTTGGAAGGGCGATGAGAGCGACATCAGAAAATAGAGAAGTGTCTCAGATGCTAGGCATAAAGACAAACAGTATATATAGATTTGCTTTTTCGATCGGAATTACTTTAGCTGGTATCACCGGCGTATTGCTTACACCTATTTACTATGTATATCCTACCGTAGGAGCTCCCTTTAAGACGATTGCAATGGCTTGCGTAGTTCTTGGTGGACTTGGTAATATATGGGGTGCTGTCGTTGGTGGCTTACTAGCAGGTTTGTTTGAAGCATTCATAGGATCTTATATCTCTTTCGACTTAGCGCCGGGTGGAGCTTACTTAATACTTATACTTGTACTTGCATTTAAGCCAAATGGATTATTTGGGAAAGGAGCTAGGAAGGCATAATGAATAAAGTGAAAATTTCTAAGAAAGCAATTTTAATCTGTTTAGCTCTCCTGATTCTCGCGATTTTCCCATTGTTTGCAAATAGTAACTATATAATATCAGTTGGTGTATTCTTTTGTACCTTTGCTTGCTTAGGCTCTGCTTGGAATATTATTGGTGGGTATGCCGCACAGATTTCCTGGTGTCATGCTGCATTTGTAGCGATCGGTTCCTATACAAGCTTTATACTTTTTAATAATTACGGAATTAGTCCTTGGTTAGGAATGCTATTGGGAGCTTTCATATCCGCGATTGTAGCAACAATCATTGGAAGTATCTCCTTTAAGCTGAGAGGTCCATTCTTTTCCCTGTCAACAATTGGCTTTGCAGAATTAGTAAAGGTTTTTCTTTTATACAAAAAGGACTTAACAAAGGGCGCAAATGGACTTGTTATTACTTTTAAAGAAGATAATTTTTGGCATTTAACATTTTCCTCCGATAAAATGTATTATTATATCCTCTTAGTTTTCTTAATTATCACAGTATGTGTGGTAAGAATTATTGAAAAGTCGAGATTAGGATATTATTTAAAAGCAATTAGAGCAGACGAGGATGCAGTTCAATCATTAGGTATTAACTCAAACCAGGTCAAACTGAAGGCATTTGTTATAAGCTCCATAATAGCTTCTATCGTTGGAACAATATATGCTTTCTTCCTTAGCTATATCGATCCTGCAAGCGTAGGTGGACTTGATTTATCTACCAAAATTGGTACCATGGCGATTGTTGGAGGACTGGGTACAATTGGTGGCCCGATTATCGGATCCTTCTTCCTTGTAATCTTATCTGAGGTAACAAACATATTCTTAGGTGAGTCAGGTGCAGGTATGCTTTTATATGGCATTATGATGATTGTAGTATTTATCTTCAAGCCAGAAGGCCTTATCGGCATCTTTAATAAAAAAACGCTCCATCGTATCAAAGAATTTATAAAAGGCAAGAGGAGGGAATCTGCTAATGGTAACACAATTGAAGCTAAATAATCTTCAAAAATCATTTGGTGGTGTACATGCCATAAATGATGTTGGCTTTGAAGTATATCAGGGTGAAATATTAGGACTGATTGGCCCTAATGGTTCTGGTAAATCCACTTGTGTTAATTTAATTAGTGGTGTTTATAAACAGGATTCCGGAGATATTTTATTTGAAGGAAGGAACATTAATAAGCTGAGTATTCCGAACAGATCTAGAATCGGTATTGGACGAACCTTTCAATCCCCCAAGCCTTTTACCGGATTAACAATCTATGAAAGTGTGTTTACGATAGCAATTCAAAAAATGTCCTATCAAGAAGCAGATAAAAAGGTAATGGAGATTCTTGAGCTTACAGATCTATTAGAAGTCAAGGATTGGCTAAGCGAGAAGCTTCCTATTGAGAGAAGAAAATGGCTTGATATGGCAAGAATTTTAGCTACCGATCCTAAGGTTATCATGCTAGATGAAGTTATGGCAGGCTTAAATCCTTGTGAAATTGATCATAGTGTTGAATTAGTAAAACGTATTAATGAAACTGGAATTACAATTTTATTTATAGAGCACGTAATGAAAGCAGTAGTTAAGCTTTGCAGTAGACTTGTTGTTCTAAATGAAGGAAAATTGATTTGCCAGGGTGCTCCGGAGGATGTAATGAATAATCCAATGGTAATCAAAGCCTATCTAGGAGGTGGATCAAATGCTTAAACTTGAGAATGTTAGTGCCGGTTATGGCGATTTACAGGTTTTATTTGATGTCTCTATTAATGTAAAAAAAGGTGAGTGCGTCGCTCTGGTTGGTTCTAACGGTGCAGGTAAAACCTCCTTACTAAGAGTGATTTCTGGTTTTCTTCCAATCACCAATGGAAATGTAATTTTTAAAGGTGAAGATCTGCTTAGTATGCCAACTACAAAAAGATCTTCCGTTGGTATCGCTCATATACCTCAGGGCAGAGGTGTTTTAGGGACACTTTCTGTTATGGACAACCTGATACTTGGTGGCTATGACAAGAGGGTAAAAAGTAGAAGAAAAGAAAATATTGAAAAAGCATTTGAAACATTCCCTAAGCTAAAGCAAAGACAAAATCAGATTGCAGGATCTCTTTCCGGTGGTGAACAACAGATGCTTGCAATTGCACGTGCATTAATTATGGAGCCTGACCTCTTAATGCTTGATGAACCATCACTTGGTCTTGCCCCTATCGTTGTAGATGAGGTCTTCGAAATCATTAGCAGAATTAGAGATACCGGTATGTCAATCTTGATTATTGAACAAAATCTATTGGCTACTTTAAAGGTTGCGCAGAGAGGATATGTTATTGAAACTGGTAAAGTAGTTATAGAAGGAACCTCAGGTGAGCTTATGAAGAATGAAGACGTGAAGAGGGCTTATTTGGGACTATAAGCAAGGAAGGATTTTCAAATGAAGCAATATGTTAAGGAAGATATCGATCAGTATAAAATTATTGCCATCGTAAGAGGAATCGAGAAGAAATATATTTTGGATACCACAAAAGCCCTATACGAAGGTGGTATCAGGCTATTAGAAATAACCTTTAATCAAAAATCTCCTTCCTGTATTGAGGATACTCAAATGGCTATTGAGATGGTCAAAGGTGAATTTGGTGATAGGATGAGGGTTGGTGCCGGGACGGTTCTTACTAGAGAGCAGGTTGATGCGGCATACAATGTAGGAGCAGAATTCATTTTATCCGCTGTTATGAATAAAGAGATTATTCAATATGCGAATGAATTAGGCTTGGTGTCCATACCGGGAGCATTAACTCCGACCGAGATAGAATTAGCGTATAGCTATGGTGCTGATTACATTAAGGTATTTCCTGCTGGAGATTTGGGTATTAGCTATTTAAAATCAATAAAAGCGCCATTAAGCCATATACCTATGACTGCAGTTGGAGGTGTAGGTATTAACAATATTAGGGATTTTCTAGCGATAGGCATTAACGTGATTGGACTAGGATCAAATTTAGTTAATCCAAAACTGATTAAAGAAGGTAAGTTTAAAGAAATCACAGACCTAGCAAGGCAATTTACCCAGTTAATAAGTGAATAAATTAAACGACAGATCTGATGATTTTATATAGCGAAAGTTGGGACAATCATGAGTAAAATGAGTTATATTATTACCATTGATTGCGGGACAACGAACACCAGGGTTATACTTTGGGATGAGAAGCGTAACTATATAGATAAAGAAGTATATGAAGTTGGTGTTCGAAATACTGCTATTGATGGAAATAATACATTATTAAAAAAAACAGTAACAAAATGCTTAAATAACCTTTTGTTAAGAAATGGACTAGGTTATGATGATATTAAAAGTATAGTTGCAAGTGGTATGATAACTTCAAATGTTGGACTAGTTGAAATTCCCCATGTTCTTGCACCTGTGGGTAAAGAAGAATTGGCAAAATCTATTCAATCCGTTTTGTTAGAAGATGTATGTCCTGTTCCGATATGGTTCATCCCAGGTATTAAGAATAATTGCTATGATGTTAATTTAAGTAATTATGAAGAAATGGATATTATGAGAGGAGAAGAAGTTGAAAGCATTTATTTGATTGATAAATATTTTACTGGTGAACCTCTCGTATTGATATTACCTGGATCGCATACGAAGATCGTAGCGGTGAATAACCAAGGGAAAATTAGTGGATGTCTAACTACGATATCCGGAGAATTATTATCTGCTATCACATATAATACAATTATTGCTGATGCTGTTGGATCAAATTTTGTTGGCAATAATTATTGCAAGGATATGGTTATTAAAGGATTTAATAATGCGAATAAAGTGGGCTTAAGTCGTGCTTGCTTTTCTGGAAGGATATTAAATCAATTCTTAATATCGGAAAAAGAAAAAGTAGCGAACTATATATTGGGATGTATGCTTCAAAATGACATATATGCTCTTAAAAAAACATCTACTTTAAAAATTAGTGATAATACAATGGTAATTGTTGCGGGTAAAAACCCATTGAGACAAGCATTTGTAGATTTGCTAGAGTATGACAATACATTTAAGAAAATTATTAATCATGAATCTGATAATATGGAGCCAATGTCAGCAATAGGAGCCTATTTAATTGCAGATAATCGCAACATTGTATAGTTCAGATGGTAAGAAAATATGAAACGGCATTGATTAATAAAGTGCCTTGGTAATACATACCACCTCTCGGATGAGAATTAGTTTTATCTCATTCGGAAGGTGGTTTTTATATTGATACTTTATCTTTCTCAAAAATAATTAGAGAATCATCAAAACTCCTTTTGTAATCAGTTATAATATAATTGGCTATTCTCACATATATTCATTACCCTACTTAAATTATCTATCATCTCACTAGTGGTTTTATCTACTTTATTATTGTTAATGTAATATTGGAAAGAAGTTTGAATAACAAATAATGAGGCACTACCATTTTCGTTAAGATTAATGGTGTTGCCTCTTAATGATTTTATATGGAAAATAAGTCTTGTAATGTAAATATAATAGTAAACATAAGCTTCAGGAAGGCTACGAATGGCGTTGTATGCTTGATGTAAGGATGGAAAATTAAGTACAAATATTATAGATTTATAAGTAAGAATGCATTAAAATGGTAGTGAGAAGTTATAGCCATATTATTTGATTACTATAAGTAGTTCAGAAGGGTTGGAGAAGATATGTTTCAGTATAAAACTTTAGATAATACAGAAATAGAAGTATTACAGAAAGCATTTGTAGAAGCGTTTTCTGATTATCAGATAAAATTTGATATACCAATGTGGAAATTTAAAGCTATGCTTCAGAGAAGAGGATATGCTCCAAGCATATCTGTTGGTGCATTTAAAGGTGAAATATTAGTAGGATTTGTTCTCAATGGTATTCGCGACTGGAACGGCAAATCAACGGCCTATGATCTTGGAACGGGAGTTATTAATGAGTATAGAAAACAAGGGATAACAAGTAACTTGCTTACTAACCTCAAGGATCTGTTGAAAGCAAAGGGGATAGAACAATATCTGCTGGAAGTTCTTCAAACAAACACCACAGCCTTTCAGTTATATAAGAAACAAGGGTTTGAGGTGGTAAGAGAATTCTCATGTTTTCAAATCGATAAGCTTATGTATCACCCAAGAGTGACATATAAGGTAGAGTCAGTTGAACGAATCGATGATGCCGAATGGGATATTATTGCAAGCTTTTGGGATTATATGCCCTCCTGGCAGAATTCTGCTGCTTCTGTTAATGCACTTGCTGAGGCATTCAGATATTCGGTTGTAAGGGTTGGTGGGATCATAGCGGGATATGGAATAATAGACAAAAGAACCGGAGACATAGCCCAAATAGCAGTGGATAAACGATATAGGCGCAGGGGAATTGCCAGCAGTATTATTACTGATCTAATGGACAATACAGGGGTAGAGAAGGTCGCTGTCCTTAATGTAGATGGTAGGGATGAAGGGATGAAGCGTTTCTTGCTGGATGCAGGATTTGTAAATACCGTGGATCAATATGAAATGCTTCTGAGCTTATAATGTACGATTATGTAAGTGCGATATTCCAATAATAAGCAAATTGATTTTAATTACTCCCACCTCTTTCACTAGCACGGAATAGAATAGCCTTCATCACAGAGGATGAAGGCTGATATTATGAGCGGGATTATGTAATCATACAGGGTGATGAGATATAAACTTACTTTATAGCTTGTGGATGTTTTCCTTATTACCTTATAGCAGAGGGCTTGTATGGTATAGCCAATGAATATATTTATCTCATGGACTTACTTACAGCTTCTTTTTTATTACAAGAATATTTTTTTCACCCTCCCGCCAATATTCTACCGAATCCATGAGGTTTTTCACCAGCAATATTCCAAGGCCGCCGATCTTGCGTTCCTCTGCCGGCAGAGAAACATCCGGGTCGTCTGAGGATAGCGGGTTATACGCTGTACCAGCGTCCTCAAATTCTATCATAATATCTTCTCCTACAACGATACGTACCGTAGCGCCACCTACTCCCGGATGATACGCGTAACGGGCAATATTGGAAAAGATCTCATCCACAGCAATTCCTATCTGGTTTTGAATTTTACCGGGGCAGTCCCCAATCTGTGTGTTGATAAAATCTAAAACCGTGTCAAGATTTTCTGATTTAGCCTCGATGGAAAGCTCGTTCATCCTCTGTTCTCCTTTATATCGCAGTACCAGGATGGTAATATCATCCGCCTGCTCAGCTCCATCCGCAAATTGATCGATTTCTTGCTTGATCGATAAGGTAAGCTCCTTTAAGGACAAATCACCAAAGTTATTTACTGCTTCAAGTAAAGGCATGTCCCCAAACAGCTCATTCCTATCATTCACAGCCTCCGTTACACCGTCGGTGTATAGGAATAGTTCATCACCTTGCTGGAGAAGAATCTCGTCCTGCGTGTATAAGACGTCTTCCATGCCTGCGAGAACAAACCCATGCTTTGCCTTGAGCCAATTAAAATATCCATTGGAGCGTAGAAGCGGTGGATTGTGGCCGGCATTGACGAAGGTAAAACGGCCGCTCGGGATATGAAGATACCCCAAAAACGCCGTTACAAACATACCGGCTTCATTGTTCTCACAAAGGATATTGTTTACCGTTTCGAATACTTCCTTTGGACTTTTGCCGGACTGTGAGTTGTTTTTGATCAATGTTTTTGTGATAACCATGAATAGCGCAGCAGGAACACCCTTGCCTGAAACATCTGCAATCACGATTGCCAGCGTATTCTCGTCGATCAAAAAGAAATCATAGAAGTCACCCCCTACTTCCTTAGCCGGTAGCATCGTGGCGTATAGGTCAAATTCATGTCTGTGGGGGAAGGCCGGAAAAATACAGGGCAGCATACCGGCTTGTATTTTTGTTGCCACGTCCAGTTCTGCGCCTATGCGCTCTTTCTCTGCTCGCTCTCGGGAACTCTCTTCAATGGACGCCTTCAAGTCAACGGTCATCTTGTTGAAGGCCGCTGCTAACGTGCCAATCTCGTCCTTGGTATCGATATCGATTTGCTGTTCCAGATTGCCATTACCAAGTCGTGCCACACCGGACGTCAGCTTACGTAGTGGACGGTTAATGATCCTGGACAAGAGATAGGACGCCAATAGTAACAAGACGAGAAATGCACCGGCTATCATGGAGGAGAAACGTCTGTTTTGACTTTCAATTTCTACAAAAATCTCCTTTACTGGAATTTGCACTGATAAAAACCATCCATTATCCATTACTCGTTCAAAGGTCTTGTAGGTAACGTCATCAAGGGTGAAGGTATCGGCATTGATATCCCATCCAAGGGTTTTTATGGATTCCCCTGTACCGCCCCTTGTGTATGTATTGGAGATAATATAGTCCTGTTCGGGTACACATAATAGAACGAAACTATTTTCAGTAGGTTTTATTGCTGAAAGCTGAGCAATCACGTCTTCTATCTTCCAGTCAATGGTAGACACACCGATTATATTTCCGTCCTGATCAAAAATTCCTGCTCCCGCCGTAGTCATAAGACTAAAGGAACCAGAATCATCATAATAAGGTTTTGTCCATGCGACCTGATAGGGTTTCGTTACAGTACTGATAATTTCCCCATACCAGTTAAATCCGTGATAATCATAATCTTCTAGATTTAAAATACCATCGGTATATAGGGACTGGTCTAAAACAAACTCTCCGGTATTTTGGTCAATGTATGCGTATACACCGGAACGAAAGGTTTCAGGGTTATACCCATAGGGCTCAAACCAAAAGCCACCGCCTTCTGCAGCTATAAAGCCACGGAGATATTCCAGAACGGAGGCTTCGCCTATCTCAAGGGACTGCGCATCATAGCTAAGCTTCCCACTTGAGGCAAAACTGACCGCACCAAGCTCCATTCGGGCTATCTCCTTATTAACCTTTTCGGTTTCAAACTCTACTGTCCTATCTATGCCCTCGAGACGAAGTCTTTTGTAATTATGGGTGGTATACATAGAGTACATAACAAATACTGCTCCGAGCAATGTTATGAACGTAAGTACAAAGGCCAATATTTTAAATCTGATAGAGATGGCGTTCTCCTCCCTTCGTCATATTATAGTTCATAGATTGCATACATCGTATACATAGATGCGAATGCATTTAATTCCGCTATGTCCCATACACTGCTTTATGATATTACTACATGACTGTTGGGACCTATATGTATCTCTTGGAATGTCTTATTACAGATATAACATTTGCAATCTTTATAGATCTTTGCTTCACAACCCAGCTCGTTGGAGTAGCCGGATTCTTCGCTTTTGGCATAAAGAGGTTCTATCCTAATGCAGTTACAGCCGCCTTTCCTGCAGGGGTAATAACGGCCGTCACGAAGATGTTGGTCATCCACAGGATAATTAGGTCTGGAGGCGCCGCCAGCAACCATGTCAAGTTCATCGTCGCCCAGGGGCAGCTTGCCACTTTCTAAATACTCCTTTGCTTCTAGCTTTTCCTCTTCACTTAGTTCAATGCTATGCTTGGAAGTGAATGCATCCAGTTCGGTAAAGTCCTTTAGGTTGGCTAGTTCATCTCTTTGCTCTGGTTTAAGCTCTTTGAATTTTTCCGTTAATGTCATTGTAATTCCTCTTCCTTTCTTTAAGTTAAAATCTAAAGCATGGTCCATCAGGTTGCCGGCTATACCTTGCCGCCGATGCGTTTCCTTTGTATAGAGATAAGCGATGTCAAAGGCGTTTATCTGTTTTCTAAGGCAGACAAGCCCTATGGGTTCTCCATCCTCATAAGCACAGAATACTGCACCCTCCGCTGACTCAACCTCCGCGAAGTAGCGTATTTTTGGCTCAAAGGCAAACATGATGTCGGCGTAACGCTCAATTTGTCTAATTGTCGTCATATGGCATCCACTCCCTCCATTACCAAAAGGACAACAGCAAAGGCAAATCGTATTTCATTACTTGGGAATATATATGTAATGTCGTGAAATGTGATTATATTCACCTTTAGGATATGCTGTATACTCATTTCTGCCTACATTTATAACGTGATGTTTGCCTTCTATGCATCGACTGGTTCCTTTGCAGCAGCATTGACAGTCACATGGATGCCTATCACACAATAAATAGATTTCTTTATATCTTTTCTCATATTGATAAGATAGATCAGGGTAAAAGTAGCAATGATTCGTATAATTATGTTGCCCCCCGGCGACCATATCTAAATCGTAGTCCGACAACGGTAGCTTGTTGTGCTCAATGTACTTCTGTGCGGGCAACAGCTCTTCCTCGCTCAGCTCTATACTGTGTTTGGATACGAAGGCATTTAAATCCGCTAAATCCTTTACATTGACGAGTTCTTCTCTTTGTTCGGGTGTTAACTTTAGACATTTTTCCACAAGATCCATGATAAGCTTCTCCTTTATTTTGGTAAGGCTCTACTCTTTGTTATTTGCGTCTCCTTGTGAAGAAAAGGGGTCGTTTTGACTTACTGGAGCTTTGTTGACCATCATAATAGGTCTGGAGCCATGGCCGGTGCCGTTTCTTCCTCCTGCCACTAGGTCAAGAGCTTCGTCCTCGAGAGGTAGCTTGCCATTTTTTAAATAATCGAGTACCTGTGTCTTTTCCTCTGCATTGAGATCAATACCATGCTTGGACACGAAAGCATCCAGTTGCTCCGTCTCTGATACGTTGCCGAGCTCTTCTAAGTGTTTGGGTGTCAGCTTTGAAAGTTTTTCTAAGAATGTCATAATTGGTTCCTCCTTTTGATTTTGATTTACTCCTAATATTTTATACGTTTATATAACAGTAACTAGCTCTTCTTCATCCATTCCCTGAGTCTTTTGCAAGCTCTCGAATATAAGACCCTAACATTTCCCTCCGACAGACCCATTGCCTGTGAGATCTCGCAGTATCCCATATCCTTATAAAACCGTAAAATGATGATTTTTCTCTCCCGATCCGGCAAGCGAGTAAGGTGACGTGCCAATTCCCGAAGTTCTTCTCCAACCTCGATGGTACGTTCCAGATCAAAACCGGAGGATAGTTCTTCCGTCAGCGGGATTTCCGGTTTTTTCTTCCTCCAGTAATTGATTACGACGGAGCGGCAGACCGTGTAGACCCATGTGGATAAGGAGGCTTTGCAGCTGTCATAGCTTCCGATGTAAGTAGTGGCTTTCAGCATGATGTCGGCAAATACGTCATCCACGTCAGAAAAGGGTATGTTTTTATTGTGTAGATAGCCATATATTCTGGGCTTATACTCTATAAAAATCTGTTCTGTCAGACCTTCTCTACTATTTTCCATCGCCAAGCCCGTCCTTTGCTTTCTCGGTGGCGAGAGGGTCCCCGGCAGCGAACAGCTGCTCCAGTTCGTCGTCTGCTAATGGTATGACATGGTCCACACTAAGAGCCACATCCTTTATGAGCGCCTCCATCTCTGGATTTCGGAAAAAATCTTGTGCATCGAAGAGCAGCTTCAGCTTCTTTTCGAAATTTGTCATCCGGTTTCCTCCATTTAGTTCTTCATACGTTTATACAATCAGGTTACTGATTTGTTACAATATAATTTTTCATTTTCTTTCTCAATCATCTGCCGATGGACGAGTTCATGGAAATACCCTTTGCCCCCGTACAGTTCATCGAAGGTGCCTTCCTCGACAATTTTCCCACCGTCCAGTACGTAGATTCTGTCACAATCCTTAATGGTGGACAGTCTGTGCGCGATTACAATACGGGTGCATTTAAGTGTGCCAAGCGAATCTGCGACGTTCTTCTGCGTAAGGTTGTCCAATGCGCTGGTGGATTCATCAAAGATTAGGATTTTCGGCTTTGAAGCAACTGCTCGTGCAATCATCAATCGCTGCTTCTGACCTCCCGATATGCCACCGCTACCCTCGGTGATGATGGTGTGCATCCCCATAGGCATCGCTTCAATGTCCCCTGCGATATCGGCAATCCTTGCCGCTTCCCACGCATCGCTAAGCGTCAGAGTTGGAGAGGAGATGATAATGTTACTGAAGATGTCGCCGGTGAACAGCTTACCGCTTTGCATGGCGGTGCCAATCTTGCGGCGCAGTGAAGGTAGGTCGAGCTTTGATATGTCATTTCCGTCATAATAAATTGCCCCCTTGTTCGGCCTCTCAAACCCCAGCAGCAGACGCACAAGTGTGGACTTACCGCAGCCAGTCCTACCGACAATTGCCACATACTGACCCGGTCGTATCTTGATGTTGATGCCGTCAAGTATATTGCGCCCATCCCCCTCATACCGGAAGGTTAGGTTCTGGATCTCAATGCTACCGGAGAGGGAGTTCACCACTGTTTTATGACTGCTGGTCTCCGGAACAGCCTTCATAATCGGTGCGACAATATCTAGCTGCGGCTTCAGTGCCGAATAGAAGGTGGTCAGTGAGCTCAGTGACAGAATAGACGCTGATACCATTCCATAGGCGGTGTTGTAAGCTAGGTACTCGCCGACGCCGATCTTTGACTGAATGGAAATGAAATAAACAACGGCAATCCCAAGGGTGGAGATGAGAGTTCCGATGGAGCCTGAATATTTTAAGATAAACGGTGGGTTATAGGTGAAGTTCGCCGCCGCTTTGTACTTTGACGCCCACCTTGCGAATATCCTCTTTTCGGATCCTGTCAGCTTAATTTTTTGAATACCGGTCAACATGGAATAGGTCATGCCGGACAGTTTTGCGTGAGCCTCCAGTGACCGCTTCTGTAGCTTCATGGAAGCTAGTGTGGTAATGATGTTCATCGCCAGCGTAGCTCCGATGATAAGAAGGGATGGAGCCAACAGGGCAGGTGTGATGTTAGCGATTTGAGTAAAATAAGCCAGTGAGAACAAAGAGGTCAGAAGAGTACCCGTTAGGACGGAGAAGATGGAGCTGCAGATCGATGGAATCAACGAAAACTTTTGACTAAGCTCGCCTGAGGAGTAGTTTTTAAAGAAATCAGCGGGCAGGCTCAGCATCCGCATCATAGCAGCCGGTTCGATCGTATTGCTAAGCCGCAAGGTCAGCCGATTCATAACGAGTTCTCGGCTGAGTGATAAAATCTGTGTAGCCAAAGCCATGGATAACATCAGGATACCAAGGGAGAATAGATTTGTTACTTCGCCCAGGGGGATGAAATGGTTATACAATAATAAGGACAGCTTCGGCTGAATCAATCCCATCAGAGTAGTAATTATCATAATGGTCAGATAGAAAATTACGTCACTCCTCGTGATAGTGTGAAGCATGTATCGCACCAGATCCAACACGGAAAGTGCGTGATTTGGAAATGGTTTGTAAAAGCAGTAACCGATTCGATCTATATTTTTCGCTGTCTGTACGTTTAAAGGGATTCGTTTACCGTTTTCATAATCATAATAGGAATAACCGCCTCTCGAGGGAAGAAGAGCTACCGTATCTCCGCTTTTTAAGACACCAAGCAGGGGACCACAGGCGTCGCGCCACCATGTTCCCCTCAACTCCACACGGCGTTTCATAATGCCGGAGAGTCTTAGACTGTAATTTATGTATTCCACTGTATCGGTAATGCTTTCAGGGATGGGGATGAGATCCTGCCCGAAGAATTTAAGTATTTCCTGAATTGCATTCCTTGTTTTTTGTCGTGGTGTGACAAGACCGGCCTTCGCTGCCGCTTCTCCTAGGACGATGGAGGATAGTTCGCAGAAGGCGCCCGAGAAGTCATCCTCGTCATTTTGCAATCGGTTTTTTATTTGATCCTCAAACCAGTTCAATTCATACTCACCAACTCTCTGTATTTGCCCTCGGTTGCATACAGGTCCTCATGGGTTCCACGCTGTACTATTCTACCCTTGTCTAGAACGATGATCTCATTGCAGCTGCGTATGGTTGACAGACGATGGGCGATGATGATCATTGATATTCCCCTGTTCTTGATCGCTTGGATCACATCATATTCGGTCTTGGCATCTAAGGCACTGGTCGCCTCGTCAAGAATGATTATGGTAGGGTCACTAACCAGGGCACCGGCAATCTCCAGCCGTTGACGCTCACCCCCGGAGAGGTTTCTTCCACCCTCCAGCACGGGTGCGCTATAACCACCATCACGTTCAAGGATGGCGCTGTGGATTTGTGCATCTCTGGCTGCCAAAATGACCTCAAAATCCTCGATACTAGTATCCCACGTTTTGATATTGTTGTTAATACTGTCCTCAAACAGTGTAATATCCTGATCCACAACAGACACCGAGCCAGTGAATATCTCCCTTGGTATCTCATCAGCTTTTTTGCCGTCAAAGAGGATTTCACCGCTCCACGGTCGGTATAGGTTGCTGATCAGCTTAGCCAGCGTTGATTTACCACAGCCAGAGGCTCCCACCAGTGCGACGCTTTCACCGGGCTTCAGAGTCAGATTGAAATTCTCCAAAAGCGGTGGCGACAGCTTGTTATAACCGAAGGTTAGATTCGTTATCTCAAGCTGGCCGGACAGCTTATAAAAGTCCTCGGCCAGCTTAAATGCTTTATATTCCACATCGGTATTGTAATTGAGTACGTCCTGTACACGTTCCATGGAAACCTTCATCTGCTGCATTTGTAGCCTTGCTCCAATAATTTTGGAGAATGGTGTGAGGAAGGATGCTAAAAAACCTTGAAAGGCAAAAAATACGCCGACGGTCATATCCCCTTTCATGATTAAATACGCGCCGGTAAGCAGAATGAGAATGTTGGTAATCTGACTGACAACCTGCGGTATCAGCCCGACGGATTGATTTAGTTTCGCAGACCTTATCATGGAATCGTTGACAGCAGCATGAAGGCCTGACCATTTCTCAAAGAAGCCGTCCTCTGCACCGGCAGATTTGATGGTTTCGATCATTTCTACCCCGGCCACAGTCATAGCACCCAGCTTGCCTGCATCCCGAGAGGAAACACGGGAAATATCGACATTCCTGTTATTAATCAACCAGCCTACTACATAATTGATCAATAGGGAAGATATGCCGATGACAGTAAGCAATACACTGTAACGGAGTACAATGATAAGGTAGAATATCATCATTATTGCATCGATGAACAAAGGTGCTAAAAGATCGATCAGATTTAGTGAAATACGGTCATTCTCGCTCTGTCTCGCGGCGATATCTCCTGCATTACGTGAGGAATAGAAATCAACGGGTAGTCGTAGGGCGTGCCATATAAACATACTGCTGGAAACGACCGCAAATTTGGCTGTGATTTGTAAGTTGGTTCGTGCAAAGATTATATTCAGTAATATCCGCAAAAAATGGATTGCTAAAAACAAAAAGATAAAGACATACGCCCATTCAGGATGTCTACCCGAAAGTAGATCATCTATAAACACACGGTTTATTAGGTTCGTAACGATACCAAGCACCGAGGTAAGCGCTGTCACAGTGATGATAAAGGTGAATACCGGGGTAGAGCCCTTCAAGCGTACTTTGGCAAAGGGCCACACACTGATGGGTTTACCGCTTGGTATGAAGTCTTTGCCCGGTGTTATAGTGATGGCGATACCGGTAAAGGATGTATTAAACTGCTCGATAGGTACCTTCAACTTGCCACGAGCGGGGTCGTTTATGATTGCATATTTCTTTGTAATCTTGCACAGCACCACAAAATGATTCATGTTCCAATGAATGATGCACGGCATAGGTATAGTTGAGATTGCCGAAAGCTCAATGCGGTAGCCAATTGCTTCAAAGCCGTAGAGCCTTGCCACCTTGAGGATATTTTTAGCCGAACTACCATCGCGGGATACACCACAGTCTACTCGTAATCGTTCTAAGGGCACCCATTTTTTATGGTATGCCATGACCATCGCAAGGGATGCTGCTCCGCATTCCACCATCTCAAGTTGCAAAATAACAGGAACCTTATTCACCATAGTACTCACCCCGCAATATCTCCAAAGAACAGTTCCCAAACAGGAAAGCCCGTAGACGCAGTAAAAAACATCAAACCGGATACGGCGATTGCAATACCAAGAAGAATTAACCACACACGAGGGCTTAGAACCTTAACATAGGTGTTCAAGTCCTCTGGGCTTGTCATTTTTTCCACAGCCTCTTTTCTGAATAAATCACCTTTCATAAGAATTCCCGTTCCTTTCCGTATCACTCAAGGGTTAGTATATTAGAGAAGCCTGTTATATCAAGTACTTCCCTTATTTCTTCACAGATGTTAGTGAGCCTCATGGAGGCTCCTTTTGCCGTCGCCATTTTCTGTCCCATCAATAGTACACGTAACCCCGCCGAGGATACATAGGCGAGTTCTGTAAAGTCCAGTTGGATTTCGTTCGCCTCATCGAAGGCAGGAAGTAATGCGTCCTGAAACTGTGGCGCTGAGGTGGTATCCAGTCTGCCGGATAGCGAGAGTGTGAGTTTCCCGTTTTCCTGTGTTTTGTTGATGAGCATGATGAGCTCCTCCTTTGGAATAAAGAATAATTTCGTTGAAAATTTATAATGGTTGATGTATTGTAGTTCTATGTAACATACGATGATTATGATTGATTCATAAGGGGATCTGCAAAACAATAAACATGTTTAGTGAACGAGGTTAGAAATATAATAATAGTTTACTATAATTTATTCGACAAAGTCAATAGAGGAGAACAAATATGAGAGAGAAAAAAGTCAATAAGAAGAAGGCACAGGGGGCTGAAACCAAGCAAAGACTGTATGAGATAGCAAAGAGATTATTTATGGAGCGAGATTTTACTGAGGTGAGCTTAGAAGATATTACGGATGAGGCAGGAATCACCAAGGGTGCTTTCTATGTGCACTTCGAGTCAAAGGATGCACTGATCGCCATATTGATAGCAGACTATGCCTCCAATACCGATACAGATTATAAAGCCTTTGTCGAAGCACTGCCGGTTGATATGCCAGCTTCCGATATGCTCCTCGCCCTAATCGAAAAAATAGCCGATATGCTTGTAGACACAATCGGTTATGAGAATATGAAAAAGGTATACCAGCTATTGCTGATGAAGACTGTGGATACGGAAGCAGTCAAGGGCTATAGTCGGGAGCTTTACCTATTATTTCATAACATATTGGAGAAGGGAATAAAACAAGGAGAATTTAAGGATACCTTATCGGCAGAAGCCCTTTCTAGGCATTTTGTCATAGCATTTCGCGGCCTCAGCTACGAGTGGTGTATCCGTTATCCCGAATTTGATTTGAAGGAGCAGGCGGTGGAGCACTTTAAGCTTCTGGTTCAAGGGATAAGCGGTTAAAATCTTGCACAATACTACATGGAATGGTGCAATATGGTTTAACATATTTAGGAGGACAAAAATGGAAACTCGTGAAGCTGATTTAGACCATAGGAAGAAAAAGTCCAATATCAGACAAAAATTTATATCCGTTCTGTCGATTACATTGTTCTTTCTGGTTTTTATGATGATGCTAATTAATATAACGGTTGAATATGGAGCCGATATTAGTACAATAAGAGCTTTATCGCAGGGTATAGTTTATCTTCCAATTCTGATAGGATGTATAATGCTTCACATCATATACCGTAGAAAATTTAGGGCGAGTTTTTCTGAAAACATAAAAACAAGGACTATAAAACAAAATATTGTTTATGCTACCGTAAAGACAATTACAATAATAATTGCAATTATGCTTGTACTTATAGTAATGCTTCCGTATGTTGCACTGCCTATGTATATGAACCGCCATGTTAATTACCGTGGGTATGTAACAGATGATTTCCCACTGCAGGATATCTATCAGGCGGAAGAATTTAATTTGAAGGAAGAGCAAATGTATTTAGAGACCGAGGATGGTTTGAAGATATGGGCTTCAGAAATATATTCCGATCATCCAAAAGCTGTAATTATATATCTAAGCGGTATAGTCCAGCCATCTGTTACATATTTTTATGGACATGCAAGGTTCATGCAGGAAAATGGTTTTGCATCTATATTACTTGAAGTCCGCGGGCACGGAAAAAGTGACGGTGATAGGATATGTCTGGGCTATGATGAAGTAAATGATGTGAAGGCTGTTGTGGATTATATTAAAAGCGAAGAAAAGTACAAAGATGTACCGATCATTGTGCAGGGGGCATCTATGGGCGGTGCTATTGCGGTAAATGCATTTGGACAGATTAAGGAAATTGATGCTCTGATTGCTATGTCAGCATACTCTAGCTTTGAAGATGTTTTACTGGATCAGATGGAGAGATTTGGGGTACCTAAGCTTATTCAGGCAATTGAAAAACCTCTAATCATTTCTTCTTTAAAACTGGTTTATGGCAGCAATAAAGTGAATGACATAAAGCCGATAGAGCAGATAAAAAATGGCGGCGGAAGACCGGTGCTTCTAATTGCCTGCCAAGGGGATGGCGAAGTACCTGCCGCTAATATACATAGGCTGGAAAAGGCATATCCTGACGCAGAAGCTTGGTTGCGTAATTCGTGGGAGCATTTTATTGTGAAAGATTGTGATTTTAAGAATATGGCGGAAGATCAGGAATACTGTAGTAAAATTCTTGGGTTCTTAGAAAATAATGTACTCACTCGGAATTGAGTTCTGATGTCATCAAATATTTATGACACGGACTGAGAGATTGCTCCATCAATCTAAAAAGCAGTATGCATGTTATGCTTAAAATCAGATCAGGTTTAATAAATTGAGAGGAGATCTTGCAATGAAAATAGGACCCCAGGTATATGTAAAAGGTAGTTTTGAAGCAGTTGAGCGGTACTGTGATGCTTTTGGAGCAAAGATTGGATTAAATTTTAAAACACCGGAAAATATTTATGAGCATTGTGAGCTAATGGTGAACGACCAGCTATTTATGGCTGTGAGCGAGGCACCGGATGACTGTGAACGTACAAAAGGGAAGGCATGGCAGACCACAGCCTTTAATGTGTATGAAATGGGCAGTGAGGAGGCCGTCAGGCACGCATTTGAAATATTAAGTGACGGAGGAACGGTCATTCATCCACTTGGGCCGTGTGATTGGAATGCCTATTGTGCGGATGTTGTGGATAAATTTGGCGTATTTTGGTGGATCGCAATTTAAGTAATCAGAACAGTATAAAAGATTGAGTGCACTCAGAGGAAAGAGGACTGGAAACAGTCCTCTTTCCTCTGAGGTTTAGTCTCAGCTCAGGTACAAAATACTTGGAAGGTTACGAATTGGCGTTGGACTGTATGAAAATCCATTGATTGTAATCAAAGTAGCCCTTCTGATACAATCTAAGAAAATCGATAAATACCTCTTGACACATCATACTATGTAATGTATAGTATACGACATAGGGAGGTAATATATGGATATTCAGTTAAAAAAAGGGTTATTAGAGTTTTGTGTACTTGCCGTTCTCAATAAATCAGATTCCTATGGCTATCAGATAATTAAGGATATATCAACGTGTATTGAAATCTCAGAATCGACTCTGTATCCAATATTAAAAAGGTTGGAAGCTGGCTCTTATCTTAAGACCTATTCTGTTGAACATAACAGCCGATTAAGAAAATATTATCAGATAACCAATGAGGGAAAGGAACACATTAACGAATTTCTTAATGAATGGCAGCAAGTGATGGAAATATACTATTTTATCAAAGGAGAGTGTAATCATGAATAAAGTAGAATTTTTGAAGGAGTTGGCATTTTGTTTACAAAAAATGAACGATTCCGAAAGAAATAAGTTTGTCATTTACTATGATGAAATGATATCTGATTATGTAGAAAATGGTGTAACTGAAGAGGAGGCTGTTAAAAAAATTGGGACTCCAATGAAAATTGCGGAGGAACTTTTAGATGATTATGACAGTGTAAAATTGAATCTGCCTTCTACCGGTAGTAGATCATTAAATATGCTTCTAACCATCATAGGTTTTCCGCTATGGGGTAGTGTGCTGCTCGCCGTTATCCTATGCATATTTTCAATTTATATAATTATCTGGTGTATTCCCTTCGCTACCGGAGCTGGCAGTGCAGGACTTTTTGCATCTGCCATAATCGGAATTATTGGAACACCTTTTGTTGTTACAGAAAGCCTTTCTATCGGAATTATGCAGCTAGGATCAGGTATTGCATCAATCGGTATTTCAATACTATTAGGGATTGCTACAATAGACTTATCAAGGAAATTTATCAGCATCACAAAGAAGTTCAATGTAAAACTGGTAGCATTATTTAAAAAGAAGGTGGTGATACGATGATAATTAGAAAAATTAAAAGAAAATGTATTATTTTAAGTCTTATATTAATTTTGACAGGCACGTTAATATCTATTGCTGGATTTGGCGTAGTTGGCTTTAGCTATAATGCTTTGAAGGAGAAAGAACTCAAAGAGGCCTGGTATCAAACAATTCATATAAATAATGATAAGCTATGGTATGGAGTTAAGTTGGGAGATAATATACATTTGTTTAATATAGGAAATGCTGAGTAATTGATCTGGTATGTATTCAGATTTATGCGACAGTATTCCATATATAAGATATTTCTTGCATTTCTTGGGATTGTACAACATACGATATATTGGACGAAGTAAGTTGTACAAGGGATGGATCAGAATGATGCAGGAAAGGAGTAAATGGAATGGAATTCTTATCACGATATGTTGTTGTCGTCGTATTAGCCATATGCTTATGTCTTGGATACATAATCAAACATAGTATTTCCTTTATCCCGAATAAGTTTATACCTCTTATCTTGGCGGTTGTGGGTACCTTGTTAAATGTATGGATCAACGGATGGACCTTTACACCCGAGATCCTCCTTGGTGGTCTTGCGAGTGGACTTGCAAGTACTGGCGCATTTGAATTGATACGTAATATTACAAACGGTAATGGCGCCCAGGGCGGCTCAACATCATAAAAATAAATATTGAAAACCGTTATTACACTAAGAAAAGGAGCATCCTTTTTCCATCTGAGCCGCATAGAGGCATCATGTCGGGAAGAGTGCTCCTTTATCTTATCTTAATATAGAATTGATGATTGGCTCCAAATTCTTTTCATTTGTGAAATCCAAAGGATGCTCATAGCTGGATAACATACCTTTAACATCCGCATCCGGATTATTAATCTTCTGTAGCTGAAGCTTCTTTAACTTCATTAACAGCTTATAGAACGGACTCAATCGACTATAATCAAAACCACCACGCAGATAGTATAGCTCTATCTTATTCTGTTGATCCACCGGGATATTTGCGTTTACCAATTCCGGTACAATTGTTTTCTTAGCAGGTGAGGCACCTACTGCGAATACAATCAGCCGTTTATCCTTCAGCAGCTCAAAGTTCTTTGTAATCAGCTTAATTCCGTTGATTCCGATTGCATATAGACCGCTGCCGTAGATAATCGTGTCATAATCAATGATATCCTTTACACTTATCTTTTCTCCCTCAAGTAAGGTGCAGCTAAGGCGCTTTGCCAGCCAGGTAGCATAGTTCTTCGTAAATCCGGTCTTAGAACGGTATACGACTACAATTTTCTTATTCTTTGACATATTCTTTACCCAACCCCTCTAATATTTTTTTCATAGTAAGCATCACCTCTTCGGTAACCTTAAGATCCTCTGGCTTGAATTGTCCAAAGAGCTTCTCCATGAAATCGGCACTTTTTTCATGGTATATCTGCGAGAATTCCAGACATTTTGATGTAGCTTTGATTCGCAGCCGTCTTGCATCCTCTTTATCCTTTGTTATCTCGACAAACCCCTTTTGCTCCAGCTTAAGAACCAGTTGCTTTACGTTCTGGTGAGAGCTGCCAACGGTTCCTGCTAATTCGGTCAGGGTAGGTGAATAGTTTTCCATGATGCCAAGTACCAGAAGTACAAACCATTGCTTAGTCGAAATCTCAGAAAAGAAGGAATCTCCAATTGTCTGAAGTTTATTGGAGAGCATAAAGATGAGAGCAAAGATAACGTATTTGCTTTCCGTATCTTTAGTTGAAAGTTCCATTGGTGTCCTCCTCTAACAATGTAATATATTACCTAATAATATGTAATATATTACATAGTTGCGTATTTGTCAATGTCATTTACAAAAAAAATATAAATAAGGAAATATAAGACATGATAGTTGTTTATGAGAATGATAACAAAAAAAGGATTCTAAGTCGTAGTAAGCGGTTTAGAATCCCAGGTTATGTAAATAGGCAGATCATTTTGTTTATGATTTTTGTTATATTTGTGTGTCTAGCCACTCCTCTCTGGTCATAGAGTAGCAGAGTAGATCATGGATAGTTCCGTCATAGATTTTTGAGCAATGTCGCAGGGTTCCTTCATATCGAAAGTTACATTTCTCGATCACTCTTTTGGAGCGTGCATTGAAAGAATAATGATGAACCGTTAGCAATGAGATATTTAGCTTTTCAAAAGCGTATGGAATAACTGCTCCTGCAGCCTCTGACATAATACCCTGTCCCCAATATGCCTCTGAGAGTACGTAACCAAGCATCTTTACATCAGGTGCAGTACGAAGCTGATCCTTATGCAAACCAACGGAGCCAATCAGTTTGTTGTTTTCCTTGTAGATAATTGCCCATACCTCCTCACTTTCCATAAAGCTGTGCAATATCTCCATAGAAGACTCTAAATTATCATGAGGAGCCCAGCCTGCACCTCGCCCAACATTCGGGTTCTTGGCGTATTCGAAGAAATCCTCCAGGTCAGTTACCTCAAAGGGTCTTAATATACAGCGCTCTGTTTCTAAGGTGATCATTCTTACCTCCATTCCGGAAAGAAGGCTTATTGTAGCCTGTTCACATAGTATTATTTTGATAAAATTATTTAGAGTATACACGTAATTGCCAGTAATTGCAAGTACCTATAACAGAATGAGTGTTCGGTTGTAAGCTTGCAGATTTACAATATCTTGTGTATAATGAAAAGAGTTCAAAGGACAATAAATGACTATGCACTGTGCTATACTTGGATAAAAATTGATGGATGATTAACATATAGGTTGTTCATAAGGGGATATTGTTGTATACGGTTTATGGATACCATAACCCTGGATGAAATAGTGGTGAAAAGGAGGAAGCTCATGAAGTTCATACATATTGCGGACATTCACCTTGGGGCGGTTCCGGATTCGGACATGCCCTGGGGCTCCCAGAGAGGAAAGGAGATCTGGAGCAGCTTCCAGGATATCGTACGAATTTGTAATGAGGAGAAAGTAGATCTATTACTGATTGCAGGTGATATGTTCCATCGTCAGCCCCTGGTCAGGGAGCTGAAGGAAGTAAACTATATTCTCAGTAAGCTTGAGACAGCCAAGGCGCTGATCATTGCCGGTAATCATGACTATATCGGTGCCAGATCGAATTACCAGGGCTTTGAATGGGATGAGAAGATTCATTTCTTTATGGGTACATCCATGGAATGTAAGGTGATGGAGGAGTTTAATACCCAGGTATATGGGCTGAGCTTTCATACGAAGGATATCTACGAGGCGTTATATGACGGGGCGAAGCATGAGCAAAATAACAGTATTCATATTCTCCTTGCTCATGGTGGAGATGAGAGAAATATTCCGATTAATCGCAAGAAGCTGGCGGAGCTGGAATATGACTATGTTGCCTTGGGTCATATTCACAAGCCGGAGATGATCACGAAACGAATTGCATATAGTGGCTCCTTGGAGCCCATGGATAAGAATGAGACCGGAGACCGCGGTTATATTCTCGGAGAGATTACAGTAAAACCGGATGGTAGCAAGGATACTGTGGTTCGATTTATACCCCATGCAGTCAGAGCCTATAAGCGCTGTCTTCTGCCAGTGAACCCGCAGACCACCAATGGAGCACTGGTGGATCTAGCCAGAGCTATCATGAAGGAACAGGGAGAACAGAATATCTATTCCTTTACGATACAAGGGATTAGAGATGAGACGATTCATTTTGATAGGGAAGCTATCCTGGCGTTGGGTAATATTCTGGAGCTTGAGGATCAGTCCGTACCCGATTACGACTTTGATGCGTTATATCGAGAGAATAAGGATAATGTAATCGGTATGTTCATACAGAAGATCAGAGAGAGTTCGGGGCAGGATGAGATAGCGAAGAAAGCGCTTTATTATGGAATTGAAGCATTGCTTGGCGCAAAAGAAGCTTGATTAGAGTATCAAAAGCCTATTTATAATTTTTGTTTCGTTAATTTGCACAATTGTATATCTTAATTGTATGATGCAAAACAGAATTCAATTGTTTAGATAGGTTAATGAGTAATTTAGATTGGAGAGGTTGTTCGAGATGCTGATAAGAAAGCTTAAAATAAATTATTTTGGTCGCTTCAACAATAAGGAAATCGAGCTTAAGCCCGGTATTAACCTGATTTACGGAGAGAACGAAGCGGGTAAATCGACAATACATACCTTTATTAAGGGGATGTTTTTTGGGATTCAAAGACAGCGAGGCAGAGCCGCCGCTTCCAAAGAGGATCTGTATATTAGATATCTGCCTTGGGATTATCCCGGAGCCTTCGCTGGAAGTATGGAGATTGAGATAGATGGAAAGAGGTATCAGCTTCAGAGAAATTTTCATGCCAATGATAAAAGCTTCTCAATTACTGATTTAGCGACAGGTCGAGAGATAAGACAGAGTGAAGATATGATCAATGAGCTGATACCCGGTTTTTCAGAATCAACCTTTAAGAATACAATCAGTGTTGAACAGCTCAAGGCACAGACAGACTCTGAGCTTGCTGCCCAGGTACATAATTATATTGCGAACCTGTCCGTTGCCAAGAGTAAGGAGGTAAATGTTGCAAAAGCGGTCAGCTTCCTTAACGAACAGAGAAAACAGTTGGAGGCCACCTGGAATCCGGAGGCTCTTAAGGCATTACAATGTGCGATGGAGGACGGGATTGCCGGAGAGGAGAAGCTGGAACGGTTGACCTTGCAACTACGTGAGCTTCAGGAGCAGGAGAAGAAGCTACAAATACAGAAGGGGGAGTTGGCAGCAGAGCCGGATAGCGAATCAGCTCGTCGTATGGAACAGCTCCCGGCGATATTAGAAAAATACCGTATTTATCAGGAGCTGCAGCAACAAGTGGTACAGTTAGACGGACAAATCGAACAGCTTAAGAATAAATCAGCCGAGGGTGAGAAGCAGCAACAGGTCCTAGAGCAACTGAAAGTGGATAAGAAGGAGGCAGAAGCCTTACGGAATGATCTCTATGAATTGGAGAAACAGGAGCAGGAGCTTAGCCGCGAACTGGATCACTTACAGAAAAGGAGCAGCAAGGCTCTCTATTATAGTATACCTGTGGCAATGGTGATTGCATTGCTTGCGATATTCCTTTCGGATTATCATTTTGTCGGCTTTCTTCTGGGAGCGATCGCTCTGATTACCGGTGTCATCGGAAATCTTATTCTGAATCAGAAGAATAGAAAGAGCATGAGTGAGCTTCACAACAGGAAGGATACCCTTGATAAGATGAGAAGGGACGCCCGGAACAGGATCATGGATATTCTGACCAAGCATCAGGCGAACACCATAGAAACGCTAACGGATCGGAAGGAGGAGCTTTACCGAAGCCTCCTTTCTATAGAGCATACCATGGATCAGATAAAGGAGTATGAAAAGCGTAA
This sequence comes from Bacillota bacterium, assembly GCA_023411215.1. Taxonomy (GTDB): domain Bacteria; phylum Bacillota; class Clostridia; order Lachnospirales; family Lachnospiraceae; genus Mobilitalea. The sequence continues at coordinate 72,175 of JAEYOY010000058.1, read as the reverse complement.
AAGCAGTATACAGGACAATATAGATTCCATCTACGATGCCGTCATGACTTATCTGCAATATTTCATAGCAACGGACGAACTGACTCCCGAGGCGATGCAACGAATTACAGACGAGCTTCGTCTAAGAAAGCAGGAGACTCTGGTTAGACAGACAGAATTGAATGAAAGCTTAGAAACCTGCAGACTTCGTATGGAAAAGGTGAGATGGGAGATATCTGCCTTGGAGGGAAATGAAGAGGAGCTTCTTAAGAATCAGTTGAAATATGAGAAATTGAAGAAGCAGCAGACGGAAAGTGGGGTTGAGCTAGAGGCAATTAAGCTTGCTCTGTCCTCCATTGGGGAGCTGTCAGCCCAGATACATGACAGCTTTGGACAACAGCTGAATAACGCTGTGTCAGAGGTGATCGGTGAGGTAACTGGGCAGAAATACAACGATCTAAAGGTTGATGAGAAACTAGATATTAAAGTTGGCAGAAATGGCGATTATGTACTTCTGGAACGACTTAGTGCGGGAACCATAGACCAGGTATATTTTGCGCTGCGTCTGGCAGTCGCCGATCTGTTAATGGGAAAGGATAAGGTACCCCTCTTCTTTGATGACAGCTTTGCCCTATATGACGATACAAGGGTGAAGGCAGCATTGACGGAGATAGCGAAGCGCAGTCAGGTTATATTGTTTACCTGTCATAAGAGAGAACAGAAGCTATTGGAGGAATTAAGCCTTCCCTATCATCGGATAGAGCTTTCGTGATAGGAAGCGTTATGAGACCCTTCACAGGGGTTGATAGGACCAATGGCTGTGATTTTAGATGACGGATTATGCGAGGGATTATTGTGCAGAAGAACGATAGAAAGAGCAAAAATAATAAGAATAGCGGTAGAAGTACAAAGGGTAAAATCAAGGTGGGACTACAGCTTCTGGTTTTTATCACACTGCTGACTATTGTGGTTGTGATGTTCTACTTCTATAAGGAATACGGAAGAACCATACTAGACCTTCAGAAAGAAGCGAAGCAGAAGGTAAGAACCTCGACAGAGGATACCTTTAAGGCATCACAGACCAGTTTGGTATATGACGTGGAAGGGAATCTGATTACTACCTTGAAGGCAGAGAAGGATGTATATTATATAGATTATGAGGATATACCAAAGGCTGCCATTGATGCAATGATGGTATCGGAGGATCGGAAGTTCTTTAAGCATAACGGTGTGGATTATCTGGCGAATATCAGAGCAGCAATCGCATTAATCAAGCATAAAGGTGAGATCACTCAAGGGGCAAGTACCATTACTCAGCAGGTTGCACGTAATACCTTCCTTAGCCATAATGTTACCTATGAGCGTAAGATTGAGGAGATATTTGCCGCGCAGGAGTTGGAGAAGATCTATTCTAAGACGGATATTATGGAATTCTATCTGAATGGTATCTATTTTGCCAATGGACATTACGGAATACAAGCGGCGGCGCTTGGTTACTTCTCGGAGGGAGTGAACACACTTAGCCTTTCACAAATCGTTTTCCTTTGTGCTATTCCGAACAATCCAAACCTATATAATCCGATATCCAATATGGATAACACGTTGAAGCGGCGAGACCGTATTTTAGAGCAACTTCTCGAAGAGGGCGTCATAAGCGAGGAGGAGTACAAGAAAGCATTAAATGAGAAAATTAGGTTAAATAAAGAAAAATCAGACCGGAAAAATTATGTGGAGACGTACACCTACTACTCTGCTATCAGGGCTTTGATGAAGGCGAACGGCTTTGAATTCCGTAATCAATTCAATTCGACGAAAGACCAAGAAGCATATGATGAGGAATATGATGATATGTATTATCGCTATCAGAAGGAGCTCTATACGCATGGATACCGTATCTATACCTCCATTGATCTAAAGAAGCAGGAGCTGTTACAGAAGTCGGTTGATGATGCGTTGTCCGGTTTTAAGGATACTAATGAGGAAGGAATTTACCAGATGCAGGGAGCGGCTGTCTGTATTGATAATGATAGTGGCAGAGTAGTAGCGATTGTAGGAGGCAGGGAGCAGGAAAGTCAGGGTTATACCCTGAATCGGGGGTATCAGAGCTTTCGTCAGCCTGGCAGTGCAATTAAGCCATTGGTTGTCTACACTCCTGCTTTTGAACGGGATTATATACCAGAGAGCATCGTAGATGATAAAAAGATGGAAGATGGCCCTAAGAATTCCGGAGGAAATTATCTTGGCAAGATGAAGCTCCAGAGAGCAATTGAGTTGTCGAAGAATACCGTAGCCTGGAACTTATTCGAGGAGTTGACACCGAGAGTTGGTTTATCGTATCTTCTGAATATGAATTTTTCTAAAATTAGCGAAAGCGATTATGTTCCGGCAGCATCGCTGGGCGGTCTGACGATTGGTGCCAGCCCGGTTGAAATGGCTGCCGCATATGCCACCTTGGAGAATGACGGTTACTACCGAGTGCCGACCTGTATTATAAAGATCATGGATTCAGAGGGGAATGAAATTGTCGGAGAAGAGATGGAGACAAAGCAAATCTATCAGAGGAAGGCTTCACAGATTATGACGGAGGCATTGACTGGAGTTATTAAGAACGGAACTGCACAAGGTCTTGGACTTAAGAACACAATTAGTGCAGGCAAGACAGGAACCACAAATGATAAGAAGGATGGTTGGTTTGTAGGATATACACCCTATTATACGACCAGTGTTTGGGTCGGCTTTGATATGCCGAAACCAGTGAAGGATCTTACGGGTTCCTCCTATCCCGGAACCATTTGGCACGCATTCATGGAGCAGATACATGACTCTTCCATGAAGAAGAAGTTTGAGCTGTATGACTGGAGAACAGAATGGGAGGCCAAACTGGAGGAGGAAAAGAGACAAAGGGAGATGGAGGAAGCAGAGGCAGAAGTGCTGAAGGAGGAACAAGAGAAAGAAGATCAGGAAGATGGGGCCATTGTCAATGTTAAACCGGACAGTGATACCGAGAATTCGGTAGGAAGAGACACTGAAACGAATATGGATAAGGATGATGAGACCGTTGATGAACCTGCCGACGAGGAGAATATCGATGGAGTACCGGAGGAAGAGATCCCGGAAGTAAATACCGGAGAAGAAACACAATCGGAGGAAGGAACACAATCAGAAGAGGAGTTCACTTCGGAAGAGCCCATTGGAGAGGAAGACATAGTAGAGGATTAGTTCGAAGTGGACGGGTAATAAAAACGGACTGTGGAAAATAAATTAGTATTTTGCCATAGTCCGTTTCTGTATTCTTATATATATGATATTGGGTAAGTATTAGTCTCCAATGTTATTCTTAATATCTTGAGAGGTTAACTTTCTGCCTCCCTGATCATATTCCTTAAGGATGTTCTGAATTCTTTCAACCGGATTCAGTAAACCACTGATGCTTTCATCATGATTGAGGGTATCGATGATAAGAGCTACATATTTACTCATATCTACATTAATATACCAAGGTTTGGATAACAAATCGGGTGTCTGATAAATCAGGTTGGTTGTAAGTACACGGTAAATCATTCCTGATTCATAAGCCTCGTCCAGCTTATCAAATCCATTGGTAAAGAGTCCGAAGGTTGCTGCGATAAAGATACGTCCCGCATTTCTCTTCTTTAATTCGGTCGCAACATCCAGTATACTTTCACCGGAGGAGATCATATCATCTACAATCAGTATGTCTTTGCCGGCAATATCGGTACCCAGGAATTCATGAGCCACGATAGGGTTACGTCCCTTCACAATCTTGGTGTAATCGCGTCTCTTATAGAACATACCCATGTCAAGACCAAGAACATTAGCAAAGTATACTGCTCTTGACATACCGCCTTCATCGGGGCTGATTACCATCATATGATCGGAATCTAAGCGGATATCCGGAACATTATGAAGCATCGCTTTGATGAACTGATAATTCGGAGCTACCGTCTCAAGGCTGTTAAGAGGAATTGCATTCTGAACTCTAGGGTCGTGTGCGTCGAAGGTAATGATACTTTCTACGCCCATATTGGTCAGCTCCTGTAATGCTAGTGCACAGTCCAGAGATTCTCTAGAGCTTCTTCTATGCTGTCTGCCTTCATATAAGTAAGGCATAATAACTGTAATTCTTCTGGCTTTACCACCAACTGCTGCGATAATTCTCTTCAGATCCTGATAATGATCATCAGGTGACATATGATTTTCATGTCCGCAGACGGAGTAGGTCAAACTGTAATTTGTTACGTCAACGAGAAGGTATAAATCAGAGCCACGCACAGATTCTTTAATCTGTCCTTTTGCTTCACCTGTACCGAATCTCGGACAGCATGCCTTCATTAAATAAGAGTCTCTTTGATATCCGGCAAATGCGATGGTACCTTTGTGTTCGCTTTCTCTCGAATTGCGCCACTCAACAAGATAGTCATTTACGTGTTGTCCTAGGGTTTTACTGCTCTCAAGAGCGATTATACCGAGCGGTCCTACAGGAATTGTTTCTACGATCTTCTGTTGCTTTGACATTAGATGTTCCCTCCATGAAAATAAGAATTGGTTTCAAAAGCCATTAAAGTTATAACATATATCAAATTCATTAGTCAAGCCACTTTTCCGCTTTTCTTATGAATCCATATGGTTGACTGCCTTGAGAAGACGGATGTCTTCTCCAATAATACGTTGTACACTATAGCTGCTTACAATCCTCGAAAATATACGTTCCCCATATGTGGTATTTATATTCGGAAGAGATAAATTCGTGGAAATAATCGTTGATTTTTGGCGAAGTAACCGTTCGTTGATAATAAGATAGAGCTGGGAATTCGTGAAGGAATTATTGAGCTCCGTACCCAGATCGTCGATAATCAGTAAATCACATTCCAGTATGTAATCAAATTGATTGGAAGCTGCAAGTGAACTGTCCTCATCCTTGCTGAATTTATGTTTCTCGAGAATGTCAAACAGACGGAAAGCGGTCAGGTAAATTACCGTATAGCCATGATCTAAAAGCTCTTTGGCAATGCAATTCGCCAAGAATGTCTTTCCAACACCGGTATTTCCGAGCAGAAGAAGATTGTCATGCTTCTTATTAAAATGTTTTACGAAACTCTTACAACCGGCAACTACCTTTTGCATATTGGAGAGTGGTGATAAACCAAGAGATTCATCGATATAATCATCGGAATAAAAACGGAAGGAGAACTGACTGAAGTTCTCATTTGCTATGATTGCTCTGATATTTGAGTCGGAATACATTAAATCAGCAATTGCTTGTTTGAAGCAATTGCATTTTATTTTCCCTATATAACCGGTATCCTGACATTTGCTACATTGGTATTTCATCTGAAGATAATCGGTAGGAAGACCCTCCCTAACGAGCAGCTTTGCTTTTCTAGCATTGAGCTCTGCAATCTTCTCCTTCAGATTACTTAAAGCACTATCATCTCCGCGAAGGGCCATCCTTCCGCTCTCGGCGGAGAGAGAGATAATCTCTTCCTCCAACACCTTTAGTTCTGGGATTAAGCCATAGGCGTGGGAAAGACGACGGTCCAAATCATGCTTATCAGAAATTCTACGGCTGTCATATTCGCGTAAAATCTGGTTATATTGATCATTCTTTAGAGCCATTTTCTTTGATCTCCTTTATAAGCCTTTGTTTAGAAGCTTACGCTCCAGCTCTGCATAGTCTTGTGCTGAATAGGTACGCTGAGGAAACTGATTGAATTTATTCTGGGCAGGCTTTGGCATTGTAGTGACCTTGTTCATATCAAGGTTTTTACTTGCTTTGCTGAATTCCTCATCCAACCTGGCGATATCGGTAAGGGTCTTTGCGTTCTTCTTATACCAGGTCTCAAGAATCTTATCGGTATATTTGAAATCCGGTTTTTGTGTTCTTAGGATGGTACGATTACAAGCCTCAATAATGATATCGTCAGAAAAGCCGAATACCTCAACCCATTTTGTGATATATTGTCGTTCAATCTGTCCGGGCGCACGATTTAAACCAAAGGCTTTATTCACTGCATTGTAATGCTCGTTATACGTAGCAGTTGCTTCCTTTGCTTTTTCCTCCGTATCAATCCCTTCTTCCGCCCAGGTCAGGGCTACTGCCTCTATATAGGAAGCATTTTTCTTACCCTTGGATACGCAGTATTCATAGAGATACATGATCAATTCAGCCGAGAAGTGAAGCTCCTCATAAAGATACAGTATAAGTTGAAGATCCATGGGCTTAAGTGGGCGATCTAAATAGATCTCCACGATATGCATGGCCCATTTTATCTCATCATTATTAGTCAATTGTGCAATCTTTTCCGCAGAGTAGCTATGTCTGGTGGCAGGCTTTGTCTCGGTATGTATACTGACGGCGATCTCATCAATCTCGGTATCAGTGTCAACTGTGCTCATTGGAAGTGTTTGTGTGCTATGTATAGTCAAAAGGTCTATCGCTGTGATTTCCTTCTGTGCATTGTGCGTTAATTTCAGTAGATTAAGCTTTTCCCAATAGGTTAAAGCCCTGATAATATCTTTTTCGGTGTTATCCAGATAGTCGGCAATGGAGGATATCGTCACTTCGGGGCAATTGCCGGAGAAGCAACGTAACAGATATAGATAAACCTTAACATAAGCGCCGTTTGCAGACGGCATAAACTGGTCAATGAAGGTATTCGGAACGATGGTAACGTCAGAAATACCTTCGGCATGTAATGAAATCTTATTCATAGGCTTGGCCCCTCTCTTTACCCTTGTAGTACTTAGGAGCAGATTAGGAACTCATCCGTCGAATTCATGACCTTTCCCTGGCAAGCTCGGAAAATGTCCTGACTTCGTCGGACTAATCTGCTTTGTCGCAGATTAGGAACTCATATGCTACGCATATTCGTTCACGTTGCACTCATCCGTCGAATTCATGACCTTTTCTCGAGCAAGCTCGGAAAATGTCCTGACTTCGTCGGACTAATCTGCTCATCGTGCACATTATAGCACACAAAATTTGCGTTGGAAATAGCCTATTTTCAGTGGTTTGTGGAGTTTTTGGGGGTTGTGGATAATGTGGATAATGTGGATGAAAAGGAGGTAATAATTTGTAAAAATATGTAATAAACTTAGGGAATATAGTTAATATCTGAACAGTTCAAGCCTAAAATCTATAATTGTAGAAAAGAAAATTGTGAAAAAAATATCCACAGCATTTAACAACATAAATTGTTGATAATACTGTGGATAATGTGGATAACTACAATCCTAGAAGATTTTCTCCCACGGATACGATGTCTCCGGCGCCCATAGTTATCAACAGGTCACCGTTCATACAATTTTGTAATAAATAATTTTCAATGTCATCAAAACAAGGGAAATAGTGCACTTCTTTGCCTAATTTCTCAAGCTCCCGTACTAAATCTTTCGAGGAGATATCTCCAGGGTCCTTCTCTCGGGCTGCATAGATATCCGCGAGTACAATCTTATCCGCAAGGGATAAGGCTTCGGCGAATTCAGTCAGATGCTTCTTCATCCTGGTATAGGTATGAGGCTGGAAGACACACCATAAGGTTTTATGCGGATACCTGATAGCAGCGTTTAAAGTGGCCTGAACCTCAGTCGGATGATGGGCATAGTCATCTATCACGGTAACGCCGCCAATCTCTCCCTTGTATTCAAAGCGGCGCTTTGAATTATGAAAGGACAGTAGAGCACTCTTAATCTTGTCAATAGAAATACCTAATTCAAGGCCAACACCGATGGCAGGCATAGAATTGGATAGGTTATGAAGACCAACAACATTTAAGCTAATTCGGTCGATGAATTTGCCCTTATAGTATAAATCATAGCTACCCATACTCTGATCGTTAAAAACAATCTTATCTGCAGCAATGTCATAGGAGCGATCGCCGATACGGTATTCGGGGTCAATGATACCATAAGTAAGAACCTCACATTGAAGATCCTTAGTAAATTCCTCGACCCGGTCAATATCACCGTTAATGAATAATTGTCCATTCTTTGGAAGACGCTCAGCAAAAAGGTGGAAGGAATTACGAATATCCTCCAGATCCTTGAAGAAGTCAAGGTGATCTGCATCAATATTAAGTATAATGGCGCGATTTGGATTGAATTCCAGGAAGGTGTTTGTATACTCACAGGCCTCGATGATAAAATGCTCTGATTTACCCATACGTATATTTCCGCCGATGGCATCCAGAATTCCGCCAACGGAGATAGTGGGATCCAGTGCGGACTCCAAAAAGATAAGGGAGAGCATTGAGGTAGTTGTAGTCTTGCCGTGGGTTCCGGATACAGCAATTGCATCTTCAAAATTCAACATCAGCTGGCCAATCATCTCCGCCCGGTTCAGCATGGGGATGTTTTTGTGCTTAACCTCCTGAAATTCTTCGTTATCCTCGTGGATGGCGGCTGTGTATACAACAACATCGATGTCGGAGGTGATGTTAGAGGACCTTTGGCCGAGGGCTACCTTGATGCCAAGTCCCTCGAGATGGTCAGTTATTTTACTTTGGTGGCTGTCGGATCCGCTTACTTTAAAACCGAGGGTATGTAGATACTCTGCAAATCCGCTCATGCTTATTCCGCCGATGCCGATAAAATGAATACGGCAAGGCGTATTAAAATCAATTTTGTACATAGTACACTTCCTATTCTTATTTATTCATAACTAGCATATATCATGGTGAAGTTTTACTAACTGCTATTATAACCCATTTTCCTTAAATTACAATATTAAAATGCTTCCTTATCCGTAACCCTTATCCGTAACCTTAACCCTCATCGATACTATTTCCTGGGGAAGCAAAACTTATAATAGCATAATGTACCGTAATATGATCTTTGGAGTGTATAAATATTTATGTTTGGTAAAGCGAGGCATAGTCATTATATTCTGTTTTTATGATTTAGTTGCGTACTTTGCAGGAAAAAACCCTTGAAATCGTAGATATTAATCTTGAAATGATCTGTTAAGGCGTGAAAAGGTTATAAAAAAATAGATATTTTGGGTTTTTTCGTAAATATTATTCACAATCTAGAATCATTATGGTATAATAATGGAAGTATCAACCATTGTTCAAATTTTAAAAGTAAAGGGTTTCGAGTTTTATTAGTAACAAGGAAAAGTGAAATTATCTAGTTTAAACTAACTTTTTCTAAACAACTAACGATAAATAACGACAAAAGGGGGACCATGTCATGCAAATTACCGATGTACGAGTGCGAAAGGTGAGTAAGGAAGGTAAGATGAAGGCTGTTGTTTCGATTACACTTGATAACGAGTTCGTGGTTCACGATATCAAGGTCATTGAAGGCGATAAAGGCTTGTTCATCGCTATGCCCAGCAGGAAAGCCGGTGACGGAGAGTATCGCGATATTGCTCATCCAATCAATTCTGACACGAGAGATAAAATACAAAAGATTATCCTCGAGAAGTATGAGATTGCAGCTCTAGAGACTGAAGAAACAGAGGAAGAATAACAAGAAACGTTTAAAAAAATCCAAAAAAGCAGCTATGGGGCTGCTTTTTTTGTGTGGTAGGAAAGTTCTTTAGTACACAAAAAAAGCCCTTCGAGCAAGGGAACGAAGTTCACTTTGGGATGACGCCACCTCTGAGGACAAATTCATAAATGCGTTCGAAAGTAGCTGGTTCGCAACCCGCAGTCAGGCAATGCTTGCTTTGCAAGCATCGTAAGTAAGTGTCAGCTAGCTGACACTTTGTTCTTGCCACCAAGTGTTAAAAAGCTTATAATAATATCGCATATACTCGGTTTATAATCAGTAAGTAAAGGTGGATCATAAAGATGAGGGAGTCCTTAGCGAATAAATGTGATTTGTTTGCCAACAATTATAATGTGCTAAGCAAGAAATTCAATTGGAATTATTCAATCAATACAAGACTCGGAGCTTTACTATATACCATGGAGAATCGAGAGGCGGATGTCGAGGCAATCGAGCGCTGCCGTAAGATTATCAAGGATAATACAGGTGTTTTTTCACAGTTTAAGGATACAACGAATTTTATGTCCTCCGTTATGCTGTCTCTTCAGCCGGATCCAGAGCCGATGTTTAAGAGTGTTCTTAGCGTTTATGATGCGATGAAGCATGAGGGCTTTCATTCTTCTCCCTATTTGGTACTGGCAGCAATTTCGATTGCTCTGCAGGCGGACCCTTATAATTATCAGAGAATTATTGTATCTGCTAAGAATTACTATAATGCCATGAAACAGGAGCATAAGTTTATCACCTCCTCGGATGATTATGGCTTTGCAGCGTTGCTCGCCATGTCAGAGAAACCAGTGTATCAGGCGGTTAAGGAGATGGAGGCTTGCTACCGAATCCTCAAAGGAGATTTCTTTGGGGCGAATGCAGTGCAAGCATTATCCCATGTGCTGACCTTCAGCGAGGAGCCTGCCTATGCGAAATGTAAGCGGGTGGCGGACCTTAACCGTGCGCTTAAGGATCAAAATTGCAAAATTGGATCAGGGATTGAGCTATCCTTCCTGGGGGTAATTGCACTATTACAGGAAGATACACCCAAGCTTGCTGCTGAAATTGCAGAGGTAAAGGACTATCTCAAAATGAGGAAGGGCTTTGGAGGTTGGTCAATCTCGAAAACCGAACGTATTATGTTTGCGGTGGCTGTGGTTTGCGATGATTATCTGACGGATGTAAAGAAAAACACCTTGGAATATACATTGGCGAATAATATCACAGGAATCCTGATTGCTCAGCAGATGGCAGTCATGGCAGCAGCCTCGGGTGCGGCAGCGGCTGCAGCAACATCAAATTAATTGAGATAGGAATAGAAAGGTTAACATATATGTACATTATAGTAGGGTTAGGAAACCCAACGAAAGAATATCAGGCAACAAGACATAATATCGGATGGGATGCGGTTACAAGAATATCGGATGATTATCGGATACCTTTGGATACTAAAAAGCATAAGGCCATTTGTGGCAAGGGTTATATAGAAGGAGAGAAGGTAATTCTCGCTCAGCCGTTAACTTATATGAATTTAAGCGGTGAGAGTGTACGGGAGCTTATGGATTTTTATAAGGTTTCGCCAGAGGAGATTATCGTAATCTATGATGACATCAGCTTGGAGGTAGGACAGCTAAGAATCCGTAAGAAGGGCAGTGCCGGAGGACACAACGGCATTAAGAGTATCATCAGCCATCTTGGCACCGATGAATTTCCAAGAATTAAAGTAGGCGTTGGCGATAAGCCTAAGGACTGGGATCTGGCGGATTATGTGCTCTCCCGATTTACCAAGGAAGAGAATGAGATCATCCGGGAAGCGTTAAAGAACACCTCCGACGCCTGTCGTATAATAACAAATGGAGACATTGATGCTGCCATGAATTTTTACAACCGAAAGATACAATAGAAAGCACATTTCGCGAACTTTCTATTGTCATGAATACATGATTAAAGAAACCGCAGGGCTGGTTTCTTTAATTCAGAATCGAAGTTCATTCGTTTTGTATAGGAGGAAATATTGTTGAAAACCTTTACCATGCCCCTGATGGAGCTAAAGGAATTTGGTGAAATCAGGGAGAACATAAGAAAGAAATCTCTGCCGGTACAGGTTACCGGCTGTATTGATTCCCAAAAATGCCATCTGATGCAGGGGCTCGGAGAGGGCTTCCGTTATCGTGTCATCGTAACTTATAATGATTTAAAGGCGAAGGAAATCTATGAGGATTACCGCCTTTATGATAAAGATGTACTGCTATATCCGGCGAAGGATATCATCTTCTATAGCGCGGACATCCATGGAAATGCCATTGTCAGAGATCGACTTAAGGTTCTTCGCAGGCTGATTGAGAGAAAGGAAGCCACCATTATTCTCTCACTGGACGGAGGAATGGACCGGTTACTGCCGCTTCAGATGGTAAAGGAGCGTATTCTTACGGTGAACACCTCATCAACCTTAAGGTTGACCAAGTTTAGCGAGGATCTGGTGCATCTTGGCTATGAGCGTCAGGCTCAGGTTGAAGCTCCCGGAGACTTTGCAGTGCGTGGAGGCATCATCGATATCTTCCCGCTTACGGAGGATGCTCCTTATCGTATTGAATTATGGGGAGATGAGATTGATTCCATCCGAACCTTCGATGTCAGTAGTCAACGTTCCATTGAACAGGTAGAGGAGCTGGTCATCTATCCGGCAGCTGAGATTATTCCAGATGAAACAAGACTGAGAGCAGGAATACGAAAGCTGGAGGAAGAGGAGAAGCAGTATTATAAAGCGCTAAGAGAACAGTTTAAGACCGAGGAGGCTGCAAGGATTCATCAAATTATCCAGGAATTTAAGGATAATCTGGAGTCATACCAGGGCTCGGTCGCTTTGGAAAGCTATATTAATTATTTCTTCGATCAGACAATGAGCTTCTTCCAATACTTCGATCAGGAGGATACCATATTCTTCTTAGACGAGCCAGGAAGGCTGGCGGAGAAGGGAGAAGCTGTCGAGCTGGAGTTTCGAGAGGGCATGATCGGTCGTATTGAGAAGGGTTATATTCTTCCCGGTCAGACGAATGTCATCTATGGATATAAGGAAGCCATGGGTATGCTTGCGAATCGGACTTCGGTCCTCATCAGTACCATGGAGGTTAAGAATAATTTCTACGCCCCCAAGCATAAATATGATTTTACGGTGCAGACCGTAGCTTCCTATCATAATAATTTTGAGGTGCTGATTAAGGATCTGGAGCGCTGGAAGAAGAACAAATACAGGGTAATCTTGCTTTCCGGTTCCCGCACGAGAGCGATGCGTCTCTCGGAGGATTTGAGAGAATTTAATCTCAGTGCCTTCTATAGTGAGGATATGGATCGGGTATTGCAGAACGGCGAGATTATGGTTGCCTACGGCAATCTTCGTAGAGGCTTTGAATATCCGCTGATCAAGCTGGTTGTCATCTCAGAAAGCGATATCTTCGGAACAGAAAAGAAGAAAAAAAGAAAGAAATCCACCTATGAGGGAAACAAGATTCAAAGCTTTACCGAGCTTACTCCCGGCGACTATGTGGTACATGAGAATCATGGGCTTGGTATCTACAAGGGTATCGAAAAGATAGAAGTTGATAAGGTTACTAAAGATTATATTAAGATAGAATACGGTGGCGGAGGCGTGTTGTATATTCTTGCAACAGGCCTTGATGTGATACAGAAATATTCCGGTCAGGAAGGTCGAAAGCCAAAGCTGAATAAGCTAAACTCCATCGAATGGAAGAATACGAAGGCAAAGGTACGCGGTGCGGTTCAAGAGGTAGCGAAGGAACTGGTCGAGCTGTATGCCAAAAGGCAGGAGAAGGTCGGCTTCCAGTTTGGAGAGGATACCGTATGGCAGAAGGAATTCGAGGAGGCATTTCCTTACGAAGAGACAGAGGACCAGCTTCTTGCCATTGAAGCAACGAAGAGAGATATGGAAAGCAATGGCATTATGGATCGTCTGATCTGTGGAGATGTAGGTTATGGGAAGACGGAGATTGCAATACGTGCAGCCTTTAAGGCGGTATCCAATGGAAAGCAGGTGGTGGTATTAGTGCCTACCACAATCCTGGCGCAGCAGCATTATAACACCTTAGTGCAGCGTATGATGGACTTTCCGGTCAGTATCGATGTTTTATCCCGATTCCGAAGTGCAGCTGAACAGAAGAAGACATTGGAGCGTCTGAAGAAGGGAAGCCTTGATATTGTAGTAGGCACCCATCGGGTGCTGTCCTCTGATGTGAAGTTTAAGAATCTGGGGCTTTTAATCGTAGATGAGGAACAACGCTTCGGCGTTACCCATAAAGAGAAGATTAAGCAGATGAAGAAGGATATCGATGTGCTTACCTTAACGGCGACACCGATTCCCAGAACGCTTCATATGAGCTTAGTCGGTATCCGTGACATGAGTGTATTAGATGAACCGCCGGTAGACCGTTTACCGATTCAGACCTATGTACTGGAGCATAATGATGAGATCATTCGTGAAGCCATCAGCCGAGAGCTGGCGAGGGATGGACAGGTATACTATGTCTATAACCGGGTCAACGGCATTGATGAGGTGGCCAATAACGTGGCACGGTTATGTCCTGAGGCCAATGTCGCCTTCGCCCACGGGCAGATGAATGAGCGGACACTGGAGAAGATTATGTTTGATTTCATCTCCGGTGAGATCGATGTACTGGTATCTACCACGATTATTGAGACCGGCCTGGATATCTCCAATGTAAATACAATGATTATCGATGATGCGGATCGACTGGGATTATCCCAGCTCTATCAGCTGCGCGGACGTGTTGGACGTTCTAATCGTACTGCCTATGCCTTCTTAATGTATCGCAGGGATAAGATGCTAAAGGAAATTGCAGAGAAGAGACTCCATGCTATCAAGGAGTTCACGGAGTTGGGCTCTGGCTTTAAGATTGCCATGCGTGATCTGGAGATCCGCGGAGCCGGTAACCTCCTCGGAGCAGAGCAGAGCGGTCATATGGAAGCAGTGGGCTATGATCTGTATTGTAAGATGCTTAACGAAGCGGTCAAGTCTATGAAGGGATCGGAGGCTGCGCCAGAGGAAAACTATGAGACCACGGTGGATATGGATATGGATGCTTATATCCCTTCAACCTATATTAAGAATGAGATTCATAAGCTGGATATCTACAAGCGAATCGCTGAGATAGAGAATGAAGAGGAAATGATGGATATGCAGGAAGAGCTTACCGATCGCTTCGGAGATATGCCGACAGCGGTGAATAATCTTCTGAATATAGCATTGATTAAGGCAATTAGCCATAGCCTTTACATTGTGCAACTGATCCATAAGGATAATGAAGTCAAACTAATCATGTATCCGAAAGCAAAGCTTGCGGTTGAAAAGATCCCCGAGCTTATGCTAAAATATCAGAATAATCTGAAGCTAATGCCACAGGCCAATCCTTATTTTGTATACCGGTTACCGAGTAATCCCAAGGGCAGGACTGAGTCGATTGTAATATTCGACCAGCTGTATAAGCTCTTAGTGGATTTTAAAATATTGTTGCAGAATTAATCTGGCTAAGGATACGTGGCACATATCCATTGCTTTGAAAGGGGAAAGTGTGAAATAAAAGCATTTTCACAAAGCGAACTGAAATGCAATTCGCTTTTGGAAAGAACTTCAAAATGATAATCCTAAAGTGTTAAGAAAGGGCATCTTATCACTTGGAATTTCATTTCGAACTTCTTTCAGGTATTATTTGTGCAGTCGGAATGGAGGTTAATATGAGGACAAGTCGTAAGGGAATAATCGGGATAACCACAATACTGCTGCTGATGCTTTTGTCAGCGTGCAGGGTTGGGGAAGAACGATATGAATTAACGAATTATATAGGAAAGTCAGTCTCGACCTTCGAGAAAAGGTCCGGTACCGAGCTTGAGGAGCAGGGTACCGGTGTATATCTTATGGAGAATGTCGTTCAGATTATGGCTCCGGATAAAAAGGTGAATGCAATAGCCCTCTTGAATGGAGCCGGTGAATATAAGGTCTACGGGGTAAGTATCGGAATGACGAAGGCAGAAGCGGATGTAATACTGGCGGAGAGCTTCGGAAAAGAGATTGCCAAGACCATCAATACAGAGAAGAATGCCGTTACCTATACCTATCTGAAGAATGAAAAGGAGCTGTATATCTCCTATGATGTCGATAAAGAGACAGTAACCGAATTATCCTACTATATCGTAGATACTAAGATGCAGAAGGAGAACAATGAAACCGAGCAGACCAACTCTGGTGAGCTTATGGCATTGATCGGAGACACCCGTATCTATTATAACGAGGCGATGGTCTATCTGAAATCCGCTCAGGAGAATTATGAGACAGAATATGGAAACGATATCTGGGAGGCAGATATTCTTGGAAACGGGGAGACCTTTGGAGCGATGATTAAAGAGGAGGTCATTAATCAGATTACCGAGCTGAAAATCATCGGCGCACAAGCAGCGAAGGAAGGCATTACACTGTCTGAGGAGGAGCTGGCGGATGCCAATGCCTATGCGAAGGAGCATTTCGAAGGCTTAACCTCAGAGGACATCAGCAAATATCTGATTACCGAGGAGCTGCTGCGACAGATATATGCAGACAATCTTCTTGCAGAAAAGACCTTTGAGCATTTTACCATTAATGTTGATAATAAGGTGTCAGATCTGGATTCAAAGCAGATTACGATTTGGCAGATACTGATTAATAGTGTCAATTATGACAAAGAAGGTAAGCCGATCGAATTATCGGAAGAGGATAAGTCAGCGGCTTTCGAGAAGGTCAAAAATCTGTTAGAACAAGCAAAGACTACAGAGGATTTTCGTGCACTGGCAGAAGCAAATTCAGAAGCAGAGACCATAGAGTATACCTTTGGACGAGGCAAGGGACCAGAGGAATACAGCGACTCCTTTGAGCAAGCCGCCTTTACTCTGAAAACCGGTCAGGTAAGCGACATCATCACTACGGATTATGGCTGGCATATCCTGTATTGTGTATCGGATTACGATGAGGATGCCACCACCCAAAGGAAGGAAGAGATTATCAGTCAACGAAGAAGTGAGTTATTTGCCAAGCTTTATGAGGATTGGACCGCTAATTATGATGTAGTTGTCAACAGTGAGGCTTGGAATGCCATCAGCTTTGAATAATAACACGATAATTATCCGGTAATAAAATTTGATTGTATATATACAGAGCCACAATAGCAAGAGGGCCAGATTAAATACTTTAAAGTATTTAACCTGGCCCTTAATAATTATAAATTAACCATCTATCAAATTATAATGATGAGATAACTTGATTTTTAATGGAGGTATCGGATAAACAAACTACAGCGCTTTCAAGTCGATGATCTTTGATGCTTTGAATTTTAATAACCAATCCAAAATCCTCGATTTCAGGTGTACTTCCGTCCTCCGGTATCGTACCTATGATACCAAAAACAAATCCACCAAAAGTATCATAATCTTCTTCTGGAAGTAGTACTCCAATCTGCCTGGAAACATCTTCTAACGGAGTATTTCCCTGTATACGCCAGGTGTTTGAGTCAATGCGTTCGATTTGTGGTAAAATCTTAGGTGCAGCCAAATCATCTTCAAGATCACCCACTAATTGTTCCAGTAAGTCATTTATGGTAATAATTCCGCTAACACCGCCGTATTCATCCAGTACTACAGCAAAATGATTTCTGCTAACCTTCATATTACGAAATAGTACATCGGCTTTCACTGATTCTGGTACAAAGTATGCTGGCTGTACAGCATTTTTCATCACATTTTCACGTGTCTTGTCTTTTAGTCTAAAATAATCCTTTACATACAAAATACCAATAATATTATCAGGACTCTCTGAGCAGATGGGATATACGGAATGTTTACTTTCAATTATTGTCTGTTCCCATTGATCATCCGTCTCATCGCTCCACAAAAGAGAAACCTCAGTTCTATGTGTCATTACTTCTCCGGCAATAATATCGTCAAATTCGAATATATTCTGAATCATATCTTTTTCATCGGGATGTATGGTTCCTTTTTCACTTCCTGCATCTATCATCATACGGATTTCTTCCTCCGTATTTTCATCATCCTCTTCATCTGGATTAATACCTAGTAATTTTAATATACCGTTTGCGGAAACAGTTAATAACCAAACAACCGGACCAAAGATTTTAGAAACAACATAAATTAACTGTGACATTCCTAGTGCAAGCTGTTCTGACTTTCTCATAGCAATCTGTTTTGGAATAAGTTCACCTAAGGTAACGGTAAAATAAGTAAGAGCTAGAGTGATAATGATAACAGATAAGGTATCAAGAACAGATACAGGTATTTTGACACCAAGATTTACCATAGCATTGGTCAGTCGATCTGAAAAGTTTTCAGCAGCAAACGCACTTCCAAGAAGATTTACTAGTGTGATACCGATTTGAATTGTTGCTAGAAAACGTGCCGGCTGTGCAGTGAGCTTTGATAATCTTATAGCACGTTTATCACCACTGGCGGAAAGCTTTGCAAGTTTATTATCATTCATGGAAATAACAGCAATTTCTGCACAAGCAAAAATTGCATTCAAAAGAATAAGGAAAATCTGTAATAATATTTGTCCTAATATAGGATCACTGTCTGGCAAAAAAGTTACCCCCTTCTAAAATAAGTTAAATAAGAATATTATCTCTACCCCGAGTTATCAAAGTAGAATAGAATTAATTTGAAAGACCTGATACTCCGTATAACTTTATAAACTCGTCAGAGGAGACACGCAAGCATAATAACACTACAAAAAGGACAATATTTATTGTCCTTTTCATTCATAACGATAGAAAGTCCGCGAAACGCACTTTCTATCGTTGCTTTATTCACTCTTTTTGCATATTAGTATGTTGATATCGCTCGACTGCTTCGTCCAAGTGTAGCACCTGTCCTTTCATTTAGAAATTATAACAAAGGCTATGAATTACGTCAAGCATACTAATATATTTAATAAATTATAAATTCTTTTTAGACTTAATTTAGAAGTAATAGATGACTTGATGTGGAATAGAGGACGATAGTGTTCTAAAGTATACAATTAAATGTAAAATAAGCTTGACATTTGATGTAAAGCAAACTATACTAAATATGTAAAGTGAACTAGACAAAAAAGGAGGCGTAAAGATGCAAACCAGGCTACAGGAGCTCCGAAAAAGTGCGAAGGTAACCCAGAATGAGTTGGCGGATGCAGTGGGTGTCACCCGTCAGACAATCATTTCACTAGAATGCGGCAGATACAATGCCTCTTTAATACTGGCACACAAGCTGGCGCAGTTTTTCAAAGTTTCAATTGAGGATATTTTTATATTTAATCAGGAGGATGAGAATTTATGAGAGGTCTATTATGTGGAACAACAGCAAGAACAAACGAAGAATATAAGCTGGTGGTTAAAGTCCGTATGTATCGATTCGCTGGACTGGGTCTGATTGGAGCAATCACCTTAATTACCGCACTACTGGCAGAATTCTATTGGAAGTTGGAGGTTAAGGAGGAGATGCTTGGTGTCTACACGGGAGCTGGGTTTGGATTACTTCTTATTTCTATCATCATGCTAATTAAGAATAAACTGATGCTTAAGGATGAGGAGAAGCTTAAGGAGAGCAGGATCAGCAACTCGGATGAGCGAATTAAGGAAATCACCAATCGGGCATTCCGTACAGCGTCCATAGCTATGCTTATTGCTATGTATACCCTGGCTCTGATTGGAGGGCTGTTCTATCCGGCTTTGGTGAGGCTACTGCTGCTAATTGTGAGCATATTTGTATTCGCTTATATTGTTTCTTATAATGTATATAATAGAAAAATGTAGGGTTGGATAGCAGTAGTGAGGAATAAGAATATAATAGCTTAGAGCTTAGTATGTTAATGTAGGGTGAGGGGAGATGGATATGAAACATAGTAAGATAGGTGAATTTATAGCAAGGTATGGAATTAAGAAATCTAATGATAATGAGTAATATAATGATATGAATTAATATGGGGCTGCTTCAAACACGTAGATATCGCTTAAAATAAGAGTAACAGCATCCCATACCAGATAGTCTAACCTCTGAAAGAGATTATCTGGTATGGAATGCATGTTACTCTTATAGAAATCAATTATTCGTGTTTTGAAACAGCCCTTTGCTGCATTATTTGGAATAGACCGGACTACCTCCCGGATTATACATAATACAGATTCTCAGAAGGATATATCGCATCGCAGGTAACATCGATACCCAGCTTCTTCAAGATTTGCTCATCATTACGATTCAGTATAACCGTACAATGTGCCTGAACACCGGCAAGTGAGGATAATTTCTCATAGGCAAGCTGTGCAGTAGGATTGGTAACGGCGCATATACTGAGGGCAATGAGAATCTCATTTGCATTCAAACAAGTGATTTTACTGTGAAGATCACGTTCCTTCAAATCACGAATGGTATTTAAGATCAGAGGTGATAATAGATAGATATCATCACTGATGCCTGCTAGGTACTTAATTGCGTTAAGGAGTGCAGCGGAGCAGCAATCCATGGTTGCGGATCCTTTGCCGGTAATAATCTGTCCATCCTCGAGCTCGAAAGCAATTACAGAAACGGTCTCATTATCGACACAGCTTTCCTTAAGCTTGGCTGCATATTCACGAGCTGGAAGCACACATCGGCGGTCGTCCTGCTTTAGACCAACCTCCTCCATTATTACCTTCATGCGATTTACAGATTCTTCATCTAGTAGACCTTTCTTAAAATCACAGATTGTCGTGAAAAATCTGCGGATAATCTCCTGCTTGGAGGCCTCTGTTACAACAGTGTCATCGATAATACCAAATCCAACACGATTAACTCCCATATCAGTCGGAGATTGGTATACGGATTCCTGATTCGTAATCTTCTCGATAATACGTTTGATTACCGGGAACATCTCTAAGTCGCGGTTATAATTGACAGTTACCTGATTATATCGCTCAAAATGGAAGTTATCAATCATGTTAACATCCTTTAAATCTACGGTCGCAGCCTCATAAGCGATGTTAAGGGGATGCTTCAGGGGAACATTCCATACAGGGAAGGTCTCGAATTTGGAGTAACCAGCACTATGTCCCAAGTTATATTCGTGATAGAGCTGATTCAGACAAGTTGCCAGCTTACCGCTGTTAGGGCCAGGTGCTGTTACGACTACAATCGGTTTCGTGGTGGTAATGTAGGGATTGATTCCGTAGCCGTTCTCACTTACGATGGTGTCTATGTCTGCCGGATAACCGGGGATAGCAGAATGGGTATATACCTTGATGTTACGTCGCTCCAATTTATTGATAAATACAGTTGTTGCGGGCTGCTTATTATAACGGGTGATAACTACGCTGTTCACTTCCAAGCCGAAGCTGCGGAGGTCATCCAACAGACGAAGCACCTCCATATCATAGGTGATACCAAAATCACCACGGATTTTATTGCGCTCAATATCGCCGGCATAAACACAGATAATGATCTCAGCCTGATCCTTAAGTTTCTGGAGTAATTTGATTTTAGCATCTTCGTCAAAGCCGGGAAGTACACGCTTCGCATGCTTGTCTCCTATTAGTTTACCGCCAAATTCAAGATACAGCTTATCATAGTTGTTAACACGCTCTAGGATGAACTGTGACTGCTCATCAATATACCTCTGTGGATCAAAACCGGTTTTCATGTGGTATCCTCCCTTGAATACAATTTAATGATTGGAACAGTTCAGCCATAAGCTCGATTTCCCTTTGCTACTCTCACTTTGGCAGAAGGCCCTACAAATTTCAACACGAAATTCATGCGAAGAAATGCGTTTGCTGAAGCTCATATATGAAGTTTTAGCTGCTGAACTGTTACTAATTATAATAGGATCTTTTGTTGTAATGTTTATGCTAAACATGTTGGAATAGTTAATATGTTTTATGGTTTTAATAAACACCATACTCTATCATAATCTAATTTTTAAAAATGTCAAATGGCTTTTTGTTCTTTTTTTCGATAAGGAAATATTATCTATAGAAATGGTCCAAAATATGTTAAAATAGGTTTAGAAAGGGAGGATTCCTATGTGTGGAAGGTACAATTTTACAGTGGAACAAAATGATGAAATCATAGAGATATTAGAGAAGCTGAATGCAAAATTTCATAACGCGGCAGTCAAGACAGGGGATATCTATCCGACGAACCAGGCGCCCATCCTGACTCTCGAACAGGAGGAGATATCACCTACCATCAGCGCCTGGGGCTTTCCGAAATTTAATGAAAAGGGAGTCATTATCAACGCCCGTTCAGAGAGTGCCTTCGAGAAGAAGACCTTTCGGGACAGCCTCCTTAATCGTCGTTGCATCATTCCTTCTACCGGCTTCTATGAGTGGGACAGTGAGAAGCGAAAGTTCTTATTCCGAATGGAGGGAACGAAGGTGTTGTATATGGCAGGCTTATATAGCCGCTACGGTGAGGAGCTGCGATTCGTAATTCTAACTACAGAGGCAAATGCTTCAATGAAGGAGATTCATACCCGAATGCCGCTAGTTATCCCGAAGCAGGAGATAGCCACCTGGATTAAGGAGAATAGTGCAACCGGAGAGCTCCTGACAAGGGTTCCGCCACAGCTGGTGAAGGAAGTTGTGAAGGAAGAGAAATTCGGTGATCAATATAAAATGGATTTATAATACATGCTTCACAAAATGTTTATGGAGCTAGCATTTCTGAAAGAGGGTCAAAAACATCGAGTGTTTTTTGCCCTTTTTGTTATAATAGAAGTAACTTCCGGAAAGTTAAATCAGTGGCAGGTTTCCTCCTTACGGCAGTGCCTTATGGTAATGGGGACTTCAGTGAGAGGTTCGCAACCTGGCTTAAGTAAAGAAAGGTGATACTTTACATGGATTATTCACAACTAATATGGTCCACAGCAACCTTTATCGAGACAAGAGTGAAAGAACCGATTGATTATGCAGAGCTGGAGAAGTCCATAGGATTTTCCTATCGCCATATCAGGGAGACCTTCAGAGAAAGTACGGGAATTACACTATCTCGCTATATCCTTCTTCGAAGACTTGCAAACTCTGCCTTTGATATTGCACATACCGAAAGAAGCCTTGCGGATATTGCAGCGGATTATATGTTTGAAAGCTATGATGTATTTACCAGAGCCTACAAGCGCCATATGAATATTCTGCCTTCTCATCTTCGCAAGGCTCCCTGCAGTCTGAAGGTGGGCAGAAGACGAATTCTGGTCGGAATGTTTGGACCAATGTTGCTTAAGCAGGAGGAGACAATTACCACGAATCACGCGCAAGCCGGGTTATATGACTGGCAACGAAAATTATCGGAGGTGGATTATCCTATGAACAACAATATAAGGACCAAGGACAGCTGTATCTTATACGGGGTACCGAAGGTGGCATATTCCTATGAGGAATGTACTCCCTTCTGCGTCGCTATGAAGGCTTGCCTAAACTATATGGGGCAGCAAATTGATTATGCATATATTATGGCCATCACAGGTGCGGCTTTCCGGCTCCGTTGGAACGTGGATTACTGGGATGGCGGCAATGTAGATATTATGAACATATATGAGGATCGCTATGAAGCATTTCGTCGGGCATTTGCTGCGGCTGGAAGAAGCTATCGACTGTTGAAGCGGGAGGGGACCTCTAGAGAAGATTTTCTCCGGTTTATCAAAGAAGAGCTGGAGGAAGGAAGACCGGTGATTGCTTTCGGAATTATCGGACCACCGGAGGCATGCTTGATTACTGGTTATCGGGAGAATGGCAATCAGCTGTTGGGCTGGAACTGCTTCCAGGACAATCAGGAATTTAGTAAGAATGTAACCCAGGACGAGAGCGGATATTTTGTGACCGATGGCTGGTGGGAGAACGAATGCACCGTCGCATTAATTGCAGTAGGCGAGCGCCAGGAGGCATTGGCAAGTCACAAGGAGATTCTTGCGAATGCACTGCAGATCCTGACTGAGGAGAAGATAATTTTCGAGAAGCAGGAGAACCTGTCCGGAGCTGAGTATGCAGGAGGCCAGAGGGCTTATGAATACTGGGCAAGGAGGGTCGGAGATGACAAGGAATTCCCGAAGGGAGCTATTCTGCCGATCTTATACGAGCGGTTAGTCTGTCAGAATGATGCAGTGGTTATGCTGGCAGAGGGGCGTTTTTATGCTGCTGCCTACCTGGAGCAGGTTGGAAGGGATATACCTCAGGTGGAAAGGGAATGTGAGCAGGCGGCAGGGTATCTTCGCCGTGCGGCTGAGCTGGGATTGAAGATGGGTGAGGTAGTCGGCGGCTTAATTCAGGATGAAGAACGGACGAGACATTTTGCGAAGCCGGAGATAAGAAAACAGCTAGTGACCCTGATCAATAATGCGGCGGGCTTCGAGGCAGAGGCCACGAAATTGATTGTAGAGATTTTAGAGAAGCTATAGATGTAACGCAAGAAAACCTTTACAAGCAAGCTACATCATGATTCCATACATTAGCGGAGCGTTAACCAATAGATAGACTTCAAGCAACAGATGAACTATTAGCGATTATTAAAATAGACGAATTAATACTGAGATAGGAGGATATTATGATGAAGGAATATAAAGGATTGGTATTTCAGCCATTGCAGGAAGAGAATATCGATGAATTAACAGCCGTTATGGCCAGAGCCTTTGATGAGGATTCAAGGATTCATCTAGGTAAGGACAAGGGCGGACCGACAGGCTATGACAACGGGGACTTTCTTCGCAAGTGGGGAATGGATAAGAATTCGACGGCTTATCAGATATCGATGGAGGGAAAGCTGATGGCAGGCTTAATCCTATGGATAAACCCGAGGACAAAAGTGAATAACCTGGGATGCATCTTTGTAGATACAAAACTTCAGAACAAAGGTGTCGGAAGAACGATATGGGAGTTCGTCGAGAAGGAATATCCGGATACGAGAAAATGGTGTACCGAGACACCGGGCTTCTCCAGAAGAAATCACAATTTCTACGTGAATAAGCTAGGGTTTCATGTGGTAAGTATTAAGAATCCGATGGATGCAGAGGAGAGCTCTTTTATACTGGAGAAGGTCGTTAACGTGTACTAGAATTTGTTGCAATAGGAACGAGGAAAGACATAGGTGTTTGACGTATATTCACTCGAAGGGACAGATTGTAGTCCACAGTCTGCTCAAGGGTGAATATATAGGCACAGCACTTATGTCTTTTTAGATATTAAGATAAATTGTAAGGTGTTCTTTATGCAGCTGATAAGCCTGTTGTTACCCTGTTTATTTTACTTGAAACTCTACAGACAGATATCCTTTTGTTCCATCCTCCGCTGTTACGGCCTTGACCAGTCGGTAGGTTCTCGTTGGCAAAGGCTGAAGGTATCTCAGGTGGTAGGTATCACCCATCGCTTCGTCGTTCTTTAATATGTGGAGAATACTATTCCAGCCAATATTAACATTGCTGTTGATCATATCGCCGATGTAATACCAGTGGTCATCGACCAGGACCTCTAAGCTATACATAGAACCGAATTGAAGAGTACTCCCGGTATGGTTTTCTAAGGTTAAGATTAGCAGCTCCTTCTGCGCGTCAATAGAAGCTTCTAACATAGTCAAAGAAGCATTTTCCAGAGGAGCTCCTGTATAAGTGCTTTCTGTCATGTAGGTAGTGTCCCAGACACCCTCCAGTAAGGATAAGTATCTGTGATTTAGTATATAGGACACACCTTCCCATTTTGTGGTATCATCAACAATCGTTTGGCACATCTCCTTGGCCTTCCGGCCGTCGATCTTATAGTATTCTCCCTTATAATTAATTGCATAATCGCCGAGGATGAGAAGTGTAAAAGGGTTATCAATATTGAGCTCAATTCCGTAGAATGAGCTGGGTAAGGAAGTGGTATCAAGCTTATCCACCCGAGTTCCGGATAGGTTATCAAGATAATCTAAAAAATTCTTCATATCCTTCTCGGTATAGACCCAGTTGCTGGTCGTCGTATTTTCACCGGTATCGTAGGTATATACACTGAAGCTCTGTACTTTTTCCCTCGGAAAAGTAAAGACCGAGTCCGTTTCTTTTTCCTTGCCACAGCCTGGGAATGAAAGTAGGCAGGCGAGGGTAAGCAGCAAGAGAATAGTCCGTTTCATTATTCGAATAGATATTATTTCTTTTAGAATCATTCAATACCTCACAATAACACGAAAATTATTAATACAATCGATAGCGAAAGCTATTTGTAATACAGGATCCTTAAGGATGGGTTTTGGTAATAATCACCTTGATTTTACATTAACATGGATGAAAAGTATATACCCAACAAGAAATATTATCCTATTTTATCTGGTGATAGTGTCTCAATTGTATTATAATGTGAATTAATAAGTAAATATACCAATCAGACAAGAGAAGCATGATAACGAAAATCAATGAAAAAAGGACGTTGCATATGAGTAGTCATAGAGATATTAGTATAAATATAAGTGATATATATGAAACGCTGAACAATCGGAATTTTAATGCAAAGGTGATAGAGCTATGCAGGCAGAATGACCAGATAGCAGTTTATCGAGTTGACAAAAAATATATTATAAGAATATCGGATTCCATACCGGACGAGTTGAGGAAGCTGGAACGGGTACAATCGATTATGCTTACGCCCAAAATTCATTCCACCGGGGTATTAATCTCTTCCGGTAAGGAATACGGTTACCTGATTGCGGATTATATGGAGGGTAGTGACTTATTCAATGTTTTGAAGGAATTAACGGAAGAACAAAGCCTTCTTCTGGGGAGGGATATCGCTCATTTTCTTATGAATTTACATTCCATAGCCGATGCTTGCTATGATATCGGCCACTATATCCCTACCGTACCGAGATACAAGGGCTCTTGGAAGGAGGGGCATCTTGATTATATCAAGATGCTAAGAACCAGTCTCGCTGACATACATATCAGTGAGAGCATTATCACATCAGCCTTTGAATACATTGATTACAATATCGACTGCCTGGAATATCAGACAGGAGCGAAGCTATTACATAATGATTTTCATCCCAAGAATATTATTGTACAGGATGGAAGATTGATGGGGGTAATCGACTGGGAATGTTCGCAATATGGTGAGGCGGATTTTGAATTGGCACATCTATTTCATTGGTGTATCTATCCACCGGAAGATGGCTGTCAATTTGAACTATTGCTGAAGTCCCTCATTAAAACCCTTGGGATCGTCGGAGAAGTCCCGAAGCTTGCAAAGCGACTGACAATCTATCAGCTGGAGCACGAGCTGAATCAATTGGTTTGGAGCGGCGGGCAGCAGTTGGAAGAGCGGATGCAGAGAATAAACGGATGGCTGAATGGGCGGGTAGAGGCGCTGTTTGAAAAGTGGCAGCTTGACTAATGCTAGCTGAAAATTTATTTTCTTAAAATAGATGCAATCATTTGAATGGAGAGTATAGGCATGAATATAATACGAAAAGCGAAGCGAAAAGAGATAGACGCAGTAGCACTGATCTTTGAACATATTATAGAGGAAGAGGAGAAGGGCAATTGTACGACAGGATGGCAAAGAGATGTATATCCAACCAGGAATACGGCTGTTGCAGGGTTCGAACAGGATGATCTGTTTGTTATGGAAGAAGAGGGAGAGATTGTCGCTGCTATGCGTCTGAATAAAGAGCAGGCTCCTGCATATAAGAGCTGTCAGTGGGAATATCCTGCAGAGGATGATCAGGTTATGGTGATGCATACCCTCGTGGTGGAACCTTCTGTGAAAAAACACGGCTACGGAAGGAAGATGGTGGAGTTCTATGAGAATTATGCAAGAGAGAACAACTGCCCTTACTTAAGAATTGATACGAATGCTATAAATTCTCGTGCAAGGGCAATATATCAGAGTTACGGTTATAAAGAGGTTGGTATCATTCCATGTGCGTTCAATGGTATATCGGGAGTAAATCTGGTATGTATTGAAAAGAAGCTGGACTAATATTAAGGAGGACTTTATTCTGACCATTGGTGAAATAGACAGATACCATTAACGGTTGGTGGTAAATACGAATGAAAATATTGTTATACAGTGACAGATTGGAAGTAACAGGAAGGGAAAACAATGATACGAGCAGTAATTTTTGACATGTTTGAAACGTTAATTACACACTATCATAGTCCACTATATTTTGGAGCGCAGATGGCGGAGGATGCAGGAATTCCAGAAGATAAATTTCAGTCACTTTGGCGTTCGACGGAACATGAACGCTCTATAGGGAAGTTAACACTGGAGGAAGTGTTGGAAAAGATTCTTAGAGAGAATGATTGTTATTCTGAAATGCTTTTAAAGAAAATTGTAGAAAAGCGTATAGCGGCAAAGGAAGAGTGTTTTAAACATTTACATTCTGAAATCATTCCGATGCTTTCTGCATTGAAAAAAAGGGGATTTTTGGTCGGATTAATCAGTAACTGTTTTTCTGAGGAAGCGGATGTAATCCGCAGAAGCGAACTATTTCCACGTTTTGACGCTGTTTATCTTTCATATGAGCAGGGGATACAAAAACCAGATAGGGAGATTTTCCGAAGATGTATGAATGGCTTTTCTGTGAAGGCAGAGGAATGTATATATGTTGGAGACGGAGGAAGTAATGAGTTGGAAGCTGCTCGAGAGCTTGGGATGAAAGCAGTTCAAGCAGCTTGGTATTTACAAGAAGGAACAACACAGCCTTCAAAGCGAAAGCATGACTTCATCCAAGCAGATAAGCCGCTTGAGGTGCTG
This sequence comes from Bacillota bacterium, assembly GCA_023411215.1. Classification (GTDB taxonomy): domain Bacteria; phylum Bacillota; class Clostridia; order Lachnospirales; family Lachnospiraceae; genus Mobilitalea. Next base: position 43,901 of record JAEYOY010000058.1, on the reverse strand, counting down.
AATTTTGTAGATATGTAGTCTGGTACAATTGAATTGTCTCGGTTTTGTTATCGATAGGACGTAATCTAACAATTATAATGGATTGGATTATGTGGAAGGAGAATGCAATGGCTAAAGAAATAATGAAAGTTCGATGTTTACTTTTAATGGGAGTTATTTGTTTGGTTGTAGGATTTCTTATCTGCACAAAAGGAATGGAGTACGTTTTTATTGGTATAATTGTATTATTTGCAAGTAGTTGTATTTTTATAGTTACTTTATTCCCTGCAATAAGGATATGTCAGTTAAGAAAAAAAACAGAATGAAGTTAAAAAATAGTGGATAAATGACACAGAACAAAATAGCATAATAGAGCATGACACAGACATTTCAGGGCACGTGTTATATGGGATTTTAACTTGTTGAAATTATAAGCTTTTTAAGGAGAAAAATGAAAAAGAAAAAGAAAATATTGAAAGGGGCAATTATAGTAATAATAATTGTCGGGATCCTATTCGGAGGATTTTACATATATACCTTAGATTACTACCAAGTTGATGTTACGGATCTGGAGGAATTAGAAGCATCGAAAGTGCGTATTGATAGCGATGATCAGCTGACCTTTTTCTATCCGGATGAAGAGGTCGATCAAAGCACAGCTTTCATTTTTTACCCTGGTGGCAAGGTAGAATATACTGCTTATTCACCTATGCTTGTAAAACTTGCTGAAAAAGGTATCACGGGTATCCTTGTAAAAATGCCGTTTAACCTTGCAGTATTTAATATTAATGCGGCAGACAAGATATTTAATGACTTGCCTGAAATAAAAAACTGGTACATTGGAGGTCATTCCTTAGGTGGTGCTATGGCAAGCAGTTATGCCAGTAATAATAGTGAGAGTATGAAAGGTCTTATTTTATTGGCTGCTTACCCTGTAGATGACATATCTATGCCTGTTCTTGCAGTTTACGGTAGTAATGATGGCATTCTTGATGTTACAAAGCTTCAGAATACTAAAAATATAGTTGAGATTGAAGGTGGAAACCATGCATACTTTGGTAACTATGGAGAACAGGGTGGAGATGGTACTGCAACGATTACAAGAGAAGAACAGCAAGAGGAAACAATAGCAGCAATTATGGATTTTATTAAGAGCAATCAGTAAATCTAGGGACAGAAGGCAGGTGAAAGGTATGGTATGGGAGCCATGGACAGGATGCTACAAAATCAGTGATGGATGTACAAATTGCTATTACTATGGGCCATATTCGAAACGATGCGGCCAAAACGAAGTTGTTAAAACGGATGATTTCTATAAACCAATTGAAACGGTTTATATGCCGCGAAAAAAGATTACAAAATACAAAATGGAAAGCGGTAAAACCGTAAATACCTGTTTTACAACTGATTTTTTTATACCTGAAGCCGACGAATGGCGGATGGAAGCATGGAATATCATAAAGCAACGGCCGGACTTGAATTTTATATTTATTACAAAGAGAATACACCGTTTTCCTGTTTCTTTGCCTGAGGATTGGGGAGAGGGATACGATAATGTCACAATAGGGTGTACGGTTGAAAATCAAGAGCTTGCTGATGAGCGGCTGCCACTATTTATCTCCTATCCCATAAAACATCGTTTCATTGCATGCGGACCTTTACTGAGCGATATCAATCTGTCACTGTATCTTCATGGTATAGACATTGTGTCAACCAGTGGTGAGACCGGAAGAGATGCGAGAGAGTGTGATTATCGCTGGATTATGAATATAAGGGAGCAATGTGAAAAGGCAGGTGTTTCATTCGAGTTTCGAAGCACAGGTTCGCAATTTCTAAAAGACGATGTTTTATATAAGATTAATCCGAAAATGCAGCATCGTACTGCAAGAGAATTAGACATTAATATAAATAACGTTTAAACCGGGAGACCCCGGTAGACCTTTGGAGGGTATTATATAGGTAGTGGGAACTGACTTTCGTAAGAACTGGATTATGTGACATAAATGGCATAAATACAAGGATAAGTGAAGATTAGTGTAGATTATTTATATTAGGAGGTATTAGTGTTATGGATGATGAATTGAAGATCAAAATGTACTCATTTACGGTGGATTGCAAAGATCCACATGAATTAGCCAAATTTTATGCGGCGTTACTTAAGTGGGAAATAATGTATATCGATGAAGGCTGGGCCTGTGTATACGCTCAAGGAACCAATCAGGGAACATATCCTTGTGTATTGTTTCAACAAAATCCGGAGTATAAACCTCCTGTGTGGCCGGAAGAGCCTGAAGCTCAACAGCAAATGGCACATTTAGACTTCGCCGTTAATGATTTGGAAAAGGCAGTTCAACATGCAATCCATTGTGGTGCAAGAATCGCAGATGAGCAATTTTCTGATAACTGGAGAGTTATGTTTGACCCCGCCGGACACCCTTTTTGCTTATGTCAAATGAAATCAATTATCGAGAGTGCCCATTTTGCCTTGTTATAGAAAATTACAAAATCGAGAGAAAATTCACAGTATAATGATTGTTACTATACTGAGTGGGAGAAGAAACAATGAGCAACTTTGGATTCGAGGAAATGCAAGCGATACAAAAGGAATTACAGGAGAAATATATGGATCAATGGGGTGGGCTATCTCTGGAAAAAGGAAGAGATAAACTGCTTTGGATGATGATTGAAGCGGGAGAAATAGCAGATATTATCAAAAAGGATGGAGATAAGAAAATCATAGATGATGTAGAAGTACGAAATCATTTTATCGAAGAAATTTGTGATGTTTTTATGTATTTAAATGATGTAATGCTTTGCTATTCTATTACGAGTGAAGAAATCGAAAGGGTATACCTGGAAAAACATCACAAGAACATGAAACGGTGGTAATGTCCAAGCGGTTAAGATTGCTACCTGGACAGAACAAAGGTGCTGAATTCTTTGTTAGGATAATTCAAATAATCCTTAAAGTAACTTTTTATTTACAAGCTAGATATTACAGTATCTAGAATATTTAGTAAGGAAGGGAATTATAATGAAAAGATTGATTACAGAGGCTCTACGAAATCAGTTTGACTCTACTTTTCATATGGCGCGTGTTCTGGTTATAGTATGTCCAGAGAATATCTGGGCATGTTCCTATAACGAGGTGCCATTTTGGCAGCAGGTTTTTCACTATGTTTATTATATAGACTTCTGGATGCGGGAAAAGTATGATGACAGTGAGTGGCGGACAATGATTTTTGATGATGCTTATACCACTGACTTGTATGCAGCCAGTTATGAAGGATTATTCATTCAGCAAGATAAAATGTTGGAGTATCTTGATGTGATTCAAGCAAAAACTACGAATATCTTTGATCAGCTAGATGATGAAAAATTGAGCGTATCAGTTTTTGAGAATGAACCACAGTTTACATATGCGGATGTGATTCTTGGACAAATAAGACATATCATGTATAACATTGGATACCTTAATGGCATATTACGAGAGCTTGGTCTGCCAGAGTCAGATTGGTATGCTTATAATGAGCCGGAAGGATCGTAACGTATTTGTTGTACCTTTTCTTATAGTATTTGATTTCTAATCATAAATATATGTTAATGGAGGATAAGAAAATGGGTTTTTCACCCTTTGGTGGATTGGGTATCATGTTTGCTATTATACCGGTGATCGTGTTCATTGGTTTCTTATTGGTATTTGGTATAATAATTTTACGTTTAATACAAGGAGCACAGCAATGGAAAAGAAACAATGCTTCACCGGTTCTTACGGTGGATGCGACCGTAGTAACAAAACGGGCAGATGTTCATCATCATCATAATAACGCTGGAACAAATAATATGCACCATAGTTCATCATCAACCACATATTATGTAACCTTTGAGGTGGCCAGTGGAGACCGAATGGAGTTTCAAACGATGGATACGGAGTATGGCTTACTCGTAGAACAGGATGCGGGAAAGCTGACATTCCAAGGTACACGTTATTTGGGATTTGAGCGTAATAGATAGAAGGGCAGTCACAATCAAGCGGCGAGCCGATTTCGTATGGTATTCTGTTGGAGAAGGAGGTGCTATCAATGCACGCATGGGAACAAATTCAGCAGACTATAGAATATATTGAGAATCATCTGGATGAGGAAATTAATATTGAAGAGCTCGCCAAGAGAGCTTCATTGTCGCCTTTCTATTATCAACGCCTGTTTAGCCGTTTGGTCAAAAAACCGGTTGCCGAGTACGTAAAGCTCCGTCGTATGGCAAAGGCAACGGTGGCTTTGCTTCAAAAAGATAAGCGTATCTTAGATATCGCATTGGATCTTGGATTTTCCTCACATGAACACTTTACTCGAACTTTTAAGGATACCTTTGGGATGACCCCGGATGAGTATCGCAAGAATCCGGTAACACTAAACCGAATGACAAAACCGGAGCTTTTGCTCCATTATGTTTTGATTGATGAGGGGGTACCGTTGATCACAGACGGAATTGTTTTGGAGATAAACAGACAGCAGATTATGGAACCAATCTATTTTACCGGGATGAAAGTAGACATGCCGGTTCAATATGTAGAAGGACTAGGAACGGAATCTGGTGCAGACCCGTTGGATACCCTTTGGCGGAGCTTACATGAGCAGAAGGAAGCAACGCTGGGACTTTCTGCGGACAGCGAGGAGCTGGGCGTGGCATATCCATGCTTAAAGGAAGGGTATTTTAGCTATTTTGCAGGTGCAAGGTCCGGACAGGGAGAAGCTCCAAATGGTTTTATGAAATGGGAACTACCACCGGGGAAATATGTCGTATGTTCCTTTGAAGCAGAAAACTTTGAGGCTCTTGTTATGGATGCTCTTTACAAAGCGCAACAGTATGTCTACAATACCTGGTTACCAAAGCATAACCTGCAGACGGACGTATTCTGTGCAGAACGATATGCAAGTCATTCCTCTAAAACTACCAGTATGGATATATGGTTAAAACTGATGGATTAACTTTACGAATAGCACCGTGTAGTTTCAAAGCTACACGGTGTTTTTTATACACAGGGACCCGCAGTCAGGCAATGCTAGCTTTGCCAGTATCGAAAGTGCCAGCATGCTGATATCTTGTTCAATATATTATCCTCCTTGTATAGGAGGTTTTTTGTTACACTTAATTGATTGATGTAAATAAATGTTATATAATTCTATCTAGAAAATATTAACATTAACCATATTGTTTCGTGACTGATTGATGTTTCATATGATGGTCGTTATCTTCTGGTTGAACTTTTGAAATTATATCAAAAATATACAACAAAACTGAAGGTTATTTAGGGATAAAAGATGTGAAAAAAATGGATGAGCTGGAAGGTATCCATCATTATAAAACATTATGGAGATAACTCCAAGTAGTTCCACTATATATGAGAGCAAGAAAGGAAGGTTTCTATGTTCTTTTTACAGACTGCATTACGCAATATCTGGCGCTGCAAATCAAAAAGTATATTGACCATCTTCCTATGCATCTTTATTATTTCGTTACTTAATGTGTATTGGGGTAACATCGAGAGCAACCGGAAACAGTTGACCGATCTGGCGGATACGATCCCGATTTATTGCAGGATTAGCAATCTGAACGGATCTAGGGTAGCAGGACTGGATATTCCGGAGATGACGGTTCAGAATCTGCAATCGTCTTCTCATGTAAACAATCTTGTATTTACGGTCCGTCTTATGGCAGGAGAGGGAGCTTTCTCAATCGTTGATTGGAAAGAAAAACTGGATATATCTATATTGGGGACCAATTCCATTCAAGGAGTGGAGGGAATTAGTGAGGAAGAGATTACACTGAAAGAAGGGAGAAGCCTTGATTTTCTGAAATCCTCTGATAAATATTGTATTGTGAGTCAGAGATGTATGGAAGAAAAGCAATGGGAAATTGGAGACGTTATTTTCTTAAATTTATTTTATTATTTTCATAAAAATGAATATGCCCTGAAAATAGAACCTTTGGATCTGGTTGCTTTTGAGATAATAGGCTCAATGGAGAGCGCCGCTTATGATGATAGCGGATATCTTCCTACAGAGATTTTACTTCCGGTAGAAACAGTAAGGGAGATTTATCGCTCCAGGGAGATTCCTTTTTCCGCTGATTCGGCTTTCTTTTATCTGCAGGACCCTCTCAAATTAAACGGATTTAAGGCGGAAATGAGGGGATTCCACCTACTGCCTCAGTCCTCCAGTGCAAGGGATAATGACAAAGGGGAGGCATTGATTGTAAAGGATACTATATTTATAACTGCTGCTAATCGCTTGAGACAGGGAATGGGAACACTATTAGGATTTCTGCCTATGGTACTGATCATTGTGATAATGATTGGATATATTACAAGTTATCTTCTGGTATATAACCGGAAGAAGGATTTTTCTATCATGCGATCCATCGGATTTGCTCATAAAGAAGCTTTTATAGTTTTTTCGCTGGAACAGCTTCTGCTTGCATTCTGTGGGAGCCTAATCCAGAGTGCCTTTTCAATGATTTTTATCACTCGCAATGGAGCAGTGCTTTTTGTTGTGAATATTGGATTTTTCATCTGTTTTATGATGGGGGTAACGATTGCTGTCTGGAGGATTGGCAGAAGCAACATTATGGAAGCTCTTTCGCAGAATGATTAAATGGTAAGGAGGAAATACTTTGGAAGTGATTCGGGTGGAGCAGGTAAGTTATACATACAGTACAAAATATCAGAAGATAGAAGCAGTAAAGAAAATCAGCTACTCCTTTAAAACAGAGAACCTGTATGCCATTACCGGCGAATCGGGAAGCGGTAAAAGCACCTTCTTATCCCTCTTGGCAGGTTTGGCTCTTCCAACCTCCGGTACAATTTATGTGGAGGGGAAGGATCTGAGAACCATAGACCGCGATGCATATCGGAAGGATCAGGCATCGGTGGTATACCAGTCCTTTCATCTTTTCCCCTTACTCACGGCATTGGAAAATGTTATGTTTCCCATGGAGTTAAAGGGAGTGAAAAAAGAAAAAGCAAGGGAACAGGCTAAAATTCTATTAAAGAAAGTGGGACTTCCGGATAAAATATGGAGCCAGTTCCCTCAGATGATGAGCGGTGGGGAACAGCAACGGGTGGCAATTGCTAGGGCTATGGCTGCCGGAGGAAGGATACTGCTAGCTGATGAACCAACAGGAAACCTGGACAGCAAAAATGAAAAGAATATCGTAGAGCTTTTAAAGAACCTGGCTCATACAGAGAATTATGTGGTGATCGTAATCACCCATAATCCCGTGGTTGCCGCGGAAGCTGATGTTATTCTAAGGATGAAGGACGGTGAATTGCAAAGAGGTGAGGAATATGATTAGGAATAGTATCCGACAGCTCATGCGAACACCCTTAAAAACCATTCTATTTACGCTGTTAATTCTGGCAGCAGGAATGTTCCTGACACTTGGAGGTTCATTATGGGTAATGAATAACCGCAACATTGAATCATACGAGCAGTCTTTTGTAACGATCGGCACCGTGGAGCAGAAGGCAACGTCGATTGTGCAAAGAGAAAGATGGGATTATTTCAATAAAGAATATCAGATTTTTCAAAGTGTGGTATATGGGGAATTAATCCCGTTATCTGTTCTTGATTTTAGAGGTGCGGACTATGTTCAGAAACCAGAGAAGCGCCCATACTATGGTTCGTATAATCCGGAATACAAATTAGATAAGGGGTTATCTCGATTTTCGGTTATTGAAATCGCTCCGTTAGAGACTGGTACTCCAAATCAGACGATTTCAGTAGAGATATCGCGAGTTCTTTACGGAGATTTCGTTAGGGAAGGGCAAACCATAAAGATATGTGATGAATCATTGGTTAATCCGAAGCCGCTTTATCAGGGAAAGAATTATGTTCTATATGCTAGTGAAATTCCAGTAATGGATGGAGATAATTGGGCAACGGAATATCATCCGGATTCGGTAATTGTTTCGAGGCAATATTATCCCGATGGAACACTTATACCAAGTGTGTTGGAGGAAGATTTCCTGTACTATGAAGTTACAGAAGAATTCTATAAAGAAGAAATTGGAAAGCGCTTTATGGAGTATGTAAAAAGCCTGAAACAATTTGAACATGCCCTACCCGTTACTGGAACCAATGCGACCATACTTTTGATGCCTTTTTATGAGAAAGAGGCCTATATCAGACAGGGGCGAGATATTACAGATCATGAGTATGAAAAAGGTGAAAAAGTATGTCTGATTTCGCAGGAATTTGCTAAAAATAATCATCTCCGGGTGGGTGAAGACTTACATTTACAGCTTTATTATGCAGATTATCGATTTTCAGCATCAAGCATATATTTTGATATTAATACGATTGCAACATTAAATGCAATAGGGGAAGCGTATCCAGTATTTGAAGACAGCTACTATACCGTTGTGGGGATCTATGACATAGCCACAGGTGCAAACAATGGGACCTATGGACTGGCAAAAAATGAGGTGATTATTCCATCCAAATCGATCAAAAATAGTGATATCAATAATATTATAGATTATGGTCCAATGAAAAGTGATACCACGTCCTTTCAGATACCCAACGGATCGGTGGAAGAATTCATGAAGCAGTGGGGAAAGCTTGGGTATGATCAGTTGGATATTAAATTTTATGATCGTGGGTACTCAACACTAAAAGCCGGAATGGACAATATGAAAAATATGTCCGTGGCTCTAATCGCAGTGGGATTTGTTATGGTAATATTTATACTGCTGTTCTTTAGTCATATATTCATTACGAAGCAGGTAAAACGTACTGCAATTGAGCGTTCTCTAGGAATGAGAAGAAGAGAATGTATGGGTTCTCTTTTGATAGGAATTTTGGTTATTCTTTTGCTGGGAAGTGTATTAGGAAGCGTTATGGGTGGGGCCTTTTCTCTCGGAATTTCCCGAAAAAATACAAGTAATTCCTATTATAGTACGATGTATAGTGGTGGCATGGTAGATAATCAATCTGACACCAGAACAGATATAAATGTTCGGGATCAGGAAGAAGACATACCGGTCGTTATACTTATCTGTACTTTGTCCATAAGTCTGATCATCCTCTTAGGTACTGGAATATCGGTATATAAGATTAATCGCAATTTAAAACAGGAACCTATGGAGCTATTAAGTCGGCAAAAGGAGTAGAAATACTAAAATTCGGTTCAATTTGATATGAGGTAAATCGACTGAAATTAAGTGACAATAAAGTTTGAAAAAATTGTTGATATTCTCGAAAGAGGTTTTATCGTGCTATACTTAATAAAATGGGAAAGCATGATTTTTAGTGTTTTCCCATTTTATGATCCATGAGGGTGTTTATTGAAATAATGGTGAAGGCTTAGACTAAGAAGCTTTCACCATTTTGTTGTTAAAATATGAACTACGATATGCCTGCAAGGCATGACAATAAATTCATTATAGGCATTTGATATGGAGAAGAAAATGAATTACAATTAATCTATGATCAAAAGATAGACTTTATTTAATCCTGATCTGACAGTTTTTCTGATAGCCAAGTCATTTATTAGAAAGGTAGATATATTTAATGAAAAGTACTGGTGCGAAGCATCCTTAGCCATCGTGGTTTTATTTTTCACACATAAAAATATGCAAAACAAGTAAGAGAAATAAATTATAACCCACATACTATTTTATAGGAGAACATATGAAAAAAACTAATCTAACTTTAATAGTATTTACGCTGATGAGCTTTGTACTTTCGATGACAGCCTCTGTTTTTAACGGTATTTTAGATAAAGTTGCCGTTTCACTGAATATTTCAGTAGCTAATTCCGGTTTATTAAATACCATGTATGGTTTTGGCGCCGCATTCGGTGTTCCTATTACCTTGATCGTATTCAGGAAAATAGAACGCAGCAAGATGCTGAAGATCATGTTATTCGTAACGATTCTTATGACAGTAGCACTTGTCTTCAGTCAAAATTTTGGACAATTACTCATCAGTCGGCTCGTCAGTGGGATTTCAGGAGGCAGCTATGGAGTATTGGCTACTTCGACGATTGTGTCGCTTTCTGCCAAAGAAAGACTGGGCCGAACTATGGCTTTTTATATTATGGGCAGTTCATTAGCCCTTGTTATTGGTATCCCGATGACACGAGCGTTATCCTCTGTCCTTGAGTGGCGCAGCATATTCTGGATTCTATGCATCATTATGATTTTGTCCCTTATCTACTTTAAATTGTTTCTGCCTGAAGGTGATCATAGCTCCACAAAATTGAATCTGAAAAATGAGTTAAAATATTTTAAAGATGGAAAATCTTTATTAATCATTATATTTACACTAACCATGTTTGTAGGGTATGGCGCGTTTTATAACTTCGTGACACCTTATTTACTGCTTCTATTTCCATCTATTGAGACTATGATGAGCTTCATTTTGGTACTTCTGGGAATTGCATGTTTCACAGGTAATTTGATCGGTGGTCATGTATCGGATCGTATAGGCTATGCCAAATCGATGTTAGTAGGGGCTTCTCTTCAAATGGCATCAATGCTGTTAATTCTTATATTTCAACCGGTAAAGTGGTTAAGTGTGCTCTTTGTCATTCTGTGGCTAATGAGTGCCTGGTTCACAGGCTTACAGCTCAATACCGGTATCGCACATGTGACACAGAATAAATCCAGCTTCATGATCAGCATTAACAGTTCAATGGTTCAATTGGGTAGTGCTATAGGTTCAAGTTTGGCCGCCATCATCATATCCCAAAGCGAGATTCAACACATTGTTTATATTACGCTGTTAACAAGCTTGGGGATAATCTTGGTACAGTTCATTTCGAATAAGAAATACATATGAGTCCATATTATATGGGACAGTTAGGAACGGCATCATTTAAAGAAGCCATGGCTAGTCTGGATGCATAGGTGTCTATGGCTGAATGAAGAATTCTTTTTAATGCAAAATTAAGTTAAAGGAAATTAGTTATTTGTATTAATGAAAATATAAAATATGAAAATAAGGAGTGAATGTCCATGAAGTTTGGTTTACAGTTGTTTGGAATATATGATATCTGTAAGAAGAATCCGGAGACTCTGTTTGAGAAATTGTCCGATATTGGATATCAGCATGTGGAACCATGTATTGCCTTCGGCAATCTGGGAGGGTTTGAGAAGTCGATTTGGACAGTGGAGGAATTTGAAAGAACGCTTCCATTACTTCAAAAGCATAATCTTGAGGTGATTTCCTGCCATGTATTTTCAATGAATTTACGGGAGGCAGTACTTGAGATGAAACGAATGGTAGTGCAGCATGGAATCAAACAGTTTGTACTGAAATGCCCACACGAGCTGACGAAAGTACGGATGCAGGAAGTGGCATTTTCTTACATTCAGGCGGCAGAGGAGCTTTTGAAAGTCGGAGCACGAATTCTGATTCACAATGGCGGTTCGGAGATCGCTAAGAAAATAGACGGACGCTCAGCTTATGAGTGGTTTTTGGATGCTTGCCTCGGCAGAGTGGAGGCCCAAGTAGATGTAGGATGGCTGCTCTTTGCCGGAGAAAATCCGGAGCATTTTTTATGGCGTAACAAGGATCGTGTGAGGTCAATTCATTATAAGGATTTTAAGACGCCGGATAATCCAGATAGTGAGGTTAATATAGGACAAGGCGCTTTGGATGTTGTTGCGTGTTTTCAGTTTGCCAGAGCTATGGGAATTACGCAGTTTATTGATCAGGATCAAACACAGGGGGATATGCTCGAGGATTTAAGAAAATCATATCAGCTGCTTGATGTGCTAGGACAATGCAGGGAGAACACAGTAAGTTATTTGAATGTAATTGATACGGAGACGGGAGAAGTGAAAGTTCTGCATTGTTATAATCGTATCATTGAAGCGCCAAACTGGCTAAAGAAGGAGGATGTGATTCTTTATAATTCGGAAGGCTATATCTATCGGTATGATATTAAAAGCGATACAGAAATTCGTATCGAAAGTGGGGAATGTAATAATTGCAATAACGACCACGTAATCTCTGCAGATGAAAAGTGGCTTGCAGTCAGTCATGGACCAAAAGGCAGTGAGTTTACTTCCCGAATATACATCCTACCGCTGATTGGCGGGGTACCTAGGCTGGTGACGCCAAATACGCCGAGCTTTCTGCATGGATGGTCACCAGATGGGGAAGAACTCGCATACTGTGCATTTCGTGAGCATGATGGGCAGCTGGAAGGGGATATTTACACGATACCGGCAGAGGGCGGAGAAGAGAAACGTCTCACTTTAGGCGGCTTCAACGATGGCCCGGAATATTCTCCTGACGGAAAGCATGTATGGTTCAACAGTACCCGTACTGGCTTAATGCAGATATGGCGGATGAATCGGGATGGAAGCGAACCGGTTCAAATGACAATGGACGAAAGCAATAACTGGTTTGCCCATATATCACCGGATGGGGGTAAGGTGGTTTACTTATCCTACCGAAAAGGGGACCTAAAACCTACGGAGCATCTGCCTAATATGCAGGTGGAACTTTGGGTGATGAATTATGATGGAAGCGAAAAGAAACGAATTATATCGTTCTTTGGCGGTCAGGGTTCAATAAATGTGAATTCCTGGGCGGCAGATAGCCGGCATATTGCTTTTATTAGTTATGAATTGAAACACGGATATTAAAAAAACAGGTAAGCACTGATTTCTTCAAAGCCAGTACATAAAATATCACAAACCACCAAGGGAGTAATTTATCTCCTGTGGAGTCGGTGATTTATGTGCTGGCTTTTTTTTATGTCCTTTACAACTGAATGACCTGTCCACAGCGGATGTAAACATTCGCCAGTGATAACTGAACGAAGATATTAGCGCCGTTCTATTGTTTTCAAGAGGACTGTTATATATAAAATTACCGGTTAGCCTTGAAATAAGATGTGTAATTAACAAGTTACAAACCTTAACTTCATTTTTGCAAACTTTAACTACTCACAACAGAAAAGGTCCAAAATCATATCCAAATGTTCTCTCTTTACACAGAACAAATGTTCTGATATAATGAACTCAAAAGGAGAACATATGTATGGATAATTTAATCTTTCATATTGATGTCAATTCGGCTTTCCTTAGTTGGGAAGCCGTTTATCGACTGCACATCCTTGGAGAAAAGACGGACCTGCGGGAAATTCCCTCGGCGGTGGCAGGAGATGTTAAGAAAAGACACGGAATTATTTTGGCAAAGTCAACACCGGCGAAGAAGTGTGGTGTGAGAACCGGGGACACCATCAGTGATGCGAGGCGTCTTTGCCCTGAGCTGGTATTGGTGTCACCGCACTATGATCTATATGATACCTGCTCCAAAGCCTTTATGGAGATACTGCGGGAATTCTCGCCCTGCGTGGAGCAGTATTCGGTGGATGAGGCCTATTGTGATATGACCGGAACCGTGGGGCTTTACGGTTCGGCGGTGGTTGCCGCGAATCTGATGAAGGACCGAATCTACAAGGAGCTGGGATTTACAGTGAATGTTGGGATTTCCTCGAATAAGCTGCTGGCGAAGATGGCGTCGGACTTTAAGAAGCCAAATTTGGTTCACACCCTGTTTCCTGACGAGATAGAGAAGAAGCTCTGGAAGCTGCCGGTAGAGGAGCTGTTCTATGTCGGTCATGCAACAAAGCGTAAGCTCCACGCGCTGGGGATATTGACAATTGGTGAGCTAGCGAGAACGGATCTTAATATTTTGCGGGCACATTTTAAGAAGTACGGAGAAGTACTCTATGCCTTTGCCAATGGAATTGACATCTCTGTGGTATCGGATGTGGTACCCGCTAATAAGGGCTATGGCAATTCCTCGGTCATCGCCTTCGATGTAGAACGTCCGGATGTGGCAAAGATGATTCTGTTATCTCTGTCAGAAACCGTAGCGACAAGGCTTCGTGCCGACCATGTGATGGCGACTGTGGTAGCAGTTAGCATAGTATACACCGATTTTCATCATGAATCCCATCAGATGACCTTGTTTAGTGCTACTAATATTACAAGTGAGATACATCGGGCGGCCTGCCGCCTGTTTGATGAGCTATGGGACGGCTTGCCGGTTCGGAACCTGGGAATTCATACGAGCAAGGTGGTAAGCGGGAGCTCGGTACGACAGATGAATCTGTTCGATATGAACCGGTACGAGAGACTTCATAAGCTGGATTATGTGGTGGATCAGGTTCGTGATAAATATGGGGATGATTCGATTAAAAGAGCCATATTCCTGAATAACCCCATATATCATATGTCCGGTGGTATTCCGCCGGAAAAACGGAAACCAAAGTATGCTAATAACGGAGAAGGGATTAAGTAATGTATTATATGCCTGTGGATGTGATTGCAACCTTTAATGTGCAGGGGAAGATTAAGCCGAATTATATTCGCTTGGAGGATGAGAACCATGCCCTGCAGACCTATAAGATTGAAAGTATTATCTTCTGCAAGGAGGAGAACTTTGCAGGAGTACCGACGATGGTGTTTTGCTGCAATGTATTGTTAGGCGAGTCCCTGCAGATGGTCAATGTTAAGTATCATATCAAAACACATCAATGGGTGCTAGTCAATGAGAGGGAAGGAAGAACTGCTGGGGAAGAATTGTAATAGGAATTGTATAAATTGACGGATAACATCCTACAATAGCACGGAAAATATTGGAAGTAATCGGACTTTTTCATAAAAATAAAAAAGTATACAGTCAGCGAGGAAAATAGTTGATAAATTATGTCAGATATTGTAGTATTATCACATACAGATAATAGCGCAATTATACAAAGAGATATGATTAGAAAAATCAGCTATTAGGAGGATAACACAGGATGAAAGGAAAGGAAATAAATGTACTAAAGAACCTGAAGGTTAGAACTAAAATTATTATTTTAGCTACCTTTATACTTCTGGTGACAGTTTTGATGTCAGTTTTATCATTAACGAACCAGATTAAGTACAGTAAGGAGAGTACCATAAGTCTGGAGGATAGTATTCGAAGCAGTTATGATATGAATATTAAGAATCAGGTTGAGAATGCAGTTAGTTTGATTAATAATATTTATAACAAGCAGGTGGCTGGAGAATACTCGGAAGAAGAGGCGAAGAAGCTGGCAGCGGATCTGGTCCGCGAGCTGAGTTACGGAGACAATGGCTACTTCTGGATTGATACCTATCAGGGTGATAATGTCGTTCTGTTAGGAAATGAGACGGAGGGTACCAATCGTTATGACAAGAAGGATGAGAATGGCTTTGGATTTATCAAGGCAATTATTGAGAATGGTAGAAAAGAGGGTGGTGGTTATACCGATTATTGGTTTCCGAAGGCCGGAGAGACAGAAGCATCACCAAAGAGAGGATATAGCTTAGCCTTTGAGCCCTATCAATGGGTGGTCGGAACCGGTAATTATACCGATTACATCGATCATGAGATAGGTGCTTTGAAAGAGGCTAAGCAATCTGCCCTACAAAAGGACGTTACGGTATTTGTTATAAGCTTTTCATGTACATTGCTGATATCGATCTTCGTTACATCGTACCTTTCCAGAATGCTGAATCGAGATTTTAAGACCTTTGGTAACTATCTGAATACTCTTTCCACCGGTGACTTTACGATCACATTACCGGAAGGCTATGAAGCTCGTAAGGATGATTTTGGTATCTTAGCGAGGGATCTGGTGGGAATGAAGGATTCGGTTGCTAAGCTGGTAGGCAACACGAAGCTTGAAGCAGATAATATCATTGAAATTGTCGACAACATTAACGAGAATGTAAGGGAGCTGAACACCAATATCGAGGATGTGGCGGCGACAACCGAGGAGTTGGCAGCAAGTATGGAGGAGACAGCGGCATCTGCTCAGGAGATGACCATTACCTCCACAGAGATTGAGACTGCCTCCCGATCGATTGCAGAGAAGTCGCAGGAAGCTGCTCTTCAGATCGTTGAGATTAGTAAGCGTGCTTTCGATACCAAAGAGGATGTAGAGTCAACTCAGAAGAAATCACAGGAGATGCAGTCTGAGATCGAGAGTAGGCTGCAGAAAGCGTTGGAGCAGGCGAAGATTGTATCAGAGATTAATTTGCTCTCAGATTCTATTATGAAGATTACAGCCCAGACGAACCTGCTGGCCTTAAATGCTTCTATTGAAGCAGCTAGAGCGGGAGAAAGCGGAAAAGGCTTTGCGGTTGTTGCTGACGAGATTCGTCAATTGGCAGAACAATCAAAGAAAGCGGTTGGTAAAATTCAAGCAGTAACCGGTGAAGTTACACTTGCAGTGGATAATCTGTCCGATAGTGCGGGCTCTCTTCTTCAATTTGTATCAAAGGACATTACAGAAAGCTTTAACCGATTAGCGGGAGTGGCAGGTGCCTATATGGAGGATGCGATGTATATCGATGGTATCATTACTGATTTCAGTGCAACCTCAGAGGAGCTTTTAGCCTCCATCCAGAATATAATGTCCTCTGTCAATGAAGTGGCTCATGCGGCTACTGAGGGTGCAATCGGAACCGGTGATATTGCTGAGAAGATTGCTAATATTACAGATAAATCCTCGGAGGTAACGAAGCAGGTAGATGCCTCCGGTAACAGCTCCAAACGACTGAAGTCGGAGATTGCTAACTTTACAATATAAATCCGTAGAGACCGGTATTCAGAAGATGCATTCATTATTCACATAAAGTGAGGCCATAAAAAATCAAGAATAAGAAGAAGGACCCATGTGATCAGACGATGTCAGGCAATTCAGACATTGTGTGAAGCATAGGTCCTTTTATCTATGACAAGTGAAAGTTTGCGAAGCATACTTTCTATTGTATGTGACAAGTGAATTGATTTATCAAATCATCCTGTATACACACTTACAGAAAGTTTTCCTTATTTACAATTAAGCATTCTTTTCTCGCAGGCTTCATAATAGACATCATCAATCTCGATACCGATAAAACGGCGGTTCAGTTCTCTGGCGGCTACGCCGGTAGAGGCTACACCCATGAACATATCTAGGACGATATCATTCTCATTACTGGCAACATTAATGATTTTCTTCAGTACGGCCAGAGGTTTCTGAGTAGGATGCTTGGGTTCCTTAAGACGCTCACTGCCCATACAGATCGGACTCTCGATAAAGTTATGCATTTCGTTCTGCTTAGAGAAATTCCAGGTGTGTCCTTTATTCCACATACATACAATCAACTCGCAGCTATTTAGGAAAGAGGATTTACGAATATTAGGGATGGGATTTGTCTTATGCCATACCATGAATTGAAAGGTATCATATTCGCTGTCAAACACCTCATGCCATTTACCAATTAGGTTATAACTGGTGAAAACAAAGATATTGCCGGTGGGTGAAAGTACACGCTTGAACTCATCCAGAAAATCAATGGGGGAAAGCTCCTTAAGATCCCATTTTGCAACATCATTATTAATCTCGCTTCTCCAGTCAAATTTCATATTACCGGTAGAATACTTTGCCAGATTATAAGGCGGATCACAGAGGATCAGGTCTATGCTGCCATCCGGGATCTCCTTTAACTTCTCCATACAATCACCATGCATAAGAAGGTATTTATCTATGGTACTTATGTCTATCATAAGGGGGTAATCTCCTCTCGTTATCTATCAGAAGCAAATTGTACTACGGGCATGCGTCATAGGATGTCCTGTGTAAAAAATTCCTGCAATGATATCTGATGCTCCATTGGTCTTGATGCATGGAAATACAGATGTTTGATGCGCTCCAGGGAAGCCTTCATATATTCGGAACTGGTGCGGTACTGGTCAAAAATGACCTGGTAGCCCTCGGGATCGTTGCACACGAAGTTCCAATATGCTTTACCGATCAGCAGCTCCTCCTCTGCGAAGAAGGTCTGAACACGTTCCTGCCGCCAGGGGGCATCTTCACCGAATTTATTATAAGCCGTGGCAAAGAAAATACGTACGGTTTCGTTGTTCTGCAGCGAATTCTTAAGAATAAAGAATTCATTCAGAAGAGCGATCTTTTCTGATTTTGCCTTCTTGTTATCAAGGTCACCGCCCGCCTTTAACTCAATCAGATAATGACACCCCTTTTCCTCATCATAGAAATAATTATCCGTCTCGTGAGAGGTGATGAAGCTGGTTAGATTGGAGGGAATAAGGCAGTTGAAGTTCATGTAATCCTCTATCTTAGGTCTGGCATCCCGCTTCTCATATGCGGTCATCAGATAATCGATGTGCTGGGTCTGTTGGGGAAGAAGATAGGATTCAATCCTGCCTCTTACCGTATAGGAAATCTTCGCAATGGCGTTGCCCATATTCTCAAGAACCTTACCGAAGGAGCTGTCAAAGGAGCGGACAAAAGCAGAATAGAACATAAATTCCTCGCCTAGCTGGGACATGAAGGCGTTATTCTTCTTCGCATTGATTACTCCTAAGGGATCGTCAACCTCCTGCCGATAACGGGCCTCCATTACATCGACAAACTGTCGTATATGCTTATCTACGATATCTCGTATTAGATTTTCTTTATCAAGTTTCAAATTATGACTCCTTAAATAAAATAGCCTGTTTATGCAGAAAAGGTCTATAGTACATTTTACAGATAAAGCTGCTTAGACGATTATACCATGGATTTGAGGGAGGGGAAAGAGATATATGAACAAATTTTCGATAAGAAGAAGGAATTGGGTACTGTTCAGCCCAGTTAAGTCTAGAGAATAAGACGAGGGGGAACATTTCTCCTCTCGTCTTATCATTAACCTGATAGGCTGAACAGTAACGAGAATTGATAGGATTACAGATAAATAACCCTGTGCATACAGATTGGTCAAAGCTGTTATACACAGGGCGTAATATATGCTTCGTAAAAAGCTTATAAAGTCAAACAAGGGGGTGGCTTATTGATATCGCTCTTCCAGTATTGCTACTAACTGCTCATAATAATTCTTAGTATCCTTTTCGAGCGCAGACCGTTCGAACTCGGCAGTTCCCTGATTGACCTTATCCATAATCTCAGAGGATAATTGACGTTCAGCGAAGGTATAGACTACAGTATCCTCCTTGTCGATATGGCGTTTTAGAAGGTGGGTATAACTGATCGCATTCGCAATGACATCAAGCTTACTCATCTCATCCCCGGCTTTTACACGATCAAGAGCTGCCACTAATTCTTGAATAAATAATCGACCCATATCATGTTCTACTAGCATTCCATGAGTAATTAATTTGTTACCCAAAGCGCCAAGGTGGGTAACCATCTCGTTAAACAGCAGCTTCTCCTCCTTCCCATGGTGGTGGGCGTCTGCATAACTGCGGATAAAATCAATCATTTTGTTAAAGTCCTCATAATTAATCTCTTTTCCTTGCAGTACACCGTAACAGGCCTTGCGCACTACAGCAAGCATACGTAAAATATATTGGTGCTCTTCCATCATCAGCTTAATGCTATCCATAACAACCTCCATTCTGCTGCAAGCCCATGAATTTGAGCGGCAGTACAATCTATTATAATGTGTGGATACGATACGTGGTATCATTTATTTTCTCAAAGGAGTATTCAAATTCTTTGATAAAACCCATCAGCCAGGACTCTCTCAACTCATAATATACGCTGATATTTCCCCCTAGCTCCTGCCAATACGGTGTATGAATGCAGAGATTGCGGGTCCAGGTAATGTCATTATCATTCTGAGAGAGTAAACGGTTGGCATGATCGCAGGGCATCCCGTCCAGAAGCTGATCGCTTATCAGCTTATAAAGTTCATTTGCAGTGGGTCTCTCCATACCCTGATGAATCGCTTTAGCTTGTTGATTACCGGTATTATATAGACAGCTCTTTAAGGCGTGAAGGGCATCCGGCAACTTATTCGCCAGTGTGGTTACAACAAAAGCATATTTATATTCAACCTGGGAGACGCGCTCCTGTAGCCACCCATGGATATTTCCCTGGTCAATCATCTCCTCCAGAGGCTTGTTCTCTATCGCTGCGAAACGGCTCTCAGCTTCTTCCTTCAGAGGAAGGCGGTAGCCCTCACCCAATCGGTATAATTCATCGATTATATCCTGCTGAAGGAGGATCTTATTATATAACCAATAATGAATCGGTCCTAAAAATGCGCTCATAACTTATCCTTTCCTGATAAACATAGCAATCGGTTGTCCTAATCAAAAGTATCAGCCTCGCTGATATTTTATGAAACGTATATTGATTGAAAGAAAGCCTGCAATACAAGCTTTCTTTCAATCATGTATTTGTCAAACCTACCGAATAAGATCTCATCTATTCGGTAGGTTATCACTTTACGTACTTCATCCAAGCAAGAGCGTGTTGCGAATGAATTATGTTCTGTATCATGCAATCAAAATATCAAATTGTGCAAATTGACAAAACTATATTAAAAATAGGCTTTTGACACTCCAATCATAATAATAAATCTTATGCTGTGAATAACTTGATATCGTCTTCTACAGTGCCAATTCCTGCGATCCCGAAGGTCTCAACAAGAACCTTAGCAACGTTCGGGGATAAGAATGCCGGCAATGTGGGTCCTAAGTGAATGTTCTTCACGCCTAAGTAGAGAAGAGCGAGGAGAACGATAACAGCTTTCTGCTCATACCATGCGATATTGAAAGCGATGGGAAGCTCATTGATATCCTGTAGCTCGAATACCTCCTTCAGCTTAAGTGCAATCAGAGCCAAGGAGTAGGAGTCATTACACTGACCTGCATCGAGTACTCTCGGGATACCGTTGATATCGCCTAGTTCAAGCTTATTGTATCTGTACTTTGCACAGCCTGCAGTTAAGATAACAGCATCCTTCGGCAGAGCCTGAGCAAATTCGGTGTAGTAGCTTCTGGATTTCTGACGACCATCACAGCCAGCCATTACGAAGAACTTCTTGATCGCTCCGGACTTAACGGAGCCAACCACCTGATCTGCGAGAGCAAGTACCTGATTGTGAGCAAAGCCGCCGAGGATGGAGCCCTGCTCGATCTCGGTAGGAGCTGCGCAGGTTTTAGCAAGCGCAATGATCTGAGAGAAGTCCTTGTGACCGTTCTCATCTCTTTCGATGTGAGTACAGCCGGATACGCCGGAAGCACCAGTGGTGAATAATCTGCCCTTATAGGAAGCAGCAGGAGGTACAACACAGTTGGTAGTCATAAGGATGGGTCCATTAAAGCTTTCGAACTCTTCCTTCTGCTTCCACCAAGCATTTCCGTAGTTACCTACGAAGTTAGGATATTTCTTGAAGGCAGGATAGTAGTGCGCAGGAAGCATCTCGGAGTGAGTGTATACGTCAATTCCGGTACCCTGGGTCTGATCCAGTAGCTGTTCTAAATCTCTTAAATCATGACCGGAGATTAGGATACCGGGCTTGGTTCCTACACCGATGTTAACCTTGGTAATCTCAGGATTGCCATAAGTGCTTGTATTAGCGGTGTCAAGTAAGGCCATACCATCTACGCCGAACTTACCGGTCTCTAAAGTAAGGGCTACTAATGCATCGGCACTGAGTGTGTCATCTAAGGTTGCGGCAAGTGCCTTCTGCATAAAGGTACTGATCTCTGTGTTATCATACTGTAATTCATTGGCATGCTTCATGTATGCGGCAAGACCCTTTAAGCCATAGATCACCAGCTCACGAAGGCTTCTTACATCTTCATTCTCTGTTGCAAGGACGCCAACACTGCCGCTCTTTGCCTCTAACTCTTCTCTGGTGGAACCGTTCCAAAGGGCTGCCGCGGGAAGCTTAGAAGTATCTGCAACCTGGTTCAACAGGCTGTTCTTTATCTTCAAGGTCTCTAATACTCTTTGATAGAAAATCTCGTCATCAAAATTAGCGTTTGTAATTGTAGTAAATAAATTGATGGTTATATAATGATCAACACTCGCATCAATCTTTACTCCTTGTGCTCTGAGTACGGTAGTAACTGCACTTAACCCCTTTGTTACATAGATTAATAAATCCTGCATTTTAGCAAGGCTGGGTGTCTTACCACATACACCGGATAAGGTACAACCGGTACAATTTGCTGCCTCTTGACATTGATAACAAAACATCTTGCTCTCCATTTTATACTCTCCTTTAATTTGGTTGATATTGTTATGACAAGCGAATTGGCCTGCCAATTCCTTCATATAATTCATTATGATAGAAAGTGATTGAAGCGCTCTTTCTATCGTTGATTTTTAAGAACAAGGTGAGTATAATACAGATAGAACTAAATAACTGTAGCTATGGCTACAAATACAAATAAAAGGAATCAATTCAGAGCAGGCTCGAAAACACTACGGATTTCCTTACTTTTTGGGGTATTTCAGTAGAATAGGTGCTTTAGTAAAGGAAAGAGAGGAAGACCATGGAGGAATACTATCCTATATTAATGAAATGTGCTTTATTCCGTAACATAGGTGAGAAGGAAATTGGACCATTGATGTCTTGTCTGGGAGCCAGGATTAGAAGCTTTCAGGGAGATGATTATGTGTTCCT
Organism: Bacillota bacterium; assembly: GCA_023411215.1. Lineage (GTDB taxonomy): Bacteria > Bacillota > Clostridia > Lachnospirales > Lachnospiraceae > Mobilitalea. Next base: position 21,451 of record JAEYOY010000058.1, on the reverse strand, counting down.
TTCGGGAGATGAGATCAATTCGGTAGGAATCGTTCTCACTGGCATGGTTGAAATTATGAAGGAAAATCTCGCCGGTAATAAGCATATTCTTGCCTTTTTGGGACCCTCGGATATGTTTGCGGAGGGAATTGTCTGTACGGTCCGGCGTATCTCACCGGTTACGGTACGGGTGAAGGAGGATGCTACGATTCTATTCATTCCCTATGAACGGGTTATAAAATCCTGTGGCAACAGCTGTAATTTTCATATCAGTCTGATTCAGAATATGATGATTGTACTGGGGGAGAAGAATGTGAATCTCAATCGGAAGCTGGAGCTACTCACCCTAAAGGGAATGCGAGAGAAGATTGCCAGCTATCTGATGAATGAATCGGGAGTGCGAGGGAGTAGTATGTTCCAGATCATGTTGAACCGCACGGAGCTAGCTGATTATTTGAACGTATCCAGAACCTCTATGTGCCGGGAGCTGGCTAGAATGAAGGACGAGGGTTTGATTGATTACTATGGTAATAGCTTTAAGATTGTAAATAAGATATTGCTTGCACAGTGTCTGGAATAGAAAATAGAGAGGAAAGAAGTATATGGATTTGTCAGAAGCAATACAAGCGAGGACCTCAAGACGTACCTATCTGGAGACACCTATTTCTAAAGAAGCAGCAGACAAACTAATTGCAATGATGGATGAAGTGAACCATCAGGGGAATTTAAGCCTGAGGCTCATAATGAATGAACCTGCGGCCTTTGGAAAGCTAAGAAAAAGCTACGGGATGTTCAAGGGTGTAAGGAATTATATCCTGCTCATTGGCAGGAACGGTGCAGATGCGAAAGAAAAATTAGGCTATTACGGAGAAAAGCTCGTTCTCCTGGCGACTCAGTTAGGGCTTGGTACCTGTTGGGTCGGTGGAACCCTGGACCGATCCATCGGTGATCGATATGTTCAGCCCGGTGAGTTCTTCCATGGAGTAATCACGATTGGTAATGTAGAATCGGATAAGAGCTTTAAGGAAAGACTAATCGCAAAGGCTACTCATCGTAAGTCAAAAGCAATCGGTGAGATGATGAAGGCAGAGGGTGAAGTTCCCGAGTGGTTTCTTGCGGGGATGAGTGCAGTGCAGAAGGCTCCTTCCGCTGTGAATGCTCAGCCGGTTACCTTTACGTATCTGAGGGGAATCGTCTCCGCCTATGTTGCTTCTGAGAAGTATGGGCATGAGAAGGTGGACTTGGGAATTGCGAAGCTCCATTTTGAGATCGGTGCGGGAGGCGGAACCTGGGAGCTTAAGGACAAGGGAGTTTTCCGTAGAAATGGATAAGCTTTCGTTGTGCATCATAGATACTAAAAACCCTGGTACAAATCGGCGGATTGATATCTCCGAAGTGTGCCAGGGTTTTCAATTTGTTTTATCGATGCATACGATTATATGCGAATACTGTTTATAATACCTCTACTGCCGAGCGCTCAATTGCAAGACCTGCTCGATAGCGTTTCATAAAAGCTTCAAAGCCCGCCACATCCTCAGGGAGAGGGGCAAGTGTGGAGCCTGCATTTTCTGCAAACACCTTGCTCTTTAAGAAGGAGCTTAAGCTCTCGTTACTTCCCTTATGGAGCATATAGGAGGCTAAGATTGCAATACCCCAAGGACCACCTTCGCCTGCGGTCTCCATAACGGATACCGGTGTGTTCATGGCAGCAGCCATGATACGCTGCCCGACACCTTCTGTCTTGAAGAAACCACCATGGCCGAACATATTCTGAATCTGAACCTTCTCTTGTCCAGTCAGAATATCCAGACCAGTCTTAAGGACACCCAGAGAGGTCATTAGGTTTACTCTCATGAAGTTAGCGAGATTAAAGTGACTCTCGGGAGTGCGTACAAATAACGGACGTCCCTCCTCAAAGCCGGTGATATGTTCACCGGACAGATAATTATAGGCAAGCAGACCACCACCATCCGGTTCACCCTCTAATGCTTTGCGGTATAGGGTTCCATAGAGCTGATTGGAATCGAGCTTCATTCCCATAACCTCTGCAAACTCCTTGAAGATGGACACCCAGGCATTTAAGTCTGAAGTACAGTTGTTGCAATGAACCATACCTACCAGATCACCGGAAGGAGTGGTAACTAAGTCAATCTCAGGGTGAACCTTAGATAATTCCTTCTCCAATACAATCATAGCGAATACACTGGTTCCTGCAGAGACATTACCGGTTCTGACTTCAACGCTATTGGTTGCGGTCATACCGGTTCCTGCATCACCCTCGGGCGGACAGAAGGGAACACCGGCGGTGAGAGCTCCCGTAGGATCGATTAATCTGGCACCCTCCTCGGTTAAAGCTCCGGCGCGCTCACCTGCAACCAGCACCTTCGGTAAGAGGTCACTTAGCTTCCAGGAATAACCCTTCGGTGCAACAAGTTCATCAAATTGTTCTATCATCCTCTTGTTGAAATTCTTAGTGGTAATGTCAATCGGGAACATTCCGGAGGCTTCACCGACACCCATTACCTTCTCGCCAGTCAGCTTCCAGTGAACATATCCGGCCAGTGTGGTCTGGAAATCGATTTCTCCCACATGCTGCTCTCCGTTCAGAATAGACTGATAGAGATGGGCAATGCTCCAACGCTGAGGAACCTGATAGCCAAAGAGCTCGGTCAGGTCATGGGAGGCCTGTCCGGTCATGGTGTTACGCCAGGTACGGAAGGGAGTCAAAAGCTCCCCATTCTTATCGAATACCAGGTATCCATGCATCATGGCACTGACACCGATGGCACCGACGGTCTTAAGCTCAACATCATATTGGGCTTTCACTGTATTGCATAAATCACGATAGCTGTTCTGTAATCCGCTCCATACATCCTCCAGGGAATAGGTCCATACATTATTGACATAACGGTTTTCCCACTCATGGCTTCCGGAAGCAATCGGATTATGACCTTCGTCGATTAGGACTGCTTTAATTCGGGTGGAACCAAGCTCGATACCAAGCGCGGTTTTCCCGGATAGAATGGCCTGTTTACTGAAATTTTTATCTTCTTTCACTTGAGCACCCCAATTCCTTAAAATAATTATGAATTCATTCATTTATTATATCACATTGATGCAGATTAGGGTTCGAAAACTTCGTTTTTCTCGTAACCGTAGGTGACGATGTTCGCGTTGCTCTTATCCATTTATGTTATCCGACTTATTATGCAAGAATATAAATCGAAAAAGCATATATGGACTAATCTGCCTAATCATGCATATTAACGGAATGCGACAGAATTCCAGCGCATCTCATTCTTCAGTGAACGGATGTCGGTATTCTTATCAATTACAATACTTTCAATTCCAACCGAGTCTGCCCAGTCTACCATCTGTTCTACACTTAAATCATAGGAGAAAGCGGTGTGATGAGCGCCACCTGCTAGAATCCAAGCCTGTGCACCAACCTCGAGATTCGGCATCGGTGTCCAGAAAGCAGTGGCAACAGGAAGCTTCGGCATCGGCTTCTCAACCTTCTTACATTCTACTTCATTAATGATCAGACGGAAGCGGTTACCCAGGTCAATGAGAGAAGTTGCTACGCCCATACCGGTCTTGCTGGTGAATACCAGACGAGCCGGATCCTGGCGATTACCCATGGATAGAGGCTGCTCCTTAATAGAGATCTTACCGTCAGCGATGGTCGGGCAGATTTCTAACATATGTGCCTGTAGGATTCCTTCCTTACCGGGAACAAAATTATAGGTATAATCCTCTAAGAAGGAAGTACCCTTTGCATCCTTGATACCAGAGGTCATAATCTTCATCAGACGCACCATGGCAGCAGTTTTCCAATCGCCTTCGCCGCCGAAGCCATAGCCCTTTTCCATCAGACGCTGAATTGCGAGTCCGGGAAGCTGCTTTAAGCCACCAAGCATTCCGAAATGAGTAACTACCGCATGATAGTTCCTCTCCTCAAGGAAACGCTCCATACCGATTTCAATTTCTGCCTGTACAGCAACATGCTCACGGAATTCTTTGGCATCTCTGCCCTCAAGTAAAATATCATACTTGCTGTAATATTCCTCAACTAGGGCCTCAGTGTCTGCTTTACTTACATTATTCACATATTCTACAACATCATTCACATTATAATGATCAATTTCCCAACCGAATTTGATTTGAGCTTCCACCTTATCACCTTCGGTAACCGCTACGTTGTTCATATTATCACCAAAACGGCAGACACGAACATGGCTGGATTCGATGACACCGATGGCGGTCAGCATCCAGGCTGCGAGCTTCCTCTGAATACTTATATTAGCCCAATGACCGACAAGGACCTTACGCTCGATTCCCATACGGGTTACGATGTGACCATATTCACGATCGCCGTGAGCGGACTGGTTCTCGTTCATGAAATCCATATCGATGGTATCATAAGGGATCTCCTCATTGAACTGCGTATGGAAATGCATCAGTGGCTTGCGGTATTCCTGTAGGCCGAGAATCCAGGACTTAGCCGGGGAGAAGGTATGCATCCAAGTGATGACGCCGGCACAGGTGGGATCTGCATTGGCAGCATTGAAGGTCTGGCGGATTACCTCGTTCGTAATCATGGTTGGCTTCCATACCACCTCGAAGGGAAGGTTACCGGATTTATTTAACTGGTCTACGATGATTCTGGAATGCTCTGCAACATTTGCTAAGCATGCTTCTCCGTATAAGTCCTGAGAGCCGGTGCAGAACCAGAATTTATAGTTTTTTCCTGTCTGTAACATAATAAAAATACCTCCTTTATTGATTGATTAATATCTTCATCATAGCAATAAAGGAGGAGGTGGACAAGGTCTCTATCCTACTGATTTGAAATAGAAAGTTACCTATTCCGACTTTTAGCCAGAGAAGTAAATTTCTTAACCAACAAAGATTCATGTAATGAGTGTAATTTACAACGCATCACTTTGTTTTAGCTCTCGCAGTCTGGCTGGAGTCATACCATATTTCTCGACGAATATACGATAGAAAAAGCCCTTATTACGATAGCCACACTGCTCAATGATCTCATCAATGCCAAGAGTGCTTTCTTCCAGCAATTCCCTTGCTTTCTCCAGACGTATTCTCTGTAGGTACGCGCTATAGGTAACTCCTTCCCGCTTTTTGAGCAGTCGGTTGAAGTAATCTTCATTATAATGAAATTTTTGAACCAGTGCGTGAATGGTAACGTCTGCTTCATGTTCTCTGATATAGCGAAGTACCTCATCACCGATTAGGACATTCATCTCTTTTGCCTGTTCTTTCGATAGGTTGAAATCATAGGCAAGGCACAGATGCCAGAGGAGTCGTTTGACCAGACCACGACAGATATACTCCGAACCGACGTCAAGCTGCATCAATTCACGGATAAGATTGCCAAGTATTTCCTCAATCCGTTCATCCGTTTCATCCTTCGGTCTAAGATGAAGGTACTGCTTCACTTCCTTCTGAGATAGAAGAGCGGTTGAGAAGAATTCGGCGAGGATACCCTCAGGAATGTTCTCAAGTAATACTTTATGGAAAATATAATTGGATATGCCAAGGAAAATAACCCTGGTATTCTTACCGGTCAGGTAGTCCTGATGGGTACAATTATTATCGATCAGACAGCATTCCCCTTTATGAAACCATACATCCTTACCCTGGATATTCTGACAGAACTCGCCTTCAAGTACGTATGCGATCTCCAGGTAATTATGGGTGTGCCTTTGGGTTCTGGTGACACGGTCCAATCTGTATTGTAGTGCTGCGATAGCCTCCTGAGAGAGGGCGAAAGCATTCAACTGACCTTCCTTCAGTTCCCATCCGATAAAGAAGATTTCAGTCATATGTTTATCCGGAAAGCTCTTAATTTCGATGGCTTTTTCATCATATTCGGGTCGCATCAGGCGATTTGTCGTCTCATCTTCCTCCGATATCGGTATGCAATTTTGATAGATCTCATCGATGATACTGCGAAAGGAGTTCATAGGGGCACCTCACTTAACTTACTAGATTAGTGTGTTAAAATCCTTACATAAAGTGAATTCGTCAAGTTGCACATCACTATCCAGGCTTTTAGCGTGATACAGAATATAGTTCGATGAGCAACTGTATGAGGCCGTTGGTACTTAGGTCCTGCATTTTAGGACCTTATGTACCATTACGTGACTCATCCAAGCGAGAGCGTGTTGCGAATGAATTATATTCTGCATCACGCTATGAAACTATGAAATTGTGCAAATTGACGAAACATTATTTAAAATAGGATTTTGACATTCAAATCCTACTTAACTCTATTGTATCGATAATCAGGGGACCTTTCAAGCTTAATCCCATAATTACCGAAAGACAATCTTATGCTGGATTATATAACTGAACAGATAGAGGATGCATTCTGTAGCTAGTTTACTGACTACCAGAGGGAGGCCGACAATATTTACAAAAAGGATGATCAAGGAGTAATTACAGACCAGTATAAATACGACCAAGGCATAATACTTGATGATAGATGATAGGTGACTTTGGCTTTGTGTATTGAATACAAGGGTTCGATTAATAAAGTAGTTACACAAGGAGCTAATCATTCGCGCAGCTACTACGGAAAACAAAAGATTTTGGGTTAATGCATTAAATAGAAACAAGAGAACAAAATCTATGATCCCGCAGCTGATGGAGGAAAGTGCAAATTTAATGATGGGCAGATAGATGCGAATGGAATCCTTGATGGGATGAAAATGAGAAGTCTCATTGTTATTCTCATAAATCGTTTCGATTGGTACACAGATTAAATCATAGCCCGCTGCTTTGGATTCCAGAAGCTGATTCATCTCGTATTCATAATGATTTCCTCGTATTGTAACAAGCCATGGCAGCATAAGGGAAGAAAACCCTCTTAACCCGGTTTGGGTATCCGTAATCTTGCTTTTTGCTAATTTGGAGTAGACGAAGCTGGTAATTTTATTACCCAGTAGACTTCTTGCAGGAACCTTTCCGACAAATTCCCTACATCCTAATAGGATGGAGCCAGGATGCATGGAAATCATATTTGCAAGCTTAAGAATATCCTGCCAGGTGTGCTGTCCATCACAATCAGCGCAGACAACATTGTCCGTCTGTTGATTGTTAATCAAATAGGAGAAAGCAGTCTTAAGAGCAGCTCCTTTACCACGATTATGCTCATGAACTAGGACAATACAGCCTAAATTACTGGCTTCTTGAAATACTGTGTTACAGGTTGGAGAACTGCCATCGTCGACGATGATAATATCGTAATCGCAATTACTTCTAATATTGTTAATCAACGATATGAGCCTGTTATCAGGATCATAAGCGGGAATGATTATTTTCATATCATTTACCTCTTTGGTTTATTGAATTTCTGCTTTTCTGCAGAATCTCCTCTGCGATACTCTTTTTCTCAACGCTTTGGATTACATTGTTCTCAACATTACTGATAATATATGATCTGGAAGGAGTTTCACTAATCTCCATGGTGAAGATTACCCAATTGAGCGGGTGCAACAAATTTTGAAGCTCATTCATAAAACAGTGGGCTATGTTTTCCAGGGTAGGATTAATCGCCTTAAATATGGAGCATACATTGATGTATTTCTCCTGAAATTGCATCAGGTAATCCTCGATTGTCTTTTCTACCTCATTAAACATGACAAAGGTATCCTTGTAATTAACGACATACAAGGATATCTCCCAGGTGTGGGGATGCCTCTCACCACGATTGCCATCAATATAGATGGAATGGCTCGCATTAAGATAAAAATTATATTTATATTGACTATATTTCATCCTTACCTCCTGTTATCGAAGTGATTATACCGTCAATCTGCTGGCGATTACTTTCAGTTCCTCCACTTTTTCTTCACTTTCTGATTTGTATTTATTAATAAACAAATTGATAAAATCCGTTGCTTCCTTCTTGTTCGAATTCAGTAATAAAATTTTAAATTGGTTCTTATCCCAGTAGCATGCGATACTGTTATCTCCTTTGATACGACCTAAGATCGCAGTGATAAAAATGAAATGCTCCATTTTAGGATTTTCAACGATGATATCAATTTGGACACACTTCTTAAGCTCTTCCTTTGTCATGCCGGCAATTACTTCTTCGATAATCGATCGGTTATAGAAGGAGAATTCTTTTTCAGAATTTACATAATTTCTATTCTTATCATTTTCCAGAAGCTCAATCAGCTGTCGGTTCTTCCTGATTTCATTTTTTAATATATGATTGTTTTTCTCCTCCCCACTCAGTTTGTAAAGATTAAAAATCAGAAGTACAATCATCGTTGCTCCGTACAGAAAGAAAAAGCCCATACAATAAAGTCTGGTTTCGAGTAGTTTAATTTTCTTCAGGTAATAATTCTCCTTTGTACAAATGATCAGAGAATAGGTATCATTATTATACATGATTTCTGATTTTGAAAGAAGATATCTTTTATTGTCTCGGAGAGAAACATTATTTTGCAGATAATTATCGATGCTTTCATTCATTACTGTGGAAGTAGTATTATCATCTTTATAAAATGCAATCTGATTATTTTTGGTAATAATACAGTATACACTTGAAGAGGTCGGAAAACTCGATTTGATGTATGTGGTCAGATTCGTGATGAGATCACTGTTATTAATGCCTGCCTGTGAAGCAGCGTTATTAAGAAGTGATGAGGCCAGCAGATTCTGATTCTCCTGATAAAGGCTAATATTCTTTTGAATTGCATTTTGAAATACATAAAATATCAATAGGATTAATATGATACATAAAACATTAGTAAATGCGATAATTACGATTCTTTTTTTTCTTTTGTTGTTCAGCATATCAATCTCCATGTAAGTTAAAATGTCAGCATATAATAATTATGCTCGTAAATCAATAAAATATTGTAGCTACTCAGAACAGGCTCGAAAATTCTACGGATTTCAAGCGGTTATGGTCATTATCGATCGGCAGAAAGAAAAAGCCTTACCTTGTGGAGAATACGTCCGACCGCTTTAAAATCATTGCGTACAATTGCCTTACATTGTTCCCGTTCTTCCTTGAAGGTTTTTGTCCTCCAGGTGCTGACACCTTTAATACTGTTGATGATTCCTGCCATGCGGAACCAATAAACGATGAAGTTAAAAATAGGAAGGATAATAACATAGATTATCTTTCTCTGATAGAATCTTTTTAATTCTTTCTCCCAGCTTAGGTAATGGCAAACATTCAAATAATATAAGAAAGTAGAAACTGTATATAAAACATAAATGATAATCACGGACTTAATAACAAAAGAAAATGGATAATTCATAAAGGCAAGACAGATTAATGCAAAGTACCATATCATTCGAGGAAAAGCAAAGGTATGGTCGAACATGATGAGTCTCGTCATCAAATCAGTGAAAAAACCCTTGATTGCTCCGATTTTCTGAGGAAACATATGAGCTACTTCGATTTCTCCTCTTTGCCAGCGCTGTCTTTGGACGTATAAGGTGTCCAGACTGGGAATGGGATCTACAAAAAAGATGGCTGTCTCACAAATGTCAATCCTCTTTTTTAACAGATGCCGCACCTGAAAGGTAACATGAGTATCTTCACAGACGGTTTCCGTATTATAAAGCTGTGTTTTTAATATGGTAGATTTACGAAAGGCCGAAAAGGCACCGGACATCGTAAATATGTTATTCAACTCCGCGTCGAAATTACGACCGGCTAAGAAAGCTTGTGCATACTCAAAAAATTCAACCTTCTTGATTATTTTCATCAGACCGCGCTTAGAGGCGCTAATCGCTTCCGGGTTAGTCAGTATGGAACCGGTCATACAATGAATGTCTTCATGCGCTTCGAATCTGGTGATCAGATTTAGTAAAGCATCCCTCTGTAATATGCCGTCGCTGTCCAGGTGGATGATGTACTTACCCTTGCTGTTAAATAAAGCCATATTAAGGGCTTTCGACTTACCCTGTTTGGAATTCATCCATTTTAGATTGATTCCGGGATGTGACTGCTGATATCTTTGGAATAGCTCGAAGCTATTGTCCTTGCTTCCGTTGTTAACCAAGAGAACTTCAATTTTATCAGCAGGATATTCTGATTCCATGATCGAGCTAATACACATTTCCAAGGAATCTGCAGAATTATAGACCGGAACAATTACGGTGATCTCCGGGAAATATTTTAATACAGGATCTTTGCTATATTTGTTTTGCTTTTTGAGTAAAACCAGAAATCCAAATGTGGCAGGGATAATTTCCATGATTAAAGGGATTATGATCCATGCGGTCCAAAATATGATTTCACTCGTCAGCATTCTCATTATGCTCTGCATAGTGAAAGCCTCCGATTTTCTGTTTGATGATCTGCTGTCGTGTAAAGACATAATAATATAAGATGATAGTAAGTACGTAAAAAACAAATCTTCCAAGTATCGTATGCGCAATATAATAGGAGCCACTTCCCAATTGATAGATAACGGCGCAAATTACCATAATGCGGATAACATTAAAGAGGAAGATACTAGCACACCCGACAAAGCTGATAATAATTCTTTGCCCCACATCGTACACCTGATAGAAGATAAGCAAAGAAACGAACGCCATCATCTCTATGACTCCCGAACACTCATAATCGATATACAGAGATACTGCAGTAAGAGCACTTTGCTTCGGAATGAATACGATACTTAGCTCATAAAAGGCTTCGCATATGCCGGTCAATTTACCAAGAATCCCCACTACAGAGGTAACATATTGCTTTAATATTTCAGATAATGTCGGTTGTATGAAAATACACATGAATATAAATACTCCGACACTGCCCCATAGGTACTTGAAAAAATGCATATTACCTCGGTGGAACACGGTCAGTAAGTATAACCAAAGGATAAAACAAATGATTGCTAACCAGTTCATTACGCTAACCTCGCTTTGTGAGATTGTCGTAATTTAACAACCATAACAATTCCGATGCATAATGCGATACCAAGAATGGTTCCGGTGGAGGTTCCGAGAAGCTGGAGGGATCCGCCACCCACGTTTGGCATACGTAGCTCAAGCTGTGAACCACTATTCACAGTACCTGCCTTCAAGCCCATAACTTTTTCAAGATCATTAATATTAATTCTGATCTCCATCCTGTCGTTCGGGTTGCCCTTTGCTACCGTTATAGCAGCATCCCCTAGAGAATTATTTGGATAGTAGGTAAAGGGGTGAAGACCAAGGTAGGTTCCGTTATTGCCCAAATTAACCGGACGCCCCCAATCCGTGGTATTCTGTGCGTTGGCATACGCCAAATACAACTGACAGGTCTGATTATTAACAGATAGATAAATTGCAGTAATCGGGATCGGACTTTGATATAGCGGATGCATTTTTACATAGATATAGATATAATTATCATCCTTTATGAAGGAAACATCATGAATGGTCGCTCCGTTATTCGAGTACCAGGTCAACTTACCCATGGGCATCTCTTCCCAGTCATCATAATAACCGTCAATTGAGATGATTGGGTTAATCGTACTAACCTCTTGTACCTGAACCAATTGGTCGGCATATGTGATACTGTGAAGAGATAGACTCATAAGCGTAATTAATGCCGGAATTACAAGTAGTTTCCCTATGTAGGGTCTATTAATTTGCTTCCTCATGATGTGTACTCTCCTTCATCTTTTTCATTGTAACATAGGATATAACAGCCAATATTAAGCCGATTGCGGTAACCATTAAGCCCTTTTCGGTATGAGGATATTGAATATATATTACGGTGGTCCCTGAATTGACCGTAATCAGATTATTAATCGTCTGTATCTGCTGATTACTTTTAAATATGTCAATATAGGATAGGGTAGTATTCACCTGATCATACTCCGAAGTAATCGTGATCTGATTAGTGCTTTTTTGTATATCAATCGGAACAACCTCTCTCTTTGGAACGGAGCTTTCCTGCATATCAAAGATTGCTTCTGCCAGTCTTTTAATCTCGGAATCTCTGGTTGTCTGTAAGTAATACACGATATTCAGTCCCATAAAATGAAGATTATCATTTTTAGCGGTACCGAGGAAGGGTAAAATCTTATTTGTCATATCACAGCTTCCGTCCACCTGCTCAAGGCCCAGAAGATAGACGGTATTCCAGTCACCGACATTGTACAAGAAATCAAGACTGGAGTAGTCGTTATTCTGGTAGGAGAATACGGGGAAGTTTTCTGAAAAGGATATATTCTGTGCAGTGACCCCAAACAGCTCCATGGTTTTCTTGACCTTATCCATTGGGATACGGTTCATGTCGATATAAATACTTACGCCGCTTTCTGCCAGCTTTAATAAAAGCTCTTCCGCCTCGGCCTTGCTATTATAGGTAAAGCCAGACAAGTAGATGGTATTATATTCGCTTAATTCTTCATAGGTATAGTCGTTTATGTTGTTTTTGGAGCCCTCTTCAAAGCAAGGGAAAATCATTGCAATACCGGATGCGGATTCTCCGATGGCAATATCCTGATACTTGGATATAACCCCAAATTGCTCCGGAGTCTCTTTGTGGAATAATATACTGGTCTCGTTACTTTCAACAGGATAATAACCTAGGGTCTTAGCGGCTTCCACCAGCCTCAAGATATCCTTCGATTTTTCCTTCAGATTGTCGAATGGTATTAGTACAGTATCATTACCAAGCTCTAATGCTCTGTCAAATAAATATACATACCAGCCGTTTTCAATGGAGGTATTCAAATTAACGATGTTGGATGCGGTAGCGGCTCCCTCCCAGCCGGCTCCGTAGGTATAATTAACTCTTTTTTCTACACCTGAAATATAATATGGAGCAAAAGAACCATATTTGCTTAAATCCATATAAGCCATTCGTTGATTTGTAACTTCTTTGGCCCTTATAATTAGTGCTTCCTCTGCTCTCAGATCCAGACGTTCCTGTACATCAGATATCTTGTATTCCGGCGGGAAGTAGATGTTCTGAATTGAGGTGGCGCAGTCTGCAGCCAGTAATATCACAATGACCAGCACAACCCATTTCTTTAGTCCCTTCCAAAGGAGGAAGGAAACCATTGCGGCAGCCAATCCAATTGGAATAAAGCGAACCATCCATAAAAACTGACTGAAGGGTAATTTCACAAACAATTCGTAGACAGATTTGGTGGTACATATCAGTAACACTAAAGCTGTTATGAATCCGGCTTTCGTATCCTTTGGTGCTAAAAGCGTACCTAAGATACAGACTAGAAATATGGAGAGACCAAAATAAAAGGAAACAATATCTCCATTAATTCTTGTGAACGGATTCAAGGAAACGAGAATACTTTCAAAAAATATACTCATAACCTGATTGGTAGAAGAGCCGCTTGCTGCTCCTCCAATCAATGCCGGTACGACCCAAAGACCTGCAAGAAGTACGCCGGATATACATGCACTTAAAGCGCTGAGCGAGCTACGGAGTGTATGATTCATGGAGGAATGGAACAAGATGAAGATCACCATAGTAGCAATCAACATCAGCGTAATACCCAAATGACATACTGTGATAAGTGCGGTAATTATAATAAGAGGAAATATTGCATTCTTCTTTTTCTCGGCCATCACCCTCCATACAAAATAAAAGAAAAAGGGGAGTAAGGCATTAATTACTCCTCTCGGAAGATTTCCTTCCAAGATTACAACTCGCATATTCTCCGGCATGAAGAACCAAAGTAATCCAATGGTAACGGATAAACCGATTCTGCGGTATCGGACCCCCCATAATAACCAGCCGCAGCCGCCAAGGATCAGGAGGGTACCAAGTAGCATAACGTTGGCGTCTAAGACATTTGTGCCGATGATCCATTCCAGTCCTGCGAGAATATATAATGGGAGGGGGCCCCAATATCTCATAATTTCGACACCATTGTACCAGGAGCTGTCATATAAGGGGAACCAATTCCCTAGCTTTATATTTTCTAAGAGTAAATCTGCTCTGTATAAATGGCAATAGAGATCATAGCCCTGGGAATATTTTCCGCTATCCTTGATAATATACATCATGAGCATCGCAAGTGCTACAAAGCAGCCAAGACCTATGATACACTTAAGGAGCTCAAGAGAAACATTTGATTTATGTAAGGAGAGGTTATCAACTGCCTCAGAAGGAGATTCTGCTTCCAGTTCTGAAGTAAGTGCAATATCCTTCAGATATTCCTCCTCATATGTCTGTACGGAGTCTGCCTGAAGAGCAATAGCTGCTACGATCGGCTCAAAATCCTCGGGTTTGGCCGGAGAGACAGGTTCAATTATCTTGCTAATCTCAGGCTCATCAAGGCTAATAATCGGAATACAGTCCTGTGAAATTCCGCTAATCTGATTAACATTACTGTCAAGTCTCTTATTGGAGACAGAATATACTCGGATAGGGTTCTCAGAAATAGAAAGCTTAACTAGCTCATAGCCTAACCTATGAATCAAATCATATAACGGATCAAATAAGGTATCGCCGATTCCCTCTATCGTTGTAGTCCTTCCAATGAATAAGCTTGTATCGGATAATTTCTTTCCCTGAAGAGGTTCAAGATAATCCTGAACTGCTTTCTCTAGCGCGTAATTATGATCGATAGTACTACCGGCATGAACATATATTATAATCGTGAATGTATGAAAATGAATGTTATCTACACTGTTATTTACATTAGAATGAGCAGCATATAATCCGAAACGATATTTGTAACCACAAAAGCCTCCCATCATTTGCTCGGTTACCACCTGTACAGGTATAAATTCTTCTGGTATTTCATGAGAAGCAGTAAGGATATCCTCCGATTCTTGAAGGGACTCCTGTAGGATGGGATTTTGAGGGGGCTGTGAAGCGGGAGTATTTTTTTCATTATTCTGATAGCGCTCAACTTTTGTTTTTGTAATATCCAGCTGTAATTTTTGCTCCTCAACGAGGGATTGCAGAAAAGCAAGTGCTTGCACCACATTTTCCTCATTATCACACAGAATATTTATCTCATCGTCATAACGCAACCATCTTCCACGAGAGATCGGATACTTATTCCAGGACCTGTCAAGATAATTGTAATAAATACTCACCAGAAGTGGAGATAAGGCAGAGTCTTTGTCGATACCGAAGATGGTGCTTCGTTCACTACTCTCATAGATCGTTCCTAAGGTTACCCATCTTTTAATAAGATATAGTAGCTCTTGGTCGCTGATCCTCTGCTCCACTAATTTCATAAGCTTATCTTGATTGATGTTGTCATAACCGGATCTGATATGCGCTATAATTATGTAATGTTCCTTGGTATGAAGGGAATTACGGTGCTCCTCCAAAGCGTTATTGAAATCCTGTCTTGTACGAAACGCAGAGGGGTTTGTGTGAAAATCAACCTTAAAAATCGGGTATATAACCAATCTGACAGCCATCTGAAGAATACGATTCTTGGCAAGGGTAATGTCTTTGTCGATAAGTTCCTGCTTGGCTGGACTTATTCTATATGCTTCGAATTGCAGATCCGTCTGAAGCTCATGAAATAATTTATCTAATCCATAGGCTGCAACCTTTGCTTGAACATGTTGATCTAACTGGTAAATGCCTTTATGAACCCTAATTCGGTTCCAGGCCTCCATAAGTACATACGGCTGATATACCTTGCTATAGAGATTTGGAAATCTTAGATTTTCGTTCTTAGCAAGCTGATATAAGCTGTTTTGCAGCTGCTGTATTTGAGTTTTTGCATTCACAAAAGCTTGCCTCCTTGGTAATCAGAAAAGTACAAATGAAAGGTAGGATACTTTCATTTCTGATGAATAAAAAAGCAACCAAAATGTACCATCATACATGCTAGTTGCAACCGAACTGCCAAAAGAGGATGTTAATTGCAGCATCCTCCCACCAGGCTCTGGCTTTGCGTCCTTATTTTTCAATAAGTTTGCCGACAATTGTACATTTCTTACATTATGATACATTATACAGTGTCTGAGTATAATTTACTAGAAAAAAAATTTGATATTTCTGGCATTTTCCGTCAAAAATCGATGATTCATACCGGAAATATGCTTGTTATGGGGATTATTTTTGATCTACAATTCTTATACGGCTTGTTATATAATGGAATTTAGGACAAGCTAGATACCGTACGATACAAATAAAGGAGCATATATGAAGACAATAGAAGTGGTCGAAGCGATTATTCAATCTGAAGATAAAATATTGGCAACACAGAGAGGTTACGGAACACCATCTCAAAATCGATATCTATAAAGACAATTTTAATATTCCGCAATCCAAGGATTAGCGGATAGATAGTAGCCTCTAAGGAATGATGCTGGCATATGCCAGAGATAGCCGGGATAGGAGCTTCCAGTCGGTGGGTGCAGTCTGCAGGATGCGTGTAAGAACCGAGATGGCTCTGTGAAACTGTTGCAATTGCATATGAGTATAGGCATAGAGATAGGCAAAATTCACATGCTCCGGATATGCGGTGACACATCGTTCATCGATGGAAGTGGATTGTTGTTTGGGTAGGAAGATAATTGACATTAAAAAGAACTTGGTTCATAATAAAACCATTATTTATGCATTTTTACAAACTAGTCTATTAAGAATTCAACACTATAATTTATTTCATAAATCGAAAGGAAGAGGTGGAGCGGTATGGATAAAAAACTTGATGTCTTAGATCATGGACCATTCTTTCATGGCACGAAAGCAGAACTAAAAATTGGAGACTTATTAAGCCCACAACATTTATCCAATTACCAAGATAAAAAATCCAACTATATATATTTTACTGCAACCTTGGATGCCGCTAAATGGGGTGCTGAATTAGCGACCTCTAAAGCAAAGGAAAGAATTTATATTGTAGAACCTACCGGAGATTTTGAAAATGATCCGAATTTAACGGACAAAAGATTCCCTGGGAACCCTACACGTTCTTATCGGTCTAAAGCTCCCTTGAAAATAGTAGCTGAACTTGGTTCATGGGAAAGACATTCCGAGGAAGATATCAATCATATGCTTACCTCCTTGCAAAATCTACGGGAACAAGGAGAAGCTATCATATATGATTGAAATAAGGCTTCCCAAGGAGTGCCTTCAACCATAATCGTGAGAAGATATGTGGCTCTCAATCTATCCCTGATGCTTTTCTTATACTGATTAAGATGGTCTTTCATCAAAACTTGGGTGTAAGCTATGTACAGCTCGGGGTGAAATGGGTAATAAAATAGTTTATATAATTATTGTGAATGAAAGGAGAAGTGATATGGGGGAATTAGCGAGATTTACATTAATTAAAAACAATCCGGAGCTTACCGGACAGGCCAGGTTGATCGGAGGAATAACCTATTCGACTGAAACTGGGGTTGAGTTGAAGCTGGAGCTTCTGCAGCCGTGGGCAGCAGGAGAAGAAAGGAGGTATCCATGCATTGTTTTTGTACAGGGCAGTGCCTGGACCTTCCCTGATGTGGGATATGAATTACCGCAGCTTGGAGCGTTAGCCAGAAAAGGATATGTGGTGGCAACACTGACCCACCGCTCATCGGTTGATTATCATAAGGCACCTGCTTTTCTGGAGGATGTGAAGACCGCCATCCGATTTCTGAGAAAAAATGCAGGTAAATATGGTATTGATCCTGAGCGAATCGGAATATGGGGAACCTCATCCGGAGGTAATACTGCACTATTGGTAGGCTTGACCGGAGATGATTCCGTCTATAAGACGAAAGAATACGGCGAATATTCTGACGCAGTCAAGACAGTAGCAGAGTGCTTCGGACCTGCCGATATGTTCGAGCTTTTTAAGCAGGGAATACCGGAACTCGACGAGAATGGGGAAGCTTCTATCTTTATCCGTCTCTTAGGGGACACAAAGGAGGAGCAGAGAGAGCGCATGTCAATGATGAATCCGGTGGAGAAGGTAATTCCCGGGAAGCAATATCCTCCTTTTTTACTTATGCACGGTGATCAGGATGATTTAGTGCCCTATGAGCAATGCACCATCATGGCAGAGAAGCTGTGTGCCAATGATATCCATACAGAAGTCATTCGTGTCGAAGGAGCACCCCATGAGGATAATTTCTGGAGTCAGGAGCTGCTTGATCTGATTGAGGATTACTTTGTTAGAACACTGTAGAGGAAGAAGTAGATTCTATTGTTTACTAAAAGGCAAAGGTTCATAATGTTGGTCATGAACCTCTGCCTTTTCTTGGTTTGTAGCTAAAGTCCGCTTTTCTATCTGTTTTCATATATCCATTTTTTTCTTTTCTTTAACCAATTTTTAAGGTACTCAACATTTGCTGAATATGTGCTTTCCGGGGCTTCTCTTTCATACTTACTATAGGCTTTTGTTAAACTCCAATAGGTATCGCAATAATTTCTTTCAAAAGCCGCTCCGTACTGATTAACAAGTTGATCAATTACTCCTCCTTCTATATAAAGTTGCTCAAAGGATGTTTCAACCTGATCAAACGTACGATCCACAAGCTGCTGAAAGAAATCATATGTCATAAGAGCCTGATACCACTCAGATGCAGCCCAAAAACCTTCTGTACTATCACCGGAGCCGTTACCATATATATCTTGATCAATTACTGAATTATTATATATGTAGTATGGTCTAAAATCGTAGACGCATGAAACATTTCCCATAGAAAGATCCATATCCCAGATGGGTCCGGCATAGAGCTTGTCTCCTTTAACATAATAATAATTTGTATCAAAAGTATAATCAACATTCTTAAATAATTCTTCAAAAACATACATAGAGGCAAAGGAATCTAAATCCATAACTTTTTCCATTACTGACGAATCGCCGGCCATAATTGCCTCTTCAACTCTGCCTAAAAAATCGATAAGCTGAGTCTTCTGATCGTTAGTTACTACATCGGCATCCGGTGATTTAATATTAAAATTGAGATTAAACACAGGGGATTGAATCATTCCTTGGGAAACCTTCTCTACATATGCACATCTCTCAAATATAAACTCTCCGTTATTGATGTCTATATCAACCCGGTTCTTGCCATCGGATACAGGCTCTGATAATAAATATACGCCCTCATATACACCGTCGATATATATCTCAACAAATGCTGTCTCCAATTTGACTGGAAGGTTTAGGGCTTCTGCAAAGTCATAGGAAATTTTATTTCTAATCATTGTCTTATCAAAATGATTTGCTAAAACACACCATTTTTTACCTTCAGCAAGTCCGAGAACATCCTTCTTAGCGGATAGCTTGAAATTATATGATTTTTTATTCGTGAGTGATGTAGAATTACCTCTGATACATATGGTTGCGTTATCATCATTTATCTGTGGATAGCCTCCACCTAAGCTATCTATGATAGTGATTGAAATCGGCTGATATTCGTCTGTAAATGTACTTAGATATGGATAATCTCCGCTTACAGCAGAAGCAGTGTTTGCCAAGGTGCTGTCTTTATATACACCAAATTCAAAGATACTATATCCGTAATCTGTCCCGCGCTTAATACCCTGCCATTTTATATATCGTGCAGAAACCTCATTAAAGGAATAGTCCATATCACCGGGGCTTCCGTTTTTTTCATTAATGATCGGTACCCAGTTCGTATTATCATCTGAAACGGATATCGTATATTCTTTACCGAAAGCACTTTCCCACTTTATTTTGATATAACTGAACTTCTCTGAGTTACCTAGATCTATTAAAAAAAATTCAGTGTCTTCATAACACGAAGCCCATCGTGTATCAATATTACCATCAATAAGGTATGCTTCTCTAAGATTATCCGTTTCATATGACTTTACAGTAACCTTTTTATCAAGAGCAAGATTATTATATGAGTTAAGTTTGTTTTGATAATTCGCAGTGGTAATATAAATTCTCGGTATATCACCCTGGGAATACTCGATATCTGTAGATTGCTTCTCTGAACTAATACCTTCAGTCGTTGCAGCTTCCGCGCTTTCATCGGGTACAACAGTGGTTTCGGTTGAAGTAGAATTAGAAGGTGAATCAGTAGGGGAGGAAGATGTAATCGCGCCACATCCGGTTAGCATCATAACAATGACAATACAGCATATTAGCTTCTCAATACTTATATTTTTTTTCATAACACCCATCCCTTTTATATTGTATTCTGCCATTATATACCAACTAGAATAATATGTCAAAAATAGCACCTGAACAAGAAATGGATGATTTTACTGAATTTTTCTGCGCCACTAACCCTTTTCACATGATTCTCTGCATTTTCCCATTCGCCGATGCTTGCGTATACCAGGGATAGCCGGGATAGGAGCCTCCAGTCGGTGGGTGCAATCAGCAAAATGCGTGTAATAATTGACATGTAAAAGAACTTGGTTCATAATGATACCATTATTTACAATGTTTTTTTAAGAATTCAACACTATAATTTAATTCAAAATCAAAAGGAAGAGGGCTTCCAAAGGAGTGCCTTCAACAACAGTCGTGAGAAGATAAGTATCTCTCAAATATCATCAGTACACTTTTTCCTTTTAAATATCCCATAAAGCTCGAGGCACTATATTATGGCCGTAT
The DNA here is from genome assembly GCA_023411215.1 of Bacillota bacterium. Classification (GTDB taxonomy): domain Bacteria; phylum Bacillota; class Clostridia; order Lachnospirales; family Lachnospiraceae; genus Mobilitalea. The sequence goes on along the minus strand of JAEYOY010000058.1, from coordinate 953 downwards.
GGATACCAACATGTGGATGTATCTGTCATAAGGAGATCAGGATGATATAGTGCCCTATGAGCAATGCACCATCATGGCAGAGAAGCTGTGTGCCAATGATGTCCATACAGAAGTCATTCGTGTCGAAGGAGCACCCCATGAGGATAATTTCTGGAGTCAGGAGCTGCTTGATCTGATTGAGGATTACTTTGTTAGAACACTGTAGAGAATGTGTCTGATTGAGGATTACTTCGCAAGAACACTGTAGAGAATGTGTCTGATTGAAGATTACTTCGTAAGAACACGATAGAGAATGAGACGGAGGAGTTTGTGATGGAAGAAAAGGTTTTAAGACATGTGGTTTTATTTAAATTTAGAGACAATGCAAAGGAGGAAAGCGTTGCACAAATTGAGGCTGCATTTATGGAGCTGAAAAATAAAATACCTCAAATTGTATCCATAGAATGGGGCACTAATATCAGTCCGGAAGGACTCAGCCAGGATTTTACCCATTGCTTCTTTGTAACCTTTCATAGTGAAGCGGATCGTGACGCATATTTACCTCACCCTGAGCATAAGGCGTTTGGAGTTCTCTTAGCCCCTTATCTTGAAAAAGTATTGGTTATAGATTACTGGACTAACTAGTCGTAGTATGCACAGTAAAATAGGCATTCGACAACAATCGTCAGTAGATAAGTTAAATGGGGATAATAAAAACCAAGGTGCTGTTGCAAAAGATATGGTATAAAAGAAGGAAAGAACAACATGTATCCCTCACTGCATTAATTCATCTGCTTCAATTTAACATTAAAAGATAAAAGCCTTGTAAACAAAACGTTTACAAGGCTTTTATAGTGCGCCCGGCGGGCGCACGTTTCAACGGGTGTAAGTCCCGAGTCCGCCTGGTAGTAGGAAGGACATAGCCAATGGCAAGGGTGTCGTGGGTGACTACGAATCTGAAGGAAGCCGGATGG
>JAEYOY010000055.1 GCA_023411215.1 Bacillota bacterium | reverse complement strand
ATTACCCCCTGAAGCCCCTGGTACCATTTATAAAGGCCACACAGGACAGAGTAGTACTTGAGATTCAGAGAGGGTGTATCCGTGGCTGCCGTTTCTGTCAGGCGGGTATGATTTATCGACCGACCAGGGAGAGAAGCATTGAATATTTAAAGAAATATGCTCATGATATGCTTTCCTCCACCGGACATGAGGAGATTTCCTTAAGTTCCTTAAGCTCCAGTGATTATTCCTGTCTACAGGAGCTGGTTTATTATTTAATTGAGGAATTTGGCAACAAGGGAGTGAATATATCATTGCCTTCCCTGCGAATCGATGCGTTTGCACTGGATGTTATGAGCAAGGTTCAGGATATTCGTAAGAGCAGCTTAACCTTTGCTCCGGAAGCCGGAACACAGAGACTGCGTGACGTAATCAATAAAGGACTAACGGAGGAAGCAATTCTGGGCGGTGCCATGAAAGCCTTCCAGAGCGGATGGAATAAAGTAAAGCTGTATTTTATGCTAGGACTTCCTACGGAGACAGCGGAGGATGTAGAAGGAATTGCGATTCTCTCTGACCGCATAGCAAGAGAATACTATACGATACCGAAGGACCAGCGGAATGGCAAAGTCAGCATCACTTCCAGCACCTCCTTCTTCGTTCCGAAGCCCTTCACACCCTTCCAGTGGTCAAGAATGATTACCGGCTCTGAATATGTTGAGAAGCAACGGTTCTTAAAGAGTAAGATGAAGGAGCAGTTGAACTTCAAGAGTATCAAATATAACTGGCACGAAGCTGAGGTAACTGAGCTTGAGGGAGTAATGGCAAGAGGTGATCGAAGAGTAAGTGGTGCGATTTACGATGCTTATCAGGCTGGATGCCTCTATGATTCCTGGTCCGAGCATTTCAATTATGATAAATGGATGAAAGCCTTTGAAGAGAATGGTGTAGACATGGCATTCTACAATGGTAGAGAGCGCGACGAGCAGGAGATCTTCCCTTGGGACTTCATTGATGTTGGAGTAACCAAAGCCTTTCTACTACGAGAGTATAAGAGAGCCAAGGCAGAAAAGGTGACCCCAAATTGTAAACAAGCCTGTGCAAATTGCGGTGCCAAGGATTTCGGCGGCGGAGTATGCTATGACGAAGGTCTTGCTGCAGCAGATATGGAGGAGGTTACCGATGAAAGCAAGAATTAAATTTCAAAAGTATGGTGCAATGAAGTTCGTTGGACATCTGGATGTAATGCGTTATTTTCAGAAGCTGTTTCGTAGAGCGAACATTGATAATGAGTATAGTAAGGGCTTTAGTCCTCATCAGATTATGTCCTTTGCCGCACCTCTTGGTGTAGGCCTTACCAGTGACGGCGAATATCTGGATGTGCAGCTGTTATCCGCCGATGTACCTGAGGTTATGGTGGAGCGAATGAATGCAGTGATTACAGAAGGCTTTCGTATCGTTGGATACCGCCCGCTAAAAGATACCGAACAGAATGTCAAGAATGTTACAGCGATGGCTCTGGTAGCCTCAGCCGATTATCTGGTACAATTAAGAGATGGCTATGAGATCGGTGCCGGTATTAATAATCAGGAGAGCTTTATCAAGGCGTTTACCGCATTTATGAATTCCACTGAGATTGTCATCGGGAAGAAGACGAAGAAGAGTGAGAAAGAGGTTGATATTAAGCCGATGATCACCTTCACCGCGTTTACCAAGGAAGAATACGAGGACAAGCGTGTCGGTACTCTTGAGGAGCATCTAAGGGTGACAGAGGAAAATGTGGATAACAAACCGGAAAGTGTTGCGGAAAGCTATGATAATGGAATTAAGGTATATCTTCAGGTAGATACAGGTAGTGCTTCGAATCTGAAGCCGGAGTTAGTAATGGAGGCTTTCTGTGAGTATCTTGACGTAGAGTATAACAAATATGCCTGGCAATCACACCGTATTGAGGTATATACCAGAAATACTGAGACAGGCAAGCTGGCTGCGTTAGATCAGGTGGATCGATAATATTGGAATGTTGTATTATTTAAGAAATATAGTTGCGTCAATTTGCACAATTTAATAATATGATTGCTTAATACAGAATATAATTCATTCACAACACGCTCTCGCTTGGATGAAGTACGTAGTGACGACTTCATACAGTTACTCATCGAACTATATTTTGCATCATGCTACTGAGGTTAAGATTTGCAAATTGACGAATATAAGTTACGAAAAATAAATAATCCAACATTCTATAAAAAGGAGGACAGAAGTGGAGAACAAGCTTGTTATAACGAAAAAAGATAATGTGATTATTTCTGCTTCCTTTGAAGGAAAGGACATGGTTCAGGTTTCTTTAAATACTTCTGAGGAAGACGGTATTCTAGGCAATATCTATCTGGGTAAGGTCAAGAATATCGTAAAAAATATTAATGCTGCCTTCGTGGAGATAGCGGATGGAAGAATGTGTTATTATTCCATGAGCGAGAATCGTTATCCCATACAAGCTACAGAGCAGGAGTATCGATCAGAGGATGCAAGGCTCAGTGAAGTGAAGCTTAAGATTGGTGATGAAATCATCGTCCAGGTTGTCAAGGAGGACGTAAAGACGAAGGCACCAGTAGTCAGTGGTAATATTAATTTTACCGGTAAATTTGTTGCATTGACTTATGGAAAGCCGGCTATGGGTGTATCCTCCAAGATACTGGAGGAAAAAGAACGAAAGAGACTGAAGGCAATTGCAAAAAGCTTTATGCATAAGGAGTACGGCTTTATTATCCGTACCAATGCGGCTTTCGTATCTGAGGATAAGATTGTCGCTGAGATCAAGAAGCTGATCGAAGCCTATGAGAATATCAGACGCTATGGTGTTCATAAAAGCTGCTTTTCCTTATTGTTTCGGACACCTCCGAATTACATCTGTGATATCAGGGACAGCTATACTGAGAATGTGAGCGAGTTTATCACCGATGATGAAGAGCTTTTTCATAATATGAAGGATTTCCTTGAGATTTATCAACCCGAGGATTTAGATAAATTACGATACTATAACGATCCGGTGTATAGCCTGGCCAGTCTCTATGGATTGAATGATAAGCTGGAGGAGGCGGTTCGCCCCATGGTATGGCTTAGGTCAGGGGGAACACTGGTGATTCAGCCAACCGAAGCCTTAACGGTTATTGATGTGAATACAGGCAAAGCAGTTGCCGGTAAGAAGCAGGTTCAGGAGACCTTTCTTAAGGTGAACCGAGAGGCAGCAAAAGAGATTGCCAAGCAGATCAGACTACGCAACCTTTCCGGAATCATTATCATTGATTTTATCGATTTGGAGCTTAAGAAGGATAAGGAGCTTCTCATGGAGGAGCTTGAGGAATATCTGAAGAAGGACCCTGTTAAGACAACGCTTGTGGATATGACTGCGCTGGGACTCGTTGAAGTTACCCGCAAGAAGGTACGTAAACCTCTCCATGAGCAGGTGAATGAGGTGAGAAAACATTCATGATCAAGACGAATGTTATGCGGCTTTTGGATCAGGCCGGTATTAAGTATAAAGCAATGGAATATGAAGTGGATGAGAATAATCTTGGCGGTGAGCATGTAGCACAGCTGATCAATATGCCTGCGGAGCAGGTATTTAAGACCTTAGTAGCAAAGGGTGAGAAGAAGGGCATCGTGGTATTCTGTATTCCTGTGAATCTAGAATTGAACCTGAAGAAAGCCGCTTCCGTAATCGGTGATAAGAAGATAGAGCTGCTTCCTGTAAAGGATTTGCTCGCAACCACCGGCTATATCCGCGGAGGCTGTTCACCGATTGGGATGAAGAAGAAATTTCCTACCTATATTGACGAAACAGCGGTGCTCTATGATGAGATTACCGTTAGTGCGGGAGTGAGAGGCTGTCAGCTTTGTATTCCCAGAGAAGCCTTAATTGAGTATATCGGAGCAAGTCTATGTGATATTGCAGAGTAATTTCCTGGGGATTTCATTAATTTTTATTGTAAGGTGATGCAGACAGTTACGCTTGGTAACTGTCTTTTTCTTTACATCATTATACCTAGAAGAATTACCGTTTGTAATATAATAATTCTTGTTTTAAATGATTATAAATTATGATACAATATTATTAATGGAGGTATTGTAAAATGAATAATGAAGAATTAATTCTAAACATGCTTACAGAACTAAAACAGAGTATGTCCGATGTGGAAGAAAAAATTTCTAGTATCGAAAGCGATGTAACATCAATCGAAAGTGATGTAAAATCTATCAAGAGAGATGTAAAGAAATTACATAAAAGCGATGACTTAATTTTAGATGAAATAGAACGAGTACATGAGATTTTTGATAAAAAATATAATGAAATAAAAACAAAAATAGGATAAAATAATCCTGTACCAGTATATATCGGGTAGGAGGCTAATCATTACTGGTTTAGCCTTCTACCCGATACGTTGTATCGCAGATAAATAATGACCACCGGCTAAGCTGGATCATTATTTTTATCTAGCTGCTGGCACTCTTATAATGCTTCAACCCGAAGCGCCAGAACCATAGGGTGAAGATCGTGAATAACACTACAATAAAAAAGCCATAAATCAGCTCCGGAAAGGTGAGCTTCCCAGCGATCAGCTCGGTGGGATAGGTGGCCATGATACCGTAGGGAATAAAGAAGTAGAAGATTACCTTATACACACCCTTGAACAGCGTACCCGGAACCTTCATGCATAATTCCAGAACCGTATCCCCCATTCGGGCAATGTTATTTGCCGAGATGGTGAAGAAGGGGATGGTTCGGACAATCATCTGAAGATCATACCATAACAGGGTCATAAGCAGTACAAAGATTAAGTAGGCTGCAAACTGAACAAAGGATACTTCAATCGCAAGCTGCTTTACTCCATATAATATAAGGATAATACTCGCAATCGCAAGTGGGATGGAACCCGGATCAACGCTTTCGAAGCTTAAGCGTAGCAGAGGGTTCACAGGCTTGGTCAGATAGTGATCTAGATCACCGCTCTGTATCTTGTTTGGGATATCATTCGTGCCGAAGAAGAAGACGAGCATATTCAAAGCATTAATCAGTGAAAAGGTACCGATGAAGATAATCATCTCCGGGGTAGTCCACCCGCCAATGGTATCTACCTCCCCGTAGATCGCCTGATAGAACAATACTTGAATTAGGAACATGGAACCATCTACGAAAAAAGCGCCAAAGAAGGATAATCGGAAGACCATCAGCTTGGATAACTTCATACGGATCAGTGCCGTGATAAATCTCATATTGCTACTCTTGGTTGTCTTAGTATGTGTATTCATTAGATTCCCACCCCGTCGTATCTGACGCGAAGCCTTTCGTAAGCTATTTTGTTTATCACTATAAGGATCAGTACCCAAGCCGAGAGTGTAAGCAGGCCAAAGCCGATCTCATCTCCATTTCTTCCGATTAAGAGCATCGATGGAAGATAGGAGCAGTAGTAGAACGGAAAATACCGCATTACTTGAAGTACAATCTCCGGGAGTAGTGCTAACGGTATTAAGGTTCCTGCAATAAAGGCAACCAGATTATTCTTAATCATCAGGAACAGGTAGATATCCTGGAATTTAAGCGTTAGTAAGCCAAGAAAATAATTCAACTGTATCATAAAGATAAGACCTAATAATACGAATACGAACGCCGCCAGAATCAGCCATGGACTGTTGGTAAAGGTAAAGCGGATACCGAAGATAAAGATCCATACTACTGCCGCAATCAGATTAAAGATCAGGTAAAACACAGAAGCTCCGGCGGTCTGGGCCAGAAAATATCCTTGGATATTAACCGGGATAACCATATATTTTGAGAAGGTCCCGGTACGAATCCGGTTACTGAGTTCATCACTAACCTTATCGGACATATCTAACTGTGAAAGGAAAGAATTAATAATATAATAGGACAGCATGGAATCAAAGGTGAAGCCGGCTACCATGGAGCGATGATCGAAGATTCCTTGCCATAGTATGTAGGCAAAGAGTATCTTGGCGATGGTAAATACTACATTGACTGCTATATCAAACCGCCAGGCTAGCTGTGACTTGAAGGTAATCTTTGATATTTCTAGATATTTATTCATAATACCCTAACCTCCCTGCTGTAGCTTCAATAAAGCTCAAATTTCCGGAATCACATGGAGTTGGCTCCAATAAGCGAATGTTACAATTCTTCCATTGGGATGATTGAAATTTGCCAAATGAGGATGCTTTATTCTTCATCGTATCACCCCGCTTTTATCACTATAGATGCGTTCTACTACATTTCCAATGTCTTCTTCCTCAATGGAGATATCATTTAAGTCATAACGGCTAAGAACATCCTTTAATAAATCCTGGGATTGTTCCTTCTTCACCAACAGGGATACCTTATAGGGGGCCATCTCTAGAATGGTATGCTCATGATTGAGAGAGCAGGTTTCCTCGTGCTCTAAAGAAATCGTAATTTTCTTATGAGTCTGATAATTTGAAAATAATTGGTCGGTGTCGCCATCATAAAGCTTTATCCCTCCGTTTATTACGATACAACGGTTACATAAAGATTTTATGTCTTCCATATAGTGAGAAGTGAGGATGATGGTGGTTCCTTTCGTCTCATTAACCTCTTTTAAGAAGCGACGAATCTGCTTCTGAGCCACAGCATCCAAACCAATCGTCGGCTCATCTAAGAATAGTATCTTTGGGTTATGCAAGAGAGCTACGATTAGTTCCAGCTTCATCCGTTCCCCGAGGGACAGAGTACGTACCTGCACATTTAGTAGGTCAGCGACGCCAAACAGTTCAATGAAGTAGTCCAGATTCTCCTGATATTCCTTATCTGGAATATGGTATAGCTCTTTGAACAAGAGGAAGGTATCCGCAGCGGAGAGCTCGAAGAACAGCTGGCTTTTCTGACCCATGACAACGGCATAATGCTGCTTGAAGGAATTTTCCAGCTTATTTGGATAATAGCCGACAACGGAGATATCTCCGGAGGTAGGTGCTATAATTCCGGTTAACATCTTTACCAGTGTCGTCTTGCCGGCTCCGTTTGGCCCGATCAGACCGATGAATTCCCCATCCGATACTGTGAGATCAAAGGCGGAGACTGCAGTCTTCGTTACGAATTCACGTTTGAATAAGGATTTGATGCTGCCCTTTAGTCCCGGTTCTTTGGTGAAACGCTGATATGTCTTTGTAAGATTTTTTGTTTCAATCATATTCATTTTGTTATAATCCCTTTCGATATTAAATAATAAGAAGCTGTGCTTCGTGACACATTACCCGGCTTTATTCAGCCTATTAAAGTATAAGATGTAGAGTGCACTCACACAAAAAAGACCCGCTGGGATACAATCTGCCTTACCTGTTTAAAACAGTTCAAAGATTGCTCCCAGCGGGCCAAAAAACTACAACAGTATCCAACAAGCTTGATCATTCGAAAGGATTAGAGGAGAAAGTCCTGCAAATCATATCAGTAATATCAAGTATTGCTATTTATAGTTTTTGAGAATAAAGTGTCTGTTAACTGACACTTCACAGATTCCGATACTAAAAAAATCGTGACAACTATTGCCACGATTCATGAATGCATAGGATTCGATGGTATTTGAAGCAATCTGTAAGGCAGGCGTGAAAAATAGCAACAAAAAGAAAGCGGACATTTCCGCTTAGTTACTGTCATGCTAAGAATAAGATAGCACAGCAGCAGTAGCTATATCGCCACAACTATTGAGTTGTAACCTCCATTACAGACACACTTAACAAACAACCACCCTTTCATTTATAAGATGCTTATATTATAATAAATCTGCCAATATGTGTCAATTAGTTCTTTGAATTGTTATAATAGGCAGTAGGATATGTTAAAATGAACGTTCATATAACTGAAAATAATTATTCTATAAATAATGTTAAGATTCAGTGATTGGAGAAAAGGAATGAAGCAATTCGTTGTTGATCATGAAGAAATAAAGGTTAGAATAAGTGAATGGGGGAACAAGGATAATCCCACGGTTATTTGCATTCATGGGCTTGGGAATACAAGCTTGAGCTTTTTGGAACTAGGTGAGTTATTGGGGAATGAATATCATATTTTTTCAATTGATTTGCCTGGTCATGGAAAAACTCCACCATTTGAAAAGGATATCGTAAAAAGAATAGAGGCATCTCATTTCTTACATTGGGACAATCCGTTTATCGTAGCAGAGGAAGCAATTTGTTGGATGAAATAGATCATTTTATTTAAAGCAAATGGGGGATAATTGATATGAGACAAAAAAATAAACAAATCATTATAGTTATAATAATATTACTTGTAGCTGGACTTGGGTACTTTATTCCTCAGAAGATAAATAAAGAATATAGCGCCATCCAATACCGGATTGGAAACGAAAGCTATGAAGATAAAATCGATATACATATTAATGGATATATTACGAGAGGGCTTTTGCAAGGAGACAGATTTGAAGGAAGCATAAAAATAGGAGAAAAGGAATTACCCCGGCTGGATATGAGACTTTCAGATAACTATGGAGCGCTTTTATTATACTACAATGAAGCTTCCGGTGATTATAGCTCCTATGGGCATATGTATATGGATAACTCCAGAGAGAAGATATCAATATCCATATTTGAACCAGATGAACAAGAGAAAGGAAAGAAGAGTTGGTCCTCAAAAGATGGTCTTACAATATCAGCACCTGCAAATAGTATAAATGAGGCAATTAAAATTACAAATGAGTTGGTTAAATATATAGAATGAGTTATCTGCCAAGTACCGTCTCTAGGATGCTGCAGCGACAATAATTCAAGTCATAAAGAGGTTGCTTTTACGAGGGGCATGGGATATAATGGTTGAAAACCATACATTTGTTCTGTTTTAGAAGGAGTCACAATGAAGGAACTGTTATTCAGACGAAAGTCAAAATTTATTCAATACCTGATTGCTACCATAATGTTTGTGCTTGAGCATTTTGCACAAATGGCTTTATTTGCATTTATATTAGGGGCCATTGAAAAAGCAGATCTAAAATATTACCGGTTGGCTCTTCTTTTTACGGCGGTTTACATTTTGTACTCCCCTCTAAACTTTCTTCTTTCACGTCTTCTTCGCATACGCTATATGAGAGATACCATTCTGGACGTCAGGAAGCAGGCGTTCGACAAGATTATTCATCTGCCCTTTCAGCAATATTCGAAGAAATCCAAGGAGGTTTACATATCCAATCTGATTAATGATGTTAATATTTTCGAGAAGAAGTTTTTCTTTGGATTACTGAATTTTATGATTGATGTTGGGATGATCTCGATTTCTCTGTTCCTGCTATTTGTGATGGATTACAGACTTGCTCTTGGCATGTTAACATTCTCTGTCTTATTATACGCACTGGCAAGCTTCTTCAGGAAGAAGGCAGTTGCACTGGAGCAGGAGATTTCCAGCACGAATGAACAGTTTACCACCGATATGTCCAATACCTTTCATGGCCTTGAAATTCTTAAGCTGAATAATATAGAGGATAAGTTTCTAAAGAAAAGTATGACGATGATTAGGTGTCTGGAGAAGAAAAAGTATGAGGCCAACGTATTTACAGAGCTGCAAAAGAGCGTCATTCGAATTCTTGGATTTGTGGCATCGGTTGTAGTTTTGGTCTATCTGGGTTATCAAATCCAGGGTGATGTCAGCCTGGGAGTAGCTGCACTCTTATTTCAGCTGTGTAGCTCAGTCAGTGAGTATATGATTGATGCGTTTCCCATGTGGAACTATATGAAGGCTTCCATAGGTATTTATCACAAGATTGCCAGACCAGAGCAAAGCAATGCCAGTGCCGGTAACGGGGAGCGGGAATTCTCCTTTGATCATCAGATCGAATTCTCACACGTGGACTTTTCCTATAATCAAAAAGAGATTATAAACAATGCCTCCTTTGTAATCGAAAAGGGAAAGAAATACCTGATAAAGGGAGTCAGCGGAGCCGGCAAGACGACACTTATGAATTTGCTGGCGAAGGTTTATGATGGTTTTGAAGGGAGTATTACCGTTGACGGGGTGGATTATCGGGAGATTTCTGAGAAATCCTTCTATGATAAGGTTGCCTTTATCTACCAGGATGTATTTTTGTTTGAGGATACAATACGGAACAATATTACCTTATACAAGGACCTTCCAGAGGAGCAGATCAATTATGCATCGAAGGTGAGCGGTTTGGCCTCCATGATATTGGAGAAGAAAAACGGGTTAGAGGAGCGGCTTACAGAGAACGGAAAGAATTTATCGGGTGGACAGCGGCAAAGAATATCCATTGCCAGAGCCATAGCGAAGAATGCAGAAATACTTTTTGTAGATGAAGGAACATCCAGTCTTAATGCGGAGCTGGGAAGAGAAATTGAAAAGGTATTTCTTGAACTCGACAGTACGGTTATTTCCATTAGTCACAGGTTCTACGAAGGAGTAACGCAGCATTATGATTACGTTCTGGAGATAAAAAATGGAGCTGTTTACCGCTATCCGGCGAAGGAATTCTTCGATGAGGTGATCACATGCTAAAAAAATACTATACGATATTACCCTATTTGATTCTAGCCTTGGCTGCTGCAGCGTCTTCTGCCGTCCTGGATGCTCTTGTTACAATTAAAATGATGAAGCTATTGGATTATGCCCTTGGCCATGAACTACAGCTAATGAAGGAGAAGGTGCCGGAGCTGCTAATTCTGGCGATTGGAATGATTCCCGCTGGTATTCTGGCAGTAATGGCAGGTAATTATTATAAAAGAAAAGCAAGTGTCAGTATGAAGAGCTATTATATGCACCGGGTATTCGGCAAAAACATCGCTGAATTTCAAAAAGAAAATAATGCAGCATATCTGTCTGCAATGACAAACGATTTTGATACCATTGAGAATAATATGATCACCGGTATTTATACCGTGAGCAGTGGAACAGTCCAGTTTCTGACCGGCTTCTGGATCCTTTCTACAATTGATCTGAGGATGCTTTTACTGGCGGTAGCGATTGTAATGGTCAATCTGATAATATCAATGGTTACTTCAAAAAAAATCAAGAGGTCATATAAAGAGCGCAGTGATATGTTTGACGGTTATACTTCACATATCAAGGAGATTTTATCAGCTTTTCATATAGTTAAGAATTATAATCTTCAGGACCGGGTTACGCAGGATTATTACACCAAGAGCGAGGAGATACAACAAAAGGGCTTTCATATTGAGAAAGTATTTACCTATGTAATCAGTGTACAGCACTTTTTTATCAATGGCTCCCTGTATGGAGTGATTTGCGGTATAGGCTATCTGGCGGTTCTTGGTAAGGTTACTCCGGGAGGTTTATTACTGGTGGTGCAAGGAATACAACGGATGATGTCACCCCTATTCAACATCAGCGAAAATCTGCCGAAGCTGTTCACCACCGGTGATTTAATACGTAAGCTGGAGAAGACACTGGAAAATTCTGATACACACGAAGAAAATATCTGCTTGAAGGAGTTCAAGCAGTCAATCGAACTGGAAAATGTGGAGTTCTCCTATGAAAAGGAGGAGCAATTAATCCTGGAGGATGTTAATTTAAAGCTTAAGAAGAATGGAAAATACCTTATTGTCGGTCCCAGTGGAGGGGGAAAATCTACTTTGCTGAGACTTCTGCGTAAATATTTTCAGCCGACGGCCGGAAGAATCGTAATTGACGGATATGATCTACGGGAGGTAAAGAGAGATTCTTACTATAAGCTGATTGCTAATGTGGAGCAGCAGGTGTTTCTCTTTGAGGACACAGTGAGGAATAATATCACCCTGTATAAGGAGTATTCGGACGAGGAGCTGGAGGGGGCATTGAATGCCTCTGGGCTTACGGATTTTGTTAAGAATTTACCAGAAGGTCTGAATTCGATGATTTATGACGGCGGTAAGAATATTTCTGGTGGAGAAAGAAGCAGAATCGTGATTGCCAGAGCATTACTTAATAAAGCCAGCATCCTGTTGATGGATGAGGCTTTTGCATCACTGGATATGGAACGGGCCAGAGAGATCGAGAAGACCATATTAGGATTAAAGGATATCACAGTAATTAATGTAAGCCATGTAATCTTTCAGGATACAAGAGCGCTTTATGATCAGGTAATTACGGTGAAGAAGAGGATATATTAAAGGAATTCAGGATTGAATTTTGAATATATGTGATGATTAAACTAGACAGGAAAGGGATTATTAACCATGAGAAGACAGGACAGAGAGATTACGGATCTTAATGAGATATTAGGAATCATCAAGAATTGTGATGTGTGCCGAATTGCATTTTTTGGGGAGGATTATCCCTATATTGTTCCATTGAATTTTGGTGTGACCTTCGACGGTGTTAATTTTAAACTTTACTTTCATGCAGCTAAGGAAGGTACTAAGCTGGATCTGCTTCGTAAGAATCCGAGGGTGGGCTTTGAGATGGACTGTAACCATAAGCTAGTGATGCGGGATAACGGAGCCTGTACCATGGAATATGAGAGTGTTTGCGGAAACGGCACAATACGAGTTGTAGAGGACGAGGAAAAGGTCTTTGGTCTGACTGTCCTGATGGGCCAGTATCATGGAGAAAATGAATGCAATTTCCCGGAGCAGGTTCTCAAGGTGACGGATGTAATGGAGCTGGCGGTGAATGAGATAACCGGTAAGAGATTGAAGGTAAATGCGATTAATAATATTTAAAAATGGAGGTAAGTTGAATTGAATACACCAATATTGGAAAGTGACAGAATAATACTTCGACCTCTATCAATTAATGATGCAGAACAGATATATAAAAATTGGACCTCGGATGTAGAAGTAGCAAAGTTCATGATTTGGGATATTCATAAAAGCATTAATGATACGATTGATTGGCTAAAAGTTGAGGAGCAGAATATTAATAGCGAAAAACATTATACTTGGGGATTTGTACTTAAGGAGACGGGAGAATTATTTGGTTCGGGCGGAATTAACTACAAAGAAGAGCTTGATTGCTATGAACTAGGATATAATATAATGAAAAAATATTGGGGACGAGGTCTGACTACGGAAGCAGGAAAAGTGATATTAGATTTTGCTATTAGCGCATTAGGGGAGAAGAAGTTCTTTTGTAGACATGCTATTGATAATATAGGTTCACAAAAAGTTATGACTAAACTTGGATTTACATATTATGGAGATGGCTCATACACGAGTTTTAGTGGTCAAAAGAATTTCTTAAGTAAAGATTATTATTTAATTACTAAATAGTCTTATCTGTGGATTAGGGGTAGGAATGGAAGTGAAACTTTCAATTCAGTTCCGATTTCACCACTATATAAGTTGTTTAAATAATATTTGACAAATAAATTCATTTATGCTACTATAACTTAGTGTGCCGCACAATGAGGTTTAAGCTCTATACCAAAAATGTTTTTAATAGCATTTGAGGATGGACACCGTAGTTGGCGAGTAATGATAATAGGAGGTGCCAATATGTACGCAATTATTGCAACTGGTGGAAAACAGTACAAGGTAGCGGAAGGCGATATCATTAGAGTTGAGAAGCTTGGCTTAGAAGCTGGAGCAACTGTTACTTTTGATCAGGTACTTGCAGTGAATAAGGGTGAGTTAGTAGTAGGAAATCCTACTGTAGCAAACGCTAAGGTTTCTGCAACTGTAGTTGAAGAAGGCAAGAACAAGAAAGTTATTGTTTTCAGATACAAGAGAAAGTCCGGATATCACAAGAAGAATGGTCATAGACAACCATTTACCAAGGTTAAGATTGAAAAGATTAATGCATAGGTAGATGTGATATGATTAACGTATCCATATATAAAAATGCAGAGAATTTGGTTACCGGCTTTAAACTGTCCGGACATGCCGATTATTCGGAGTATGGCAGTGATATTGTATGTGCAGCAGTGTCTGCATTGGTAATCAATACGATTAATTCTATTGAGAATTTTACCTCGGATCGGTTTACTTTAGACCAGGATGAGAAAAAAGGTTTTATAGAATTTCATGTGATTTCTTCTTTGAGTAACAACTCCAACTTACTGTTAAGCTCCTTAGTATTGGGACTTTCAGGAATTGTAGAGGAATATACTGAGAAGTATATCAAGCTGACTCAGGCTTAATCACAGTAACTCATATACTGATATGAAATTAGAATTGTAGGAGGTGTAGAACATGTTAAGAATGAACCTTCAATTTTTCGCTCATAAAAAGGGTGTTGGTTCTACCAAGAACGGTAGAGATTCCGAGTCCAAGAGATTGGGTGCTAAGAGAGCAGACGGTCAATTTGTTCTTGCAGGAAATATTCTTTACAGACAGCGTGGTACAAAGATCCATCCCGGAGTTAATGTAGGACGCGGTGGTGATGATACATTATTTGCTTTAGTTGATGGCGTTTTAAGATTTGAGCGCAAGGGTAGAGACAAGAAACAAGCTAGTGTTCACCCGGTAGAAGCGAAGTAATTAAACATTCGTAGATTAACCCCAAATTCTCAGAACAGGATTTGGGGTTCTTTTATGCTTTATTCTTTTTGACATTTTATGGGCGCATAATAAACTGTTTATGTTTATTTTGGGAGGGGTAGCTATGGAGAAGAAAGAGCTAAAGGATTTATTAATTCGTATTAATGATGACAACAGTATCATACCGGAGAAGAGAAAGGCGTATGATTTGGCAGTCGTTTGTCTGGAGCATATCGGTGACACGGATATGGGGCAGCCCATGGAGCAGATGCTCTCGATGAATTTGCGAGATGTGATGAAATCGGTAGAGAAGACTTATTAATTATAATAGATGCAATATATAAAAAGGTGAATATAAGCCATTATGGTTATACTCATTTTGAAGAGGAACGGATGATAACGGCAGTAAAGGCAGTCCTCGGCAGAAACATCCTGTCTTCCTCGGAAGTGGAAGCTTGGATTAGAAGTTTTTGCGATTTCGAGAGAAAGGGTATTTATCCGGATGATTTGGTGAAGGAAGTAAATATTAATGCATTTTTAAAAAGCTTATACTTCAGACTGATCGACATACCGGAGTATCAAACATACGCGTCTATCGTAAAGGATTGCCTTCATCAGATAAGCCGGTTTAAGAATATAGAATAAAAAGATGTAGACAGGAATTACGAAAGTAAATGCTTAGAAAGTGTTCCTGTATTTATGCATAGAGAATACGTGTTGAAGTTGACGGCTTTTTTTATTATAATAAGCATGATAGATTTTGGAAACAATCTAAGTGTGATATAAAGCAATTTAAACTTAGAGGTTTGTGCCTGTATATTCCTCAGCACAAACTAATGATTGTTTTGTGTGAAGAAGTAACATATTGTAATTGTATGAAATAGAGAGGATAGCGTAGAAGGACAAGCGGAACAAGCTTTCACTTCTAACGCCAGACAGGTGATAAAATGTTTGCAGATAGAGCGGAGATTTATATTCGTTCCGGTAAGGGCGGCGACGGCCATGTGAGCTTTCGTAAGGAGATCTTTGTTCCAGCCGGTGGCCCCGATGGCGGCGATGGCGGTAAAGGCGGAGACTTGATTTTTGAAGTGGATGAGGGTCTTAATACCTTGACGGATTTTCGGTATGTTCGTAAGTATAGTGCCGAGGACGGCGAACCCGGCGGCAAGAAGAAATGCCATGGTAAAAACGGAAATGATCTGATCGTAAAGGTCCCACCGGGTACCGTAATTAAGGAAAAAGAATCAGGTAAGGTTGTTGCCGATATGTCCCATGGACACAACCGTGAAGTGATTCTTCGCGGCGGTCGTGGTGGTAAGGGTAATCAACATTATGCAACCGCTACCATGCAGGTACCAATGTATGCACAGCCTGGGCAGAAAGCGCAGGAGATGAATGTACTGCTGGAACTGAAGGTTATTGCAGACGTGGGCTTGGTTGGTTTCCCAAATGTAGGTAAGTCGACCTTGTTATCTCGTGTAACGAATGCTAGACCAAAGATCGGTAACTATCATTTTACCACCTTAAGTCCTAACCTTGGCGTGGTCGACCTGGAAGGTGGCGGTTTTGTGATTGCTGATATTCCGGGATTAATCGAAGGTGCTTCCGAAGGACTTGGATTAGGTCATGAATTCTTAAGACATATTGAGCGTACTAAGGTTATCATTCATCTTGTGGATGCAGCTTCCACCGAGGGAAGAGACCCGATCGAGGATATTGAGAAGATTAATACAGAGCTGACAGCATACAATGCAGAACTGGCAACGCGTCCGCAAGTCATTGCTGCGAATAAGACTGATGTAATGATGGAAGAGGATGCCGAAGAGATAATCAGGAAAATCAAAGAAAAGTATGAGCCTATGGGTATTCCGGTATTTTCTATCTCCGCTGTCAGCGGTAAGGGCATGAAGGAGCTTCTCTACCATGTAAAGGGAATGCTGAATAATCTGGATAGCACTCCAATTGTATTCGAGAAGGAATTCTTCCCTGAGGATATGGCAAGCTCCAGCCTTCCCTTCGAGGTATGGAAGGAAGATGAGCATTTATTTGTTGTGGAAGGACCTCGTATCGAGAGAATGCTTGGTTATACTAATATCGATTCAGAGAAGGGCTTTGAATTCTTCCAAAAGTTTTTAAAGGATAATGGTATTCTGGAGAAGCTGGAGGAGCTTGAAATTGGAGAAGGTGATACCGTTAGGATGTATGGCTTAAGCTTCGACTATTATAAGTAGACCCATTATAGAGGATAAGAATAACCATAACGATATAATTTAGCTTAAAGAATTGTATGTTTACTTTTGAAAGGAGTATACTGATGACAACAAAGCAAAGAGCTTATTTAAAGGGCTTGGCAATGACAATTGATCCGATCTATCAGATCGGAAAGTCTGCTTTAACTCCGGAACTTACTGAGGGGGTATCCGAAGCATTGGAAGCCAGAGAATTAATCAAGATTAGCGTCCTAAAGAACTGTGCGGATGATCCTAAGGAGATGGCACAGATGTTAGCAGAGCGTACCCACTCTGAAGTGATTCAGGTGATTGGTAAGAAGATTGTATTATATAGAGAATCTAAGGATAAGAAGAAAATTGTTCTTCCTGTAGAGAAGAAATCGAAAAATACAGCTCAATAATATCGATAAGAAAGCCTGATAAAGAATAGGAAGGCAGTGGACTGATGAAGAAAATTGGAATTATGGGAGGAACCTTTAATCCGATTCATAACGGGCATTTGTTCTTAGCGGAAAATGCTTACGAACAGATTGGTTTGGATCAAATCCTCTTTATGCCCTCAAAGAATCCTCCCCATAAAGCAAGGCCGGAAATGATTACGGATCAGCAGAGAGTGGACATGATTAACCTGGCAATTCAGGACAATTCTCATTTTACTCTTTCAACTGTTGAAATGGAACGCGATGGTTATACCTATACAGCAGACACCTTAACACTTTTATCCAAACTAAATCAAGAAGTTCGATATTATTTCATCGTTGGAGCTGATTCCCTGTTTATGATGCATCAGTGGCATCAACCACAGGTCATTTTTGATCTATGTACAGTGGTTGCAGCCACGAGAGATCATGTAGACGGAATAAAGCTTACAGCTCAGGCAGAGCTTTTGAAGGAGCAGTTTCATGCAGACATTCAATTGATCTCGATGCCTACCATACAGATTGCCTCAGCAGATATTCGCAGCCGGGTTGCTCAGAATAAGACAATCCGATATTATCTGCCGGATCAAGTAGCCAGATATATTAGTCAACACAGGCTATATCATATTGATCCAATATGTTACCAAAAAGCTGCGAGCTTGGACGACAACACAAATTAATGACAATAGAAGTTCACGGAGCGTGCTTTCTATCGTTCATGACAATAGAAAGTTTGCGAAAACGTGCTTTCTATTGTAAGCTTATTGAAAAACCTGATTTTAATTTATACCGGAGGAATAGATGGAATGAATCTAGAATTATTGCGGGACAGAATAAAAGAGACCTTAAAGCAACCGCGTTACATTCATAGCATTGGTGTGGAGGAAGTAGCTTGTGACCTTGCCGTAATATATGGCTATGATACTGAGAAAGCCAGTATCGCCGGCATTCTTCACGATTGTGCTAGGAATATATCTGATCAAGAACTACTACAATACTGTGAGAAATTTCATCTTGAGATAACTGAAATTGAAGCACGATGCCCATTTTTGCTGCATGGTAAGGTGGGAGCTTCCTATGCCAGAGAACAGTTTGGTATTGAGGATTCGGAGATCATCAGTTCTATCGTATATCATACCACCGGCAGACCGAATATGACTCTGCTAGAGAAGATTATATTTACAGCCGATTATATTGAGCCATACCGCAAGCCTTTACCGAGAATTGATGAAATTAGGGCAATGGCTTATACGGAGCTTGACCTGGCTGTGCTTATGATTCTGGAGAATACTTTGGGATATCTGGAACAATCAAAGGCTGACATTGATACAATGACAGTAGATACTTATGAATATTATAAAACAAAGCTTAATGCACACAATAAGCTGTAGAGGTTTCGAAAGTAACATAGAGATTGAAAGGGGATTGCAATGGACAATTCAAAGAAAATGGTTAGACTTGCTTATGAGGCATTAGAAGAGAAGAAGGGTGAAGACATCACAGTAATTGAGATAAAAGATATTTCGATTATCGCTGATTATTTTATAATCGCAAACGGAACTAACTCCTCCCAGGTAGATGCTCTTATGAACTCGGTATCGGATACCTTAAGTAAAAATGGTTATGAGCCGAAGAGAATAGAAGGTGTGAGAAGTGCCAGTTGGATTCTGATGGATTACGGCGATGTGGTAGTGCATGTATTCTCTAAGGAGGATCGTCTGTTCTACAACCTGGAACGTATCTGGAGAGATGGTAAGACTGTTAGCAGAGAGCAGCTAGAAGATTAATTTATTTATCATATACTTATCATAAAAGGGAAGCCGCGAGGCTTCCCTTTCTATTCGTGACGACAGAAAGTTTGAAAAGCGTTCTTGCTATCGTATACATCTGATTTATACTTATAAATTTATATCTCATGAATCAAATAATAAGTAGCTATACAAATTTCTTAGGGAAACATTCGGAATAATCCGATTACTTTACCTTGTATGTTCAGATCGGATACAATGATGGGCTCCATAGTATCGTTCTCCGGCTGTAGGCGATAATAACCATTCTCTTTATAGAAGGTCTTAACGGTTACTTCTTCACCGATCAGTGCAACGACATAATCACCGTTCTTGGCATGGGATTGCTTCTGCACTAAGATCTTATCCCCATTATATATACCAACGTTAATCATACTTTCGCCTTTAACCTTCAGCATAAAGGTGTCTTCATTCGGCATATATTCTGCCGGAATCGGGAAATAACTATCAATATTCTCAACAGCAAGAATTGGTTGACCTGCAGTGATGGTGCCGACAATCGGTACATTCACCAGGTCACGTCTTGTCAGATTAAATTCGTCATCAATTATCTCAATTGCACGCGGTTTGGAAGGGTCACGGCGGATATAGCCGTTCTTCTCTAAGGTCTCGAGATGGGAGTGTACGGACGAGGTCGATTTTAACTTCACGGCTTCACAAATTTCACGAACTGCCGGGGGATATCCTTTATTGATTATCTGAGATTTTAAATATTCGAGTATTTCTTTCTGCTTATTGCTTATTCTACCATAGCCCATATAAGTATCTGCCTCCATTTCCTATTTGCACCATTATAACATATTCTATTTAAAAATGCAAAACTTATGTTCTGAAAAACGAAAAAATGTTTGTAAAACAAAATATATGTTCGAAATCTGTTGACAAACATACGTTTGCATTATATAATCGAAATATAGAAACAAATGTTCGTATCATATGTTCGGGTAATTAGAACGGACAATATAATAATTAAAAAAGTTTTATAATAAGACATCGGATGACCATAACCCATACTATACTGAGATCAATGAGAGATGCTGATTAGATATCTACTCATTCGAATACATAATAAAAGAAAGTCTATAAGCCTGACTTACTTTTATCAATATCAAGAAGCTTGCGCGAAGCGGACGGTTAACAGTTAAAGTTACGAAAGAGATAAAACCTTGGGAGGGTATGTAAGATGAATAGAACGGCAGATTATATTATGGAAGGTAACAGATATTATCAGCTGAATAAGAAGAGAATATGGAGATATGGCATTGCAGTATTATTACTGGTCGTTATTTTTTCTGTATTTTTTATTACCAAGACTGTAACCGCGCAGAGAGCAGCGGATCGCACGAAGCTGGTAACTACAATTGAAGTGAAGAAGGGTGATACTCTGTGGGATATTGCATCCTTATATTTCACAGATGAATATGATGATTTGAACGAATATATCGAAGAAATAAAAGACAGCAATGGCATGGTATCCGATGAGATACACGCTGGCAATTATATTATCATTCCTTATTTTACAGATGCTTCAGAACGTACATCATGATAGAATAGGCATACCATTATAATCGAATAAAGACCTTGACAAAATTACATCCTATGAATATACTAGTTGAAATAAGTGAAACTTGATCTTCGCTTAATGAAACAAAAGCTATGATGAGAAGAGTAACTACCCGGAGGGTGTACAGAGAATTCCGTTAGCTGAGAAGGAATAACCCCAATGTAGCGAAACAAGCCTCGGAGCTTCATACGGATCCTATTAAGGTGATGCTATGACGTGAGTTCACGTTACAGAACTAGAGTATATTCGTACTCAATGAGATTAGTATGGCGACATATTAATGAAATAGGGTGGCAACGCGAAGAATATTTTCGCCCCTACAGAACAATCTGTAGGGGCGTTTTTTGATTATGTACACATAAGCAAATTGAACATTAACTTGCTTGTATATATGCGAACAAGCACGAGAATCGGAGAAGCTTGCTTAGAGTGATTCTTCCGGTTTTATGATAGAACATGCAAAGAATGATCGTAAGCATCGGAGAAGAAAATTGAGTATGCTTTTCTGGTTCACGCCTACAGATATCTAAATTATTATTTCAGATAGGAGTGAATGAAGATGAAGAAAAATTATGAGGAAAGACCTGTGTTTCCGAAGAGAGCTGTAATAACAGCCGGAATGCCCTATGGTAATAAGGAACTGCATTTTGGGCATATTGGAGGAGTATTTATCCATGCGGATGTATTTGCTAGATTCCTGCGGGACCGAATCGGCGAGGACAATGTAGTATTTGTATCTGGAACAGATTGTTATGGTTCCCCGATTCTGGAAAGCTATCGAAAGCTTAAGGAGGAGTCAGAGGAAAGTATATCGATTGAGGAATATGTTAAGAAGAATCATCAGAGGCAAAAGGAAGCACTTGATCAGTATCAGATTAGTCTTAATCTTTATGGTACCTCCGCATTTGGTCATAGCGGAGAGATTCACACTCGGGTATCCGAAGAGATATTTGAAGCATTGTACCAGAAAGGTTTCCTGCAGAAGCTATCCACACCTCAGTTCTATGATCCGGAATTCAGGGTACTTTTGAACGGACGTCAGGTAATTGGACAATGTCCTATCCAGGGCTGCTCCTCCGATAAGGGTTATGCAGATGAATGCTCCCAGGGACATCAGTATATGCCAAACGAATTAATAAACCCAAAGAGTACCTTATCAGGAAAAACCCCAGAGGTGATACAGGTTACCAATTGGTATTTTTGTCTGGAGGACTTTGGGGAGCAATTAGCAGAATATATCGGATACCTTAGAAGTAATACGAATTCACGGAAGTATCAGCTAAGTGCCATGGAGGAATTCTTAAAGAAACCTTTGATCTATATCAAGAAAAACCAGCGTGAGCTTCTGGAGATGATAAGAGAGAGATTACCAAAGCATACGCTGATTGAGGAAGCAAATAAAGCATCAATTACCATGGAATTTGATACATTATCGGATAGAGAGAAAGCCGGAACTAGGCTTAGCGAGAGGGGTATTTATTATCGAACCGGAAAGACATTGGTGCCTTTTCGCTTGACCGGAAATATAGAATGGGGCGTAAAGGTTCCTGAGAAAGAAGGGTTGGATCACCTTACCTTTTGGGTATGGCCGGAATCCTTATGGGCACCGATCTCCTTCACCAGAACGTATTTTGAGCAGCTTCATAAGGAAGAAACTGAATGGAAGAGGTGGTGGTGCTCAGAAGACGCGAAGGTATATCAGTTCATCGGAGAAGATAATATCTATTTCTATGGACTAGCTGAGATGGCAATGTTTATGGCATTAAATTCCGATAAGCCGGATATCTGGCCGAAGGATGGAGAATTGATGCTCCCGCATCTGGTAGCGAATAATCATGTTCTATTCATGGATAAGAAGGCCAGCTCGAGTTCGGAGAGTAAGCCACCTATGGCAAAGGAGCTGCTTGATTATTATACACCGGAGCAATTACGAATGCATTTCTTGAGCTTGGGTCTGGATACAAAGAGTGTTAGCTTTATGCCTCAGGTCTATATGCAGAATAAGGAAGGCCAGGACACTGTACTGAAGGAAGGGAATCTGCTCACGAACGTATATAACCGCATGGTACGGTCTTGTTTCTATACATCTCAGAAATATTATGAGTCAAGACTACCGCAAGGGAGAATTAGTGAAGAGATCCGAACCGAATCAATCCAGGCAATTCTCACCTATGAGCGCCACATGTATAATCATGAATTTCATCGTGTAACCGAAGTTCTTGACACATACATTCGAAATATGAATAAGTACTGGGTGAATAACATACGTGTTGCAGAGATGAACGAGGACAGTGTGCTTCGTAGTCAGGTGCTTATTGATACTTTTCATGCAGTTCGCACAATCGTAAGTTTACTTCATCCGATTGCACCAGCAGGCTGTGAGATGATACGGGAATATCTTGGTGTTGGAGTGGAGCTATGGAATTGGGATCACATATTTGATACCTTGGAGGAGCTGACGGCAAATAGTGAGACCCACAGGTTGAAATTTCTTGAACCAAGGGTGGATTTCTTTCAGAAGCATGAAACACAATTTGTATCTGATTAATTACTTTCCGCTACGTAATAGCACAGTATTTACTAGCTGATTTTCATAGTCCATAGATATCTATACTACATTCTGATATTGAAATGAAAATGGCATAAGAATAAAGTGAAACATTAAGCTAGGACCCTGTATCTCGGTATACTTACCAATAAGTAAGTGAAAACTGAGCAATAGGGTCCTTTAAGTAATTTTAAGGTTAAGGTAATATCATATTAGTATAAGGAATTAAATTCTAACGAAACTAGAAATTAGAAGAGATTCTTCTTATATAAAATCTAATAAAATAATTATATTGAGATTTGTCCAAGATAGAAGATATTTGATATTTCGACATGATTAAGCTATGATAAGAATGGTTGATGGGTATGAATGGCAGGAGGTAGAGATATGAGAGTATTGTTGGCTGAGGATGAGCAGGAAATGTCTAATGCTCTTGTGATGATATTAAAACATAATAATTATTCGATAGATGCTGTATATAATGGCGCAGACGCCTTGGATTATGGCTTATCGGGGAAGTATGACGTGATAATTCTGGATATCATGATGCCGCAGTTAAGTGGCTTAGAGGTGTTGGCTAAGCTGAGAGAAAAGGGGATACACACCCCGATTCTGATGCTGACAGCGAAGTCTCAAATTGAGGATCGGATTAGAGGTCTTGATATGGGAGCAGATGATTATCTCAGCAAGCCTTTCGCGATGGGAGAACTTCTGGCAAGGGTTCGCGCAATGACTCGGAGGAAAGCGGAGTTTACTCCCAACCTGATACAACTAGGAAATATCAGTTTGAATAAAGAAAGCTATGAATTATCCAATCTAGACGTTTCTATCAGGCTAAGCAATAAAGAATTTCAGATGTTGGAAATGCTGATGAACAACCCCAAACGCCTGATCTCCACGGAGCAATTCATGGAACGTATCTGGGGCTATGATTCTGAGGCAGAGATTAATGTGGTGTGGGTGTATATATCCTATCTCCGGAAGAAACTAGAGTCCTTAGGTGCTACCGTTAAGCTTAAGGCGGTGCGGGGTGTTGGTTATACTCTGGAGGAGAAGGATGATTAGTCAATTAAAACGAAAGTTTATTATGATAACGATGAGCTCTTTATGCCTCGTTCTGGTACTGTTGGTGGGTACCATCAACGTTATCAATTACAATAAGATCAATCGGACAGCGGAGGCAACACTTCTCATTTTATCAGAAAATCAAGGTAGATTTCCGGAGTTTAATCCTGGTGTTGTACCTCCGAGAGGCGGTCGACCCGGCTTTGAGATGAATGAAGAGACAAGGTTTCAGACGAGATATTTCTTGGTTATGCTGGATGAAGAAGGAAGGGCAAAGGAGATTGACACAAGTCATATCTCGGCGGTAACCTCTAATGATGCACTGGAATATTCCGAAACAGTGATTACTTCAGGAAAGACTATCGGCTATACAGGCTATTATAAATATAAAGCCTTTCGTACGACTGAGGGTTCCATGCTAATCTTTCTGGACTGCAGGAAAGAGCTTCAGCTGGTATTCTATTTCCTTCTAACCTCTGCTGCAGTCGCTTTAGGAACACTTATGTTAGTATTTATTCTTGTGTCAGTGTTCTCCAAGAGAGCAATTAATCCTATTATTATCAGTATGGAGAAGCAGAGGCAGTTCATCACGGATGCAGGGCATGAAATCAAAACACCGCTTGCAATTATATCAGCAAATGCAGATGTTCTGGAGTTGACAAACGGAGAAAGTGAATGGATTACCAGCATTCGTAATCAGATCTCCCGTTTGGATAAACTGGTGAAAAATCTTCTAACCTTATCTAAGATGGAGGAAGACAATATTAAAATATCCTATCAGGAATTTGATATTAGTAAATGTGTAGAGAGGATTGCACATTCCTTTCTTGCGATGGCGGAAAGTCAGAACAAAGGGCTGAATATCGAAGTTCAACCAAATCTGACTTTTCAAGGAGATGAAGGCTGTATCGAACAGCTGGTATCTACCTTACTTGACAATGCCATGAAGTATTCCAATACCCAAGGCTTCATTAAGGTTAAATTCTCTGCTTACAAAAAAGGTATGAAGCTTGAGATATGTAATTCTGTCGACCGGATTGACAGGAATAATTTGAATCGGCTCTTTGATCGTTTTTATCGTGCTGACGAATCCCGATCGAGGGAAACCGGTGGATATGGTATTGGGTTATCCATTGCTAAATCGATTGTTGAAGCACATCATGGTAAAATATCTGTCAATAGTGAGGATGGTAGCTCCGTCTGCTTTACCGTTGTTCTATAAAATGATGCTGTTGGGTTCTTGATATATATTTTTTAAGCTTATATTGTAAGCGGCAAATAAACAGCGTCTTTTTTACTTTCTCCTGTACTGATAGTATTAATCAATATACTAGCAACTTTCCAAACTCACAAAGGTTTAGCCCTGATATGATACTAACATGCCAGGGCTTTTATAAAAAGACGCTTTTTATTTGCCGCTTACCCATTTTTTTCTTAATTTATTTGTTAAAAGCCCTTCAATTAATCTAATCAATAGGGGCTGATGCAAAATATATATATCTATGGAAGGAAGATGAATAGGCTTTATATTAGCTTATTCATCTTCCTTCCTTAGATATATTTCTGCAGCAACCCCTATGAAAGGCTGTATGAAATTTAATGCTCCATTATGTGTTATATGCTCCGAAAGATAAATCGTTCTCTGAAAACGGCAAGGTAAATGCCCTTTGTCATATTCAGACTCTTATGTCATTTTTGCTGCTGTTTGGAAAATTCACTGAGATTCAGGACAAAAGCAGTATTATGCTGAAGTTCCGACAAACTGACTATTATATAATCCTGCATATAAACCGTTTTTCTTGATTAATTCGTCGTGAGTTCCTGCTTCTTTAATATCTCCATCAGCCATATAGATAATCAAATCCGCATCACGTATAGTCGACAGTCTATGTGCTATTACAAAACTTGTTCTGTTTTCGCTCAGTTTGTTCATTGCCCTTTGAATTTTCAATTCGGTTCTTGTATCAACAGACGATGTTGCTTCATCAAGAATCAAAAGCGGTGCATCTTCAACCATAGCACGAGCAATGGTAA
>JAEYOY010000052.1 GCA_023411215.1 Bacillota bacterium | reverse complement strand
CGCGAGTTTCTCGGGTTATCGCGGGCGCGTCCGAAAAAACAACGCTATGCTTTTTTATTACGAACGCGCCTTCGCGTAAATGAATATGCCTACTCTCTGCGAAATACGTAAGAGCAGGCATATTTTTATCCGATAAAGTACACTTTAAGTACTATCTAGTTAGAGCGAACCATTACTTTTCGCTCCAGTAGCCAGCTAAGGCCTGGGAAGATCAGGAAAGTCAGAAGGAAGGATACAGTGGGAGTTACCCCCTGAATATCCAAAAACAACATATACTGTATCAATTTCATTTGTCTGTATATTTTATAATTAATTAATTGGCGTCTGTAATTTCTACTCAGCAAGAAGCATTTTTAATGTAGCACGTACGGCTCCAGGTCCTGCAACTAATTCTGTAAAGTGAGTTTCTACAACATCTCCAAGACCCGCCTCATATAAATCAACCGCAAATATCTTCTTATCGCTAAGTATAGGGTTTAAAATATCGTGGAATGGACCTTTTTGTCCTAATTCAATTCCTGAAATCTTTTCCTTTAAAACATCATACATAGGATCAGGACTTACATCAAATCTGTTGCCTTCATCATCTACACCCATAAGATAACGGCACCATCCTGCAAGTACAAGAGGAATAAACTTCAGTTCCTTTACATCGAGGGTTTCACTTGCCATGTATGATTTAATTGTTTCTCCAAATCTGATTGGAATCTTTTGTGATGTATCACACGCTATACGTTGTGGTGTATCAGGCATAAATGGATTTGGAATACGGACATTAAGCACTTCATCTATGAATGCTTTTGGTGATATGATCCCTGGATCCACAACTACAGGAAGACCTTCTTTATATCCTATTGTTTTTACAAGCTCAACAAGCTCTTTATCCTTCATCTCATCGCTTATCTTAGTATATCCTAGAAGACACCCAAACACAGCCAATGCTGTATGTAGTGGATTCAAACAAGTACATACCTTCATCTTTTCAACCTTATCCACTGTCTCACGATCCGTAAATATTACTCCGGCTTTATCCAGTGCTGGACGGCCATTTGGAAATTTATCTTCTATTACAAGATACTGTGCCTCTTCTGCATTTACAAAAGGAGAAACATAGGTATTCTTTGATGTCACAATTCCTTCGGTATCTTCAAATCCTACTTCAGCCAGCATTTTCTTAACACTGTCATCAGGACGAGGAGTTATTTTATCGATCATACTCCACGGAAATGATACCTTATCAGAATTTTCAATATAATCCTTAAATCCAACATCCACTAGTCCATTTTCAATCCATTTAACTGCAAATGCATGAACAGCGTCATAGAGTTTACTTCCGTTGTGTGAACAATTATCCATACTTACAAGTGCAATTGGAAAAGCGCCACTCAAGTATCTTTCATAGCAAAGTGCAGTAAGTTTACCAATATAACTATCAGGGGAATTAGGTCCTTTTTCAAAATCATCCATTACTACAGGAAGAAATTCTCCATTCCCATTTACTAGGCTATAACCCTTTTCCGTTATTGTAAGACTGACCATCAGCAAGCTTCTACATCTGAAAATTTCTTTGAGCCTTGAATATTCCGTTTCAATTTTACTATCCAAAATGAGTGATTCTGCAATACTTCCGATTACAGTTTTCTCAATCGATCCATTTGATTTTAGAGTAACTAAAAGATTGAGATTATCATGCGTTCTGTACATCAATTCTATTATTTCAGAATCATAACCATCAACTGCAATGATTCCCTGACTAGCAAGACCCTCGTTTAGTAACCTCTGCTGCAACGCAGCTGGAAAGGCGCGAAAAATATTACCTGCTCCAAAATGAATCCATACAGGTTCTTCTTTTGTATGACTACACATTTTTTGACGATTGAATTCAAATAGATTGATACCTGCTTTTTCCCATTGTTCCTTATCCAAAAGCTCTTTATCATTCAATTTCATATATTGTCACCGCTTTCATTTACATAATGTTACAAGGAAATCTTCACTCCAAAATTTCTCTTCCTTTTCCCAGTTATCGCCTTCCGTAAATAAATAAGGATATTTTTTACACAAAGCAATCTCTTCCTCGTGTATTTTGGAAAAGTGTTTTTTCATAACCTTATACATTTTTTCTGTATCTTTTTCTTTGATTGAAGCTATTATTTGCCTATGTTGCTCTATTACATCTTCTGCAATTATTTCATCAATCATAGTAAGTAGACGAAATCGTTTGTAATGACCTGATACCTGCTGTATTGTTTTTACGCAGAAAAGTTTATTCGTCGCATCATAGAATACATTATGAAACTTATCATCCATTTCAATCACCCGGCGATAGTCTTTCTCCTTGATCGCTTCAATTTGCATTGCAAGAAATTCCTCAAGCTGTACAATATCTTCCGGTTTATATTTCTTAATAAATTCATCCATGACACGTTCTTCCACGCACACACGCATAAAAAGCTCCTGCTCAACACGTGAGAAATCAATTTTGGATATCATGATTCCTCTTTGAGGTAGTGATGTAATAAGTCCTTCTTGTTCTAGCTTTATCAGGGCGTCACGCATAGGAGAACGCCCCGTATTAAAATGCTCACACATATCTTTAATACTTATGATCGAACCTGGTTTAAGCATAAGTTCAATTATTTCCCTGTAAAGATTATCATATACATTAGCACTTGCAACCTTAGGTTTATCTACATCAACTATTCTTTTTAATAAGTCCTCATTCATATATTACCCAACTTATGTGTTAATATTTTTATAACTTTATCCATTATATATATATTATTATAACCTATCAAGCTTTTCAATACTTTCCCAAAGTCCATTTAGATAACATGCCCCAAGAGCTCTGTCATATAATCCATATCCAGGCATGGATACTTCGCCCCAGATTGCTCTTCCATGGTCAGGACGTATAATTCCATTAAACCCTATATCATAAAGTGCTTTCATTATTGCAAACATATCAATGTTTCCATCAGAGGAAAGATGAGCAGCTTCTTGGAAATTACCAGGGCTATTGTACTGCAGGTTTCTTACATGTGCAAAATGTATTCTTCCTTTTAATGAATGAATTATATCGACAATATCATTCTCAGGATTCGATCCAAGGGAACCTGTACATAATGTAACACCATTATGTACATTATCAACAGCATTCATCAGTCTGAGGACTTTTTCTTTTCCAGTAATAATTCTGGGAAGGTCAAATACAGGCCATGCCGGATCATCCGGATGTATTGCCATATTAATATCATATTTATCGCATACAGGCATAATACGTTCCAGGAAATATACTAAATTCTGGAACAATTTTTCTTCATCTACATCCTTGTACATTTCAAATAGCTCTTTTATGCGAGCCATACGTTCCGGTTCCCATCCCGGTAATATAAATCCGTTTGACTTCTTATCCATACCTTCAAACATCGCAAAAGGATCAATCTGTGAAATAATTTCCTGATCATAGGCAAGAACTGTTGAACCATCTGGACGAAGCTTCGCAAGGTCACTTCTTGTCCAGTCAAATACGGGCATGAAGTTATAGCATACCATGTGAATATCTTCTTTACCCAAATTTTCAAGTGTCTGTATATAATTTTCAATGTACTGTTCACGGTCTGGTGTACCCACTTTAATAGAATCATGAATATTTACACTTTCGATTCCACTAATAACAAGTCCTGCATCTTCGACTTCTTTTTTTATTTTTCTAATATCTTCAATGCTCCACACTTCACCTGGTTGTGTACCATAAAGTGTTGTAACTACTCCTTTTACTCCCGGCACCTGACGAATCTGTTCTAATGTTACAGAATCATATCCTGTACCAAACCAACGCAATGTCATATCCATATTGTCTTATCCTCTCATTCTCTTCTTAAATATTTTTATATGTCATAGAAAAGCACCTTGCACTGATATATTAGCACTGATATATCAGTTTTTCCATACCGAAATTCGACAAAAAGCTACGGCTTTTTTGTATACATTGCACAATTATCGTTTGTATAAAGGTGGTATTTGATGGCTATTATTACCACATTTAATATCACCCTTGTTTTTTCATTCCTGATCTTCTTTACCCAAATTTTCAAGTGCCTGTATATAATTTCTTTACAATATCTGTAATCACAAAAAGAGGAGGTGCCCAGAAACACCCCCTCTTAATATTAACAACCGAATTGTCTGTTTTCAGCAACCAGTCGCTAATATAATGCAATTGTCATGCTGAACCAAGTTATTTATTAGCATCTTCAAGATAAGCCGCCCAGGTATTTCTGATAGCTTCAGCTGCCTGTGCAGGAGTGTTATCTTTACTTAATCCCCAAATAAGATCTGGACCAAGATCAAGACCCGGAATCATGGAGTGGTATGTAACTCTACCATTTTCTAATAATCTTGCGATAGTTAGATCAACTGATTCTGTATCTCTGAAATTATTATAATATCCTGATAATGCATCGTTGTAATCTTCATATCCAGGAACTGGTTCTGTATAAAGGTTATAAGCAAATGCAATCTTCCACGCCTTTTCAGCATCATAGCAAGCTGGAATTGCATAAACATTATCATTGTAAATATTGGTATAGTCTGATGCTGCAGGACCCTTAGGGAAGCAAACAAAACCGAAATCATCTTCCATAGTACCCCAATCTTGACCTGCTTGGTAAGCTTCACCAGCAATGAATACACCTTTCCCAGTTGTGAATGCTTCTGCCCAATAATTCCATTCAGAACCTTCTGGCTGAGGATAATCATAGGTAGTTAACATATCAAGTGCCCAGTTCAATGCATCTAAAGTTTCATTGGTCTCAAGTGCATTAACGTACTTTCCATTTTCCATTCTAATGAAATCTCCGTTATTGGAAGCAACAGCTGAGCCATAGAAAGTACTACCGAAATTAACCATTGCATAACGGTCAATTACACCATCGTTATCAGTGTCCGCTTGAATCTTAGAACAAATCTCTACAAATTTATCCCATGTCCATCCGCCATTCTCTTGTAAGTTATAAATGTCTTCTGCAGTGTATCCTGCCTCTTCTAATAATCTCTTATTGAAATACATACCTCCTCTAGCTTCAGGAGCAATGCCTCTCATACCATAAATGGCATCACCCTTAGACAACTTCTTGTGAAGGCCACTCTGCTGCCATTTTGCTTCGGAGAAGTCAAGACAATCTAAAGTAGATAAATCAAACATTAAGCCACTGTTCATAGCAGCTACTAATTCACTACCCTGACGAAGTACGAATACATAGTTTTCATCTCCACCGGTAGTAGCATAATTTAAGAAATCTTCAGGAGTTGAACCCCAGTCAGAAATAGCTATTTCTTTGATCGTAAAGTTATATGTTTCCTGAATCCAGTCACGATATTCTTTACGTGCTTCTTCATAAGCATTAGTTGGTTCTGCTACTTCACCTGAAGACCACCAGTCACGGATAATAACTTCCATTCCACCTAAGTCGATTGGATTTCCGCTTTCATCAGTGATTACAGTATACTTTCCAAGCTCTTCTGCAGGTTCTGTGGGTTGTGGCTCATTTGTTGGTTCGCTAGTCTGAGCTGCTTTTGTAGGCTCGCTGTCCGTAGGACCTGGCGTTGCTGCGTTTTTTTGCCCACAAGCAACCATAGATATCGTCATAGCTGCAACAAGACAAGTTGCGATCAGTTTCTTTACAATTATACTTTTCATAAATCCTCCTTTTCATTATATCTTATTCTCATAGCATTCACCTGCATTTTCTGGGATCGCAGGCTCCTGCAAGTATACAAAATCATTATTCTACATCTTAATACCGGAAGAGCTTATACTCTCTACAAAGCCCTTCTGTGCAAATAGATATAAAATTACCAAGGGAACAATTACCATTAAAGTACCTGTAGCCGTAATTGCATTTGTATAACCAATCGATGCTCCTGCAGGATTACCTAATGTATTGACAATATATGCATCCAGTCTATCAGCAAGAATCGATAATTGCGTGGACAAAAGTTTTATATTACCAAGGAACATTCTAGAATAGAATCTATCTGTCCACTGCCATACAAATGCAAACAGAAAACATGATGTTAATATCGGTTTTGCATCCGGAAGCATAATTCTTACGAATGTCATAAAGGTACCGCATCCATCTACATATGCTGCTTCTTCTAATTCCTTTGGAATGGTACGGAAAAACTGACGTATCATAAATATGTACAATCCATTCTTCAACCCCATACACCCAGCACTCATTAGGTAATATGGAACTACCGAACCTCTTAAATTAATTGATGATCCTGTTATCGCTTTTATTATTCCAAAGAAATCAAAAAATCTGAAATGCAAGAATAAGGATGTTGAAATAGTCTGGGGTGGCACAATAATGATCAATATAGCACAAAAGAACCAGAACTTTTTAAACGGGAATTTAAATCTTGCAAAACCATAGCCTACGAAAGTACATACCGTAATCTGTAGAAGAGCTATGCTTATCGAAGTTACTAACGTATTTATTAATGAACTACCAAAGGACATAAACTGCGATGCCAACGTATAATTTGCTGTAGTAAAATGTTCCGGCACCGAAATAATCATTGTATTATATAAGTCTTCCTCTGCCATGAAACTGATGGAAATCTTATTCAAGATAGGTTGTAGTATCATAAAGCACATACCAAATAATAAAAGTGCTCTCACTATCCTAAATGCAATAGAACCAAGGCTCTTTTTTAGTAAATACCCCCCCGAATGTCGGTTTCTTTCCCAAAAGCTCATCGTCTGATATGTAGTTTGCTTCTGCTTATTCATAGTAGTAAACCCCCTTTGAAATAATAAGTGAGCTTAAACCTATGATAGCCATTACAATCAGGAAATACACCCAGGCTAAAGCCGATGAAAAACCGAAGTTAATCTGAACAATCATTTCCTCGCTTATCTTTTCCATCACTTCGCTATCTGATCTCATACAGAAATCTATAATGGTATAAATCCAATTTACTAAAAACAGAGAGCTAATCATGGGGAAAGTAATCTTCCATAAACTTTCCCATTTGCTACATCCTTCTATCGCTGCTGCTTCATACATACTCTCAGATATCGTCTGAAGTCCGGATAGGAAAATAATAATCTGAATACCAGAAGCAATTGCCACATCATAAATAGTATCTACAATTTCAAAAACTGTGTTGAATATTCTTGTACCAACACCGGAGGATACCAAGATCTCCTGAAGCGTTATTGAAATACTGTTACCTGTACCACTTTCCTCAATCATATCTTGTACACTTGATAGCAGTGCATTATCAGTTTCAACGCCTAATATAACACCGGAAGAAAGTATAACAGGGAGAAAAAATATTGCTCTTACAAATGCACGTCCCTTGAACTTCTGATTCAATATCAAGGCAACAAAGAAACTAAACACCATAACTGCTAAAGAATTGATGCACAAACTTGCAATTTCATCTGTCAGTAACTGATTAAATTCCGGATCAACTGTAAATGCCTTGACATAATTCGTTATCCCTATAAAATTATTTTTAAATCCGCTCGAACCAACTTCCACATTACAGAAACTCATGTAAAGGGACTGGAAGAAGGGCTTTACCATAAAAACTAAGAATCCCAGAATGAACGGCATGATAAACAAGTATCCGGAAATTGCCTTACGCCTTTGAAGACCCACTAATTTCTTCTGTTTCTTCATAATCAAATCCTTTCTAATCTTCCATTTAATCTTGTTTCAGGTTATCGAACCACAACATAATCTTTTGCCGGAATCACAGTACCATCACTTGCCTGCAATTCATCATAGCTGTAATTCACAAAAACCTTTGTGCCGTCTTCATAAATGGTACATGTCAGTTCATCTGACACAAACTCATGCCCTGCCATTTTCTGATTAAATGTATGACCCAACTCATTATTGTACCTTGTATAGATTTCAATAATTTTATCATGCCATGCTGAATAATCTGCTCCAAAATACTGTGTATAAAGGGTCTTCTGCAAAGTAAATGTTGTTTCATCCATAAGTGTGAAAGATAAGCCGGCTCCATATTCAGCTGCATTTAAAATCTCATTTTGTGCATTCTGCACTAAGTTAATTGGTTCACCGGTATAATTCACATAACCATGAAGTGCCATTTGATAGAATGGAATTTTTTTATCAATTATGGAATATTCATTGCCTTCCAAATCCATATTGGTAGCTAAATCTACATAGGCAATTGCATAATCGTTACCCATATTTATAATTACTTCAGTTCCACTGTCATCTAAATTCCTTATCTTTTCGGCTTGTTCTTCCATTGCCATTTGTCTACTGGTAGGATCTTTTCTGTAAAAATCAGATGATAATACATACCCGATATCACTAAATGAAACCCCTGACTTATAGTCGTTCGCAGTCTCTATCAAATTGTCCATCATTTCATAGATTAAGTTAGCTTTTAAGAGATAATAAGGGTCGAGTCCCTCTCTCTTTCCATAAGTAACTGAGTTATACTCATACAATTTAGCACTTTTCTTACTTACAAACTTAGCTGCATCTGTGAAGACAAAGAAACCATCCAAAAGGTCGCTGTCAATAGCGTAATCTGTGATACCATCCAGATAAACTGTGATATCTTTGTCTGCTGCAGATTTAATCATGTTCTTCAGGTCTTTTTTATTTCCTAAATCAGATATCAATTTAACTGATTTAAGTATTTTTTGCTGTACACCACCGTTCATCCATCCGGTAAGCTTCACAGACATATTACTCAAACCTTCCTTATATAGCTCTTCAATAATTCCCTGAGCTTCTTTATAAGTGGTTAATTCCAGAGGTCTTGTCGTTGGTACACCGAATATTTGTTTTACCTTATCTACTGCTCCAATAATTTCAACGACTACTGGTACTTCTGTATCGTCATTGATTGTTAGGTAATCACCATATTTTTTCTCAAGATAAGTTCGATAGCTTCCTGCCATA
Source organism: Bacillota bacterium (assembly GCA_023411215.1). Lineage (GTDB taxonomy): Bacteria > Bacillota > Clostridia > Lachnospirales > Lachnospiraceae > Mobilitalea. The sequence continues at coordinate 21,021 of JAEYOY010000052.1, read as the reverse complement.
TCCACATAATCACCGGAATCGATAAAGCGGTATCTTTGTACAATGCCTTCTCCCTCTGTCGTACTATCTTCGTATACAAACATGGATTGGGTACTTCTTTCCGCCACATAATACTGTTCTCTATGTAATACAGAATAGATTGCATTCACATAATTGTAACTGTGACTTTTTCCGCTGATATCTGCTTGAATGGATGCATATGGTGCACCATCCTCTATAATGCAAATAAAAGAAGAGTCATTTTTTGATTCACCAAATACGTTAAAATAAGTTTGTGTTTCATGTACAATGGCATCCCTATCTTGGGCCATATCCCAACCATATACATTAGCATAATAACTGTTCTGATATATCTTTCCGTTATTAAACTTAATGAGGGCACCGCCACCTTCTGGTACAAACAAGAAACCTTCGTCTTCTTTACCGGATGCTCCGAAATAAGGAAGTACACTAAGATAAAAGATTGGATAATCCTCTTTATATTCCAGTTTATCATAAGGAACTTCTACTACCAGATCATCTCCATCTAAACGATAAATAACACTCACATTAAATACCGGCTTATCTGATATTTGCTCCTGTTTATCCTTCATCTTATCATCCAAATACTCTTCATAGGTATATCCAACCGCATCGAAATACTGCTCGAGCTTTGTCTTAATATTTGCTTTTACACTATCACGTAAAACATAGATTACTGTTGTCTCCATAAGTGGATAACGTTCTACCAATTGGTCCTTTAATGCTTTGTCACTCTTACTCAGATTGTTGATATCGTACTTTTTATAATACTGGTCAACCATAAGGCTTTCTTTCTGTCCCATTTGGCTTACATATTGCTTCAAACGTTCCTCTTCAATAACTAGTGGTACAATATACTCCCTCTCTAAATTACCGATGGAATAATTTACCTCAATATAATCATCACCAGTTTCAATGTCATAAATTCCCTTCGAAATACTGAATTCATAATTATTTAGAAGGGTATCAACACCCGTCTTCGTGCTATAGGTCAACAGTACAGTCGAACGTAATTTATTTTTTTCAGTACCAAGCGCAATACTATCCTCTGCGGCTCCTTCGGGATTGGATGCCCATACTTCTCCGGTTTCTTTACTAGTTACCGTAAACTGTGTTGTAGCAGGATCCATTGAAAAAAGCACAAGGTCACTTTCTAAAACAAGTTCTGTATCTTCACCGTCATATCCATATACACTAACAACTTCTTCCAGCTCTGTTTCGTCTTGCCACAATTGAATAACTAAAACACCTACCAGAATAATAGTAGCGACAATAAATGGTCCTATTAGACTCTTTAATTGTCTTATAAGTGTTACTGATTTTTCTTTTCTCATAGCTTTATCCTCCACCCCGCTACATCCTGAATAGGATTTCTCGTACCAAAGATATAAAATATGATACAGCCTGACTGATCATACTGAAAAATATCAATAGAATGAAAATCATGACTAGCATTGCAAAGATTGATGCTATGGTAAATAGTAGTGTTTTACTCAAAGAGTATTCATGTATTTGCATCATCGCAGACAAAATCAACATGGCTGCCCATATAAGAGATAATATACTTAATACTGTATATAATGCTCCCTCTTCAACCGTTATCATATTACTTAAAACAATCAATGGGAATTGAATGAGTACATATGGCGTCATTGCATAGCAAGTAGCCATATAGACCTGATTCAAACGTCCCTTACCGTTAAACAATGTTGTCAAGCCCCAATTTCCCACTGACCAAAGTGCAAGGGGGAACAGTACACTTGCCAAAAGAATCCAGATATTTTCCTCTGGCATATATACCTTATTAAACACGAAACTGGTATACTGCAATTTACAGATATTGGTAAGCAATGTTAAAACTAATATAGTATTTGCCGCTGCTATCGAACCTCTCTTCTCATGCGTCAAATCCCAAAATCCATCTAAGGGATGTGTGGTACAATATAGGGCAAACTTCAATGTTTTTAAATAATGTTCATATGTTTCTTTCTTTTTCAATGAAGCTAACATGCCTGCCTCCATTCTGTTTCTATCTTATTTCATATTATCTTTAAAGATATCTGCTCTATCTATTTCACGTTTAATTGCTCTGATTTTTCCTACGATTAAAGGAATAATAAGTACTCCAAAGGCTATCGTAAAAATAAGAGCAATGTTCTCTTGTACCCATTCCTTACGATATTGTTTGAAAGCTTTTGAATAGTAATCATCATCCCATTTCAGTTTAAAGTATTCCATTGCCTCCTTATACTTTTCCTGACGAAGTAGAGATTGACCAATACCGATATAAGCCAAATCATAGTTTCCGTTTAACTCCATTACCTTCTGCCAACTTTTACTAGCCTCTAAGTAATTTCCTGACTGGAACTGATCTATTGCCTGATAGATGTAATTACCAAAATCAGTAGGTGAAAATATAGTTAAACTGTTGTCCTGTTTATCTAACACCAAAAGGTCATATCCCATATGATCAATCGCACTCGGTAATCTAAAATAACCATCCATATTTCCATTCCCACCGAAAGCAAAAAGCATACGACCTTGATCATCATAGGCAATTAAACGACCTCTTACTCTATCCAGTCCAACATATACATCATTATCAAAAGCAGTAATATCTGTGATCAAAGAAGGACCAGAATATCCTCCGCCTTCTCCCCAATAAATATCTCCAATGACATACCAATTACCATTTCGAATTAAAATATCGCTTCCCATCATGTTCAGTCGACGAATGGGATTAGCACTTCCATCATCCAAAGCTGCTTCAGTAACATTTGTAGTACATGCATAGATGAAGCCCTCATGGTCTATATAAGCATTATCGTACTCCGTCGGTACAAAGGATACCATCTGTGCCCTCTGCGCCTGAGTAGCTAAGCGCTTCCAAATATAATCCTTCCAATCGTATGTAACCGGAGTAGCTCCTATAAAGCCGGAAAACTTACCATCTGCTTCAAACTTTATTAAACCCTTATTAACATTAGTAGCAACGCTATATACACGTCCAGCAGTATCAATTACAAGTTTTGTAGGTAAGAAAGCTAAACTCTGATCAAATGTTGGATCTGTAGGCTTGGTATATTCCATGACATAGTTTAAATCCATGTCGATTTTTAATATTCTGCTATTATTGGTATCAGCAATAAAAATGTATCCATCATTAGAAACCGCTACATCCTGAGGTGATGAAAAGTTTTGTGGTCCATTACCGCCTTGGAAACTATCAATAATTCGAACCAATTCCAAGGTCTGAGTATCCGTTCTTTCAATTTCTAAAATTCTATTATTTCCGGTATCACAAATATATATCCTATTTTCATGTACAAATAAACCGGATGGCGTTTTCAAACCTGTCTCTAGACCCAAATCTACAGCTGTATATACACCAGAAACTTCATATGCATCGGGAGAGTACTGGATATCTCCCCAAAAATCATAGTTATATGTATATCCCTCGTCTGCATAAACCACTTTGGAGGAACCTAGTGCCAGCATCATGGATACAAGAACTGCGCCAAGCCTTGTCATTGTCTTTTTCATAATCTGCACTCAACCTCCCTATTCTTTCAAACCGGAGCTCGCCATTGTTTCCATTATCTGGCTCTCTGAGAAAATAAAAACTAGAATGGGCACTGCCATAACGATTACTGTTACTGCAGCTGCCTGACCAGTTCGTGCAATACCACCGCTCTGAATCTGCTGTAAGGCATAAACCAAAGTCTTTCTCTCTTCTGAATAAATAAAGGTTGCTGCCCTATTATTCCAAAGTCCCTGTACAGAAAAGATTATTAACGTCAACCATGCTGGTTTTACGTTTGGCATTACAATCTTGCTAAATATTCTCCATTCATTCGCTCCGTCTATCTTTGCCGCTTCAATTAAAGTAAATGGCAGATTCTCCATAAATTGTTTCATTAGGAAAAGTCCCATAGGTGCAGCAAACGCAGGAATAACAATCGCCCAGTATGTATCAATCCATCCCAATTTGTTAATAAGCAAATAGTTTGGAATTGCTGTAACGTATCCACTAAACATCAAGGCAACCGTAACCAGCTTAAAGAATGTCTTTCCTCCCGGGAACTCATACTTAGCCAACACGAATGCTGCCATAGATGCCAAAAGCAGATGTCCCGCTGTACCTACTACCGTAATAAAGGCTGTATTAAATAAGTATCTGGGGAAGGTAACCCAACTCTTACCCATGGTTACAAACAAATCCGAGAAATTATCAAATGAAGGATTTCGCGCAAAAACCTTAGGCGGGAACATAAACAACTCATCCAATGGCTTCAATGCATTGTTAATGGCAAAAACCAAAGGAAAGACCATCATTAATGCTACCAATATTAAAAAGAAGTAAATTATGAAATCTACGATTCTAGAACGGTTTGGCTTTCTTCTCTTTAATTTAAACGATCTCTTTTTTATTACATTTCCATCTTTTCTCTGCTTCTTCATATCAGGTTCCCACTCTTCTTAACATGTTTTGAATTACCTTGTTACACAAAATCATGATTAAAAATAACAGGGTTGCAATTGCAGATGCATAACCCATTTCAAATCTTGAATAACCATAGTCAAACAAGTGAGTAACAATGGTTCGTGCTGCATAATCTGTACTTGGAAAACCGCATAGTGCCATCGTAACTTCACTAACACCAAAGGACTGAGTAATAGCCATAACTGCACCGAACAATAACATCGGTTTCATATTAGGAAGAGTAATGTACCACAATTCCTGCCAGCGATTTCTAACACCATCAACATAGCCTGCTTCAAATTGAGAACGATCAACCCCCTGTAGTCCTGCTACGAAAGAGAGAAATCCGGTACCTAAGCTCATCCAGAGAATAACCGCCATACAGATTGGAAGCATATAATCCGGATTCGTCAGCCAGAAAATAGGTCCATTGATAAAGCCCCAATCGATCAGAAGTGAATTCACATACCCATATACATCACCTCTAAATAAAATAGAGAATATGACAAATGCATTACCTGCAATGGAAGGAGCATAGAATACAACCACCGCAATCGCTCGAATCCACCGAGGCAATTCATTAATCAACCAAGCAAATAGGAAGGCTCCTATATAGCCAAGGGGACCTGTAATAATTGCAATTAAGAATGTATTTTTCATGCCGATCAGGAAAACATCATCCTGAAGAATTAAGTTGATATAATTTTGTAATCCGACAAATCTCGGTTCTTCCAAGATGTTATAATATGTAAAGCTGTAAAAAATAGATATCACAACAGGCAAGATGTAAAATAAAGTGAACAAGATTGCATAAGGTGCCAGGAACGCGTAACACATCTTAGACTTCTTAGCCTGCTTCATTGCCACCTTCCAATTATGTTTGCGCAACATGAAATATTTACGGACATATCCTCTCATCTACCATCATCCCCCTATTCCAACGGCAACCCAAACTCTGAACGTTTCTTAGTAATTTCCTCATTAATGGTAATCGTATAATCGATCATTGTATCCCTAGGGTCCTCTTTCTTATTAATAACCCTTCGCATTGCATTTGTTAGATGTCTTCCTGTATAATATCCGCCAGGGATTTCACGAATACCTACCGTTTGCTGCCACTGTTCTGTTAATTTTTCAATATCATCCATACTCCATGCTAGTTGGCTGAATGCATTAATATTTGCAGTTGCATATCTTGCAGAGGATCCCAACAAAGCTTCAATTTCACGACCAAAACGAACTTGTGTGTCAGTGCTTGCCCACCACTTCATAAATTCCCATGCTCTCTGTTTTGCTTCCTCATCATCGGACGCAATCATCATAGTTGTACTACCGGTAATGAAATTAGAACGGTCTATATAGGTATTGCCTTCTTCATCTACCTTTTCTGTTCCTGGGATTAAGGTAAAATCCCACAAACCTCTGATTTCAGGTGCAGATACCATCAAAGTATTGTAAGTTGCATAGTTTGCGATACCGATCGGCATTTCACCTGTACGAAAACGACTGACAAAATCAAACCAAACAGGGATACCATAATCTGTAAAGAATCTGGTATAATCATCAAATGCACTGATTCCGGCTTCATCATCAACTATCGCCCTTGTCCCCGCTTCATTGTATAAATCTCCATCATTCTGGAAGAGTAAGCTGAAATAAAGTGATAAGTCCGGAGCACCCGCTGTACTCGTTGTGCTTGCACTTGCTATGCTATTACTACCTGCAGCTGAAGGAATACCAATAGACATATTATTACCCTGAATTGTCGGAAGGATTTCAATCAAGTCCTGCCAGGTCTGAGGTATTTCTAACTCCAAATCATCCATAATATCCGTTCTATAGAACATTACGTTAAAAGTCTGTGTTTCAGGTAATCCATAAATAGCTTCATCCAAACGGTATTGTTCATACGAGCCTTCTTTGAAATTGCTTAAAACTTCCTTATAATCTTTAAACTGTGTAAGGTCCTCAGCCGCACCACGGAGTGCATAATTAACAGGCTGATCTGCACCAACAGAAAGAACTACATCTGGGCCTCTTCCCGCCATAACCGCACTTAATAATGCATCTGCTGCTACAATTTCTACATTAACTTTTATTTTCTTGTCCGGTGTAAAGGTGTCGTCCACCATAGATTTTAAAATAGTTCCTTGATCACGTCCGCTTAAAATCCATACAGTAACCACATCATCATTATCGTCTTTATCATAAACATCACCGACAGCATCATAATCAACGATGAAGGTTGCAACAAATGCCTTGATTTCATGCCACAGCTTCGTAAAGATAGTAGCTTTATCTTTATCAGTATCGGTGTCTATCCCGGTAATAACCAAATAATCGATATCCAGCTTCGTCTGACTCATATTCAAAGCCGCCGTACCCAAAGCAGTAATATTATCTCTAAATGCTATAAATTCCGATGTTATTCTATTTGGTTTTTTTACGAATCTTTCTAACTGTCTGGCAATGGCCTCGGCCGTTGCTATCTTATCTGCTTTTTGTCCTGTATATGCAACCATCTCGTCTATTATCTTATACAAACGTTTAGACTCCAAATCCATGGCTTCAATTACATCAGGATATATTTTATGAATATTGTAATCACGATATTTATCAGGCGTTGTGCCTGTATACACCATAATTTTCCTGTAAATATGATTTAAACGGTAGATGGAATCCTCCAATTTCTCCAAAATAATACCAGACCCGCCTAAAGTTGCTTCCAATCGTATGGTATGTTTACCAGCAGTCAGATAAAATTCATATGCTTCACCATCTTCACCCGAAAGTGTTAAATTATCCCAGTCAGTATCATATTCAAAAGAAATCTCCTTCATTTCATCAAAAGGAATTACTCCATCAATATACACTGTTCTGGAAGAAACACTACCACGGGCATAATTCTGTCTTCCCTTAATCGTGATATTATAAAATCCATCTTCCGGTATCTCGAATTCCCATTCAATCCATTGCCCTGGGTCGCGCCAAGTATCACCTCCTACATAGTTCAAAACGGTGTTGGTAACACTGTATGGCTGTGTATTTGGTGTAGATTTATCATATTTTGCATATAAGGAAGACTCAGATCGATTCGTTGAATCCTCTCCTTGTATCATCAGTTTAACATTTCGTTCAACATTCGAAGATTTTTTATTCGCATATTCAGCCAAATAATCTTGATATGTATAAGTATCATCTACAGCATCCACTACTAGTTTTCTCAATACCATTGGTTCATTTACACCCTCAATGGTAATGGTATTTTCACCAGCCTCAAAATAAAATTGATAGGGTTCTACAATATAACCCATGTCATCTTTAAAGTAATCACTTTGCCATTGATATACTTCAATCTGTGAAGGGCGGAATTCATTACCCTGATTGTCTAATCTAGGTTCTGATGCATCTGTCCAGATTCTGGTGAAAGCTAAAACACCCGCATCCTCAAATGGAAATTCACCATTAATATAGAAGGAACGTTCAATTGCAACTCCTCTGGATTTTACTGTCAGATATTCCAAATAAATATTATAGAAACCTGATTCCGGTACATTGATCTTCCATGTAACTCTGGATTCTGTATCCGTATAGAGCACTTTCTCTTCACCTTCATAATTGTCATACACTTCAACACCTTCGCCTTCTGTGTATGAAAACAAATCCACTTCCACACTCTTAGTAGGATATCCGGCATCATTATGGGCACTCAAATATTTTATATAGGTACCTTTTCTCTCAGCACCTTCTACATCTGTATTTAAATCAACGCCCTCATATTTTTTTCTAAAGTTTTCTACCGGTTTTAAGTTCAATAATACACACACAATAACAAACACTACTATAACACCGATTGTTATAAGTACTTTCCTTGCAGAGCCCTTCATAAAATGCCTCCATGTATTTCACAAATACTAATCTTTTTGTCATATATATATAATTATACTGAAATCATATCTATATTGCTCCCCATATTTTGCTATTTATTCTTCATACGTTGCTAATTTTTTTGGCTAATTCACGATTTTATGGGTTTATCATTGATTTTTTTTGTTCAAAGTGTTAGTATACAATTGGAATTCATTGGAGTTCATTGACTTTACAAATAGTTTTATAGTTACTAAAATCGCAAAGTTCTTATTATCATATTTTACTAAATAAGGAGGAAGCATGACAAATACTTGGATGACCGAAAATGATTTAGATTTTTACAGTATGAATACTGATTACACCGGCTCTAGATGTTTCACAGACGATCAGGAAAAAGTAGAATTTTATAATGCCACTACTATGCGTATTTGGTGTAACGAACAATCGGAAAGCTACCCTTCCCACTGGCATACTGCCATGGAGATTTTGATGCCTATTGAAAACTACTATGATATTATTGTTAATGATACCTGTTATCATGTACTTCCTGGAGAAGTGATCGTAATCCCACCTGGGGAAGTCCATGCATTAGTAGCACCTAGTAAAGGAAGGCGGTTTATTTTCTTATTTGATATCACATTAATTACCAAACTAAAGGGGTTTTCAGCCATTCAATCCCTTCTTGTACAACCTCTTTATATCACTCCTGAAACATATCCTCAGATTATTGATGAGGTATGTCAGTTACTTATACAGATGCGCAACGAATATTTCAGTACCAATGAATATAGTGAATTAATCATAACTTCTCTTCTCATTAATTTCTTTGTAATATTCGGCTATCATCGTATTAATGCACAGACACTTTTTCCCAACGTCAGATTATATAAACAAAAGGAATACGTACAGAAATTTAATAATCTCATAACTTACATAGATAACCATTATATGGAGGATTTGGCACTGGAAAGCATGGCAAAATCTATTGGTTTCAGTAAATATCATTTTTCTAGGATATTCAAACAATATACCAACTTTACATTTTGGGAATATTTATATTACAGACGGATCAAAGCTGCTGAAGAGTTTTTAGCAAATCCGGACCTCTCCATAACAGAAGTTGCTTTGCAGTCAGGTTTCCCAAGTATCTCTACATTTAACCGTCTTTTTAAGCACTACAAGAACTGTACTCCCAGTGAGTACCGTGCCAAAAAGCAATATAATTTTAATATTTTTTGATCCAAAGGGGGCTGTTGCAAATACTGCAACAGCCCTTTGGTTTTTTACTCCTCTTGTTTCTTTGGACTACTAATGATTACTTTTCCATCCTGCAATTCGAGTTTCAACTTATTGCCCTCTAACTTGACATTTCCCAGAAGTTCTTTTGGAATCTGAACTCGTCCTGCTTTATCTATGATTGCGTATTCTTCTTGTGTATCCTCCATTCGCCAATCGATTGATGCTTCTTTAATTCGATCTGTGTACTTTTCCTTCAGTATTCTCTCACTGCTGATTTTACCATCTCTGATCGCCACCACACGCTTTACTTTTTTGGAAAGTGCTAAATCATGTGTAACGATCAGAATCGTCTGTCCATTTTTATTCAACTCAGTTAAAACATCAAATATATAATTGGCCGTTTTGGAATCTACACTTCCTGTTGGTTCATCCGCTAATAAAAGCTTAGGCGAATTAGCAAGTGCAATTGCAATTGCAACTCTCTGCTGCTCCCCACCGGATAGGGTATTTAGCCGCCTATGCTTCTTGCTGGAAAGACCTACCATTTGCAACAGTTCCAAAGCTTTTTCAGTCTTTTTTTTCGTACTAGATAGATACATCGGAAGCATGATATTTTCCAATACAGAAAGATATGGCAGCAAATTGCGGGCATTATTTTGCCAAACAAACCCTACCGTATCTCTTTTATATCGTACCAGTTCTTTTTCTGTTATAGTAGACAGATGCTTATCCCCTACAATCAAGGAGCCAGCGCTTGGACGGTCTAAACCACCTATCATATTCAGAAAAGTTGATTTACCGCTTCCGCTATTACCAATTAGCGCAGTAAGTTCTCCTTGCTCTATCGTTAGATCCAGCCCCTGCAGAGCTAATACCTCAGTCTCTTTTGTTTTATATATTTTTACCAGACCTTCCGCCTGTACCATCGGTTTTGCCATATGTGTTCTCCTATATTCGGCATCCATTTTCCAGCTCTATCACCACATCACCGGCATCCATCAATCCTATATCATGCGTTGTCATGACAACTGTGACCTGTTCTTTTTCTGCCATCTCTTTGAACAATCTAGTAATTTCTGCTCCCATAGCACTATCCAACTCTGCTGTCGGCTCATCTGCAAGGAGTATCTTGGGTCTGTGGGCTATAGCTCTCGCAATTGCTACTCGCTGTTGCTCACCACCTGACATTTCTGCCGGCATGTGTTTCGTACGATTTACCAGTCCAACCATATTCAGGCATTCTACTACTCGTTTCTCCCGTTCTTTTTCAATTCCTGCAAGTCTCAAAGAAAACTCCACATTCTGAAAAGCATTCATCGTTGGAATCAATGAAACAGATTGAAATACAAATCCAATCTTTTTTCTTCTTAAGTTTTCTCTTTCTCGGTCAGCTAATTTACAGATATCCTGTCCATCCAGAGATACAATTCCAGAAGTAGGTAGATCCAATGCTCCCACGATGTTCAAAAGTGTTGTTTTACCTGAACCAGAACGACCTTTCAATATGGTAAGCTTACCTTCTGGAATCTTAGCATTGATATCTTTCAATGCTTGAAACTCACCACTTTCTGTCCGAAAGCTTCTGCTTACATGCTCAATTACAATCGCCGACTTATATATCTCTTCATTTTTCATTATTCTTCACCTAATTTCAATGCTTTTACAACATTCAATTTTAAAACAAGAGCAACTAAAACGCACAGACATACTGCCATCACACCAATAATTACTCCATACAAGCGGAACATATCCGCTTGGTTTGTAATCAATTGCATAGGAATTACCTGGTTCGCTGCGGCATAGGCAGCCTGAATCATCGGAACAAACATATTCGAAGTCAGCTTACCGATTCCAATACCAGCAATAATTGAGAGCCCGCCTGAGAAAATCTGTTCATTCATTAACATATGAAACACTTCACCTTTATGCATACCGCAGGCGCGCAATACCCCGAAAATCATTTCTCTGGAGCGGATCGACATAATCCAGTAAATAAGATAACCGACTGCACACAGAATAATTGTAACAATAAAGCCCATTGTCAGTACGCCATTTGTGCCTTGTAGCAAAGGATCTTCTATTGTTTTTTCTATCTGCTCCGTCTTACTTATATACTTCGTCAAATGCAGTTCTTCTTCCTGTATCCACTCGTATAATTCCTGTGTGTCTGCATTCGTTTTTAAATTAATCCAGAGTTCATAAGGAATCACTCCCCATTTCTGATTGAGAGTAGCTATGTGTGCTATAATCAGATAATTATCGCGTACTGTCACACTACCATCTTGATTTAATATCGTGGTAGTCGGTTCATAACCGGGCCAATACTCTATAAAATCTACTATCTTTCCAGTGGCTTGATTTTTCTGCCCACCATAATAAGTTTCATCATAATATGTAAGACTATCACCTATTTTATAATCCTGCTGCGTCTGAAAATTTCTGGACACCAGAATACCATCCGCTACTACCGCCAGATTATTCAAGTATTCATAATAATGTTTGTCCAAAAGTTCATCATCCATTTCCGTGTTTTCACCAAACTCTTTGGTATGAATCCCCATAAGAATTACATTTAGCTGATTCTTACTACTTAAATTGATATATGCATTCTCGTCATATATAACTTTAGTATAAGACAGGACAGTATCCAACATACCGTACTTCCCGAAGTCCGGCTCTGTATATCGGAACACAAAACCCTGGGATGTCCTTTGAGACGAATTATCATTCCATTTTTCTCTAAGTATCACTTCCGTGCCTACAAGATATTCAGTATTATTCAATGCATTCTGTAAAATTGTTCTTGCCACTATGGCATGATACATACCTAAGGATATAATTAAAATCATAAAAAGCATGATAAACTGTTGTTTACGACCATTCCTGATTGTTTCCATAAAAGATGCATAACTGGCAGGATGCCATAATTTCTTTCCAAGGAAATAAATCAATTTAATCAGCAAGGCCTGCAATCGAAGAAATAATAGTCCCATTCCTACAATAAACAGAGATGAACTGATATAAAGTAATGGGTCCAGTGCTTCTCCTTTCAATACATTTACCACCAAAGCGCCTTCATTCTTAGAAAAATTGTAATATCCATACAAGCCAATTACCAAACATATAACATCTAAAAAACACTTTTCCCATAAGGATTTTTTATATATCGCTTTTTGTTGCTTCAACTTAACAATAGATACATTACTATGTTTCAGGGCAGGAACTGTCATGATTATGATGCATACAAAAGCCGCACCCAATCCAAATAGTAATACTTCTTTCGAGTAACCTGTCGACAATGTACTGCTCAGATTAAATTCCAAGAAATTTCTGGCTGATCCAAGTATTTTACAGAAGAGTCCTCCTAAAGGAAATCCCAAACATACTCCCAATGCTGTCAGGAAAATACTCTGATACAAATATAGCCTAAAAATCTGTCCTTTACTGCTTCCTCGGCTCTTTATAATCGAAATCTCATTTCTTTCCATGTCATACATCTGGGCCGAAATCATGAACAAAAAGGCACATAAAAGAATTAATACCGGTATCTGTAAAATAAGTAAAGTAGACTCGATTCTGCTTTGTTTCTTAGTAAATCCATCTAATATGTCCATATAATCAGGTCGGGATGTAGTTCCCTTAAATGCACTCTCCTTCACCAGATAATTGGTATAGTTCTGAAGCTGGTCGACACTTGAGGCTTTCAGATCTTTATAACGAAACATAGGGTAATACATACAGGTTATGGTATATTTCCCTGCATTTTTACCGGTAAAATTCGTTAAAAATAGTTCTTCCTTCATCAGACATACATCATTCATCTGTTCCGGGGTAATCTGCCAAAAGAAATCATCTGTTCTCGCTTGTTTATAGATACCCACTATTTTAGTTCGAATGGAATTCCCTTGTGAGTCTTTTAATCCATCGAATTCTATAATTTCCCCTAATAGCAGATTGGAAGCCACCATGCAAGACTGACTGATTACAACTTCGTAATTTCCTTCTTCGTCCAGCCCATCCTCTGAATACATTTCACCAGAAATCATTTCTACATGCTCTGGCAGTTCAAACAGAGTCCCCAGTTTTAGAGATAAGTCCCATACTTCCTTTCTATTCATCAAGGAACTTACCCGTACTTTACCCAAAGTATACGATTTTACGGTTTCATATTCAGTGACTCCCATTTTATCATGAATTTCATCCATAAGTGTTTCCATACGGTTAATGGCTTTTCCACCTTTATCCTTTTTGGAAATCATTTTCATCTCTAGCATAGCAGGCCATTCACTGTTGTCTCTCATATATTGTTCGAACTCATCCGGTAGCATTCGGTCAAAAACAGCCTCCTTATACATAGGAAAACTGACAACGGTAGCCATCAGGAGCACACAACCCAATAACAGACATAGTACCATCCATTTTTTATGCCATATTTTTTGTAGCATTACTCCAAACATACTTTCATTCCTTCCATCAGTCCATCAATTACCCAATAATAAGAAGAATCATATCCACCTGCTATAAAACTATAGGAAACAATATGTCTCTCTTGGTCCATAACATCTACATAAGTGCATCCGCCTATTTCTGTTACCGCTTTTTTCGGTACCACAAGCACATTTTCCATCTCTCGGATGTTGGCGCTCACATTATATCGATTTGGATTCCACCTATTATTCCTATCTGTATTTGTCACTGCCATATCCACGATATCATCCGGACTTAGACGAATCAATGTGCCAGGTGTCCTAAGTTCCCCTGTGATACCAACTTGAGTCAGATTCGCAACTATTCCATAGCTGGTAGCTTCCACATTATCCTTGTTCTGGTAAGTAATCAACACATCATTTCCATAACTTAATAATCCATTTTCATCTTCTACTACTACATAGCAGTTACTCTCATCCGCTATTATCGCGATGGAATAGAACCCAAGCAAAATATCATTTGAGTTATAATTTCCAAGCCTTACGATTACACCCGTACTGGTTGCAGTAACTGTAGTCACTTTGGCATCGGATAACATTTTCTCTCTCTTAGCTTCTGCTTCAGTGATTTCCTTTCTCTTTGCAGAAAGAACTTCATCTGATACTTCTGTTTTAGAATTTACCAGATCCTGAAGACGTTCCTTTAAACGACTTATTTGAACTTCCAAGCGCTTTAATTCAATTTCATCTGCTACCACACGAATTGATGCAATAGGATCCCCCTCATTCACATGCTGATATTCAGCCACCAAATATTCATCGAAATAAATAGTCCCATAGGTAATAGGAGGATATACTGTCTCTGTTATCGGATAATACATATAACCAGATTCTTCAAACTTGTTATGAAAGCTTCCATACTCTATAGCAGCTGTTTTACTACCATGTACCACCGCTTCAGAAAGCACCACCATATCGCCTTCACTTAGTCCATCAGTCACTTCTGTATATACACCATCACTTATACCGGTATGAATCATGTTCTGTATATTTTGTCCATCTACGCGTTTATATACGAAACTAATACCTGATTCCTTATGTATGGCTCCCTTCGGAATTGTAAGAACCCGCTCTCTGCTGTCATTAACCAATACTATAACCGCAAAATCACCAGTCTGTATGTTCTCGTATTCTCCTTCAATCGTAAACGTACTATAAATTTTTTCTCCCTTAGCATCCAATCTCTCGTATTCTGCCGTATCGATCGGCTGATAGGTAACATCATAACGAACACCATCAATGAAAGAGTAAATTTCTTTTGCTGCTGACACAGTCGCTTTATTTATATAATCACATTTTATAATCAGCTCATCCATATTCCCAACCGCGATTACCGGCCTACCTGCCGCCACCGCATTCTGATCATAGTACATTTGGCTGATTGCTACTATTTCACCATCTATTCCAGATTCAATCTGATACTTTGATTTTTCTTCATTTAAACCCTCCAGTTGTGTCATTAAATAGTCTCTGTCCAGTTCATATAGTTTGGTTTTCTGTTCCATCTGTGCGTCGGCGATTGTCATATTAAGCATTGCTATCTCATACTCTCCGACACATGTTTCATATTCTTGCTGCCACTGAGTGTATTCTGGATTCACTTGTGCGCTACTATCTGCCGTATCAGTTGTTAAATATTTCTCAGGCTGATTAATTTCAAAATCTTTTTTATTTTTTTTGAGTTGCTTTACTTCCTCTGACGCTATTTCCCGACTCCCTTCATAGATAGCTTTATATTGCTTAATCTCGTCATCCATAGCTGCGATTTTTTCTTCTAAAGCTTTCATATCGTTATCCAGTTTCTCACTATCAGAAATCACTAATATGTCATCCTTTTCCACCTTCGTCCCCGGATAGTACAATATTTCTTCTATATTAGTACTGTATTCAAAGGCATATTCTTCTGTCACCGGAACTACAGTTGCTGAATACACCTTTGTATTGTATAGATTACGATAAGCAGCTTTTTCAGTATTCATCTGCATATTCACCGGCTCCAACAAATCGACTTTTTCAGGTTGGCTCTTTGGCCCCTGATTCATTGAACAGCTTGTAAGAGAGACCAGCATACAAGTAAAAATCCAAATAATAAGAATTTCTTTCTTTCTCATTTCAGTATGACCTTATCTCCTTCCTCAAGTCCGGACAAAATCTCCACCTTATTATCGCCATGCAGGCCTGTCTCAATCCACTTTATTTCTTGCATATTGTCTTCACCTATTATATATACGTAAAACTTTCCATCCGCTTCATGAACTGCTTCTGTAGGTACTGTCAATACCTCTTTACGACGGTCTAATATTACTGAAATATTCCCTTTACTTCCTACACCGATAGAATAGTTTTCCTGACCCTCTGCCATAGTAAAAAGCAAGACATCCGACCAGTTATCTATCTCATAAGGGACTAGATGGTAACTTCCTGCACCATTCCCGGAAATGATGGTCATTTCAACTTCTTCATCCTCTTTAAAATAAGGCGCATATTCTATTTCGCTTACAGCGAAGAGGCAATCAGTATTATCAATAATTTTTAATATCACTTCATCTTTATTCGAAGTGGAACCTTCTAAATTACTTTTCACCGAAGTGACTATTCCCGCCATCTCTGTATATAAACTACCCTGTCGAACATTCTCCTTGATTTTTTCAAGCTCCAGTGTATCTAACGCAATAGCATCTTGGTAATCTTCCATCAGATATCGATTACTCTGTTGCAATTTGTCCACAGCATTTTCTACTGCTACTTTCTCCTCCTCTGATTTTCCGCTAATATATTTGTACTGAAGCATCATAGACGAAATCGTGTTTTTCTCATTTTCTTCTACCGTCTCCATGAATAGATTATTTCTGGCAATTTGGTACTCCAGTCGCCTTATCTCCTCATTTGTATTACCGATATCTAGAACAGCAATCAGCTGTCCCTTTTCTACAACATCTCCTTCCTCCACATACACTTTGGTAATCTGCTTACCACTTACACTAAAACTTACCTCCTGCTGTCTCGTTTGCTGATAAATACAAGTCACAGTCTTCCTAAGCACAACATCATCGATAATCGCTGTAGCCATGGAATAAGCTGTTTCTTCATTTTCTTTTTCTAAAAAAATGATATTATCATCCACTTCTGTTACCGTGTCACAACCAGATACCAATATTCCTATCATACAGACCAGTACTAGAGAACAAATTCTTTTTTGCCTCATGTGATTTTCCTCCGTCAAATCCGGGTATACAACAAATTTCACGCTTCGCGAGAAATTTGCTTTCATGAAATGAATTTTCAAATCGCTCGCATATTTATATTTCAATCATTTATACAAATAATTCTATATTCTTACATCGTAAAATTCTCTTTATTTCGTGCTATCTTTAATTCACCTTTTGCTTTTTTATATAAAATTCAAAAACAGCCCAGAATCCAGGTAGAACTCTGAGCTGCCAATATTGCTTCATCCTTCATACAGACAGTGCTACAGTTGCCTGAATTGCTACTGGGTGAATTATAATTTAGTTTCTTAATCCTGAGAAACGACAGAGATGTCAATATCATCTACATAAAAATCAGCATTTCCGTTTGTTTCTATATACAGATTGGCAGAATTCAAATCTTCAGGAATACTGCATATAGCAGATACTTCGACCCAATCATCCGATGCCTTTTCCTCTACAAGCTGTTCTGATGTTGTTGTATCTAACCCCATTCGGATCTTTTCGTCCTGTGTTTTGACAAAGGCTGTGATTCGAACAGTACGCCCAATATACGATGTCATATCCATCTTCATGGATGCATCCTGTTCGCTTCTCCTTACCCTGATTGCAAATCCTATAGCAGCATCTTCTGTATGATTTTCTGTATTTACCATTGTAACTACTGACTGATGCCCCGTTCCACGACTGTAAATTCCTACACTCTGTGGTGTTACCGTTTTCGTCTTTCCGCTTTCTTTATATGGTTCAAAAGAAACATGCTTATCTTTTGCTTCTGAAGCAATTTTTAAAGCTGTCAATGAAAACTTTTCTTCGTTTGCAGCCATAACCATTGCTTCAAACGCTGGTTTTACTGATAAGTCTCCTCTGAAAATTAACGGACTTACTTCTTTTCTCCATGAATTATCATCGGTTAATCCCCATATTGTGACTGAAGTAAGATTAATTCCACTTTTTACTTCCTCTATTAGTCTTGAAAAAAATCTATAATAAAACTCTGCTTGATAAAAATCAATATTTTCATCTGTTCTTGTACAACCGACATCCAACTCTGTGATATGAACTTCACCCACAGCTGCATCATATTTTTTCAAGGCAGTCATATACTGTTCAATATTCTGTGTATCATTCAGATGTCCCTGCATTCCGATACCATCGAGTAGTCCATCTCCATAGATTGTTCCATCTCCATCAGGATTGATGACCGGACTGGTCACTTTGTCATGATTCTCATTCCATGCTTCCTCTGTCAAGAAGCGAATAATTGCATTGCTTCTCGTAGCAAACCACTCATTATAATCGTTATAGAATAATTTCGGCTGAATCGAAGATAAATCATCCGTTTCAGGATTCAAACCATAAAGGGATGCATATTGTTTAGAATACATGGCCGATGCCTCTCTTGCATATAAGAAGGTATAGTACAGATAATCCGGACCAATAATTTGATACCAATAACTGCGGCGTAAACCATCCGGCTGGCTCTCATCACTTGCTTCATTTACCACATCCCATGCATATATTATGTCTGCATAACCATTCTGATAAGTATACTCCAATACTCCATATATGTATGTTTTTATTCGTTCCAGTAAAACTTCACGACTAACAAGGCAATCTTCATCCAAAACATCTGTATCACGTGTAGTCAATTTTCCATTCGAATACGCCTTGAAATCCTTTGCGAAAATTGATGGATTATTTTGACTATGCCATAATAAGGTATGTCCTCGAACTGCCACTCCATTTTTCTTGGCCCAATCCAGTAATTCTTTCGCAGCACGATTAACTTTGAATAAGGTTTCCGATGAAGCATTAAAATTATATGCTGGTTTGAATTCATTTCCAAATGTAATTGTTTGATACATTTTGCTGATTAATGCTTCTTTATCCGGATTACCAATTTCCGCCAACTTATTATTCCAATGATCAATTGCTTCACAAGCAGTTCCCATCATAAAATAATTCTTATAAAGTTCATCTAACTCCTCATAAGAACCTGGTTCAGCATCTTTTACTGGTTCAGCATCTTTTACTGGTTCTGCATCTTTTACTGGTTCTGCATCTTTTACTGTTTTTGTCTCTACTACTGCCGGTGTTGCTCCCGGTACTTCTACTTTATCTGATTCTCGTTGGGATGTTTCAGGCTTTTCTTTCATCATTAATCCTACCAATATACCAAGAAGTATTACTGCAACCAATGGAAAGATTGCCCATATCAGCTTACTATTCATTACTTTCTTCATCTAAACAAATGCCTCCCCAATCCTCTGCTTTCTATTTATATTCTTATATATAAAATGTAACCTATTTTTCACTATTTTTCTTCCTAGCACTTGCTAATCATTACCCATTTATTGCTAAACTCATTATATAATACCAATAATGAATCTTCCTTTGCATTTAAGATATAATAACAAAATCAAGGTACTTAAGAGAATATCTTTTGGAGTCAGAACCTTTAAGCGTTTCCGGACAAGAATTATACATTGCTCTATCTGATATAAACTGGACGACTATAAAAACAAAGAGGCTTATTTGCCATGCCTAAAAATATGAATTATAGAGACTAACATAAAAATGGCTCTAAATGCAATAATAAGGCGGGATTCAGAGAATCCCACCCCAACTATTTGACACTGAGCCTAAAAAAAGAGGCTTGAAAACCCGTTAAACGCGCTATATAACGCATCTTCGGGGATTCCAAGCCACCTATCTTTCATAATGCTAAATTCGCATTACTGTCCCATCTGCTTTGCTACTTCCTCTGCGAAGTTTTCGCTCTTCTTCTCAAGACCTTCGCCTGTTTCAAAACGAACGAATCTCTTAATTGTCATAGGAGCGCCAACCTGCTTGGATACGTTAGCAAGATACTGTCCAACAGATAAATCACTGTCCTTAACATAAACCTGGTCAACAAGACAGAATTCCTTTAATTCCTTGTTAAGACGACCTTCTAACATCTTCTCGATGATATTCTCAGGCTTCTTGGAATTAGCAGGATCGTTCATGATCTGAGCCTTAAGAATATTTTTCTCATGTGCGATGAAATCAGCAGAGATCTCTGACTGATCAACATACTTCGGAGATAATGCAGCGATCTGCATTGCTACATTCTTAGCTGCTTCCTGAACCTCTTCATTATTTACAGTACAATCAACTTCTACAAGGATACCGATTCTTCCGCCGCCATGAATGTAAGACATTACAAAACCATTCTCAGCATTTACTCTCTCGAATCTTCTAATATTCATATTCTCGCCAATAATAGCAATCATGGAAGATAATTCTTCCTTAACAGTCTTAGAGGTATCAAGTGCCCACTTCTCAGCGAGGAAAGTATCAAGATCAGTAGTTGTTGTCTCAGCTGCTTGTTTAGCTACTGCTGCAACAAAATCTCTGAACTTCTCATTCTTTGCTACGAAGTCTGTCTCGCTGTTTACTTCAACGATAGATGCAACCTTGCCGTCTGCAAGAACACAAGTATCAACGATACCTTCTGCTGCAATTCTACCAGCCTTTTTCTCAGCTGCAGCAAGTCCCTTTTCTCTCAAGAACTCAACTGCTTTATCCATATCACCATCAGTAGCTGCAAGAGCCTTCTTGCAATCCATCATTCCGGCACCGGTCATTTCTCTTAAATCTTTTACCATACTAGCGGTAACTTCCATCGTATATTCCTCCATTTTATTAAAGAATTTAATTCTTATTA
>JAEYOY010000049.1 GCA_023411215.1 Bacillota bacterium | reverse complement strand
ATACCCAAATATCAAAGGGACATTTCCGGTATCGAAGAAAAAGTAATATCCCTTTATGCCCGTGGCATGTCAACCCGTGATATTCATGACCAGCTGCAAGATATTTATGGGATTGAGCTGTCTGCAGAAATGGTAAGCAAAATCACAGATCGTATTATTCCGGATATTAAAGAATGGCAATCCAGACCACTTAATCCTATGTATCCATTTGTTTTTATGGATGCAATACACTACAAAATCAAGGAAGATGGAAGAATTATTAATCGTGCCGCTTACATTGTTCTGGGTGTCACTCTGGATGGAACAAAAGACATTCTGAGTATCACTATCGGAGCAAATGAATCTTCGAAGTTCTGGCTGGGAATGCTCAATGATCTGAAAACTAGAGGATTAACAGATGTGCTGTTTTTCTGCGTGGACGGGCTTTCCGGCTTCAAAGAAGCAATTAATTCCGTATTTCCAAGAGCCCAGGTCCAAAGATGTATCATACACATGCTACGTAATTCCTTCAAATATGTATCGTATAAGGACATCAAGAGATTTGCTTCTGATTTCAAGGCAGTATATAAAGCACCAAATGCAGATCTTGCAATGGCAGAGTTAGAGACATTGAAAGAGAAATGGGGAAAGAAGTATCCCTATGCAATCAGCAACTGGGAAAGTAATTGGGATGTCGTCAGCCCCTTCTTCCATTTTAGTGATGATATAAGAAGAATCATGTATACAACAAATATCATAGAGGGGCTGAACCGTCAATTCCGAAAAGTTACTAAAACAAAAAGTGCTTTTACTAATGACACATCCCTTGAAAAAATGCTGTACCTGGCATCCATGAATGTAATTAAGAAATGGACGCAACGGTACAGAAACTGGGATATGGTATTAAGCCAACTTGGACTCCTGTTTGATGACCGGCTGACTCAGTACCTGTAAACAGAAAAAGCAACCGGCGTAAGCTTCAGATAACCTGAACCTTTACGCCGGTAAAGAATAATTCCGTCGGCACTATAATTATTGCCGATATACCCATATTTATTCCAGAGGCCGGGTGTGGGCAGCGCCCACGTCTACTTTCTATGCTTGAAAATATATAATCACTGAATAATATATCCAGTAAATGGATAGACTATGATTGAACATATATTTCGACACTGATTTACATATTTAATTCTTACCGATGAGCTGGTATTATCATTTAATTTCAGCCTCGGACACAGAAAAATTTACACCCTCGCTGGTAGTAGTGACTTTAACTTAATTACAAAACTTGAAATTTATTTTGCTGCATCTAACATATTTTGAAATAACACATAATTACCTACTGGAACTTGTTCTGTTACTGCTCCACTATCAATAAAGTTTTTTTGTTGAACTTCATAAGTACTTTGTAAGTTATCTGCATTAATTAGTTCAACTATTTCATCTTTTGTATTCCAAATACCATCTTCTTTTTGACCTTTCATTGTTTCTAAATCTAAAGCAGCAATTTCAGCTACCCATTCAACAACTTCGTCAACATGCTCAGCTCTATAATCCATTGCATTATATAATGCTTTTGTAAAAGCTAATACACTTTCTGTATTTTCATTTGCATAATCAGGCATTACAATCCATGATGCAATAAATGGTGCTGTATCTATAAATGTTGCATTATTTGATATAACAACTGCATCATCACCTAATTCAGTCATAATAGCTGATGTGTTTGGTGACCAAGTGGAAGCTGCATCAACACCACCTGAGATCATTGCTGTTACTATGGATGAAGCATCCATATCCATAAGCGTAACATCATCTCTAGTAAAACCAGCTTTCGCTAAAGTTAAGTCAATTTGAAATTCACTAGAAGTTCCTGACGCCATAGCTATTGTTTTACCTTTTAAATCAGCCATAGAGATAACACCTTTTGCCTTATTACCTATAATAGCTCCAGCATTTTCATAGTGATCAAAGCAGAATATAGTTGCTTTTCCTTGGATCGCTAATTTGTGAGCACCTTGACCAATGTAACCAAAATCAATACTACCTGATTCCATAGCTGCAATGATTGTTGGTCCATCTGCAAATTCAACTAAATTAATTTTAAAGCCTTGTTCTTCAAATGCTCCAGTTTTTATACCTGCTACTACAGCGCTTAAGCTTGCATAGTTAGGCATATAAGCAACATTTACTTCAATCAACTCTTTTTGTTGATTTTCCGTTTCTGTTTCCGTCACTTTCGTGTCTTCTACTACTGGATTTTCATTTTTCTTAGCACATCCACCAAGTAAAGATATCGTTAGAGTTGCTGCTAGTAATAATACAATAATTTTTTTCATGTTTTTCCTCCTGAATTCCTTAAGCCACTTTTCTTGTCGTTATTGTAAGAGTTTGGTAGTAGCGAAGTTGGTAATCTACATAATTAATTATAGCTATCATTGATTAGTTCGGTAGTATGAAATTATTTCATACCTAAATAGTAATCAATTGAGTTAACACTGGCTAATAAAACGATTTAAAGAGTATATCTGATAACTTCAGGATTAGTTGTATTATATATGCAATAGGAATTATTACTGGGATTAGTTCCAAAAATGACACTATTTTGACAATATTTTTATGTTATGCTATATGTAGGAAAGAAATAAGACGATGCAATAAGCAACGAATTCATATTTATGGGGTTTTTATTCTTCTAACGTCATAGGAGGGAAAGCAGAATGAAAATAAGCAGTTTTAAAAGGATAGGATTTTTATTAGTGCTTGGACTATTATTACCATTATTTTGGAATCAAAGTAGTACGATAGCAGATGCGGCAACTGCTAAATTTAATAAAAAGGAAATTGAACTTTCAAGTGTCGGTGACGTTTATAAGCTTGAGGTATTAAATAAAAAGGAGAAAAGTACTTATAAATGGTCATCCTCAGACAAAACTGTTGCTAAAGTCTCTAGCAAGGGTTTAGTAACAGCTGTAAATAAGGGTTCAGCAAAAATAAAATGTAAAATCACATATGCCTCGGGAAAAGTAACGAATTTATACTGCAAAGTAACAGTATATATTCCTGCAACAGAAATAAAGATTAATAATGCAATAGAAAAAAATGGTGCACATGTTATGAGGGTTGGTGAAAGCTATAATTTTAATCGAACGCTTACGCCTATCAATTCTTCGGATGAAACGTATTGGTCTCTCGATGCTTCAAATAGTGATGCTAATCCCAATGCTGTTCGTATTGATAACAGCTCGAATGGAACCGTTACTGCTTTAAGGAGAGGAAAAATCGTTCTGGTGGCTACTGCTGCATCTTCTTCCAAGAAGGCAAAGGATAGTTATGTTAAGGATGCAGTAATTATTGAAGTAGTAGGATCAACTGCTGAGGTTATTTCGGCAAAAATGATTAACTCCAAAACAATTAAAGTTGAATTTGGTACTGCAGTCAAAGAATCCACTGTAATTAATTCTAGTGGAAATCTATCAAGTAATATTACGGTTAGCCGGTTGGATGATTCATCCGGTGACACAGCAAAAGATCCGGGGACCCTGATGGCCAGTTTATCCAGTAATATGAAATCTTTAACAATAACGGCGAGCAATTACTTCCAGGGACGTTATGGTATTACATTTTCAAATGGCATTCTTACAACCGCAGGAGCAGCCTTATATAAAGATTATTTTGAATTAAGCTATTCGGATGGGTCTTCTTCTGATGATATAGATTATGATACGGATTATGATACAGATTCTGAGGATACCGTAATAGATACAAGCAATCCTAGGGTAGCATCAACAGTACTCGATGATAATGGAATGACTACAATTATAACTTTCACGAAAAAAATGGATTTTAGTAAATTCAAAGTTACTGATGCAAAAGCAGTATCCGGCTCCACCACAGTTCAATCGAGTACAATCAGCTTCTTAAATAGTGAATCTAACTATAATTTTAGTTCGGATGGGAAGTCAATATTAATTAATTTATCCGGTATTAACTCAGAGGATTATAATAAAGCCTTTACTGTAAAGATAACAGGAATTACGGATACATCAGGATATAGACTGGAAGATGACAGTGTTATTGTAACTATACGTACTGAAACAGCACCGAAGGCTCAGGCAAGACCGATATCCGTAGTACGCTCGTCCTATGATACTATTACCGCAACCTTCAGCCGTTCTATTCGAACACCCGGCTACGCTACAATCAATAATAGCGGTTATTATTATGGTGAAGTCGATTCGAATAATAATAAACAGGTTAATTATAAATTGTCCGCTTATGATGTTGCGTTAACCGGTGTCCAGACAGTTTCGATCGGGTATTGGGATAGCTATAATGTTGTAGCAGGTGATACTTATGCAAATACGATGTATGATTTTAAAGTATACTTTATTACAGAAAATGTAAAACCGGTTTTGATTTCTTATGACTTTAATTCGGATTTAAACATTTTAACACTGAAATACAGTGAGAACGTGAGATTGAATTCTAAAAAAGGCATCTTACAATATACAATGGCTTCCTATCAGCGTGATAATAATATAGGTTATCTCAATTATTCGGAAGCAAGCACGGTGGATAGTGTTATTGAGATAACATTAAGCAATATAACGTTATATGGAGATTATACATTTACGTTACCGGAAGGTTTTGTATTGGATAATTATCGGAACATAAGCAATAGTAAAACGATTACTATATATAAGAATGGAAATGGAGAGGAAAGCACAAATAAACTTGCAGAACCATATTCTGTTTATCAATCCGATGTAAATCATTCGTTTATCTATATTGAATTTGCAGATAAATTGGATGTCACAACAGCACTGGATATTAAAAATTATTATGTTTACGGTGCTGCAATTGATGAAGTAAAACTAATCAGTAATTCTACAAATGGATCCACGGTTCGACTTACCTTGAAAAAAGGAACCATAACATCAACGGGTGATAGTAAGATATCGATTTCCGGCATAAAAGGTTTTAATGGAAGTGCTTCTGAAATGGAAGGATATTCTACTCAAATCAAGTTAATAGAAAATGGCGATCCGGAATTAAAGAATATTAAATATGATGCGACATCCAAGAATACTATTGTATTAACTTTTAGTGAACAAATACAAGGAAGTATGTCAGTAACGGTACAAGAGCGTTCCACCGGATATTCAATAGGCAATACTGTAACTGTTTCAGGTGATAAGGTTACTATAACACTAGGTAGGATACCTGATGACGGGACCTATTTACAGATATATGTACATAATAATAGTATTACTGATTTGAATGGTAATGAGTCAACGATAAGTCCTGTATTGAGTGCATTTGTAAATTATTAAGATACGTTTCACAATGAAGATATTTATTTGGTTTTCAGTGCCCTCCATCATTGTAGTCTGGCATGAGGATAATCAGGTAGTGCTAGAGAGAATAAGACCCCTGTTATCGGACTAGAGAAACCTGTTAGTATCTCATTGAGTAATAATTGAATAGTGAAATATAAGACCCGATAAAATACGGGTCAAGATAAGCATTGGGAATGCATACTACCGGTAGCGGCTATTTTACTCTAAATAAAGTTGAAAAAAACGAATAGCGTATGAAACAAAAAAAGAAGGGCATGATCCTTAAGAAATAGGATCAGCCCTTGCTTTGCATCAACATATTATATCTGTTAAAGATAATTAAAAAGGAATGGATCGATCTAAAAATTAATTTTATTTCCGTTGTAATCAATATACCAACAGTCACGGGATATCTTTGTTTCACCGCTTAAAAGTCGACAGAAACCGCTGGCGGATTCTTCCGGTTCAATTTGGGCGGTCGTTTTACCCATATCCGTGTTCATTCTGCCAGGATGCACTGCATAGAAGTTTACATTCGATACAGACTGATTAAGGATTCCGCAGGCTTTTGTTGCGGCGGATTTGGATAGACCATAGCAGGGGATCCAAGTTCCACAGTTTGATATTGCAGCGCCTTCTGATGTTACGATGAATACGTTTGCTCCGTCCTTCAGGTAAGGAATGAAGCTTTTTACTACGGTAATAGGACCGAACAGATTGACTTCAAAGGTTTTTGTTAAATCGGATATATCGCATTCGTGCAGTAGATTTACTCTGTCACCTTCCAGCAGAACCCCTGCAATAACACAGATGGAGTCAATACTTCCAAGAAATTGACTGCATTTTGCGGCACCTTCTACTATCTGCTTTTCATTTGTTACATCAGCTTCAAATACAAGCAGTGAATCTCCATACTTTTCTTTCAGGGCTTCGAGACCGGAGGTTATGTTTATTGTACCTGCAGCAACGTGATATCCTTGTTCAAGTAGCTGCTTTGTAAGGCAAAGCCCAAGACCTTTTGCTGCACCGATTATGACGGTATTCATACTCATCACCTGCCTATTAATAGCTTTCAAGGAGCTCTACAAGGCATTTCATATCCTTGAAAGCATCCAAGTAAGCGTATTCACCGTTTCCATCACCGTATTTACCACGTTGTACGCATTTCATACCGAATTCTTCGCAATTACTGATTTTCGAATCCATATTCTTCACCTGAAATGCAATATGATGAATGCCTTCACCATGTGTGTCAAGAAAATCCTGCCATGTACTCTTTACACCATTGGGTTGGATTAGCTCTATTTGAGTGTTGGGACCTACATCAAAAAATGCCATTTGGCAGTTAGCATCGGGAGCAGGTACACCGTTAACAGTTGTGCCTGTTATATCGTAAGAACCTCCACCGAATGTTGGCGGAACGGGTACTCCGAAGAATTCAGCAAACACCTTTTTTGATTTTTCAATATCACGTACGATAAAGCCGACCTGTGCAATTTGATTGTTACCAAGAATTCCTGACATAAAAACCCTCTTTCCTTTATAATATTTTATAAGAAAGCATTACGCTGTCTTATCTTTTGTATCTAAAATCTAACAATTTTGTGTATAACTGCTTCATGGAACTAGTCTGGAATTTTCATCAATACATTTACATGATTTACGTTCAGTCAATGTGCCCGAAATAAATACGTCACTTTCGACATCTTCCTTTTCGCTTATTGTATCGATTACGCGAGTAACGAGAGAATAGAACATATCTTTGAAATCAAAAGTGATTGTCGTAAGCGGAGGATTACTATATAAGCCGCTTAAATTGCCATCAATACCTATCACGGATATGTCATCCGGTATTTTCAAATCGTATTCACTGCAGGCTTTATAAACACCAAAAGCTACTGCATCATTGCTGGCACATATTGCAGTTGGATAATCCCGGTCGCAGCGTTCCAAGAGTAATTTTGCGGCTTCATAGCCGCTTTTTTCTGTTATACCACCGTATACGAGCCACTTGCTCTGTATCCGAAGATTGTGCTTCATCATTCCGCGTAAGTAGCCTTCATGACGCTGCATGGAGCTGAAGCGACTCATGTTTCCGTCTATGACACCTATTTTTCTGTGCCCAAGGCGATAAAGGTAATCGATGGCCTGTTCACCTGAAGTACGGTCAAAATTAACTGTAATTCGATTGGGTATACTTTCGTTTTCATGATAATAATCGAAAAGCCCAACAATTTTTCCAAGCCCGATAAGTTCATCGATGACGGACTCATTATTATCAGCACCAACGATTATGCCAGCATCGATACGGCCTTCCATAAAAATTTTCCTAACATAATTTATGTTTTCATCGCTGTCTAAGTCGTTAAGTATGCAGGTCAGTACCAGATAACCACGTGAAGCGGCTGCTTCTATTGTATTGACAAAGTAGCTGCTCGTAAGCGGATTATTTGCGATATTCCCTCCGGATGCCCAGAAGAATCCTATGGTGTTCATAAGCTTTCCAGTGAGGAGTTGGCCAGAAAGCTGAGGATAATAATGATTTTCCTTTATTACTTTCATTACCTTATCCCTGGTCTCGGGAGGTACATCAGTATAGCCGTTAATGACCCGGCTGACTGTGCTGCGTGAAACATTGGCAAGTTTCGCTATATCGTTGCTTGTTATTTTCTTCATTTTACATATCCTTTCAAATGTAATTCCGGCAGGAGTAAAAAGCGCTCTGCACAGGTCCATTCTGATTCTATTACAAGTGAGAGTAGAATGTAAATATAAAGCTTAAAAATCGGGTGGGATTAAATGAAATAATGTAAAAAAGTTATAGGTCATTACAATAAACACGTGTTAGCAAGTTGATAATAACATCTTAGAGATGAAGTGTCAACAGCTAAAGAGAATTTATTTCATAAATGAATAAAAAGCACTCCGTGCAAGTGAACGAAGTTCACTTCGGGATGACACACCTCTGCGGACAAACGCATGGAAGTTCATTGCTGTGCAATCCGCTCGGACGCGAAAGTGTCAGCAAGCTGACACTTTGTTCTAAAAGAAACTATAAGTCTGTGCCAATTCGTCTGCAGGACTCACGTTCAATGAAGGTACCAGGAATAAAAACATCAGTTTCGATGTCCTCCACTTTATTTATGGTATCTATCACACGCGAGACGAGGGAATCGAACATCATTTTAAAATCAAAGGAAACCGTTGTAAGCGGAGGGGCGCTATGCTCGCCGCTAATATCACCGTCGTTTCCAACGATCGAAATATCTTCCGGAATTCTAAGACCCATTTCGCTGCACGCTTTGTAAACTCCGAAAGCAACTGCATCATTTGTTGCACAAATTGCAGTGGGGTAATCACCATGGCTGTTTTCCAGGAGAGTTTTCGCGGATTCATATCCGCTCGCTTCGGTAATTCCACCATAGCAGAGCCACTTATTCTCCAAGGTAAGATTGTATTTTATCATGCCACGCAGATAGCTCTCATGGCGCTGTGCTGAACTAATTCTTCTCATGTTTCCATCAATAATTCCGATTTTTCTATGACCTAATTGATAGAGGTAATCAATTGCCCTTTCGCCTGAAGATCGCTCAAAGTTGACCGTGATACGATTTGGAACATTCTCGCCTTCCCGATAATAATCAAACAATCCGACTATTTTACCGAGCCCGACAAGCTCTTCAATGAGAGGATTGTTATTGTCTGCACCGACAAAAATGCCGGCATCGATACGGCCTTCCATAAATATTTTGCGAACGTAGTTTGCATTTTCCTTGTCTGAAAAGTTATTCATGATACATGTGAGTACCAGATATCCACGAGAAGCTGCGGCCTCAATTATATTAACGAAATAACTGCTTGAAAGGGGGCTTACTGATATCGTTTCATTGGCTGCCCAGAAGAACCCGATTGTCTTAGTCTGCTTTCCGGATAATAACTGTCCTGAAAGCTGCGGATAATAATGATTCTCCTTTATAACTTTCATTACCGCTTTACGGGTCTCGGGAGGTACATTGGAATAACCGTTAATAACACGGCTAACGGTGCTTCGCGATACCCCAGCAAGTTTTGCTATATCATTGCTTGTGATCTTCTTCATCCTGCAATTTCCTTTCATTTCTTTGATTCGGGAACCTATAAAAACGTTTTCGGAAGCTTATATTATTATAATAAAGTTCAATAGTAAACTAAAAAGGAAGTATATTCCACAAAACGGTAATTGTAATACGAGAACCCTTTATATAAACTCAATTTGACTTGCTTTCTATAGAACACATTGGAGTGTCTGAATATAAAGGTATAAAAACACGTGTTCTACATGATATACTAGCATTTTTGGAACTTTTATGTCAATAAAAAATAATGAAAATTTTACGAATATAATCATAATTGGTGAAAATGCGCAAAGGAAATATAAAAATTGTATAAAAAATATCAAAAATAAAATACATTCTTGCAAACACGTGTTTATTGTGATATTGTTTATTTGAGGAACGGGAGTTATATCATGTCAACGTAAATATGTGTTAGCGCTTATTATGTAAATTACGAGGTGATTAGATGCAGCTGAGTGACAAATCTAATGTATGGTACCGTGATGATGATGAATCAATTCTAGAGGTCTATGATGTTGAGAAAGGTACCAGAGAGATAATTTACGAGTTTGACCATCTCATAGAAGCACCGAACTGGTCGAAGGACGGAAAATATCTTACATATAACAGTAATGGTAAGATCTATAAGTTTGATTTAGAAACGAAAGAAATTGAGGAAATCTTCAGTGACTTTGTAACAAACTGTAATAACGACCATGTACTTTCGCCTGATGGTGATAGAATTGCTGTCAGCCACGGCACGAAGGAAGACGGTAAGTCAAGGATTTATGTTCTGCCACTTACCGGTGGAATACCAAGACTCATCACTCCACTTGCTCCGAGTTACCTGCATGGATGGTCGCCGGATGGCAAAATGCTTGCTTATTGTGCGGAAAGAAACGGTGAGTATGATATTTACACAATTCCCGTAGACGGCGGAGAAGAAAGACGCCTTACCAATGCGGAAGATCTGAACGATGGACCTGAGTACGATCCAACCGGAAATGAGATCTGGTTCAACTCGGTTCGTACAGGTCTCATGCAGGCGTGGCGAATGAAGAGTGATGGCTCGGAGCAGACCCAGATGACCTTTGACGAAGAATGGAATACATGGTTTCCGCATATTTCTCCGGACGGTAAGATGGTTGTCATGATCGCTTATAAGAAAGGGGATCTTAAGCCGAATGAACATCTTCCTCACAAAAATGTCGAGCTTCGTCTGATGTTTGCACAAGGTGGAGAGGTCAAGACGATTGTGAAGCTTTTTGGGGGGCAGGGGACAATCAATGTGAATTCATGGTCACCTGACAGTAAGAAATTTGCATTTGTTAGTTATCGTATACGAGAGAAATAAAAGCAATGGAAGTAGCGGCCAGGGAATAGCCGTTAATTCAGCGGGAAATCCGCTATAAACTAATATGTATGGAGGATAAGATTATGAAGAAAGCTTGCAAAAAAATCTTTACCGTGGTTTTATCGATTACTATGCTCGTAAGTTTGGTAGCTTGCGCAGGTAGCTCGAGCGACACAAGCAGCAATTCATCTGTAACGCAGATCCCAAGTGCATCATCGGATACCGGTACAGCAGAAGCAGATCCGCAGTGGGGGGCCTATGACGAACCTGTCACGATCACATCGGCGATACAGGCATCGGCTGTTCAGGAGTTCCGTAATGGAGACACCTATGAAGATAATGAATGGACCAGACTCATTAAGGATACATTTAATATCGATGTGGAGGTTGCTTTCTCTGCAGACATCACAACAGATGCATACCGAAACAAGATGAATGTTCTTCTTGCTTCCGGCGATCTGCCTGATGTTCTGAAATTTGACGACAGAAATTGGCTGAAGCAGGCAATCGAAGCAGGTTATGTAATGGATATTTCAGAGGTTTTTGATAAATACGCATCCGATGCTGTAAAACAGTACGCAATCGATTATGCGGATGCCTTTGAAGGGGTTACGGTTGACGGAAAGCTTTATGCATTACCGTATATGAGTAACAACTTCCATCAGTGCACGAATCTCTGGATACGTGAGGATTGGCTTAAGAACGTGGGTATGTCAGCTCCGACTACGATTGATGAGATGGTAGAACTTGCACGAGCATTCAAAAATGGAGACCCGGATGGCAATGGAATAGATGGAGATACCTATGGCCTCTGTCTTGCAGACAATGTTGTTCAGAGTAACTATGGTACCATTATGGGTATTCTTGAAGCCTTCGGCGTACCATGTTATGGCGACAGAGGTATTTTCTATCGTAATGACGAAGGCAAGATTACCTTCTCCTATATCCAGCCTGAAGCGAAGAAGGCTTTAGAAGTTGTACGTAATATGTTTAGTGAGGGACTAATCGATCCTGAGTTTATGGTTAAGAATACATCAAAGCTTGAAACAGATTGGGCTCAAGGTACCATTGGTATGACGTATCATATGAACTGGGGAACATGGCATCCGTTTAACATCGTCTATGAGGATAAAGGTGTTATTACACGACCCTATCCAATTCCGACCGCAGATGGATACGAAGTGAAGCAAGGTGTTCAGAGTAATCAGGTTGGTGAATACTTCGTTATTAGTTCGAAATGTAAAAATCCAGAAGCTATTATGAAGATTCTCAATCTCTATGAAAAAACCGCAATCAGCGGCTCAGAGGATGACTTTAAAACTTACTGGGCTGACGAGCAGTACAGACTTTCTCCGATCTACATCGGCATTCCTACAGAAAATTTTGCACCTCAGCTTCTTGAGGCTTTCGCTGCCGGTTCCTCTGACAATTTAAAGGGCACGGCTCTCCAGTATTATAACTATGTAAAAGGCTTTGAAGACGGCTCTCTTGCAGATGATGCCAACGCATACGGAACATGGGGCCAGATGTTCTCGGAAGGTTCGATGAAAATTGACCTTGATTATCAGAAAAACGGTCAGATTGTAACAAATATTATGGCTTCCAAAGAACCTGATATCTGGATCCAGAACGCATCGGTTCTCGGCGATCTTGTGAAGTCGGCATACACAGCCATTATCACAGGTGAGAAGGACCTTGACTATTTCGATACATTTGTTCAGGAATGGCTCAATGCAGGCGGACAGGAAACTCTTGACGAAATGGAAAAGCTTTATCCTCAAAACTAATCAAGTGATACATATTAATAAAGCTGATATCCGAAGCGGGATATATTCCCGCTTCGGATAATGAAAGCTTATTATACTTTTAGTAACCATCAGCGCAGCAACCGGAGGTGGCTTACCTCCTCTGTAAACTACACCAAGAATAGAAGATGGGTGGTGAATTAATGGATAATGTTAATATTTTAAAAAATGATGGGAAATTAGAGAAAAGGAAGAAAACGCCTAGTAAAATCAGGAGGCAATTGCCACTTGTAGTTATGCTGCTTCCGGCGGTTATCCTGGTACTGATCTACAGCTATGGTTCCATGGTCGGTACTGTTATTGCATTCCAAAAATTTAATATGGCAAAGGGTCTTTTCGGATCAAAATGGATCGGATTTGAGAATTTTAGAAATTTGTTCACAATGCCGAATATATGGCCAATTATCAGAAATACAGTCTTAATTGCTTTGGGAAAAATGATCGGTGGTATCATCGTACCTGTTCTGTTCGCACTGCTGCTCAATGAGGTTTCGAAAGACAGACTGAAAAGAGTATATCAGACACTGGTATATCTCCCTCATTTCCTTTCCTGGGTTATTCTTTCAAGTATTTTTACTGATATCCTGTCTCCGAGCAGCGGTATCGTAAATAAACTTCTTGGAGCCTTTGGTGCTGAACCAATTTTCTTTCTTGGTAGCACAACCTGGTTTCCTATAACGATGATCATTACAGACATATGGAAGGGCTTTGGCTTCGGATCGATCATTTACCTTGCTGCTCTTACCGGAATAGACCAAAATCTTTATGAGGCGGCACAGATAGACGGCGCGGGCAGAATGAAGCAGACAATCCATGTGACGCTCCCCGGAATCCTGAGCACAATCATCCTCATGTCGGTACTCAGTATGGGTAACATTTTAAATGGAGGATTTGACCAGATATATAATATGTACAGCGCTTCCGTTTATTCTACAGGAGATATCCTTGACACATTTGTTTTCCGACTCGGTATTGAAAACGCTCAGTATGCGCTTTCTACGGCAGCAAACTTATTTAAATCTGGCGTTTCTCTTTTATTTGTCGTAACTTCCTATAGCTTGGCAGGTAAGTTTGCAGGCTATAAGATTTTCTGATTTACCTTTGTTTATCAGAAAAGGAAAGGTGGTCATTCATGACTAAAATGAAATCTTCATTGTCAAGGAAAGTATTCCTTGTCATAAATTATTTTATCATTACCTTAATGGCCTTAATTTGCATACTTCCGTTTTTGAATCTGTTAGCAATTTCATTTTCGGCGAAGGAAGCAGTTATCGCAAATGAGGTCACATTTTGGCCGATCGGCTTCAGCCTACGTTCCTATCAGTTTATTCTGAAAAACAACCAATTCATTAAATCACTGCTGGTCAGCGTGGAACGAACAGTACCTGGAGTTATCATCAACACGATTCTTGTGGTCCTGACAGCTTTTCCTCTTTCAAAAACAGTGAGTGAGTTCCGATTGAGAAACTATTTTTCCTGGTTCTTTGTTATAACGATACTTTTCAATGGCGGACTAATACCGACGTATCTGGTTGTTAAATACACGGGTCTGCTTAATTCAATCCTGGCTCTTATTCTACCGGGAGCGGTTAACGTATTCAATATGCTGGTCGTAATGAATTATATGCGGAGTCTCCCGAAGGAACTGGAAGAGGCCGCTTACATCGATGGGGCGGGGCATATTCAGGTGCTTTTGAAGGTCATTCTTCCTGTGTGCAAGCCGACACTTGCAACAGTAACCTTATTTTCTTTTGTCAACCATTGGAATAGTTGGTTTGATGGTATGATTTATATGAATACGGTTGATAAATATCCCCTTCAGAGCTATCTTCAGACAGTCATTATCAATGCAGAATCGTTCTTTCGAAACGCCTCGAATACAAGCTCGGAAATCGCTAATTATGTAAAGCTTGTAAATTCAAGAACAACGAGTGCTGCACAGCTATTCCTAGCAATGATCCCGATCTTATGTGTATATCCTTTCCTGCAGAGATATTTCACGACAGGTCTGGTCATGGGTAGTGTAAAGGGATAAGAAAGACATAAAATCATAAAGGAGTTTATTATGAAAACACCAATTAACAAAGATGGATTTATTCAGATTAATATTGTTGTGAAAGATATAGAGAAGGCTGCAAAAAAATGGGCCGACCTGCTAGGAATTCCTATGCCTGAGATACATAAGGGCCATCTGGAGGGAAGTAAGGAATACAAATATGAATACAGAGGGGAAGCAATCAGCTCCGATCTTCTGGTTTGTAATATTGATATGGGAAGCTTTGCACTTGAACTTCATCAGCCTGTGGGGGGACCCAGTACCTTCCAGGAATTTATAGATGCCCATGGAAATGGTGTGCATCACATCGGTTTTGAAGTCGGAGGTAAGCGTGATGATATCATCTCCGAGCTGGAAGAGGAAGGTTATCAAGTACGTACCGTTGGATATTATCCTGGCAGCAGTTGGACAATTGTCGATACGGAAGACGATTTTGGAGTAAACCTTAATATCAAGCCCGTCAGGTAATGTTCTTATGACCTGCGGTATATACTGAAACAACCGGAGGAATACTATGGAACAAACAAAAAAAATTGGAGTTGCGATTGCCGGTTGCGGAGCAATCACCCGTAGCCGTCATGCGCCGGAATATAGCAAAAACAGCAATGCTGAAATAAAGGGCTTTTATGATTATGATAGAAGACGTGCGGAAGAACTCACAGATATTTACGGCGGAAAAGTCTATACATCATTTGATGAGCTTATCGCGGATGAAGCCGTTCAAGCAGTAAGCGTATGCACTCCTAATTTTCTCCATTCAGAGCATACAATAGAAGCACTGGCAGCTGGTAAGGATGTTTTGTGTGAAAAACCCATGGCGCCGACGGTAGAACAGGCGCAGTCAATGATAGACGCTCAGAAGAAAACGGGCAAAATCCTGATGCTTGGGCACAACCAGCGTCTCGTACGTACCCATATAATGGCAAGAAAGCTTTTACTGGAAGGCATAATCGGGAAGGTTATATACATACAGACCAATTTCAAACACGCCGGACCGGAAAGCTGGAGCGTTGATAAGGACGCAACCTGGTTCTTTGATAAAAGCAAGGCAAAGTTCGGAGCTCTCGGAGACCTTGGTTCGCACAAAATAGACCTAGTACGCTATTTGCTGGGCGAAGAGATAGAATATATCTTATCGGAGCTTTTAACACTTGATAAGCGTAATCCGGAAGGGAAACTTATTGAACTGGATGATAATGCGGTATGCCTCTTTAAAATGCGCAGCGGAATCTCGGGGCTGATGCATGTCAGCTGGACGAATTACGGTGTAGAAGATAACAGCACGATTATATACGGAACGAGTGGCACGATGAAGGTATTTACCAGTAATGTTGATGATATCGTTGTAGATTTTCATGACGGAACGAGTTCACGTTATCATATTGGCGCAATCAGCACGAACACGAATCAGTTGAGTTCCGGCATTATTGATGCCTTCATTACCTCAGTGGTGAGCCGGACAGAACCTCCAGTCTCCGGGATGGATGGCAGAAATACGCTTGCCTGCCTTGAGGCTGCGGGAATGTCTTCGGAAAGTGGTACATGGCAAAAGGTCGACCTGGGATAGTGAATAAAATGAATGATATCGGAGGAATTAACGAATGCGTTTCGGTGGATTTATATTCAAAAAATGGACAACACCCGAGGAGTGGGCTCAGGCTGCGATTGAAGCTGGGTATTCAGCAGTTTATTTTCCTGTCGACCATACGGCAGATGTATCCGTCATTGATGGATACACAAAAGCTGCGAAGGATCATGACCTTGTCATTTGTGAGATCGGTGTATGGAACAACCTGTTGGATAAGAATCCTGTCAAGAAAAAGGAAAATCTGGACAGAGCGATAAGGCAGCTGGAACTTGCCGATTATGTCAGAGCGAATTGTTGCGTTAACATCTCGGGCTCTTACAGCGAACAGTGGGATGGGCCGCATAAGGATAACCTGACGGAAAAGGCGTTTGATGAGATCGTACTTACGACGCAGAAGATCATCGACGCGGTAAATCCAAAGTATACTTGCTATTCACTCGAGCCTATGCCGTGGATGTATCCCGATACGGCGGACTCATACCTGCGGCTTATGAAATGCATTGATCGCAAGGGTTTTGCAGCCCACTTGGATCCAGTAAATATCATAGCAAGCCCGCATCTCTATTACCGCAACGGCGAGGTTATCCAGGAATGGTTCGATAAACTTGGTGATTGCATTCTGAGTTGTCATGCAAAAGATATAACTTTGAGCGGAAAACTTACGGTCCATCTCGACGAATGCCGTCCCGGTCTTGGAGAGCTCGACTACGAGACTTATCTAAAATGTATGTCAAAGCTCGACGACAGGGTATGTATGATGCTCGAGCATATGACCGAAGAGATAGATTATATCGAAGCCACAAAATACATCAAAGGTCATGCAAATAGGCTTGGAATTATGTTATAGCTAAACCATTGCCCCGCTGCTTATAGCAGCGGGGTGTTTTTGTTATGAGCCAATATGATGTGGTCATAAATTGTGTGTTTGATATAAGGAAATAGCCTGCCATTTCATTGTGGCAGGCTATTTCCTTAATGAGGGGTTGAGTAGTAGAGATTGTATATTAAGAGAAGATATTGAGTCAAGAGTTAGATTAACAGTGGTAATAATATGAATTTTATGTATTATTTTCATTAACAGCAATAACTATTGACTTGATAATGTCTAATATGTATAATAAGCAACGGTAAATAAATGCTTTATAGTGCAATATAACGACAGTACAAAGGATAAAATTTATATAAAATAGGTAAAATTACTAAATGTTTATAAAGGGGGTGAGCTTGTGCTGGGGGTTTTTGATATTATTGGCCCTATTATGATTGGTCCATCTAGTTCACATACAGCTGGAGCGGTACGAATTGGCAAATATACCTATTCTATATTGGGTGAGAGACCCGTCAAAGCAAGGGTTGGCTTTTCTGGATCCTTTGCTAAGACTTATCGTGGACATGGTACTGATAAAGCGATCATTGCTGGTGCTCTTGGTATGGACACAGATGACAAACGAATATGTAATAGCTTGGATATAGCCAAAGAGGAAGGCCTGGATTATACCTTTGAAACCTTGGAGTTAGATGGGGTACATCCAAATACTGTAGAAATTGAACTAGAAGGAGAGAGTGGTAGAAAAGTTCACGTAAGGGGTTCTTCCATAGGTGGTGGTAATATTTTGATTACTAAGATTAATGATGCGGATGTGTTGATTACTGGCAAATCGGCAGCACTCATTATTACGCATATGGATATTCCGGGAATGATTGCAAAGGTGAGTAACATACTGGGAAATACGGGTATTAATATTAATCAATTTTCGCTGAACAGAGAGGAAAAAGGAGGAATAGCGATTATGACAATTGAAATTGATGGTGGAATTGATCCATCAATTCAACGAATCATTCAAGATGTTCCTAATGTTTTATCTGTCAGTATACTTAGTGCGATTTAAGGAGATAGAAGCGGCATACAATAGAAAGCACTTCGCGATTTTTCTATTGTCATGAATTATGTGC
Source organism: Bacillota bacterium (assembly GCA_023411215.1). Classification (GTDB taxonomy): domain Bacteria; phylum Bacillota; class Clostridia; order Lachnospirales; family Lachnospiraceae; genus Mobilitalea. The sequence continues at coordinate 30,683 of JAEYOY010000049.1, read as the reverse complement.
TGCCGCCCAAATTCGCGGTGTCTTGGCAGCATGCAGGATTAGTGTGAAGAAAGTACATCTTCACAAAGCGAATGTTCATTCGCTTAGGAAGAACTGCGAAGTTTGCACACCCGCGCAAATTCCTTGTTTTTCCAGGTTTTGTACTGCGGCCTAAATTCGCAGGTTGGATGGAGGATTAGTTATGAAATACAATTCGATATCAGAATTATGTCGACAAGCAGAGGAAAAGAACATAAAGATTTCAGAATTAGTGTTAAAGGATCAGGCAGTTCTGATGGAAACGAATGAAGAAGACTTAAAGCGCACAATGAAGACGATGCTTGATGTAATGAAAGAAAGTACCAAAGAAGGTATTGATGCTGAAAAGCGCTCCAACAGTGGATTGACTGGTGGTGATGCATATAAGATGGAACAGGTGGTAAAAGAAGGACGAACTATCTGCGGACCTATGATTGGAAAGGCACTTGTCAAAGCACTTTCCACATCTGAGACCAATGCATGTATGGGCAAGATTGTAGCTGCACCGACTGCCGGTAGTTGTGGAATTCTACCTTCAGTACTTATGACAATTGCGGAAGAGCGAGAAATTGATGATGATCAATTGGTTATGGCTTTGTTTACATCATCTGCGATTGGTATGGTTATTGCTAACAAGGCTAGTATTTCAGGCGCAGAAGGCGGTTGCCAAGCAGAATGTGGATCTGCCAGTGCTATGGCGGCTGCAGCATTGGTGGAGCTATGTGGTGGTACTCCTGCGATGGTGGAGCATGCATGTGCTATTTCATTAAAAAGTGTACTTGGTCTGGTATGCGACCCTGTGGCTGGATTAGTGGAGATTCCCTGTATTAAACGCAATGCGATGGGAGCAGCAAATGCTTTTGTGTCAGCAGAAATGGCATTAGCAGGAATCGAGAGTAAAATCCCGGTTGATGAGGTTATTCATGCAATGAAGGTAGTAGGAGATTGTATGATACCAGCATTGAAGGAGACGGCAGATGGAGGCCTTGCAGCAACACCGACAGCAAAGAGATTGATGAAACAAATTTTTGGATGATATTCACTTATGACAATGTGAAGCAACAATTATTGTAATTGACTAAAATATCAACGATAGAAATAGTGGAGGTAATATGATGTCAATATTGAAAGCTTGGAATAAATTAGGATTAATTCAAAGAATTCTGATAGGTATGGTAATCGGTCTAATTTTGGGACTGGCGATACCGCAGTTTACGGCGATTGGAATGTTAGGCAGTTTGTTTGTAGGTGCCTTAAAAGCAGTCGCGCCGATCTTGGTATTTGTTCTAGTAATGGATTCCCTCGCATCAGCAAAACCCGGATCTGGAAGTAATATGAAGAGCGTTATTCTACTTTATGCGTTGGGAACACTGGCCTCAGCCTTGGTAGCGGTAGCGGTAAATACCATTTATCCCGTCACTATCGCATTGAGTTCGGATTTGGAAGTAACAGGAGTAGAAGCTACATCCGGGATAGGTGAAGTAGTAAAGTCATTTCTGATGAATTTAGTTACAAATCCAGTCACAGCACTTAGTGAAGCAAATTATATTGGTATATTAACATGGGCAGTGATTTTCGGTATTGCATTAAAGCATACTTCTGAGACAACGAAGCAGGGACTATCCGATATCTCAAATTCAGTATCAACTGTAGTAAAATGGGTTATCGACTGTGCTCCATTTGGCATTCTTGGTCTGGTATATACTACAGTCGCTGAAACAGGTATTGAAGGCTTTGCCACTTACGGAAAGCTATTGATTGTATTGGTAAGCTGTATGATCGGTGTTGCATTAATCCTAAATCCGCTAATTGTATTCCTTACCATCAGACAAAATCCATATCCGCTCGTATTTAGATGTCTTAAAGAAAGTGCAATTACAGCATTCTTTACCAGAAGCTCCGCTGCGAATATTCCTGTTAATATGGAGCTTTGTAAAAAGCTTGGATTAGATGAGGATACTTATTCGGTAAGTATTCCACTTGGTGCTACGGTTAATATGGCAGGTGCAGCGATTACAATTACAACTATGGCATTGGCAGCGGTAAATACTCTCGGCATCTCGGTTGATTTACCGACTATGTTGATATTGAGTGTTGTGTCAAGCTTAGCGGCGGCAGGTACTTCCGGTGTTGCCGGCGGATCACTGATGCTAATTCCTCTGGCATGTAGCTTATTTGGTATTTCGAATGATATCGCAATGCAGGTTGTCGGAATTGGATTTATTATTGGTGTTGTTCAAGATTCCTGCGAGACAGCTCTAAATTCTTCTACAGATGCATTGTTTACTGCTGCCGCAGAATTCAGAGTATGGAAGAAGAACGGTAAGGCTCTTCCTTTTTAGGTAAACTTCATATTAATATAAACAAATGAAAGGCAGCTACTTGCGGGGGAACCCAGCTAGAGGCTGCTTCTTCATGTGCAATCCCATTCATAGAACTACCGCTCAGGAACAGCTGACCCAAAAGAAAAAGCTCACCTTGCTATTGTGGAGGGTTGTTGCTCGGTGATCAACAACCATCAAGGATAATTGATTGTCGCAGATTTTTCTATATACTTACTTATTGATTGATTACGATTTTAATTGGTAAAAAGTACATTAAATATAAAACCAACTCTAGTATTTACTTGATTTAGAATAGGTACTATAATGTTTAAGGTTTTTAAATCACTGACTCAATTGAGTAAGTGATAAAGGTTAACAATAGGGGAAAGTCAAACTTTTTTTCGGCCATTTATGTCGAGATAAGAAAGGAGTTATTTTTTTGGAAAGTTCAATGAATAACGAAGAAAGTGTTTTACAAGAAACAAATGATAGTGAGTTTGCTAATGAAAAGGTAAGAGGAAACAAACAAAATTTTTGGCAAATCCTAGTTGTAATGGTAGGCTTCACATTTTTCTCACCTAGTATGACAGCGGGAGGAAATCTTGGTCTGGGTCTTAATATGAGAGACTTCATAATAGCGATCATGGTGGGGAATTTGTTCTTATCGTTTTATACAGGTTCATTGGCTCATATTGGACAAAAGACTGGTATGAGTTTAGATTTGCTGGCAAGAAAATCATTTGGAGAAAAAGGGTCTTTTCTTCCATCCATTTTAGTGGGATTTACGCAGATGGGATGGTTTGGTGTAGGGGTTGCAATGTTTGCAATTCCGGTTTCGGCATTGTATGGATTTAATGCGTATTTACTAGTAATAGTTGTAGGTTTATTAATGACAATAACCTCTATAAAGGGAATTAAGGCTTTAGCTGTATTTGGTTCAATTGCAGTGCCTTTAATTACAGTTTTAGGGTTTTATTCGGTTTATATATCAGCTACAACTGCAGGAGGAGTAGGTAATATTTTCCCTGAAATACCTCCACAACCACTGACTATGGCAGCGGCTCTTAGTATTGTAATTGGTAACTTTATTAGTGGAGGAACTTCTACTCCAAACTTCACAAGATTTGCCAAGAGTAGTAAAATTGCTGTGATTGCTACAATAATCGCATTTTTTGTAGGTAATATTATGATGTTTGTATTTGGAGCCACGGGCGCAGCTGTATTTGGAAAGCCTGATATATTTGATGTTCTGATACTTCAAGGACTTGCCATTCCTGCAATACTTTCATTAGGGTTAAATATTTGGTCAACCAATAATAACGCCCTTTATACCTCAGGTCTTTCTATTACAAATGTAAGCAAAAAGCCTTTAAAACTGACAACAACATTATCAGGTGTTGTCGGAACATTATTAGCAATTTATCTCTATAACAATTTTGTATCTTATTTATCATTACTAGGATCAATGATTCCTCCGGTTGGTGCAGTTATAATCATTCACTATTTCTTTAATAAGGAACAATATGACCAAATTGGAGATAATGTTGAATGGGATTTTAGAGCTATCATCTCAGTGATTATAGGAATCATCGTTGGGCTAGTAGTACAAGTTGGTATAACTCCGATAAACAGTCTAATTACTGCTTCAGTTATTTATACAGTGCTTATGGTCATGAGTAGGAAAGGAAAGAGATATGCTAATTAAAAATGCTTTAATTGAAAACAGTACGGAACCCAAGGATATTAGAATTGAGGCTGGGGTATTTACAGAAATAGAAAAATCTTTACAACAAAAAGACAATGAAGAAGTTATCGATGCAACTGGAAAGTTAGTGTTACCGCCATTTATTGAATCACATGTGCATTTGGACACGTGCCTGACTGCGGGTGAACCGAAGTGGAATATGTCAGGAACACTATTTGAAGGAATAGAAACTTGGTCATTAAGAAAAGAAACTTTAACAAAAGAAGATATAAAAGATAGAGTAAATAGAGCGATAAGAAAGCAAGCTTCGAATGGAATTCAATTTATTAGAACTCATGTAGATACAACTGATCCAAAGCTAACTGCTATGGAAGCCTTAATTGAACTGAGGCAAGAATTAAAAGATTTTGTAGAAATTCAAATTGTTGCATTTCCACAAGAAGGAATACTATCCTTTGCAAATGGCAAGGAACTTCTGGAAGAAGCAATGAAAATGGGAGCAGATGCAGTAGGAGCAATTCCACATTTTGAATTCACAAGAGAATATAGTGTTGAATCTTTAAAAATTGCAATAGCATTCGCAGAAAAATATAATGCGCTGGTTGATGTTCACTGTGACGAAATAGATGATGATCAATCTAGAGGACTTGAAACTCTAGCTTGTCTTGCCTATGAAACTGGATTAAGGGACAGAGTTACAGCATCTCATACAACAGCGATGCATTCTTATAACAATGCATATGTACTAAAATTGTTTCGACTTCTTAGAATGTCAGATGTCAATTTTGTAGCTAATCCTCTTGTAAACATTCATCTTCAAGGAAGAGTAGATACTTATCCAAAAAGAAGAGGATTTACAAGAGTAAAAGAACTATTAGCCAATGGAAACAATGTATCTTTTGGACATGATGATATCTTTGATCCTTGGTATCCTCTTGGAGATGGAAATATGCTTGAAGTTGTTCATATGGGATTGCATGTTGGACAAATGATGGGATATCCAGAAATCATGGACAGCTATAAATTTATAACCCATAATGCCGCTAAAACCCTTCATATTTCCGAACGATATGGTATTGAAGTTGGAAAGCCTGGAAGCTTAATCATTATGAACAATGATAATTTCTATAATGCATTAAATGTTCGTTCAGAAGTACTATATTCAATCCATAAAGGAAAAATCATCGCAAAGACAAAACCAAAGGAAAAAGAAATTTTATTCTGAAAACGGATCTGAAAGGAATCCATTATGAGGAAGGGCAGAGATGTCCTTCCCTTTCTTTTCTTTCTTTTATACCTTTTATACCTTTTATAACCATTTTATACCATTTTATAACCTTTTTATAATAATGAAGAGAAAGAATAATTCATGCATAAAAAGCTATGTTTCATGCAGCGGACGGTTTTTCTGAGGATATTTTTGATAGATTGAACATGAGAGCAAGGGACTTCATTTGTCCAAAAAAACAATGATTATGGAGGAACAAGATTATGAAAAAAGGTATTTTAGGTATGTTACTTACCCTGTGCATAGTGATTGGTTTTTTTCCTACTGTAGCGCTGGCTAAAACATTCACTGTTGAAGAACTAAAGCTTCAAGGAGCAGTACCGGCAAATCTTGCCTACACTACGCAAGAGGAGTGGGATGTCTTGCAGCTCACCAATATCGAACGTGCAAAGGAGGGACTTCCCCTGTTGGTGACCTTTGATCTGATGCAGAAAGTTGGCGGTGTTCGCAGTGATGAACTGGTGGAATTAAACAGCCATACCCGTCCCAATGGTTCGGATTGGTATTCCATACTTGAAGAGAATGGATTTTCATTTACGACGTACGCAGAAAATATTGCCGTAGGTCAAGGTATGGCATGGGATGCTGTCAGTACTTGGATGAGCTCCGAAGAGAATAGAAAGAATATTTTATTAAAACAGCTGCGCTATATGGGTACGGGATATACCTATAACAGCAATAAAATGCATTGGGTGCAGCTTTTTTCTGATGGCACAGATAGTGAATGTGTGAAATTGGACTTTGATCCGAATTCGAGATATTTCACACTCACACTAAAAAATGGCATTACTGCCTATGCACCTTATGATAATGCTTCCGTTTTAATAAAGAACGGAAAAATGACTATCAACTATCCCGGTGCAGACACATACTTTGATTTACCTGTCGATACACCTGTTGATACACCGAAATTACCCATTCAGCCTAACAATCCCGTTGTTACCCCTACGGATAAACCTGGTCAAATGTACGGAATATCCCTCAGTCCGGCAGAAAGCAAAACATTTACAACTGCGGAGCTCGGTTATACAGAGCAAGAGGCTCACACCGTAACGGTTAATAACACTGGCACTAAAGCAACAGGAGTATTGAAAGTTTCGCTATCCGGTGATGGTGCGCGCATGTTCTCATTAAATAAAACATTAATCAGCAGTATCAACGTAGGTGGCAGTGATGTTTTTACGGTTACCACGAAAAAAGGAACACCGGCGGGAACATACTCCGCAACCGTCACAGTCAGTGGAAGTAAAATAACTTCTCAGTATTTTAATATCAGTTTCACAGTTGTTAAAGCTCCTACGGCGAGCGAAGGGATAAAGATATTGGCTTACCCCACAAAAACCGCCTACAAGAAGGGCGAAGGCTTTGACACCACAGGGCTGAATGTGGTGAGTATTGTAGGTGGCAAAGAAATAAGCGTCAACGACAAAATAACCTTTTATGTATCGAAGATAAATGGAGTGCAACTAACACAAGGCAGTAAGTTCGCAATCACGGGAAAGAAGGTAGTTGAGCTACGGTATGAGGGTAAAAAGGTGGCCACATATACCATAAATGTGACCGATGATACAAGCAAAGTCTTAATAATACAGGCTTACCCCACAAAAACCGCCTATAAGAAAGGCGAGGGCTTTGATACTACTGGGCTCAAGGCGGTGATTAGTGAAGGGGGTAAAGAAACAAACATTAACAACAAAATCACCTTTTATGTATCGAAGATAAATGGAGTGCAGCTGACACAAGGACGCAAGTTCACAACCACAGGAAAGAAGGTTGTTGAGCTGCGGTATGAGGGCAAAAAAGTGGCCACATACACCATCAATGTAACGGAAGCTTCGAGCCAAGGAGTAAATATACTGGCATATCCCACGAAAACCGCCTATAAGGTTGGCGAGGGCTTTGATACTACCGGGCTGAATGCTGTAAGTAATGCAGGAGGCAAAGAAACAAATGTCAATGATAAAATTACCTTTTATACATCGAAGACAGTGGAGCTGACACAGGGCCGTAAGTTCACAACTACAGGAAAGAAGGTAGTTGAAGTACGATATGAGGGCAAAAAGATAGCGGAATATACCATCAATGTGACTGATAATCTAAAAAATGTAAAGATACTGGCATATCCCACAAAAACCGCCTACAAGGTTGGCGAGGGCTTTGACACTACCGGGCTGAATGCGGTGTATAATGCCGATGGCAACGAAACAAACGTCAATGACAAAATCACCTTTTATGTATCGAAGATAAATGGTGTGCAGCTAACGCAGGGCCGCAAGTTCACAACCACAGGAAAGAAGGTAGTTGAAGTACGGTATGATGGGAAAAAAGTTGACCAATACACCATCAACGTAACGAAATGAGGTTTCCTCACAAGTTGCGTTGCCTACCTAGCGGTATGCATATCGTCTTCCAGCTTAATAAGGATTACTGCATTAGGAGTGTACTTTTATTAGTACACTTCTTTTATTTACGCGAAGGCGAAGCGAAGTATCCTTCAAGTTTACTTGAAATGATACGAGCAAGCCCGCGATAACCGGAGAAACTCGAAAAGCGTGTTTCTTCCGGTTTACGCGTAAGCAAATGTGAGCAAAGCGAACAAACAATAATAGAAAGTTCGAAAAGCGTATAGTTTCTGTTCCATCATGTGGTATATCGCATATAAGTTACGTATAGAAAGTGCTAATAAGAGGTTGATAATAGTTAAATTAAGATTTAACATTCTGTCTCATGGAATGATTAGTAGACATTTTATAGAAATTAAAACAGGATTTAACATTTCTTGTTTTTGCTATATATCATAGTATACAAGATGAGAGGAGTGGGTAGTATGTTCAACTTATCAAAGTTTTGAGTAATGTACATTGAAAAGAACAAAGATATAAATCAATCAACTCAACCGCTTTTCAATAATAGAAGTAGATAATATGCAATAAAAAAATATAATTGTAAATAGAAATAAATGATATTAAAACAGATAAATAAATAGTATAATATGTATTAAATCGTCAAAAAAGCATAGAGTTTGTCGATTGAGGATGAAAATAAATGTAAGAGATAAATATATATATAAAGAGCATATGATAAGAAATGGTTATTATATGCATAGGACAGAGGACAGAAGATATGTTATCAAACAAAAGAGAAAATAAACGAATTTATTCAATATTACCGTTTGTTCTAATTCTTCCTATAGTATTAATCGCCTTTCTACTATATTCAACGAGAAGCGTAAAAGATGCTCCAAGGCCTGTTAAGGGAGTGTTGGATTTATCTGATTGGGATTTAAATGATGGAAGACCAAGTCTTGCTGGCGAATGGGATTTTTATTGGAATAAATTATATACATACAAAGATGTTTCAACAATAGAAGAAAACCAGGTGAATTTCTTATATGTGCCGGAAAGGTGGAAATCACAAAAGATTGGTGATCAGAAAATATCAGGTTTTGGATATGGTACTTATTGTCTTAAGGTGATTTTAAAAGATACCAATCAAACGCTTAGTCTTCAATTAAATAATATGGCTACCTCTTATAAAATGTATATTAATGAGACGGAGGTAGCACACAATGGTTCGGTGGGAGTAATGAAGGATAGTTATACCCCTGGCTACAAAACTAATACAGTAACATTCCAACCGCCATCAAAAGAATTTACTATAATCCTTCAGGTTGCGAATTATGATTTTGCAACAGGAGGTATACGGTATGAAATTATCATGGGTACGCCAGAACAAGTGGGTAAAATAAATCGTATTACCGTCTATAAAGATTCAATGCTTTTAGGAAGTCTTTTTATTATGGCATTGTATTATGCAAGTTTTTACATCGTGTTAAAAGAGGATAAAAGTAGTATATATATGATGCTATTGTGTATTTTTTATATAATACGAACCTCTTTATTTGGGGATGTTTTCCTTGTACGATTGCTTCCGATGCTTTCGTTTGGGTTTCTGATAAAGTTAATGTATTGTTGCCTCTATTGGATTACGGTAATTCTTTTACTAATGGTTGATAGCTTATACCCTAAATATGTTTCTGCAAAAATAAAGAGAATCATGATGATATATGGTATCTTAGCCACCCTATTGACGATTGTTCTTCCAGCCTCGATTTATACCAGATTTATCTATGAAATAGAAGGTATTGGTTTGGTGACCATTCTTTATTTGATTATTAGATTGTTGAAAGCGCAATCGGAGTATAAAACAGGTGCAATACTTATTATGATAGCTTTAGCAGGAATATTCATTACAGCAATATATGATATTTTGTATCATATATCCATTGTTTATAACTCCTTTGGAGAATTGGTACCGATTGGAATTTTCCAATTCTTATTTATTTTCTCTTTTATATTAGCACAACGACTTTTTAACGCTTATGAGAATGCAAATGAATTAACGAACCAATTGACTATCTCATTACGAAATGAGAAAGCAGCATCGGACGAATTGTTAAAAGCAGAATTATCTTTTCTAAAAGCACAGATAAAGCCTCATTTCTTGTATAATTCTTTAAGTGTTATCATGGCTTTAAGTACAGAGAATCCACAACGGACCAAGGAGTTATTATATGATTTATCCCGTTATTTGCGGGGGTCTTTTGATTTTGAAAACTATGAGGGAGTAATGCAACTGCAGAATGAATTAACTACAGTTCGTGCCTATTTATCCATTGAAAAAGAACGATATCAAGGTAAGCTGCGAGTAGTATATGATATTGATGAGACAATCAATGTTTATGTACCATTGCTCAGCATACAGCCATTGGTAGAGAATGCAATTCGCCATGGAATTATGAAAAAATCCGAAGGAGGAACAGTTACTCTTCGTATTTACAAGGAGGATAGTTCCACCATTATCGTAGTGAAAGATGATGGAATAGGAATTCCTGCAGAAAAATGTGCGAATATCCTAAATAAAGAAGAGTTATCAACGGGAGTCGGACTAAAAAATATCCATAGAAGATTGATGTTACAATATGGTCAGGGATTATACATTGCAAGTAAAGAAGGAGTGGGCACTAGGATTACAATGACAATACCAGAGTGAAAAATATTTTAGCTTATATTTTGACTAGATCACACTAAAAATTACTATATAGCGCGACCCGCAGATTGGAGATTTTATGTACCGTGTTATGTTGGTAGAAGATGAATATCATCTACTAAATTATATGAAAAATATGTTTATAGAATTAGATGAATTTGAAGTTGTTGGTGCTTATGATAATCCAGAGGAAGCACTTCTTAAGTTTCCTGCATTATTACCGGAGGTTGTTTTTCTGGATATTGAAATGCCAATATTGAATGGAATAGAAGCTGCGAGAAGAATGCTTCATATAAAAAATGACATTAAAATTATCTTTACCACAGCATATACCCAATATTCTTTAGATGCTTTTGAGGTAGAAGCGATTGATTATCTTCTTAAGCCCATAGGCCTTGAGGATATTAACCGTGTAATAAAAAGATTAAGTAAATATCAAATTCATGCAAAAGAATATCCTGTTAAAAAAGTGTGTGATACAAGCAATCTTCCTGTAAGATGCTTTGGTCGCTATGAGGTACGAAACAAAGAAGGAAAGATTGTAAAATGGCCTACCAAAAAAACGGAAGAAGTATTTGCATATTTATTAACCCACCAACAGACTCATATCAGTAAATGGAGGCTTATAGACAGGATATGGCCAGATATGGAGGAAGGTAGAGGCTTAAATAATCTATATAGTACGATATCTAGGATTAAGCCGATTTTAAATACTCTACCATATAATCCTGTAATTAAAATGCTTAATTCTGGCTATATTCTTGAAGCAAATCAAGAATTATCAGATTATCAATTATTTAATAATGAAGAAGTACATAAGTTTAGTATGGAACAGATGGAAGAAATATTTTATCTGTATCAATCACCATTGTTTGGCGTACATGACTATTCCTGGAGTGTTCCATACCAAAAAAATATTGTAGAGCAGTATCGGAAATTATATAAAAAGCTTTTATCCTATTATCAAACTGTAGCAGATATGGAAAAGGTAGAAAAAATAGTAAAGCAGTATACATTGATGCATATAGAGGACGAAGATATGCTCCTATATGGTTTACAAGTAGTACGATCTCTTGGCGGTGTAGGAAATAAGCCATATGAGATACATCATTGGCTCAATGATAAACTTAAATTAAATGAACTACCAGAGATTTCGATTTAATACATCTTAATTCGCTATAAAATTACATAAAATTTAGCTTTGTAAGAATTTTGTAAGAACTATTTGTTACAATTCATCCTAAAACCAATGTAAAAATTTTTTTCAATGAAATGAAAAGAAGAGTAAAGTACATTTTATAGGAGGAATTGAATGAAAAAACAGATACTATCAATAATAGTATTTATTGGTATCGTGTTAAGTCTGTTAACACAAAATGTTTCAATGGCGCTAGCGCAAGCATCTGCAAATAGTACGGTTTATGTAACTAATAAATTGGATATTGCTTTGGCTGTTGGCAGTACAGGAGTAGATTATTCTACTTTTGTGACAGACCTAACGAAAGAGCTTAGGGCTCAAGGTGTCCCGGCAGAGGATATTTCTATTTCAGAATTAGAATCAAGTGAAGTAGGTACTAGTAGTAACTTTGCATGGTGGAATTATGATCATACCTATAATACACCAATAGTGAGGGATGCTTCCCATGAATATATTGAAAAGACAGCATCATCTAATTATGCAAGTGGTCATGCTTACTATACATATGATAGGCATATTCTGGTTACCAACGGTGGAGCGGATTTGGGATTTCGTGGATATGGAGCTTCCAGTTATAAGGATTTTATGTACTTAACCAATGAAGACCCTACAAAGAAGACCTTTCAGTTTGATATCGAGGAGGGTGAAGCATACGATGCACTAGATGGTGTTGGTTTCTTATTCAATACCGAGGTAACTGGAAGTTATGAATCAAATCAACAGACCATGACGGGGTATCTATTGTTTCTACAATATAGTGGTGCTGGTAGAGGAGAAGCGATCGTATTATATAAATTTAAGAATGTAAATACAAAATACTTTCACGAGGGAAATTACGGTACGATATCACAAACTCCTGGATTTACTAAAATTGCATCCTCATCTACCTACAGTTCAACAGACCGATTTCGTAAGATACGCATTGAGGTTCAACCAAAATCAGTACGAGTTTGGTATCAAGGAGGAACTTCTGCAATTGCTCAGGAACTTTCGGATGAGAATTTAGTAAAATGGACGATCTCTGGTGGTACTAGTACAGCAATCACGATTGAACCAACCAATGCATATGGATTTGGCCCTATAGGAAGCTACCGTTCCCATAGCTGTAACCGCTTAACAAGTATTGATCTAAAGAATCTGACCATGTCTACGGAAGAACCTAAGACGTTAATAGAGACTGTTCGTGACCAAAAGTGGCAGAATAATTCAGAAAAGTTTATAGTAAATCTGAATGAAGATACTATAAAAGACTTTGATGATACAGAGACGATGGGTGAACTTATCAATCGTTTCAATAATAATGACATTAATTATATAGGTTGGGGTAGTAATCAAAATGAAGAGCAGTCCCAGCATTTTATCGAATTGATTAATGGTAAGGGCGATTTTGTCAATGCAGATACAACAGAGACAAGTACCTATCAAGCACAGATCGCAAAGATTGCGGAAGCGATAATAAAACAATATCAAAGAAATATAGTAGGAGAACCAGCCTATATCATAGCTGGTGATACCGTTAACCTTTCCATAGAGAATACGAAGTTAACAGATACGGCTGATGAAAACTGGCCGAAAGGCAAATGGATGGTGAAGCATGATATATCAAATATTGATAATGCTAGTGCCATTTATGAGTTAAATAACCAGTATGTTAGTGATTTAGATGTTAATTTTAGTTTACCTGGAAGATACGAGATTTATTATGAAGATGAATTGGTAAAAACTGTTGTTAGCAATAGAAAGCCGGTAGCGTCGTTTAACGTACAGGTTGTTACCGGATCCGCAATTAGTGTTGCTACCGGAGCCGCGATAGAGGCAGATGTAAGTACAGTTAGCGGTAGCGCGATTTCTAGCATCAGTGATGTAAGTGCAGTTAGCGATAGTGCAATTTCAATCATCGGTAATGTAAGTGCAGTTAGTGGCGCTGCTATTATCTGTACCGATCTTTCTTATGATCCGGATGGTGCAAATGATATTGATTATAGCCAGACAGTTTGGAAGTATATGAAGTTATCCGATCAACCGCTGGGATGGCAGGTATCCAACACACCATTGGCGGTGATTGAGGAAGATGAACTATATATTATTTCTCTAACTGTAACTGATTTCCAAGGTGCAGTTAGTACTCCATATACAAGGCTAGTTAGCTATTCTGATAATGAGATAAAAATAAAACCTTTTGCTGAATTTGAATTATCTACATCACTTTTAGTCAATGGCAGCGGTAATCAGATCGTAAATATTATTGATAAGAGTTATGATATCTATAATGCAGACGTTGCTTATACCTTTACCATAACAAAGGATGGTAAAGCATATGATAAGCCATTACAGGTTGGAGCAAATGATTTTAGTAATGATGATTCTGGCCAATATGTTATTAGCATGACAGCAACCAGTGAAAACGGTAGTTCCGAAACCGTAACCAGAACCTTAGTAATTGTACGTGATGAAGTGGCGCCAACAGTTACAAGTAATGTAGAGGATGGAACGGTAACAGGCAATAGTAGAATCAGTTTATCCTTTCATGATGCAGGAAAAAGTGGACTCAAAGTACAAAAAGTCGCACTAACAAACAGTTCAGTAACTCCTGACAAGGATAGTTTATTATGGAGTAATAGCAGTAGCTTGTCCAAACGAGATGTGTTCATGACGGAGGATGGGGAATACTATGTCCATTATTATGTCGAGGATAATGCGGGGAATATTTCGGAAGGTTATTTTGGACCATTCACCTATGAGGCTAATATTCCATATGTAACACAGATTATTTCACCAGTGAATCAATCCAGTGATGTGACAATTAATGGCAATATTATGTTTCAAATGAGTGAGAAGGTTGTTGCAGGAGACGGATATTTAACCATATATGACAAGATAACTGGGAAAAAATATATTGATATCCATAGTAGCAACAACAGAGTAAAGATGGATGGCAGTGGGTTAGTTACCGTTGAATTACCAAAGGTATTAGCATACAATGCCTCATATTATATTGTTGTTGGTGCGGATTTTGTTAAGGATGTCACTGATAAACCAATGGCTCAATTTGGCGGTGCTGATGATTGGAGTTTCCAGTCAATTGACAAAGGAGTTGCTTCTGATGCAGATGACATTAGTGTGCTAGGATTGGAAATATCTCAACCTGATACAGATGACACATCAAAGCCATTGGTAAATGTGGATAGGAATAATCCAAATACCTTTAAGGTCTACGTAAATACTGGAGAGTTTACAATTAAGCCAATTTTGAGTGGAACAACTGACCAAATTAATATAGTTGGTAATGGCTGTTTGGCTACGTTATCGGAGGATAAGAGTGCAATCACTGTTGTATTAAAGGAGGGTGCTAAAGATCCATCCATAACACTTACAATCGGTAATAATAATGTCTATACATTAAAGCTAATTAAGACAGATAAAAACCTGGCTGCTAAAGTGGTAAGTAGTATCTCAGGACTTTCAAGCCCAATGAGCTATAGTAGTTTATTAAGTGCAGTTGACTTAACAGGGGAACTTGATGGTGATCATGATGATATCATAAAGATTGATATCCAATTATTATTAGATGAACCACAGGTTCAATCAGAGATAGATGCTGTTCAAGGTTATATTGATGGAGCCTTTGAATATGAAGAAGCATTTATATTTGATGTATCACTTCTTAAACTAGTTACTTACAGTGATGCTACATCTGTAAAAGATAAGATTAGTAATACTCAGGACCTCATTGAAATTCGAATTGATATTGATGAAAAATATCAGGGCAACTATAACTACAAGGTGGTCCGAAACCATAATGGTGTACTAGAAGAATTGCCGGTTACTGTGGTCAACAAGGATACTCAATTAAGCTTCTTCACTGATCGTTTTTCAACCTATAGTATAGTGTACATAAAATCACCTGTTCCTCCGGTGTATGATGATGGTGATAGCAGCACTCCTCAGGAAGAGAAAAAAGAACCTGTCAAGACTGATAAAGAGGAGACGGTTCCTGTTTCTACTAAAGAAGTAATCGTTCCTAGTAAACTAACTGTTAAAGCTGGTGAGGTTGCCAAATTGGATATTCAAAACCTTCCGGAAGGTGCTACCGTTGAATATCATGTAATTACTCCTACTTATATCAGTGTCAATAATCAAGGTGAGGTATTTGGTAAGAAGGTTGCAGCTGGAAAATTATTTGTTAAAGTAACAATTAACGATGTATCAACAATATATAGAGTCAATGTTAAAGTAACAAAGGCTAATAAAGAAGCATCCAAAGTGGGTTATATACAATACTTCAATGAGATAATAGCTTATAAGAATATTCAGTATAGAATCACAAAAGCTGCTGATAAGGGTAGTAATGGAACCGTTGCTGTAGCAAATAATCAGACCAATACCAAGCTTCCATCCGCAGTTGTGATTCCAAGCTCTATTAAGATTGATGGTAAAATTTATACTGTTACTTCCATTGATGAGAGTGCTTTTTATAAAGTAAGAACCATAGAGAGTGTATCAATTCCGAAGACAATAGAAACCATCTCTGCAACTGCATTTACAGGTTGTAGTGCTCTTAAAGCATTCGTGGTACATTCTAGCAATAGGATGTATTCTGCCAGAAGTGGTATGCTCTTGAATAAGAAGGGTAATGTATTAGTTGCATATCCTTCCGCTACAGAGAAGATTACTATTGATTCTAAGATTACGACAATTGGAGCCTACGCATTCAGTGTTTGCAGAGGTTTAACTGAGGTTACAATACCTAAGACAGTAAAAGGTATCGAGGGAGATGCGTTCGCTCACTCAAAATCTTTAACTCTTGTAAATTTTGATGGTAAGCTTCCGACAATAACTTTTCCTTCTATCTTCGATAGTATCGATAATGAAGCGGTGATATTGGTAAACAAATCATATTTGAAAAAATACCAAGAAGCATTCAAAGGTGCAATACAACCCAAAGGTATTGCAATAAAGGTTCAATAATTATTCCTATACAAAGCCATTATATGGTTTCAGAAGCATTGTTGAAAGCGTTATCTGGCTAACAACCTACCACGTGATCAAATTAAAGCAAATGAATGTGGGCATATTTATCTGTAGTCTAGCCTGGCACGCCATTGTGCCAGGTTTTCACTAAAATGGAGAGGTTGAGCAGGGGATGGTTCATGGTGCTTCAACCTTATGTCATACCATGCTGTGCAAGGAATAATTAGATGATTTTATATTCATATTGTATCATCAAAGGCTATTTGCGGTAGCAGGTGCAATAAGAATACAGTCAGCCCTTTGTGGCAGAGCAATATGTACAATCTCAGAAGGATTGCTTTCTTGGAGAACATCTGTATATACAGGATTTTTTGAAAGAGCCTGCATTGTGATTGCTTTTTGAAACAATCTTAAATACAATTAAGGGATAATCACCTTATGAAAAGGGGTGAGAGAAGCCATTACCATCTTGGCAAATTATCGGAGGAGAAGGCATGATTGTAAAACAGTATATTAAGAATTTTCAAGAATTAGGATTAGGATTGTTCGTACACTTCGGGCTTTACAGTATACTTGGAAAAGGCGAGTGGGCAAAGGAGAGCCTAGCTATCTCGGATGAGGATTACTATCCGTTGACAGAGCAGTTTGATCCGAAAACGGAGTGGGCAAAGGAGCTGGTTACCGTTGCTAAAAAAGCCGGATGTAAGTATATTACATTAACAACAAGGCATCATGATGGTTTTTCACTGTATGATACCTGTGGATTAAATACCTTTGACGCACCTCACGCAAAATGTGGACGTGATTTGGTAAGGGAATTTGTTGATGCATGCAGGGAACAAGGCATCATTCCGTTTTTCTATCATACCTTACTTGACTGGCATGAGGAGTCTTATAAAACAGATTTTCCAAAGTATCTGGAATACTTGCGTGCCAGTGTGGAAATTCTGTGTAAAGACTATGGAAAAATCGGAGGCTTATGGTTTGACGGAATGTGGAATAAACCGGATGCAGATTGGGAGGAGGATGCTCTCTATGCAACGATCAGAAAGCATCAGCCGGAAGCAATGATTATCAACAATACCGGTCTGGATGCTAGAGGAGTACTTGGCAATATTGAACTTGACAGTGTGACTTTTGAGCGCGGTAAACCGGAGCCACTTAATATGGAAGGATCACCTAAATACGTTGCCAGTGAAATGTGTGAAATATTTGGTGATCACTGGGGATATGCAAGGGAGGATTTGAATTATAAGTCACCGGCTAAGATGATTAAAGAGCTGGTCGAATGCCGCAAATTTGGTTCTAATATGCTGATTAACATTGGCCCCATGGAGGATGGCTCTGTGCGACTCATCGATACTGCAATGTTGGGACTAATGGGAGAATGGGTAAGCTATTTTGAAGAAGCAATCCGTAGTCCGCGTCCCTCTAATGTGATGGTTGATAATAAGTCGGAGGACTTCCTGCTACAGGATGGGAAAAACTACTATCTGTTCTGCTTCAATCTTCCTATGATGGCTGACGTAAATGTAGCAAAATATGAAGAGGTAGACTATTTGGACACCTTTGAGCTTCAAGATAAAATTAAATCGATAACATGGCTGGATAACAAAGAAGTGGTCGAATATGCCCAGAATGAAAACAGGGTAACGGTATATACGGTACCATATAGCTATGGCCGCAACCTTGTTGTACGAGTGGCAAAGATTGAGTGTGATGCTTAAAAGCTGCCAGTTGTAATTTTATGAAAAGAATGCAAAACCCCCGTTACGCCTTTGTATCGGGGGTTTCACTAAAAGGAAAGGCCGAGCATTTAAGATTTCACAGTGTTCCATCCTATGTTATAGAGTGTTCTGAATGGTCGTGTCCCAAAATCGGTATCTGCAGGTTCGTTGGGTACGACTACTTTGTCCGCTGGGTCAAAAATCATTGACCATAAGGTGCACATACCGTCTGCATAATGATCGCAACAGGTACCAACTGGCATGCTTTTACCAGTTACAATCAAGCATGATTTTCCAAACGCCATCCAACTTCTTCCATGCTATAATATAGTTTCCTTTATAATCAGAGGATATCCATGTACCGATTTCATAAGCTAATTTCTCTCCAACCATAACACAGTAATCCTCTTTAAGATTAATATCAAAGGCTAAATCATTCATATAGGAATAAACATCAACCAAACTTTCATAACCATGATATAGGATACCTCGATTATAATAAAATAGATTCTCAATATAAGAACTCTTAGCTAAGGTAATTGCAGAATGCTGATTAGCTAATTTCACCCAGTTTTTTCTTGCTACATCAATACCACTATCAACATCAAGAGTAACAGCCTTTTTTGCAACTGCCTCCAAGTCTCGTAACCATGATCCATTAGTCCTTGTCCAAAGAATTAGATATTGATAATGTGCATTCTGCTCTGTTGTGAGTAATCCAATCTCAAATACCATATCTTTATTTTCTGATAATTGAACACGATACAGGGTATTATATTCTTTCAAGGTGAGCCCCTTGAATTTATTTTGGTAAAAAGTGGTTATATTCGTAATACCTTGTGCATAACTATCCGATTCCGAAAATAGTAATGCATTTTCTGTATATATTGTATTTATATCTTTTTCGTTATCCATTATGAAATTCATCCAATCCTTCGTTTGCATGTCGATTTCCGGTAATATCATATGATAATCCTCCGTTTATATATTTATGTGAAATAGATAATTTGTATAGTATAGATAACAAGCCAATTACATAATATACCATAATATATAATTGGTCAAATAAAAGTCCTTTGATATGAAGACACGCTTTAATTGCTATTTATGATATAAAACGACATCAAAACTCAATGATATGCTACCAATCAGAGTAAAGGTATGAGATAATAATTAAGTAGCAAGACACTTACTAATAGAAAATGTAACTAAGAAAGGGATATTAAACATGAGAGAATCAATTCATAAATACTTTCAGATAGGAACAATTCAATGGATGAGTCATCCAACCTATGAGATACTAGATTCCATCAAAAGGATAGCATGTGATGATTACTTTGATGCCATAGAAATTAGCAAGTTTAATGATGATGAAACCAGGGAGAGAGCAAAAAAGCTACTAGAACAATCCCACCTAAAGGTTTGTTATGGTGCACAACCCAGACTATTAGGACCCAAATTAAATCCCAATAACATCGACGAGGAAGGAAGAAAAGCTGCGGAGGTCACTCTGATCGAAGCAATTAATGAAGCGGAATACTTGGGTGCTAAAGGAATTGCTTTTTTATCCGGTAAATGGGAAGAGGATACAAAAGAATTAGCGTATGCCAATCTATTAAAAACTACACGTGCAGTGTGCGATTATGCAAAAACGAAAAATATGACTGTAAATATGGAGGTATTTGATTATGACATGGATAAGGCAGCCTTAATCGGCCCTGCTCCCTATGCAGCTAAATTTGCAGCCGATATGAGAATGACCCATAATAACTTTGGTCTTATGGTAGATCTATCCCATTTCCCGACCACCTATGAGACGTCAAAATTTGTGATTCAGACCTTAAGACCTTATATTAATCATTTTCACATAGGAAATGCCGTGGTGATAAAGGGTTGCGAAGCTTATGGTGATATGCACCCTAGATTCGGGTTCCCAAACAGCGCCAATGATGTTCCTGAGCTGTTGGATTTCTTCCGAGTTTTAAGAGAAGAAGGTTTCTTCAATGCAAATAATCCTTATGTATTATCCTTTGAAGTTAAGCCATGGGGTGATGAAGATGCAGACATAATAATGGCAAACACGAAGAGAGTTATTAATAGAGCTTGGGCACTATTAGAAGACTAATCAAGAGTGTGCACAGGTGCAAAACCCTCTTGACGTCAATTTCATAGTGGTTAAGCACCACACATATAAAGTAAACACCCCACTACGCATTTGCAGTGGGGTTTCACTAAAAAGGGGAGGCTATACATTCAAGATTTTATGTTTCCATCATGTGTTATACAGTGTTCCCAAAGAGGATATGTGAGAAAGATATAACTGATAATTACGAAAATATCACAGCTAGTAGTGATTATCCGTAATAGATTAAATTATATCCAGATAGGTCTTATGCTTAGGGGCCGGGAATTGGTCATCGAGAAGCTTTCTCTCCTCCGGGGTTAATATTAGGTCGGCTACCCTTGCGTTCTCTATTGTATGCTTCGGATTGGAGGACTTAGGTATTGCAATGATTCCCTCCTGATGCAATATAAAACTTAACAAAATCTGCAATGGTGATGCCTGATGTTGTTTTGCAAGCCCTAGTACAGCAGAATTAGCAAGGAGCTGTTTTTTGAGTGTACCTCCCTGGGCTATAGGACTATATGCCATGACAGGTACATGATGCTCCTTCAACCATGGCAGCAGTGCGTATTCAATTCCTCTTGAACCTAAATGATAAAGAACCTGATTCACTACGCAATGGTTACCATTTGGAACGGACCATAGCTCCTCCATATCATCAATATCAAAATTAGATACACCCCACTGCTTGATCTTCTTATTGGCAACAAGTTCTTCCATGCATTCCACGGTTTCCGCTAACCTAATATTTCCGCGCCAATGAAGCAGATATAAGTCCAAATAATCAGTATTCAACCGCTTTAAGCTGTTCTCGCAGCTTTGAAAGATATGGGTTCTTCCTGCATTGTGAGGATATACCTTGGATACCAAGAAAAGCTTTGAACGGTTGTACTTTCTAATTGCCTTTCCAACCAGACGTTCAGCCTTGCCTTCCCCATACATTTCAGCGGTATCAATCAGATTCATACCATGCTCAATTCCGGTTTGAATACTTTCAATTTCCTGATGTTCGAGAGACTGGTCCTCACCCATAAACCAGGTCCCCTGACCTAACTTTGGCATATGGCTACCGTTGGATAATATGATTTCATTCATGCGTTATCGCTCCTATGCTGTACTGCAATCGTAATTGCGTTTTTATGCGTCAAAAATCTGTAATCTAAATGAGTTAATATTATACCCTGTTTCATTATGATATCATACGATGGGTCTATTGAAAATAAATAATCCGAGAAACTCTGCCGATTATAATCTGCCGGAAATGGCGGCATTATTTATGCTCGGCAGTATGTACCCATGGTTTACCGTTTATGCGTATCGTTAGATGATATCAGGATATGCGATATATATGAATAGAAAATGTCACATCTAATTGAAAACTTAGGGTATATATGGTAAACTAATTATTACGTTTTTTATGTAAGTAATTAGGTCAACCAATTCCGTCCTTGCAATGGCATGCTGCATTTTTTAGAGCGGACATAACTGTTGAAAGCATAAAATAGTGTATTAATGAAGTTAAGGGAAAACAACATGAAAATTGGCAAATTTGTTGAAGTAAATAATCTTACCATCGATACCATACGACATTATATGGATATGGGGCTTGTCATTCCTGATAAACAGGGCTCCCAATATGATTTTGATGCTAGATGCCAGAAAGATTTAGAAAGAGTACTAGCCCTTAAGAATATGGGATTTTCATTAAATGAAATCAAATCCATTCTCATCGTTGAAAGATTGGCTCAATTTACCGGATATCAAGAAAAGGATTCTTTTCTGGCCTTATTTATGAATAAAAAACAACAGTTGTCTGATCAGATTATGGAATTAGGTAAGATGAAAGATAAGCTGGAAGCTAAAATACAGGAGCTTTCCTTGATTGAAAACAAAAAGAAATCCATCTTAGGTATAGATATTAAGGTCCTGGACCTCTTATGTTGCTCAAAATGCGGTAAAAACCTGGAACTCCTTGAGGGAAGTATAACAAATAATCAGATCATGTATGGAAAATTGGTCTGTTCTTGTGGGGAAGAATACAGAATTGAGGATGGGATTATCCGATCCACAGAAAGCCTGAAATATGATAATCAGAAAGATAATAACCAGGATATTATGGAATATATCAGTACTACCGATATGGATTATCTCGACGAATTATATCGTAGCATGGAATTATCATTTAAAAAGGTACAGATAAACGAATACAAAAATAAGGTTATGCTGGAACTTGGCTCGGGTTTGGGATTCTTTTTAAGAAGCATTTATGAAGACATTCCTGATGATACAATCTATATTGCAGTTGATTATGATATAAGCCGGCATATACTACTAAAAAATCTATTGGAAACAATTCATTATAAGAAGAATATACTTTTTCTATGTACGGATTTTAATCAAATACCCATAAAGCAAAAATCAGTGGATGTATTAATTGATATCTCAGGTACAAGCAATTACAGCTTTCATTATACCGATTTTTTATTAGAGCGAATCGACAAATATGTAAAAGATCAGTCTGATTTAATCGGTGCTTACATTGTCTTTAAAAGGTTTGTCTCAAACAGCTTTATTGAGATAAAATATCGAAAGAACTTTTTAGAAAAGAATGTAAAGGAGCGACTTTTAGGGCTGGGCTATAAGCTGGATGAGTCCATATCGAATATCATCGATAAAGGTGGAGCATATGAAAATTTTTTTAAAGCCGGTGAAAAAATATATTTCTATTTAGTGCTTGGCAAAAGGTGGGGTTAACCCCACCTTTTGCTATTTTTTACCCTGAAAATAATTTATTTTGGGCATTGCTGTGGTGTGGAGACCATGATCTAGAATGGATCCAGACAATAAAAATAAATAATCAAAGGGAGTAGAAAAAAGTGGAAACATTAAGTGGCTCAATCAAGAATTTATCAAGTAATTTATTAATTTTATTCCAGGTTATCTCTAAGAAAATAGTAGTAAAAAACGAGTTATCTAATATGGTACTTTTATCAACCGCCGGTTGTATTTCAATGCTCGGAACCTCCATATACAATTTTGCGATTAGCCTATATGTACTTAAAATGACTGGTTCAGGCTTGAGTTTTGCCGGAACGATGGTAATCGCTATTATTTCGGCGATCCTAATCAATCCTTTTGCCGGTATAATAGCAGATAAGCTGAATAATAAATTTATAGCAGTTTCTATGGATATAATAAACGGAGGTTTATTAATCGGTTTATATCTTTTTTCCCTTAGCTTCAGCTTAAATCTGGTTGTAATCTATCTAATAACCTTACTACTAAATATCTTCTCAACGATTGATGGAATAAGCATAGAAGTCGCGAAACCCAATCTGGTATCGGACGAAAAACTGATGTCCTTGAATTCCGTCAGCAAAATAATCGAATGCTCTTCAACGATACTTGGTCCATCCATCGGGGGTATTGTCTATGCTTTCATGGATGTAGAAATATTTATTTTACTCAATGGGCTTTCTTTTCTGTTTTCTGCGTTGCTGCAATTATTTATGGATTTTAGATATAATATCCGAAATAACAAGATTGAGAAGAAGGACATTCATTTTCTGAATGATTTTAGGGAAGGTTTTCAATTTCTCATGGGACGGAAGGATATGTTTCAGATTACCGGTATGTATATTGCTCTAAACTTTTTTATCGGCTTTTCCATAAATGTACCCTTGCCTTATATTATTAATAATGTAATAAAATTAAATGCCAACTTTTATGGCCTTATTCAAGCAGCATTCCCAATCGGAATGATTTTAGGTGCTCTTATTATAAAGCATATCATGGAGAAATATGAATACGAAGCGATTATAAGAGCGTCTAATTTTTTACTGTCTGTCACAATGGTAGCTATTGGTATAGCGGCAATACTATTTTATCAATTCCAAAATGCAGTATTTTATCTTGTATATTTTGCATTAATAATGGTTTTGGCAGGGATAGCAATCGCTTCCCTGGATATTCCGATTATTTATATCCTGCAGAAGACTATACCAGATGAATTCAGGGGCAGAGTTTTAAGTATGGGTATCAGTGTTGCTAAAATTATTCTGCCAATTTCCTTAATGCTGTCCGGAGTACTAATCAATCATATCCCTTCCTATATCTTACCTGTCGCTGGAGGGATGGGACTAATCCTGTTTAATATGTTTTATATGAGGATTAAGAAGATATAGCCAACCAGCTTTGTTGGCTCGCCGGTTCAATTAATGACATTCGGTACTTTTGAACCTACCGGTGTTGAAATCAAAGCAACGGTATCTAAGAGTACTACAGCAGTTATAAATGGTCTTCGATTCAAGGGAATCGATGTGAACAGTAATACATGGAGTATTGTATTTGAATCAATGCCTTGTTTCTGCCAATCCATTATGGAGGGCAGTGTTATCCTACTTACCTCAGGGATTATTGTATTAATAAACAACATTCCCTGAGGTAGAAAAAGATAGTTATTGGCCAGTAATCCAAATACCGAACGGTATTTATAAAATACGGGGTAAAAATCATTACAATATCAAAGAGAGCGTGTATTCTGAAAAGTGTTTATAGGTAAATGGTTGGAGCAACCACAATCAGATTGTCAATGGTAGTGTCAGAATAATAAAGTTTTGGCAAAATTATGGTCTCTTGCGCTAATGCAGAGAAGGAAATGGTGAGTGGCTTATCTATGGAAATTTTCTCTGCTAGGACACCTATTTTTGTTTTTAGTGTTAGGTAGTATGGTTTAAGGTCCAACTGGTGATAACCTGGTTTTTTTGTATTGACAATAGAGAAGGTGAATATTTCGTTCTTGTGATCAATATTGGTTTCTAAAATTGGACCCTTGGAAACCCATGTTCTTTGCTTTTGAATTGCCAACTTCAATTCGTTTTCAATGGATCCATCAGGATCGCCTTCAATAAAGGTAGCAAATTGGTTTTTCATTTCACGCTTGCTATGAAGATCCATACCACTGGTACAAGCCAAAGGGTATCCTTGAAGAACTAAATCTTCCCACCACTGAAGACCGTATTTGTTTGCTTCGCTTAGTGATTGAGAATTATTAATTATTTCAATGAAATCAAAGGAGTGATAATCATTAATTTTCATATCAAATCGGCAACCACGGGCAAAAGGATGACCCTTCGAGAATGGATGAGCAATACCAGTTAGTGCGCCCCTTTCTTTCACTGCCTGAAAGAGAAGTTCCGGCTTATTGATATTAATGTTTTCCCATGGGACATACTCATTTAGATTAAAGCACAAAATATGTCCGTAGTAAGTGGTGTACTCCATACCATAGATACAGGAAATATCGGAGACTAATTCGCTCAGTATTCTCTTGATTTTCTGATGTGCCGATATGGTATTGTGGTCAGTAATCGCAAATGCATCTACTTTATCCTGTCGCATAAACTCGATTAATTCCAATGGTTTCATATTGCCATCTGATTCCGTAGTATGATTATGTAACTCTAGTCGCTTATACATAACAATTCTCCTATTCTTTGGTAGTGGATTTTTCGTTTACAGACATGCTAAGAGTATAATGGGTTTCATCCATTAGGACATTAAATGCTATCAAGGTAATTTTTATAACACCATGAATACTCTTTTGTAGAATACAGCCATCACTGGCTTTATTCTCTGAAAAGTACATGTGCCTATCGGTGAGCTGTTTATGTATACCGCCGATAAAGGTATCATTCATGGTGGCGATAATATGAATTTCTGTTTTCATGTCTTTAATCATTTCGGTCAAGGCTTCTTCGGAATTAACTAATGTAGTGTATTCTTCCGAACAAGCGTCAATAATCTCTTGTTTTAGTTCATCTGTTATAATCGTATAGTGCTGCTTATCAAAGGAAAAACAAATGTCCATTTCTTTATACTCTTGATCAAGACAAACGGTATAAGATATTTGTCCAACAAAATTTTTATTTAGCATTCCGCTTACTTCATATATTTTTTTCATAGATACAGATTCCTTTCTTATGTCTGACAGATACAAGGTACTTAACAAAATTTGAATAGGATGGATTGCAGCCCAGTAATACTTAATATATAATAAAATAATAATAAAAGCGGTGTGGAGAAGCCTGCACCGCTTTTAAATTTAAGGACGAAAGTGGGTATCATTTTTATGAACCGAACAATGATTGTGGCTCATTCCGGATGTGATAATACATTACCGGACTCTTTAGAAGGAATTATTGCTGCATTAAACCATAATGTCGATTACATAGAAGTCGATCTTAGATTGCATAAGGAAAATGTATATCTATCCCATAATCCATTCGATGGGAATCAACGAGATAGATATATAACATTCCAGGATGTTCTTAAGCTTCTGAAACCTGAAAAAGTAAAATTGAATTGTGATCTAAAAGAACGAAGCGTCTTTGAATATGCACTAAAAAATCTTCGTGAATATGGTATGGAAGAGCGAGCAGTATTTACAGGAGAATATGAAAATAACATAGTTGCTAATGCAAAATATAGCTATTTTCTTAATGTGGAAAAAAAAGAACTTCATCTCTATGACAATATCATTGAAGAACAGGATGCAGTCAAAATTATTGATTTTTATAAAAATTGTAAAGATAAAGCTATGGCTGCATTGAATATTGATTACAGAATTATTTCTCCTTCTGCAAAAGAGAAATTTTATGCTTCAGGAATTCGAATCAGCTATTGGACTGTCGATGATCCTAATGATATTGAACATTTACTTCAAAATAATGTGTTTTCTATTACAACCAATAACGTTGCTTACGCTGTTCTAGCAAGAGCACGCATGTTGAATATTTTTAAATGACCATAACCATCGGTAATACAGTGTATTCGGTAATGTTGGCGAGCAAATGTAGGATACACGCGATTTGGATCTCCTAGTTCCCAACCTATCGCAGAAACACAAAGATTACTAGAATTCACAAGCTACACCTTACTTATGGATCAAAGTAATACTACAATAACATAAAATACCGCTATATTCAACATTATGCACGATGGAAACAATAACTCTTGCTAATTATTTTTACTGATACAAACCTATTCCATCGTGTCGGTAGAAACAATGGGGGAAGTACGGAACTGAACAGCGAAGGCGCTGCGTGCAGCATAGCCTTCTATAAAGGCACGTTTTATTATCTTAACAATATTTCCCCAAAAAGGATGGATAGGAAAAAATAATGATAACCGCCGCAGGCCTATTACGCAGAACAATAAGTAAAATAATTGTAACATTTTGTCGAATTATACGTAGAATATATTGTAATAAGAAAAATTAGGAGGGTTCTTATGTATATGTATAATTCATATAACGACAGAGACTATTGCAAAGAAGAGAAAAAAGAACGTAAATACAATTTTGACGAAAGTTGTGTTATCGTAAATATTTTTTGCGATGATAATAAAAAGGAACACAAGTCAGAAGACGATTGTAAAGATGACTACAAAAAAGATTATGAACGCAAGGATGAAAAAAGTTGCGTTATCGTAAATATTTTTTGCGATGATAAGAAAAAGGAACACAAGTCAGAAGACGATTGTAAAGATGACTATAAAAAAGATAATGAACGCAAGGATAAAAAAAGTTGTGTCACTGTAAACATCTTTTGTGATAAATGTAAAAGAGATTAATTTGGCAATATAATATGTAATTAGATTTAATTTAGCTAAGCCCGTCCCCCGTTACGCCATTGTAGCGGGGGTTTTGCTAAAAAGGCGAGGATTATGCATTTGAAGTTTCATAGGGGTTCATCTAGTGATAAAGAGTGCAGCGGGAGGGGACAAATAGGAATTTTATATTCATCATGTTTCGTCTTATGATATCTAATTTGCTTATACAACTGCGTGCGAATAAGGTGGAGGTATTGGAAAAGTTATAAAATTAATATCATGTTCGATTGTATCAGGAGGGATTATAGAGTAAAATAATTATAGGAGTAATCGAGACAGGGTGTGTTAGCCTCCCGGAAGGGAGGTGGTGACAATGCAATATGTTACATATAGTGATTTATTTACTTTTGTACTTATTATCATTGCGCTGCTTACCTATTTAAACAATAGGAACAATAAGCATAAAAAATAACTGCCCCTGACTTAGCCGGTCCTGAGGGCAGTTAATCTGACAATCGGAGGCTAACCACTTTGTGGGCGGTTGCTCCTTTTCTTATTTTTACTATAGCATTATTTCAAGATAATGTAAAGATATTCCGTTATTAAATTACGATATGAAATTACGATAGGATATTATGGTTTTGCAATATCTCGATTTTATACTTGCTTTTCAATTAAAAAATATATACAGATATGGCGGATTTATAAACAACCATTAACCCTCTTGAAATTTTAACAAAACATAAAAAATGTACGAAAGGATAAAGACTACAATGAATAGTTATGCAATTATTATAGGAGTTACTCAAGATGACAATGCCCCTGATTTACCTGCATGTGGAAATGATGCAAACATAGGAGGTAATGGTTGATGAAGAAATTATTTATCTTTTTTGAAATTCTTATAGTATTCATAATAGTGATATTCAGCGGATGTTCTAGAAATCAGCGTGATCAGGATGCAGTACAAGTGCTGCTTCAGGATACCAACGAAATGGATGAAGGAAACACAGTGTCGGATTTGGAGCAAAATAAAGATAATATTGATCAGGTTAATAAGAAGAATAACGAAGCAACAGACAATACTGAATCGGAGTCGGAGCACGTAGACTTTTACGAATTTTTTGAAATGTATAATAGTTCTTGGGATTATTTCAAAGGATTTGTATTATCGGAAGAATGGATTGACGGTGAACCATATTACAAGCTGTGGAATGAGAAAAAGGATGTAAAGATCCTTGTTGATAAAACGCAGGAGAATGCAGTAATTTATCATAATGGCAAGTCAATGGATTATAAGATGAATTATATGATAACAGCAACTACAGCTCATGCGGCAATTAATGTGATGGATATTACAAACGATGGTAATGATGATTTGATCATTTATCACGGCGCAGGTGGTACTGGAGTGTGGGAAGGCATCTGTGAGGTATTTGACCTGGATACACTACAGAAATATGAGATTGATGATGTGATTTATAAGCTGGAGTCACGTATTGCAGTAGAGCCAATAGAAATTATAGAAGATGGTTACCTGAAATGTAAAATCACAGATGATAACGGCAATACATACTATGGCAAGGTGGGTGGAGCTTATGAAGATCTCTCAGTTTATTCCTATAAACCAAGAGATTTTAGTAGTTACTATTCAATTGAAGTTAATTATGATCAGAAGTGCCTTGCAATTACTACGGGAATATTAATAGATCCTATGCTATTCAATTACCTAGGTTTTTTACATTCCTATCTTAAATACAATCCAAAGACCGAGCGATTTGAATTAACAGATGATTTGACTGTTGAAATTATTGAACAATAAGAAAAATGAAATTTTATAGTAGTTTATATTACTCGTTGTTCAGCTGAGCAAAAACCTTAAATTGTCATGAGCTACCTGGAAGCGCATTAGTATTAGAGATGCTCAGTATATTCCACTAAAAAGACTCGGTTATGTATTTGAAATAAAGTAAGGAAAAGCAAACAGCCCGTCACGCCATTGTGGAGGGCTGTCTACTATGGGGAAGGATTAAATGATACAATGAAGACGCTAAATCTTTATTCGTTGAATGATATAATTGCAAATAACGTGGCATTAAAGGCACTTGCCTTAGATATAGGTCAAATTGGCCAACTGACCGATAAACTTTCTGATGATACTCTAGAGTCGTTTCAAAGTATCAATGTTAAACTGGCTTATTCTATCAGAAACAGAATCGATCATGCATATCTTAGTGTAAAGCCACAGGAAATTGCATTGACAGCAATGCAACTAAGCGGTAAGGCTTCAATAGATGAGATAAAAGCAGAATGATATATTGTGTATCATGCAGTAAATAAAGATTATAATAAAACCATCTACCTTTATAATTTGATTAGTGGAAGGCAGTTGGTTTTTCATCCTGTGTCATCTTGTGATATCTAAGTTGCGTATAGAATGGTGGTATAAGATAGAAAATAGATAGGAAGATAGGAAAGTCAATAGGAAAGTTAATATCATGTTCGATTGTATCAGGAGGGATTATAGAGTAAAATAATTTTAGGAGTAATCGAGACAGGGTGTGTTAGCCTCCCAGAAGGGAGGTGGTGCTGATGAATTATGTTACATATAGTGATTTATTTACTTTTGTATTAGTAATCATTGCACTGCTTACCTATTTAAATAAT
>JAEYOY010000040.1 GCA_023411215.1 Bacillota bacterium | reverse complement strand
GTGCTCTACCGTTGTTGTATTGGACTTTACTCACTTTACCAAAGTTATAGATAGACGCACTTGGCTGTTTGTTAGTAATATCAATGGGTGTAGTTACAACTGCATGATCACTGCTTCTAACAACAGTAACTCTAACACCTTCATTCCCGGGTGACCATACATTGGTACTTGTTCCCGAACCCATGTCTCCACCACCGGTATCAATGTTTCCATCACCGTCTGCAAAAGCATTCATGGGAACAGACAAACTAAATATCATCATAATCACCAAAACGAATTTAGCTATTTTTTTCATTTGTGCCCCTTTCTGCAAAAGAAAAAGCACTGCTATTCGCAGTGCCCTCATTTGCTACTATTCTTAATCCATCGATCCAACTTCTTTGTTGATATCTCCGTCGCTTTCTCCGTTAATCACTTGATTTGCTCCGCCATCTGGCACACTATCAAATCCGGGTAGCCCACCAGAAGGTTTCTGTTCCGTAGTCGTTACTGGTTTATTTGGCTTTGGTGTTGTAGTCGTTGTAGGATTCTTCTCTTCTGATTTTGGTGGATCCACTTTTTCACCATCTGGCTTTTGTGTCGGATCAGTCAGTTGTTCTTCAGTATAAGTTGGTTTATCAGGAACATCACCTTGAATTTTTTGGTCTGTTCCTGTATCGTCTGCGCCACTATCCACTTGAGTTTCTTTTGGTACTACAATTGGCTCGACCTTTACCTCGTCATTTATATTTGTTTCTACACCATTTGGGTTTTCTACGACAACCTCACTGATTTCAGTGTTCTGAGCATTATTGATTGCCTCGATCACTGGTGCTTTCGTAAATCTTGCCCCGATCATGACAATAAGTGCCACACTGATAACAAGACCTCCAGCCAGTATTACTCTTTTTTTCGTTTTATCGTTCATATTTTTCATGAGAAATGCCTCCTTAATTTTTAAAGTATTGTCCCTCTTAAACCTCACCCTAGCACAAGCTTTTTGAATAGTCTACTATGATTTTACAAGTTTTTAGAATCTAAAATTTCGGGGTGTAACCAGCACTGTTTTTGACCTTAATTATCATGGGTGGTAGTAGTTTTCCACCAAATGACACTGGTACTTCAAGCATGATAGAACTGTCAACCTTAAACCTTTGCTGATTGATATCTCCGCTAGCAAGTGGCGCATTTTGGATATCAACATTCAAATCCCATATTTTAAACTCTGTTTTACCTTCATTGGTTATTTTTATGTGCTCATGGCCAAGTTGATTCAAACCGAGAATTCCATCTAAACGATCGTAAATATCGCCATATTCAAAGGACTCTTCAAAATCCGAATCAATAGGTTGATATCCACCTGAGTACCCTTCACGAACACCATGATACACATCGTCATAATTGTCACTGACTGTTGAAATGACCGCTGACTGAAGTGCATCACGGACACCCTGAGCAACAATCACGAGCCTGAAATATTCAGATATCCCAGTGAAAATCATGACCAGACATAGAGTGATGGCAACTGCCAGTGGAAAGCCACTGCCCCTGTTGTTTGACAGTGCTTTATTTACTTCCAATAGACTTCCCCCTTTCCTGCAACATCTGCTCTAAGTGTAATTGGGAAGGACCCAAAACCTCCGAACAGACCTATGTTAATCGGATTAGTCACCGTCACTGTTATTTCCTCGTTGAGCTGAATCTGACCTGACTTTGACCATACTATCGTTGGGATAATTCCTGTTTTTTCTCTTAGAATCAGTTCTCTTTGAGCCGTTTCAGTTCCCACTCTTCCAGCAATTTCTGCCTCTCTCATCAGTTCAACGGCAAAGGTATCCACTTGCTGTTTGACGATGTATGCAGGAAATACCTTCACAGCAAGTGCAATTACGAGCATTGCACAAAGAACAAGCACAACCACATCAATGTATCCTTCACCACGGTTGCTTTTTAATAAATGCCTCACACGACACCACCTCCCTAAAACATTCCGCCAAGGGAACGTAGAATTTCATACACAATAATTGCCATGTACGTCATTAGAAAACACATGAGCATGATGAAGCTGAACACTCGAATTTTAGGCGGTATTTTCATTGCCTGTGCCTTCAGCCTTTGAAGCTCAAGTTGTTTCATATCATGGGTAAGCATTTGAAAATATACGCCACCTTCGTCCCCCCTAAGAACACCAATTAATCCTCTTGTGATGTCTGATAGCATGGGCGAATTGATTCTTGCCTCAAATCTAGTCAGTGCTGCTTCGTAACTACTGGAACGCATATCTGCTGTTAAAATGTCTAGTTCATTACCAAACTCTTCCCCGGCATTCTTCTTGAAGTTCTCAAGTATACCAAGGACATCCCTGCTTGCCTTTAATTCTTGTGTAATTGTAGCCACAAATCTTGGCAGTTCCGATTCGATTTTTTCTCTTTTGGCAGACAGTTTTTCATCTGCCTTTTTAATTTCTTTAAAGTAGATCATCACCGCAAGAAACATCAAAACAGGTGCAAGTAATGGCAAAACCAGAAGGCATGGAATAACACCAAACGCCACAAGCAAAGCCTTTACCAATGCAAATGCCATGAATTCTTCTGGACTTTTGCTCATTCCTGCCGCTTTTAAAGTGTTTTTCATCCTGCTTTTTTTGTATTCATCCATAGGAAGGTATTTGGCAAGCTTCACTGATAAACTGCCAATTAGAACGTCCAGATTTTTTGCCTTACCCTTATGCTGACTTGTTGCAGACAACATGGCCTTTCCGGTTGCAAGTCTTGGAAGCTTCAATGCCTCTTCAAGCATGAAGAACATCCCAACGGCAAACAGAAATCCAAATAATACAATCAATAACATCATCTCTGCCTACCTCCTATACTCAATGGGCTGTGTCAGCTTGATAACAAATGCCGCCGAAACAAAGATTGCAGCAAAACAGATGGCTAGAATAATCTGTCCAAGGGGTGTATACATCAAAGCGTTGTACCAGTCCTTATTCAAAAAGTATAATAGCGGTATGTTTCCAACCACTAAAAGTTGCATGGATATAAACTCTTTTCTCGGTTCAAAAACCATATTTTCAAGCTCGCCATTCACCACTCGCATATCCGAAAGTTTAGATACAATAGGTGTCAGCGTGGTTTTTAGATTCCTGTCAAGCTGGCAGGCAATCAAAGCATCACACCATTCACGAAACACAGCGTTTTCTAGCTGTTCTTTTATCTCCTCCAAACCTGCTGCAATGTCTGGATTGATCATCTTGATTCGATAAACAAATCCCTTGAAAACAGACAGAACTGGTGTGTTCAGGTAGTCAATATTTTCTTCTACTGCAGTCACAATATCTTCATTTCTAAGGTAAGCTGTCGTTATGATAGATAGTGCAGTTTCAAGCTCAGCTGCAATATCCTTTTTAAAATGCGTCTGAGTCAGCCTTACATACCAGAACGGAAGGAGCATAAAACCGATCCCAAGGACAGGCACTGAAAAGAAATTTCCAAGCACGATTGCAATCCCACTGCCAATGGCAAATAAAAACAGTGACAGTGCGCAAATCATTGGAAACCAGCCTTCTCGCCTTGTCAGTTTTAAGATCGATTGCACCTCAACTACTTCTCGTCTAAAATAAGACATTTTCTTTCGTTTGGTGATCTCATTAATCTCATCTTTGATACTGCGCGGTTTGTTCATAATATTTTTAAATACGCTATCCGTAAATTCCATTGGTGATAGCGATAAGAGTATAAAAAAACCTGTAATCATTCCGATACAGGCCACTAGTAGTATTACATTCATCTCTAAGTCACTTCCCTTCGTTTCATGCGATTGATCATTTCAATAGGCATCCCATTTTCAAGGAGTCTTTTAGACAGGCTCTCAGATATGCTGCACTCCTGTTTATGCGTTCCCTCAATGATAAACTTGCCATGCTCATCCATTCGGTTTTCAGTAATGATGTACTGAAATAGTGCTCGATAATTCCTGGAGCCATCGGGTAGAATTTCACACTCCATGATCTCCATCATCTTTCTTTGCTTGTTTTCAAGCTGTTTGCAAAAGACAACAATAGGATAAGCTTCTGTTACATATCCCATAAGCGTATCATCAGACATATCAACAGCTCGTTTACAAAGAGATACCATTCTTCGGTAGGTTGCCTCGCATGAATTTGCATGAATCGTTGTGAGAACTGCAATACCTGTTCGAGCTGCCTCTTGAGCTGCGTTTGCTTCAGCCCCTCTCATTTCACCTACCACAGCAATATCAGGGTTAAATCGTAGGGCCATATCTAGGAGCATGATTTGATCAACTCTTTGTTTTTCGTTTTCACTGTCACGAGTGATGGTATGAATAACTGAATTGACTACCTTCCCCTCATCATGTCGAATCAAATCAAGTTCACGGGATCCATTTTCAATGGTGTAAATTCTCTTATTGTTCGGAATGGTTGTAAGTAGCCATCCAAGGACCGTTGTTTTACCAGAGCTTGTGGCACCTGCCACACAGACAGAAATACCATAGCGGATCAGGTTGGACAGGAAGTCGAGCATCTCATCTGTAGCAGTACCACTCCTGACAAAGTCTTCTTTCTTCATACTCTGAGGATTGACAATTCTGATCGATGCTGCAATGCCAACGTCTTCATCCACAAGTGGCGTTTTAAGAACAGCTATTCTGATATTTTTTGATAAATGTCCAAGGACTGCAGGACTTGCGTTATCAAGGACCATTCCGGATACGTGGAGCATTCTTCTGATGACATTGATGGCATGTTCTGGCGAGTCGAAGTGCTCCTTCAGTTTTTCATTTCGCCCATCAGAGTATTGCACCTCGATATCCTGCCATGAATTGATATCTATCTCCTCAATGCCTTTCCCAAAGATGTATTTTGTCAGAAAACCATACTCAGCCATTTCGGTATAAAGAGCATCCACCAGTTCTTGTCCTTCCATGCCCTTGACTGCAATTCTTTCATCCATAACATATTTGCTGATGTAGCGTTTCATCTGCTCTTTAGCATCTTCCAAGCCCTGATCGGTGATCAAAACAGAGTAATTGCTAGAGATGTATTCTTGCACTTCTTTGAGAACAGTCTGAAAATCCTTCCTCTCTGATTCTGGAGAAAAAAACAAGGAGTGTGTACGATTTTCAGTACCCAACTCCTTGTCTATCATATGTTTGCTCGAGGTGTTCATCAATTCTTCCATTCGCTTTTCCATTAGCGTAGTCGATTTTTCATTTTGATTATCTTCCTGACTTGAGGCTTCATTGAGTTGACAATCTGGAACTTTTTCTTCTGAAATCTCTTCTTGAAGCACAAAGTGGTTTCTTTTTTTTCCTAACATCCGAACACCTCCTTTGCAATTTTCTCAATTTCCTTTCTGAAATCCCTGCTGTTTTTAAGCGTTAGATCAGCAAGTAAGTTCCCTGCAAGAGTCTGCTCTTCTACTTCTTCAGAATTTGGCAGTTTAAAAGACACACTCCCAAGAGCCCCTGCCATATGTTCTATGCCGTGATTGGATTTGACATTGGATGCGACCTTGTACTGCTTATCCATATCCCATTTGCTGTTTTGCAAAAGTGATAACTGGCTTGAAAGATAGCTAATAGACTTCAAATCGCAGTTGGCAAGCCTTAATACACTGTCGCACTCAAGAAGCGAAACAGCAGATAAAATGTCATTGGCAATATAGCTACTGCAGTCAATGATGACGAACGGCGCAATTTTTTTAAGAGATTCAATGAATTCCATTGCCTGTACTTTTGAATATGAAGCATAGGTATACTCATTTTCGCCTTTCAGCATGCCAATCATCGTTAGATACGCCATCTTCTTGTGGGTATTCATGTTGTATTTCACCAAAGGTTCGGTCACATGTGTTGCAGATAGAATACTTCCGAGGGACTTTTCACATTCCAAATCTGATGGTGAACAAATACAAGGCAGCATCGGTGCAGTCATATCGCAGAGCACTAAAATGACATTTTTCTTTCGGTCTGCTAGATACTTGGCTAATTTAACTGCAGTCGTTGTCTTGCCTGACCCAGGACTCCCCCAGACAGCAAGAACACCTCCATGGAGGATTTCTTCTTTTACTGATTCTTCTTTGGCATCACGGGAGAAAATTGAATTTTTTTTAAAGTTGATCATCCTTATTCCCCCTGACCATCTAAATTTTCAGCAGTAGTGCTATTTTTCGGATATAACGCATCCAAAATTTTAGTCTGAGTGTCTAGAAACTTCTTAGTATTTTTCGGTTCGCCTCTGTACACAAGTGAAAGATGAGTCTTTCCATCTGCTTCAAGGCTAGCCAATATGTTTCCCTGTTCAGGTGTTACAAGCAGTGTAACTGTTGAAGGCAACTCTCTTTCATCCTCGTTTGTCTTCTGCTCTCCTGTGTTGGCATCGTACCCGCTTGAAGCTGTCACAGAGATTACTTCTACATATTTAAGCTCTGGTGGAATAACAGTCGCCCCCTGTTTTTTATAATCTGGAGCAATGATTGATACAATATCACCGCTTTGAAGCTTTCCGGAAAGACCATTTGCAAAATTCTTAATGGTAATGGACATTGCTTGTTTGCTGCCATCTAAATTGTACAAATAGGCATTTTCAGCAGCTGGGGTTTTAGACACTTTTGTATTAAGAATATAATCCCCGATAGTAAGGTCAGCAAGTGCATAGCTCCCAATTACCGTCTCCTTCGACCTCATTACTTTTTCCGGCAAATTATATCCGCCCACTTCTAAACTCTGGACCATATCTTTAGTAATTTGAGTGCCTGCTTTGATTTCTTTAGTTACACGGACAATTTCTGTCTTTTGACTGATGCCTTTATTGAATAATGGCGTTATACCGAAGCAAATGAGGAGTGAAAGCACAATGCAAAACACCCCAACAACCATTCTGTTTTTAAATATATTCATACATACCTCCATCTTTTTTTAAATTATTTCACTAGATTTCTACCGCATCACCATTTCCTGACCAGTGATCTGCTTTAATTCGCCTTTCTCAATCAGTTCATTAACCTCATTCTCTGTATAAATGAGAACCTCTGCATTCTCGTCATTTTCAGGTGCAAGTACCATGGATCCTGACCACTTGCCCACAAATGCATAGGTTTCGTCGTTATAACTCGTTTCAAACCTTTGTCCTTTTACAAACACTTTTCATCATCTCCTTCATAAAAAACAGACGAGCAAATAGCCAACAGCGAGAAACGGTGCTAGCGGATAGGCCCTGTATTCATACTTCTTTCTTTTGGTTGCATAAATCAATTTTGAAACACCATGAAAAATGATCACAAGGCTCAGTCCGATGGCCATCCCAAACAGTGCTTTCCAAAATCCAATAACAAGGCCAACCGCAGCTACAATCTTTATATCTCCACCCCCAATACCAGATGGACTTAACACTCCTGCCACTAATAATGGCAAAGCTGCTAAAATGCCAAATAGATGAACAGTCTTAAAATCCAACAATGATATCAGTGCTACTGATGACCATATTAACGTTGGGATTTCTCTTTTTCTGATGTCTGTATAGACTGCACACCCAAATAAACAAAAAAACAGCACCGCTTGGACGATGCTGCTAACCTGCATAGTTGAACATGTTCCTGATTCTTTGCTCAAGGGTGGGCATGACCACCTCACCAAATAGAGCATAAAGCCCAGCAAGAAGTAATGCGCCAAGCACTACCGCAATCAGAATTTTAACAGCTGTATCGATGTAGCCCTCACCTTTATTGTTGCCTATAGCCATCTTTGCTTTAATGGCGCAAGTCATAGTAAAGTCGTTCACTTTTTTTATAAGTTTCTGCATATCAGCGTACCCATCCTTTCTTTATTTTGATTTATAATGTCATCGCTTGTGCATTTTCCTGAGTCACTTCTTCTGAAGCTTTTTCCTTTTGCCCTTGATCATGGCCTTGTGCCAGTGCCTGTTCATACGCTCCAATCACAGCCTTATCAAATTCTTTTCTTGCTTCAGATGTACAAGGAAAACAAATATCCTTATACTCGCCATTGCCTGCTTTGTAACTTGGCATGGATACAAAGAGACCTTTTGATCCTTCCATGAGTTTTACACCTCTGATGGCAAAGGCATCATTGATGTTGACCGTTGCGGTAGCTCTCAAAGTTCCTTCTGGTCTGATACTTTGAATCTTCACATCGTAGTGAAGACCAGATTCTTCTTTCTTCTGAGTATTCGTTGTTTTTCCCATGCACATCACTCCTCCTTAATTTGCACCGCTATAGTTGAACATGTCTCTGATTCTCTGTGTCAGTATAGGCATGACCACCTCACCAAACAAAGCATAGAGTCCTGCAAGTAAAAGTGCGCCAAGTACCACGGCAATTAAAATTTTGACCGCTGTATCGATATAGCCTTCTCCCTTATTATTTCTGAGTACTTTATCCACTCTGATAGCCTGTCTTACAGCAAAGTTATTTACACTTTTCATAAATTTTTTCATTGATAATTCCTCCAGTATTTTAGATTTTTCACATGCCCATTTTTATATCCTGTTCTCGTTCTTGGTCCATAAATCCAATTTCCTTGAATCCGAATTGGTCCACATAATGAAATTCACTGCCGTTATCATCGTAAAGCTCCACCACATCAGAAATTGAAAGAGAGTGCCCTATAAAATCTGATGGGTGGTCCATGTTGAATTTTGTATAGATGGACTCAAGGTCATTTGTTTCAAGTTCACCATCAAAGACAACATCATAATTGCTATTGCTCGGTTCTCCTGATACTTTCAGTACTTCATCATAGCCTCTAAACCTCAGTTCGAGATCTGAATCTGTCTTTAACTGCCAGATACGAACATTTTTTAGTGGACTGCTTTCTACTAGCGGATTCCCTAACTTTTCACCTTTAGAAAGTCTTTCGAAAACACCTTCTGTCCAATTTGTATTGAACTTTTTATCTGAAAGCCACTCTTCGAATTCCTTGCTCTGAAACATCGTGTCTACAGTAGCTTCGTTCTCTTTGAGATAACCAGCTGGATTTCCATAATAGACAATCAATCCATTTTTCATTTCAATGCCGCCCATTTATATCACCTCCTAGTGCCCCAACGCCCACTCCTATAATCTGTTTTGAGAATAGAGTTACTTCTGCTTTCCGTATATGATTCTTTCAGACATTAGGCACTCATTGAGGCAAGATAAGCACACTCCAATGTCTTTCAATAGCCTAAGCATGTCTTCAGGCACATCTGTGAGATCATGCTTGTACTCTGCCTCCATGACAGTCACTTCTCCGCTAGCTTCAGTGGTAAATGCGCAAAGCTTGGCGTCTTTTGGAATGCCTGCATCTTCAAGAATAAACTCAGGCAGTCTGATGGTGATGGCATCCTCCGTTTCCTCTTGGTCACAATCCTCACAACAAATACCGGATCCATCAATAAGTGCGTTGTACAATTCTTTGAGAATGTCTTCTAGTCCCTCAATAGTTTCAAGTACATCCATTGCTGTCATTTGAGACTTTGTAAGCACTACGCAACTCTTGATGACTGTGGCTTCTAGCATTCCGACATCGCCAATTTTTCTTTCTGCTGATTCTGTAATGGGTAGGCACAGAAAACCTTTGACCTTTTGTTCTAATTTTTTCATAGTGTGATTTCCTCCTTGTTAAGATCGTTATTGATATCGAATAGATTCATTTGTCCAGAGCCATCTCGCTCACGTTCATGCATGTCATAATTGGCTATGAGAATCTCTGGGAACTGAGCGCCGTTATCATATCTTTGCTTGATGTTGTTGATTCGTTTGTAACTTTCGATCGTGATGTCAGGGGCATCGTATAGTTCTCTGATATACTCGCAGTCATTGTAGGAAAGAAGAAACTTACCTTCTATTCCAAGTAGTGTATCCCTGAGTCTGATGTGATCTTCCTTTTGGAAACCACCTTCTCCAACATTCCTGTAGTACTTTTCTGTGTCGAAGTAGGGTGGATCCAAATAAAAAAAGCTAACAGAACGGTCATACTGCCTGATCAGCTTTTCAAAATCTTTGTTCTCAATGACTACTTTTGCAAGTCTTCGGTGAGCTTGCTCAATGATAGGAAAATTGCTTCTAATGTCATGGGGTTGGCTACCGAAACTTGTAAGTCCTGATGCATAGCTGTATCTGATTAGCTGATAAAAGCACGCAGCACGCTTAACATCATTTTCAACATAATCCTTATCAAGGACAGCTTTGACTTCATCAAAATCCTCTCTGGAATTTAAAACATACTTCAGTTCATTTTGAAGCTCTTCATATTGGTCTCTGACACAGCGGTATAGGTTGACGAGCAGACTATTGAAGTCATTATAAACTTCAAAATCATTGCCCGGTGGCTTATGAAATAAAACCCAACCGCCTCCACCGAATACTTCAATATACCTTTCATAATAGAGCGGGAAGAGCGAAACGATCAGTTCCCTCATGGATTTCTTTCCGCCTATCCAACTCATAAAACTATTAATACATCATCCCTCCTTCACACACACAAGCCAGATTTGAAGCTGTTCACTGCTATTTGAATCTGGATAGAGGGATAGGGCATCTACAAGTCCATTTTTTGCTTCTGCAATTTTCTCAATCCGGCTATTCAGCTGACGTATGCTTCCAAGAACCTCATTCTTATTAGCGCCATAATAATAACCACCATCGTCACTGCAGATGGGATGTCCCTCGCACCTGAGTGCATTGACTATGTCACGAATCTTCCTTCCGCTCATTTGAAACCGAAGTTCCAATCCCTTGCTTTGCACAGCCCTCCCTGCACCTGTGTGATTTCTTTTTAAGTGACTTAAAAATCTCTCATTTAGATTTACATGTTCCACCTCCTCGCCTCCTTTTCTGGTGGGATTGTTTCAAAAAATAAAAAAAGACCGATTGTTTCACTGCATATTGCAGTAATTCAACCGGCCTCATAGAATTCAGGGCATAAAAATAGCACGGTTTACTTTCCGTACATTTATGCCTTTGTATATTCAATTAATCTGTTTGTAGAAGTTTTCAATCTTGTCTTTACATATTCATCCCACCGAAGGACTGCTTTTGTTCATTGTCCATTGACTCTTCTGGGGATTCACCAATCACTTTGAACTGATCCTCGCCCGGTACAATACCAAGCGTTCTTCCGTTATCCCATTTCATATGAAGTGTGCCAGCATCGTCAACAATGTTAACGGTTCCCTTCATCCCAGATTCAATCGGGGTATATGGATCATCCATACAAATCAGCTCAATCCTAGTGCCTACAGGATACTGCTCTTTGATTTTTTCAACTTCCTTTCGAGATTTAAATCCCTTCATATACCGATGCCTCCCATTGTCTGTGTTTGTTCTGTTATTTCAATTTCTCCTGCAGTTTTCAAATACCAATTCTCATGGTTCCAGAAGCTCACATAGATGCCTTTATCATCTGTTTGAATTTTTTTGCTCAAATCCTTCCCCGAAGCCATCACTAGCTTGTCCAGTGATTTCATTCTTAATAAGTTCAAACTCCTTTCCCGTCAAGACATCATTAAGGGTGAGCACCGCAACCCCCATCAGTTCGCCTTTGACTTCTTCCACTGTGAAATCATACTTGGCAACTTTTGCATTCACACTGTCACAAGTGCCATAATATTTCATCATTCCTCTTTTTTCTTCTCCTGGCAATTTGCTTTTCTCAATAGCCCTAAGGATTTCTTCTTCATACTCGAGCAGTTCATGCGGTGACAATTCTTCTTCATGATCTGATTTTTCCATATAGCCATAGTCATTCTCTACTTCGTAGGTAATCACTTTTAAAGGCATATACAGTTTCATTTGAAGTGTTTGCTTTTGTCTTTCCAGCACCATCCCAAGCTTTTCGTAGAGAAGGTTCTCTAAATCTTGGTTATTGCCGCGGTAGGTGATGTAACCCTGTTTTGTGAAGGCTCCAGATTCATTATTTATTCTCTGCTGGCCATAACCCTTAAAATCAATGTAGTCATCAAGGTTTTCGTCATACTCAAAATGGCCAGAGTCGCATATCATGTATCTGCCATATTCTTCTGCATTCCTAATGCCATCAAACATCTCAAATTCATACATGCTATTGAGAAGTGCACTTACTTCATCAAGGTTTTTGGGGCCGACATAATCCATTAATTTTTCAAAATAAACGCCATCATGACTGCCCATTTCCTTAAATTGCTTTGCGAACTCATTTAATATCCCAATTTTCGACGTAATTGAATTTTCTTTTTCAATGAGCTCAATCATTCTCATCGGAAATGAATCGCTGTCTATGATCGCATTGCATTCTGAGACACTATCCACATCAAGTCTCATCAATGCTTTTTCAATGGCTGACTCTGCACAGGGCAGATATACAAATTCTCTTTCGCTACCAACTTCTAATACCAGTGTTGCGATTTCACTTTGCCAGTAGTAACAAGGAAAATGCTTACCATCATAAAGAAGCTCAGGTTCGTTTCTATTTTGATAGATGACACCATAAGGTGTCACAACCTTCATTGGGCTGAACTTCATAAGGTCTTCAACAACTGCTCTCCCATCTATCAGCTCCATTTTCTTAGTGGTTGCTGCACCGGCTTCATTTAAGTACACTGTCTTTCCTACTGCATCCAAGTTGCTAAAATCACTGATGACGCTATAACAGTGCGTATTGTAAGTTAGATTTATCAG
The DNA here is from genome assembly GCA_023411215.1 of Bacillota bacterium. Lineage (GTDB taxonomy): Bacteria > Bacillota > Clostridia > Lachnospirales > Lachnospiraceae > Mobilitalea. The sequence goes on along the minus strand of JAEYOY010000040.1, from coordinate 31,634 downwards.
GTCAGCGAGCGTCTTTGCATCTGTCGCAATGGCAGATGCATAAAAAGTAGTTTTTTCTCTTGCATCAAAGCTGTCCAAGCGTTTCGTTAGGAAATTCAGTTCATCTACATTGCAGTAATGTTCCTTAATCACACTGATAAAATCTCTGTCATTTGAATCAACAATATAGCAATTCACGCCTTTTGATAGTCCGATACAAATCTCCTTACAAATTTCGCTGAGTTTTTCCTCTTTGAGAGGAAACCAAGGTTCTGACGATTTTTCATCGACATTATTCGATTTTTTAATTGTAATGTACAAACCTCATGCCTCCATTTCTTGTTTAATCGCATAAAAAAAGAGCTACCTTCTATCTTACTGAGATCAACGCCTCTGTAGAAAAGTAACTCTTTTAGTCATTTACGTTTAGCATTCCAAATCCATATTTAGAAATAAGTATCGCATTGATAATCGCTTTAAAAGCTATATCACCGATCAATGTCTTGTCTGCAATCTCATCCAGTTTAATATACTCTCTGCCCATGCAAACGGTTCTGGCTGTTTGATAGAGAGCATATCCATCTGTATTAATTCCACTGAGCTGCATCTTTTTAAATTCAAAGCTATCTCGATAAACATGGTCTTTCACCGCACTCCACAACTTATCATCAGCGGTAAGCAAAAACAGTGTAGCAAGGTAAAATGAATTTCTATCTTTAGTAGACACATCTTGCAACTTACAGACTGAATTAAATCTTGAACGATGAACTTCATTTAAGAACATATCCCCATCATAATTTCTGGCTAAATTTAAAAGTCTTTCATTGAGTCGAAATGATCTATGATTTTTAAAACAAGTGAAGGTTATTTCATTATAGCTGTCAAATCCAGATCGATTTCTTTCATGAATCATATTACCAATTTCACTAATTTGGGAGCTACTCTCCTCATACAAGCATGGCTGACATTTCGATTCCTCTTTCCCCCTATTAATGCCATGCACAACAATCATTCCGCTTTTCCTTGGCATAAAATTGGGCACGAGCATCATCAATTGTTCCAGCTCCCCAAGCTCTGTACCGTACATATATAATTTTGACATTGGTTATCTACCTCTCTTTCAAGTTTTGTTATTTAAATCTGAATCGCTATTGAAAATAGAAGCTTACTGAATAGGTGATATTTGATTTGTTGTACATGCAATCGTGATTGGTGTAGTAATAAAACTCCAACTTGCTATAAATACCCGGCGACAGAGCTCTGCTGAATGTAATGCCATTTGTTGTCGTTGCATAGTCAAGTTGATCCCACTGTCCAGCTAAAACGTTATAGCCGCGTACTCTTCCATAATCTTGACCACTATGTCCGCTAACCGGTGGAACTGTAAAGGTATAGTTTGTAATGGTCGCACCTGCAATCCCCTGTTCGAGAATAACTGATTCAGGACCGTTCAGCGTCATGCCACCGCCACTATTAGGATCAGCAACAAAGAATACGATAGCTGCCCATGGCGATTCTGCTCCAGTAGAATCTACTGCTTTGACGCGAACAACATTTTTACCCAGTGGATAAGCAGTGCTCGTTTGCGAAGGTCGCCCCTCCCAAACATATGTGATGGCATCACCATCGTGATCACTGCTCGATGCTGTAATGGTAATTGGTACACCAGGAGCGACACTATTTCCGTCGGGTGTACGTGTAATCACTGGAGTAGTTGGAGCAGAGTTTGTAACTGTAAAAGTGATGCTTGTCCATTCTGAATAAAGACCCCATGAATCTTTTGCTCTAACCTTTACAGTATGAGTTCCCACAGGATAATAATTGTCTGCAGTACTGCCTGAATACTCAAGTGCGACTGCATCTGAGTCTGGATCAGTGGCTGAGGCAAAAATATTGACCTTCAGCTTAGAGTTCAGTGCAGTTCTTGTTACAACAGCACTACCGACAGGCTTGTTAGGTGCTGTGTTTGTTATGGCAATACTCTTGGAAAAACTAAATTCCCTACCGGTGCTATCAATCGTACTTGCCATTAAAATATAGTTGCCGGTTTGATTGATGACAATGCTACCGCCAGCGTTTGATAATGTACCTGAATAATTCTCTGGAGTGCTATCTTTAGACAGAGACCATTTGAGATTCCTGTCCTCCAGTCCAGATACGGACTGCATTGAAATGTTAATGCTCTCACCAACGTGAACAGCCTGTGGAACTGAGAAAGTAAAGTTTGCTAATGGCTTGACTGAAGCAGTATTAGATGTAAATATAAATTTTCTGCCATTAATATCTACGGCTTCAGCTATCAACCTCAATGAGATTGTTTTATCTGTAGTGACTGTAAAGCTGCCTCCATTTTCACCAAGTGAGCCTGTTACACATTGTGCATATGGCTTTTCCTCACCACCATCAACAGAAATCAACCATTCAATGCCCATGTCATCAAGGTCTGAACCTAATGCTGTTGCAATAATGGTATCTCCACTGTAACTGAGCGGTGTAAGTGTAGCGTTCATATGAGGGATAGGGTATACAGTTAACCTGCCACTATTTACATAACTTCGACCGGAAGGATCTGTCATGGTTAGGATTAATTCATACTGGCCCTTTGAAGGGAATGTTAGGCTACCACCTTGTTTGTTTAATTCACCAGTTGCAAAATTTGAATAAGCTACAGAGCCTCCATCATCTTTTATGATTGTCCATTCCGTAATCAGGTTTTCAATTTGATTACCCGTAACACTGATTGCCCCTTGCTCACCTACATACCAAGTCTTCGGTACAGAAAGTGAAATCTCTGGCACTGGATAAACTGTCGTTGATGCTGTGTAAGAAAATACTCTTCCTAGAGCATCTGTCATTGAGGAAGTAAGTGTATACTCTCCCTTCTGCTTAAAACGAATTTGTCCACCATAGGCATTAAGGTCTCCATCAATAACAGCTGATAAATCTACTGGCACACCATCCTTCGTGATTGACCAATTTACAGGAAGTACATTGTTATTTCCTCTTGTTCTAAGATCAAGTGTACGGTCGAGATGTGTTGTTTCTGGAAGTTCAAATGAAATATTAAGTACTGGCAAAACTTCAATCTTACCACCCTTTTCAAATAGAATTACTCGGCCTGTTTCATCAGTAATGCGAGCAATCAATTCGTAAGTTCCAGCGTGTTTAAAACATATGGAGCCACCGCTATTTTCAAGCGTTCCACTGATATAAGTTTCAAAATCTTGGAATCCGAAACCATTCTCTAGTAGCCACTCAACATTAAGTCCATCCATCTCTAAGATTTCAGGAACCACTTGGACTACAGTATCTGTGTGAGCCGTTTCAGGCAAAGTATAAGAAATGATCGGAACTGGATACACTTTTACTGGAGCTGAGTAACTGTAACTTCTTCCTGCTTTATCAGTGAAGGATGCTTTAAGAACATATTCTCCTTTATTTACAAAACGGATGAAGCCTCCCTCATCAGAAAGTTCACCTTGAATTACATTTTTAATTTCAATGGCTTCACCATTCTTGGACAATGACCACTGAATTGATGCATCTTCAAGATTTTTAAATTGGGTTTCCACGTGAATTGTCTTATCTGTATGTGTGATTTCAGGTGCATAAAATCCGACAGAACCAACGGGATAGATTGTTATAGTCTTTGAAGTTTCAAATATTCTACCCGTTTCATCGATTAATTTTCCAGTGAGCATATACACACCCTTATCCTTGGAACGAATAGTCCCTCCTTCATTGGCTAGCTTACCTTCAAGCTCAGATGAAAGTTCAGCTACCTCGCCATTCTTCAGTAGGATCCAATCAACGTTCATGTTATTTGCTTCAATTAGGACCGTTGAAAGATTAAGTTCCTTATCCGTATGAGACACGGATGGAAGGTCAAATGAAATTCCCGCAACAGGATAAACTTTTGTGGATTCCGTATGTGAAAAGATACGGCCAGTAGCGTCCTTAATGCATGCAGTTAGGGTATATTCCCCCTTGTTCCTGAAAACAAAGGTTCCACCTTCATTTCCAAGTTCACCGTCAAGGATGTCAGCTATTTTTGCAACCTCACCATCTTTTATCGCTGACCACTCAATGTTGCTACCATATAAATTCTCCAAAGAATATGTGATGGTTGTTGATTTATCAGTGTGCGTTGTTTCAGGCAGATCAAAGTTCATATTGATAACTGGGTATACTTTGATTTGCTTGGATAGTACCGTTTCTTTTCCTCTGGCATTTTTAGCGGTGGCTGTCAAAGTATATTGACCGTACTCCTTAAACTTAATGGTGCCACCCTCCAGTCCAAGTGCACCTGTAACAGCATCTTTCATCTCAATAGACTTTTCAGAGCCATCTACATCAGTTTTAGACAGTGTCCAAATATAGCTATTCATGTATTTCCACACGGGCATCACTTCAATTTCATTGTCTGTGTGGACTACTTCGGGTAATTCAAATTTCACCTCTGCTGTAGGATGATAAGAATCTCTATCAGAATTATCGTGAGAACTTCCACCACTATAGTCTGGAGTTGGTGTTATAGGTGGCATGTTCTCTTCTGGAGTTGTCGTTGGGTCTGTAGGATTCTCAGGTTCTGTCGGTGTGATAGGTTCTGGTGTTGTAACAGGTGTTGTCGTATCAGGCGTTTGTGAAGGCTTTGTAGGCTTTTGTTCATTCGGCTTTGGGTTAATACTCTCTGTCATCTCCTCAGCTTCGCCTTTAGTAGCAGGATCATTTGGTCGAATTTTATCATCCTCCTCATCTCCGATGATTCCGTTCTCTCGACCAATGATTACATAGCCCTTGTCATCATCTTTGATTTCTGCTTGATCTTTATAGCCACTGTGCCCTTTTGTGTTCTCTGCTTCATCTTCCATACCTTTAATTTTCACTATCAGCTTAATAATTTCGGAGCGACTAATTGGATCATCGGGGTGGAAGCCATCAGGGTAATCTACTGGATCAATGAATCCTGCATCTACCAATGCCTCAATGTATTTCTCTGCCCAATGACCATCGATGTCCGAAAAGCTAGACGGTTCTTTTTCTGCATTTGAGATATCGAGTGAAATCTCATTTGCCAGAATTGCAGCGTACTCACCACGTGTGATAATTTCGTCCTTCCCAATAAAGCTTTCCGGATGAAGTCGGTAAACAATATAGATTCCGCTACACATCAGAAGCAGTAGGACGATGGCGATTATGCCAATGCGTTTTTCTTTCTGTCTCATAGTTTTTTCAATCCTTTCGTTTAATTTTTGATATGAAAAAACCGGAATCAATTATCTGACTCCGGCTTCAAATCCATTTTGGACATAAAAAGAGGCAATGCCTATTGGTCGTTTTGGTTGACCATTAAACTTTGCCTCTATTACTTATTGCATTTAGTTCTAGTATTCTCGCACACTGTATTTGAAACCAGTTCGCTCAATATCGTCTATTAGACCTTTTATTTCTGATAATGAATGATTCTTTAATTCTTTTCTATATGCTACAACGCACTCTTTCTCATCAGAAATCATATGACCATTGTCCTGACAGTACTTCAGTAATTCTTCGAATCTACCATTCAAATCAAAGCCTATATTTGTATTATCTTTCGATATCCAGTCTTCATTCTGAGTCCAAATAGGATTCGGCTGGTACATGAGTTGAAATGATCTATCAAATCCTCTAGCCTCTTTTAAGATAACCGTAATACAAATCTCCATATTTCTCCCCCTTTTCAATTTCAGCTATTGGTGCAGTAATTTCCTGAAAAAAGTCAATTTCTAATGAGTCTTCTCTATGTCATCTATATTTTAGCCCTTTTTTAGGGGTCAAAAAACGTCATTTTTTTGCTGTTTTTTGGCCCCTAAATCGGCTCCAAACTACTATATGTTGTGGTCAAACTCTACTTTTTCTCACCTGAACCACTACGCGTCATCAGAATTATCGCTTCTACGTGCACCGTCTCCGGGAACATATCCACTGCACATATTTTTTCAACCTTATAGCCCTTCGCCTGTAGTACTTCCAAATCCCTTACCAATGACGTCGGTTTACAGGATATATACACTATCTTCTCTACTCCAAAATCAATGATCTTATCCAGCGCTTTCGGATGAATTCCATCTCTCGGGGGATCCAGTACAATGATGTCCGGCTTATCCTCCAGTGAATCGATTACCTTTAACACATCACCGGCAATGAACTCACAATTATTAAGGCCGTTTAGAGTAGCATTCTCCTTTGCTGCTTCAACCGCTTCCTCCACAATCTCTACACCGGTTACCTTACCGGCAACTGGAGCGAGAAGCTGTGCGATTGTTCCGGTTCCGCTATATAAGTCAAAGATTCTCTTATCTTTTGTCTCTCCCACATACTCTCTGACCTTGGAATATAATACTTCTGCTCCTAAGGAATTCGTCTGGAAGAAGGAGAAAGTCGATATCTTGAATCGAAGACCCAGCAGCTCCTCATAGATATAATCTCTGCCATAAAGCTGCACAGTTCGGTCGCTCTTTACCACATCTGCCTGGCTGTCATTATAGGTATGCAGAAAGCCAACAAGAGTACCCTTAAGCTTCAGTGCCAGCAGTTGCTTCGATAGCTCTGTAAAGACATCCTCGCTCCCGGCGAAGTATTCTTCCTGCGTTGATGTTATGATATTCACCAGAATCTCACCGGTCTTCACTGCCTTTCTCACCAGCAGATGACGAAGATACCCCTTATGAGTCAATTTGTGAAAATAATCCATTCCCATTTCTTTGCAGTAATCTAATACACAGGTAAGGATCTGATTAAAGTCTTGATCCACAATTGCGCAGTCATCTGCCGTGATGATATCATGAAAGCTTCCCTTCTTATGAAGGCCAAGGGCAAGCGGACCTTCTTTATACTCATCACCAAAGGAGAATTCCATCTTATTGCGATACCCCCATTCCACCGGACTTCCTAGGATACCTTCGAACTTATATTCCTCGCATACCTGATCTACTAGCCTCTTTACCTGGCTCTTCTTCATCTCCAGCTGATTCTCATAGGACATGGTCTGATAGCTGCAGCCTCCGCAGTTCCCAAAGCTTTTGCAGGCTACCTCTCTTGTCTCCAGTGGGGACTTACTCACAACCTCCTTAAGATTACCTTCCGACTTGCCGCTTCTTATCTTACTCACAGCAAAGTTGATTTTCTGACCGGGAATCGAATTCTTGACAACCACCTTCTCGCCTTCAAGCTCAACAATACCCTTGTTCGGAAAATCCACTCTTGCTACTACACCTTCATATATCTGACCTTTTTTCATCTATATTTATGAGCCGCTCCCTTCTAAGCTTCCACCCTTCCACTTCTGATTTCTTTATAATCTAATGTATCATTATCATATTTCATTAGATCGGTGGATTAATGGTTGGATCGGGATGACTCTGCCTCCTTCTAATTAAAATATCTCATTTACCGTATCATATTATAACGGTAAATGAGATAAAAGTCTACCTTAGGTTCGTAAACGCTTAGCCAGCTCCTCCATGTGGAACTGATTGGTGCCACAGCATCCTCCAAAGATCCTGAGCTTATATAGATCACGTAGTTTGATCATTCCCTGCGCCAATTCAACGGGATCTGAGGTAATAATCTCACACCATCCATCCAGCTCCTCTGGCGACAGAGGTGAAGCATTTGCCTGTATTCCGGTAAAATGTGTTCGCACAAGCTCAGTCTGATTGAACTCCTTCGATAACGCCATATCTAGATTGACCGGGTGAATACAATTTGCCATATAGGTTAAGGGTTTAATCCTTACGATGCTCTCCACAGCTCCAATTGCGTCATGAATGGTGGTTCCATCGATGAGTCTTCCGTCATTACGTACCATAAAGCTGATAATATAAGGTATTCCGGTATCACCCATTGCCTGTGCCATACCGATAATCTCAGACATCGCTGGCATGATACCAGCATATAAGTAATCTACCTGTTCCTTCGCAAAAAGCTCTGCCTGCCAGGAGTGAAATTCATAGGCCTCCTTCTCGGACAGCACCTCCGTAGCTTTGTAAGCGTCACCCTTACAACCCATTAGAGCGCCTACGAAGATATCCTTACGGGTTTTATCCTCCCGTAGGCTTTTCAGTAAATTCACATTATCCCTGATGATTTCCTTACCAAAGGAGGATCTCTCCACGTTATACCGATTCGCTCTTCTGGTCGGCGTCATCAGCATGATTGGAAGGTTATAATGTTCTGCTATTCCCATATACTGCTCATAGATTTCTTTCATGGCAGCTCTGGCTCTGTCCTCATAGATAAGACTGGCATTGGCTACAATGGGATGCGGATATACACCATACTCACCTCGCAGGCGCACTCCCAGGGCACCTTCAATCATAAATGTATTGCCGCTATCAAAGCACTCTCGTATATTCATCTATCGACATCTCCTGCTCCCGGTCTCTTAGGCCTTAATTATCATCTCATTTATTTTCCTTTGAATTCCTTCGATATGATTCTTTTCTATATTTTTCATACTGCAAAGCTTAGACAGAACACTATTCACCTGATTTCTCACATTCTCAAAGCTGTCCTTTGATTCAGAAATCCGTGATTGCATGCACCAATCGGCAATTAATCCATCAAAAAAGAAATCGGCAAACTTACCAAAGCCATCCGTCTCAAAATGAATATCATTCTGAATTCGGACATCGGCGAGCTCTGCTCGAAAGTGTGAAAGCTTTCTTTGAATCACATCCGCTTCCCCTTTTGCTTCATCAATATGGGAATGCTTCATCAGGTCGCTAACCAATCCACCGCCAAGCAGATCCCAGGTTCCCCAACCTTCTGCACTGTCAAGGCTCTTAAGAGCACTGTCAATGTGGCTGCTCACCTCTTCGCCGGCACGGATTGCCTCATCAATCTCCGATTGGTTATTCCTTGCCCGGTTAAGCTCCTCTGTCAACTTCAGAATTTGCTCTCCAGTATCGGAATGAGAATTTAGCATATGCTCCTTTTTCTTCGCAAACAGGCTGTCATAGATCCGTTGGCTATCTCTATACTTGGCGAATTCCTCCTCAAGAAGATTAATCTGATGTTTAAGCTGTTCCAGCTCATTCACTGCCTGATCATATTTAAGCTTTGCGGCAAGAGCCTCCCCCCGCTCCTTCTCCACCTGATCACCCAGCTTACCAAGAACCGAATAGAATAGATGTGTGAGGCTCTTATTCTCAAGCCTATCAACATCTTCCTGCTCCTGCTCCAGTACATTTTTTGAATCCTCCACCCTATCCACCAATACCTTCTGCTGTTCCCGCAGCTCTGTTATCATAGCGCTTAATTTATTACGGCGAAATACCTGCTGCTGTGCTTCTTCTAATTGCTGATTAATTTCCTGATACATATTAATCATCCTCCATTCCTCAAACCTGCAAACCTTGTTCTGTTGGTTTCTTTCTCCTCTCCGGGGTGTAGCATTCTCGAATTATTCCAATTATTTCTACATTATATCATCCTATCCTGAGATTTCAACTCATTTTACAGATATTCACCGGACTCCCTCTATTATAATCATAATACCGGTGAAAATCATTATAATCACCTTAAAATCACATTTAGATCCCTTAAAATATCATATAATCTGAAGCAGCTCCACTACCCAGCGGATGGGACTGACAAGGCTCAACACGCGAAGTAATCCGGGCATAGCCTCTACAGCTACAAAAGTCCCACCCAGAATAGCAAAGATCCCTACCATGGAGGAAGCGACAATATTGGCTGATACCTCACTCTTACTGAGAGTACATTATCATAGGCACTGATATCTTCATAAACTGCGATATCCTGAGGTACCACACCAATGGATCTTTCTATTATTCATTCTTATCATCAGGAAGCGAACACAGCATCGTCATGGCATCCCTGAATTGCTGCCGATATATCTCTTGTTCCTTTGTAACCAGATAATTCATGGTGATTGCCATTGTATCCTCTAGTGTAACGACTCCGATAATCCTCTTAGCATTAGGAACAATCGGAGCGACAAACTTTAAATCTTCTATATAATAGCTACCATAGGTACTAGGAATTCCCAATCTGGTAAGGTTCGTAATTCCCATGCCTCTTGGGTTACCGTTATATCGGAACATATTGCTGAAGCTCTCCGCTATCTTATCCTGATAGTCTGCATAGGTATTAAAATAAATGGAGTCCATAATCGTAGGTTCAATTTTACTCATAAACTCTAGTACAAAATACTTCTTCTTTATACTTTTCAATTTCTTATACAATTGCATTTGAATAGCTGCTGCATTCTTCCAGAAAGAGACATCCTTTATCGGGTCATATTCAATGGATATTCCGCTGGCGAAGTTGCCCATTCCCTCATACCCCTCCGGGCGAACGCTGACTGCATAACCCGATTCCATCTCTGTCTTTATCGTTAGGAGAAAGGCTGTTGCGATTGCTGTATTAAGCGTGATCTTATGATCTCGGCATACCTCTTGCAGTCTGGCTAGGGTATCTCCTGAGATCACAAAGTCCTCAACAGCGGTTTGATGCTTATCCCAATAGCGATGAAACATCGATAAAAATTCTTCATAACGAAATACTCTTTTCTTCTTATTCCATTGCTTATTCCCCCAGCGCACTAAGAGCCTAACATGGGGTCTTAACCTGGCGGCTCTGGGAATATCCTTTTCTGTACATACTCTGATTGGCATTCTCTGTATACTGAGCTCTGGATTACCAAGTGCAGTCATAATGTCTCGGAGTAAATAAGTGATTGCCAATCCATCACCACACAGATGGTGGGCTATCAATATCAGCTGGATTTTCTCTTCCTTTCGAAGGATAAAAAAACGAACCAATTCTCCGTGTACAAAGTCAAAAGCTATCCTCTCCTGCTCGTAGATTAGCCTCTTCCAATCCTCTTCCTCATAGCTTTCCAACAAATCAATTTTCACAACCGCTTCTGATATCGGCTCGTAATAACCTTCTCCCTCTTCGTTCAGAACGACTCTGCTACGAAAGATATCATGCTTATTCACGCCTTTTCTGATTGCCGTCTTAAGCTCTTCAATATTCGGATTGCCCCCCACAGTAAATACCATTACTATATTAATCGCCGGTGCGTAATAATGGATACGCTCCGTCAATAATCGATACTCCAAATCCAAACCTCCCTCCTAATATTCGCTTGTTTCCTATCCTAACGTATTATTTCTGCTTTTTAGGTTAATCGATACCTTTCCAGTCAAGTATTTATCATCTCATAAGTATGTAAATTGCTTCTGCTCTCACATTTTTATTCTCTTCTTCAGTCTTGCAGAATCATTGAGATGGACGATTTGATGTCTGGTGATTGGCATCTGAAGAATTCCGGCTACCGTCTTCCTCCCCCAGAAATCCAACAGCCAGACCGCATCAGGGTGCTCTGATACTCCTCCGACTCTGACAATCGCCCCGATACCCTCTTGTGATACCTTATGCTTCATATCCTCCGGCTTTAAGGCTTCGATAATCTCCTTCGTCCTTCTTCCAACCGCATTACGATACTCATATAATGCATCTTTGTCCACCTCATTACTGAAAGTGATAATTTCCTCATCGGTCATGGCATTGCCGGTATCGGCGACCTTTGTATGAAGCTTTTCATGCCATTCCTGATCTAGTATCTGCTCCCGACCCGCTATCAGATAATTGGCAGTCAGATCCTCAATCCTTGTAATATGCCAGATATTCCAAGCAACTGTATCATCCTTAATCGTAGGCATCGTTCGAAATGCCTTATCCGTAAGTCCCTCCCATATCTCATCCAGGAAGGTTTCCGAACTTCCTCCGTAAACCTGCTTGCTATGTACAAGAGAATGCATCCTCAGCAGCAACTTCTGCATCTCTATAAAATGCTCCTTTTTTGATATAAGCTCCTTCAGCCTCGCTTGTAACGGATTCCAATCACTTCCTGGTTGAAACATAGCTCCACCCACCCTTTCTTACCTTTACCAATGTGAATCGTATCATCATAGATCCAACAATCCTTCGATTACAGTGCAATCTCCAACTCCCGAATGAATACAGCCTTTCCGGCAATATTAATATGTATCTGCCCATCTCTGCGTTGGGAGCTTACCCGAACGATGCCCTTTTTCCCAATCTCATACCCCTGCTCTACTATAATTTCAGCCTGATTACATCGTTTCACATATTCGATGTAGTACGCCCCCATTACACCGGAAGCAGTACCCGTCACCGGATCCTCTACCGTTCCGGATCTGGATGCCGAGAAATGTCTGCCATGCATCGCACAGTTCTTAGCATAGGTTTCCAAACAGATCGGATGTACCGATGCTGTGGGAAGCTGGGTTAATATCTCCTGAAATTCCTTATTGTTCGGCTTCATTCTCAGGAAAGTCTCTAACTGCCTGATTGGAACGATTAATGTCCATATTCCCGTACTACCATATACAATAGGAAGACTCGAATCGATATCCTCTTTTACAATACCGATTGATTCTGCCAAACGATCCACATCTCCCTTAAAGGGTAGAAATTCTGCCGGTGCCTGCTCCATCATGACTTCCTTATTCACATCATCATAATGAACCTTAAAAACTCCCGCTAGGGTTTCTACTAAGAACTCTCTGGAGGAATTTACCTTACTTTGTTCCATATATCCATAGATAGATGCTACTGTTCCATGGCCGCAGAGATTCATCTCATGTCCGGGGGTAAAATACCTTAATCGAATATCTGCAATCGAAGAACTGAGAATAAATGCAGTCTCATTAAAGCCAACTTCCCTCGAAATTTTCTGCATCTCGTCATCCGTAAATGAATCCCCGTCAAATACAACACCCGCAGGATTACCCTTACCCGGCATATCGGTAAACGCTTCATAATAAGCCACACTAACCTTTTTCATACCTGCCATCTTATTCATGTCTTCTGTCTTATTCATGGATCGTCCCTTTCCCAATCAGTATTCTAAGCTATCCAATTCAGCATATTTACATGATCATTTACTTCTGATATTAATACCGATATTAACACCAGATTATACCTTTTTTCATTATTTGTAAATCGAATATTTCATTAACTAATATGTATAGTAGAGGATCGTAACACAACAAGGTTATTATTCACTATGTATCGATACATAGAAAAAGGATAACAACATCCCATACCCTGAGGGATGCTGTTATCCTTACCTTGTAGGCGCATCTCACTTATTATTATCATCCATGTTATTATCTACATTGGCATTATCCAAATCAGGTACGTTGAAACTATTGTTACCTCTCAGCCTGAACACAGAGTATTGTCTTATACTCAAGGCTTTAGGATAACCTTGATGCAATTATCTTCTTTTTTATCAAAAATTTCATATGCATGAGAACCCTGGTCCAGTGTCAGAATATGAGTAATTATATCGGTAGGATCATACTTCTTCTCCTTAACCATTTTCAGAATGGGATCCACGTAGACCTGCGCCGGACATTGTCCCATTTTAAGTGTGATGTTTTTCGCAAAGAAATCGCCGAGCGGAAACATATTATATCTTGTACCATAGACTCCTACAAATACTACAGTGCCTCCCTTGCGAACTGCCTGAGTAGCAATCTCTATGGCTGATTTGGAGCCTCCCTGAAACTTTAGGACCGTCTCAATCTTCTCCAGGGTTGTCATCTTTCCGTCTACCCCGACACAGTCCAGAACAACATCGGCACCACCATCGGTCAGATCATGCAGCATTTCACCGGTATCCTCGTGCTCCTCCAGATTTACAGTCTCAACGCCGTAGCTTCTGGCATGTGCCAGCCGATATTCAATATAGTCCACCGCAATAATTCTCTTGGCTCCTGCCAGGATGGTCCATTTGATTGCAGAGAGACCGATGGGACCACAACCCAGAATAACTACCGTGTCTCCTTTTTTCACACCTCCGATATCAACTCCCCAATAGGAGGTTGGAAGCACATCCGTCAGAAATAGCACCTGCTCATCGGACAATTCCTCCGGAATGACCTTCGGCCCCACATTGGCATAAGGAACCCTAAGATATTCAGCCTGTCCGCCATCATAACCTCCATAGGTATCACTGTAACCAAAGATGGCGCCATTCTCTCCATGTTCATTGGAATTATCACACTGGCTGAAGAGATTATGCTCACAATACCAGCAATGACCGCAGGCAATCGGAAAAGGAACGATGACACGGTCACCCTTCTTCACCTTTGTAACCTCCGGACCTGCCTCCTCCACAATACCCATGGTCTCATGTCCCAGAACAAAGCCCTTCTTCATATTCGGAACCATACCGTGAAACAAATGTAAATCGGAACCGCAGATAGCAGTAGATGTTACCTTTACAATTATGTCATCGGCCTTTTGAAGCTTTGGATCCTGCACCTGTGCTACCTGTACCTTCTTAATTCCTTCATATACTAATGCTTTCATCATTATCTCCCTTTCATAAAAACGAAAAATAACAAAATGATTAATAATTAGCGTTTCCAAAGGAGATGCAAATATTCGGATGCAAAAATCCCGATATCAAAGAAACCGTCTTTTGATTTAAAATCAAAAAGGATTCATTTTATATCGGGGCTTATTTGTGCGTAAGCAAATAGGAACATACAAGTCACTTATACGAATAATGTCTGTAAACATTCATCGGAGAAGCGCGCATAGCGTACTCCCCCGAGTATTTAAGCATGACGATAGAAAGTTCACAAAGGGTACTTTCTATCGTCATTATATTAAATAATGCGAATATCAGGACAGATACATCATGAAGTATGCCTCCGCTCCTAATTATTGAGGCCCTCTACGATGGCTGAGTAGGTTATCTGAGCCACTGTATCCTCTTCTACGATAAAGGACAGCTTTGAATCACCCCGTCGGTATACATAGGAGGAGCCTTCCACTGTATATTCATTACCATACGCAGTCGTTACTTCTTCCAGTGCAGAGCCTACATAAACTCCCTTATCCGTCGATACGGAGTCATCCAGAAGGGTTACATAGGATACATAATCCTTGTCCCCATTAGGATAGGTACCAAGCTCAAAGCCATTGTATGAATAGATTTTATCCAAACCCTGGAACGCACAGCTGGCAGCCTCAAAATAATCTACTGACTCTCCGAGTGCTTCCACAATCGGAGCAGCTTCTACATTCATCGGTATACTGACCTCGTTATATTCAAATGAATAGCCCTCGGTGGTAGTTCCGGAATTATCCTCTGCACCATTAGCAGTATTATCGGTTGTCTCTTTATTTCCCTGCTTCGTTGCTCCTGCATTGCCGCAACCTGTAAAAACAAGCATAACAACCATTATTAAAATCAATCGTTTCATTTTCCTTGTCATAGTAACCATTCCTCCTAATTAATTTATTATGTTTTCCGGGTGGCAGTCGGTAATATCTCGTCCACCTGATTACCATCGGTTACTCCTCTTCTATCGATTGGGCAACGGCCCCATAGCTTTTTAGATAACCGTATTCCAATAATTCTCTTTCCTGATCTTCCTTCATGGCATAATAGAAATCAACCTTTTCCTGCCATATCTCCGATAATTGCTTATCGCTTCTACGATCCGGCAGCTGGTATTTCTCCTTCAGAAGTTGTCCAAGATATTTGGTGAATTTCTCTGCACCTGACAGATTCATGTGTAATCCACCGTCATAAGTATCTTCATTGTAATCAATTCCCATGTCGTCTGTAAACTTAAGAAAATTAATATAGGTTAATTCATTCTCCTTGGCAAAGTCAGCAATCTGTTCATCCCATTCCTCATACCAATAGGGATAGACACTTGGTGATTTAATCAGCACAAGTTCGATTCCATTCTCCTTGCACAGCTTTGTCATTCGTTCCAGATAATCGTAGCTGTTTTGACCAAAGCGATAATCCGCAAGCTTCTTACCCTTTGGTACCATAGTTACCGGCTTCGTATCGATTCGCATCAAAAACCCATTATGAGATAAGGTTTCCTTATGAAACATATATTTCACATCCTCGCCCGTAAGCTCGTTCCATCTGGAATGATATCTGAGTAACGGGAACAGATATGTGATAAGCGCTTCATCCTCCATCATAGAGGCCTTAATTGCTCGAAACTTAGACATAGACAACTTCATTCCATCAAGGGTCAAACGGTTATAGGCTTCCTTTTGCGGTTCATTGTATTTCATCGAGAGAACATTAAATACAACAACCTTCGGCTTCTCATAGGTCAAAGCTTCTTCCAGCAGATAATAGGATTGCCAGATTAACTGCTGAGCACTACCCCTGATATAGCTGGGGATTCCGTACTGCTCCCATAAGGTAATCGGTGAAACATTGGAGAATACCTCGCAGTCACCGATTAATATGACATCATGGGCTTTCACCTCATCATAGTATTCCTCAATCAGATTACCTTCATGTATGGAGGACATGTATTTCGGCATGAATAGCCGTTGCAGCAGTACCAGCACAAGCAATACAATAAGCACTGTGACTATATTAATAAGTATCTTTTTCTTCATCCCTATTTGCCTTTCTTACTGTAATAACTGGTAGAGTCTTTTTCTTCTGTAGCTCCTAGAACTGACTATAGATAAACTGACTTGCATCATATCCGACTCCGTATGCACCAAAAATTAATATCATGATGAACAATATGGCATAGGTCGCATATCGAATCGTTAACGGTCGTGCTGCAAGCTTTTCCCTCACACTTCTATTTCGTCCGTAGAGACTTACCGCAAGCATCAGTATAACGGCTACAATCAGTACCATATAATCTGCCAGTGTTAATCCAAGTTGCATTAATCCACCCGTAAAAAGCTCTCCGTAGTTCCATCTGGTTACAATGGTTCCATACATCTTAATGGTGGTCCCTACATCGCGGTAACAGTCAAAGGTTCGAAGAAAGCTCATGAGCCAGAAGGTGCGCCCCACCTGGAACAGTCGGTACCAGAAGGTATGCTGCACATGAAATCTTGCATGAAACTTTTCATACAAAGGTGTACATTCCTGTGACGCCAGTATAAAAAAGCAGTTAAGTAATCCCCACACTACAAAGTTCCAGGCTGCTCCGTGCCAAATTCCGGTGACAAACCATACGATAATGGAGGCGATATAGATTGATACTCTTCTCCCCAACCATTCTCCCACATTCTTCTTACAGCTCTTCGACAGATTTAACATGGATTTGCTGACGGAGATGGGATAAAACATATATTCCTTGAACCAGGTTCCCAAGGTAATATGCCATCTTCTCCAGTATTCTGCGATTGACTTTGAGAAGTAAGGCCGTTCAAAGTTCTCTTTAATCCGAATACCAAGCACCTCGGCCACACCGATTGTAATATCAATACCTCCGGTAAAATCAGCATATAGAGTGATCGCATAGAAAAACATCCCAACTAAGACATATACCCCTTGAAACTCCTCAGGATTGCGAACGATTGAATTAACACCAATCAATAAGCGGTCAGCGATTACCAGCTTCTTAAAGAAACCCCATAGGATGCGTTGTAAGCCAAAGGAAATGTTCCTTCCATCGATGGAATGCTCCGCAAATAAGGTTTCCTTCAAATCATCAAATCGGCTGATCGGTCCCTGTATCAGCTGCGGGAAAAAGGAGATAAATAATGCCAGCTTAAAAATGTTACGCTCGTATGAATATTTTTCACGGTAAACATCAATCAGGTATCCCATGGTCTGGAAGGTGTAAAATGAAATTCCCAGAGGAAGTACAAAACCGATTAGCGGTAACGGCTTCGTTCCGAACAGATTCAGAACACCATTAATGTTCGTAATCGTAAAATCAGAATACTTGAGTACCGCAAGAATTCCAAAATTGATGACAAGACAAAGCACCAGCCATCTTCTCTGCTTCCCCTTCATGGAAAGCTTATAAGCCTTCTTAGCTTCCCTGTCCAGGGTCTCCTTATTCTCCTTCAGATAAGTGCTCTGCACTACTTGAACTCGATTCAACCGGTAGCTGATATAATAAGTAGAAAGCGTAGTAGCTGCAATATAGATTAAGTATTGTAACCCGGCAAAACTATAGAATATATAGCTTGCCAGCAGCAATAGCATCCACTGGAATCGCTTCGGAATGATATAATAGACAATAAATAATACAAGAATAAAAAAGATAAAGCGGTATGATGTAAAAAGCATATTGCCCCCTTAACCAAAATTCTGTTTTCTCGATGCAGCTCAAAGCCTGGAAGAACACAGTATCTTCCTAAGCGAATGATAATTCGCTTTGTGAATAGCTTTTTTATTCACACTAACTTTATATGCCTGCCCTTTGAGTAAGTTTGTGCCGAGGAAGACGCAGGCACAAACTTGGAGGTGTGAATTATGTTTTTCAATAATTCACACTATTCTTCCATTAAGCGTTCTACCATAGCATAGAGAGCCTTAGCTGAATTAAAATTCTTGGGAACAATCTCTTCTACCGGAATTGTAATATCGAATTCGTCACTGATATCGGATATGATTGATACAATATCAAAGGAATCAATAATCTTATCGTCAATTAATGTTTCGCAGGTTTCAAAATCCACCTCCGGGTGAAGTCCGCTTAAAATTTCTAAAATAATATCCATATGTCCTCCTATTCGTACGTAGTTAATTTGTTGTCTACGCTACTATATTATTTATTTTGATATTTTTCTTTTAACATAACCCGATTTATCTTACCGTTTGAGGTAAGAGGCATCTCTTCAAGTGCTTCGATGATATTCGGAATCATATATCTTGGTAGCTTTTCCTTTAGATATAAAGCAACCTGAGCATTCGTAAGCTCACCGACATAATACAGGATTATCTTCTTTTTCATAGGATCAAAGATTGCACATGCACTTTTTATCCCATCCATCATATTAGCAGCACTTTCGATCTCGCCAAGCTCAATACGATGTCCCATATGCTTAATTTGATTATCCTTACGTGAAACAAACATAAGCTCACCACGTTCATTATATCTTCCGATATCTCCGGTGCGATAGATCAACTCCGGATAAGCCTTATTTAACGGATTCTGAATAAATACTTCGTTCGTCTTGTCAAAATTATTATAATAACCCAGTGTTAAGCCCGTACCCCGGATGCATATTTCTCCTTCCTCCCCCTGTACCGGTAATCGATTATTCTCATCCAACAGGATAACTTCCTTATTTCGAAAGGGTTTTCCGATGGGAATCGTCTCGTCGGGAGCAAATTCTCTGTCCACCTCATAATAGCAGGACATACCGGTTGCTTCAGTCGGGCCGTAAAGATTGATAAAACGGGCATTCGGTAAATGCTTCTTCCAAAGATTATATTGTTTAATCGGAAAGACCTCGCTTCCGAAGGCTACCGTATGAAAATATCTTGGTATCTCCTTCTCCAATGCTCCAAAGGCAGATATCATCGTAAGGGCAGATACAACCCAGCAGACTGTATTAATCTTATGTTCATTCAAAAATTCCACAAGCTGTAATGGGAATGAGAATAAATTCTTCGGAATGATGTACGCGGTTGCTCCGTATTTCAAGGTCGGATACAGCTCTTTGAGACAGGCATCGACGTAAAGCGGAACCTGCATGCCAAACACCGTATCCTGGTTCACTTTCAAAATATCAGATAAAGTATCTACATAATCGATAACGGAGCGATGACAGGCCACTACACCCTTCGGAACTCCGGTAGATCCGGAGGTGAATACAATGTAAATTGGATCGGTATCTAATTGGCGGTTACGAAGCTCACTCAGCAGCTCGTCATCAGCCGAATGATTAATCATTTCATCATAAAGCAGTACCTCACCGTCAAAAGGTAGGTTGTTAAGTAGCTTACATGTATCGTTATCACATATAACAGCTCTTGGTCTTAGATTCTCAAAAATCAGTTCAATTCGATGCCTCGGCATCTCTTCATCAATCGGAACATAGTAATTACCGGAATAAATAACCCCATAAAAAATAACAATCTCTCTAGGGTGCTTTCCCATAAATACTACAATCGGTTCTCTAGCAAAATCCTTCTTCCCCAGATAGGTACCGATTGCTCTGGAATAATCATATACCTGTCGAAAGGAATATCCCATCTCCTCATTTGCATAGGCTGTCTTATCCGGAACCTTGTCTACAATCTGTTCCAGATACTCCATTACGTTTCTCTGCATGTCAATTTGCCTTTCCTCTGTTAATATTTTTCATATCTAATAAAATGAATAAAACAGGGCTATCACTCCCCTTTAATTATGTTTGTGCCAAGTGTGCAACATCTCGCATGCGAGACGGTCTACACTTTGAAGATGAAGCACAAACTTCCAAGAATGAATTATGTGAAACATAATTCATTCTGTGATAAGTGAATGATATTCCTGCTTTAACTTCGCTTCGCTAAGTATGATAGAGCGCATAGCCAAAACCTCCATGGCATCAAGATAACCTGGCCCAATATCAAAATCTCTCTTAATTAAGGAAAGCTCAGTACATCCCAGAATAATCACCTCTGCACCATCTTCTCGCAGTTGGTTAGATACTCGTTCAAACTTATCATATTCCACGGGTTGATTTGCTTTAATATTCTTATAGATCAGCTCTGAAACCGCTTGTTGGCTGTGGGTATTTGGCACGACTGAGGTGATTTGGCATTCCTCCAGCTCCTTCTGAAACATACCGCTATGAATCGTTCCTTCCGTAGCCATAATTCCGGCACATCGAACTCCCTGCGCTTTCAGATAATGTGCCGTCTCCTTAATTGCGTGTATAACCGTAGCCATGATGCCTTCGGATAAGGTATCATGGAAATAATGTGCTGTAATGCAAGGAATAGCGATATTATCTGCTCCTATCCCCACTAACATCCTTCCGATATCCACCATCGAATAGACCGGATTCTCTGTGCTTCTACCAAGAATATAATCGGTCCTGTCCGGAATGGAGGGTTTACTGTATATTAACATCTCAATATGCTCCTGGTCAACCGCTGCATCTGTCATTTTAATGATCAATTCATAGAAATAGGCCGTGGCTATAGGCCCTAAGCCACCTATTACACCTAGTCGTTTCATAATGATCCCCTTTTCAGTAAATTAGGAAATGCCTTGAATAAGAAATCCTACTTCATTCAAAGTCCCTATATGCAAAAATTCCATCCTTCATGCAGTAAGGAGGCTGTGATGCCTCCTAATTCTCAGGCGTAGCAGGATATAGTGATTTATCAAAGTTATAATAATTATTTCCTCTTTTTTTTGTGAGTTCCTCAACCTGCTTATCGGTAAGCATAAAGGATTCCTTATGATCCTTATTCGGGCAGGAATCAAAATGATACCAGCCATCACCGCAGTTAATAAGATTCCAATAATGTCTGGTCCTACCTCCCACTCTGTTAACCTCCATATTATCAATGCCTGCTCTTGTCAGCAATGCCTGCGCTACCGCAAAATAGGTAAAACAGTCACCGCTTCCATTCGTCATTCCTCGATAAGCCTCAGCCTGCCAATCCGATTTATCCGAATCACCGCTATAGCTGATGTGCTTCTTTATCCAGGTGTAGATAGCATAAGCCACTTCACGGTTGGTCATGTTGCTTTTTTTAATCTTTTCTAAGACATCATCACATAGCTTATTTACCATGTCCTCTGATACAACGAATTTCTTCACTTGTACATTTATTTTCTTACTGGCTTTATTACCAGCAGTATCCTTAGCAGTATAAGTAACCGTGTAGGTCCCCTCCTTCTTGAGATTGACCTTGCTGCTGTCCACGGAAAAGCTTAGATCCTTATCCTTATTATCCGTAACCGTGACGCCCTTCTTATAAGAGATGGAATCCCCGATATAAACCACCTTATCAGAAACTCCCTGAAACTCCGGTGCCACTGTATCCTCTACCACTGTCATTGTAGCCGGTAGCTCTGTAGTATTTCCCGAGCTGTCCTTTAATATCAGTATAAGCTCCTGTTCACCGAGCTTATTGAAATCCGGTGCAGTCTTATAGGCAGCAACTACCTCACTTACATCAACGATATCCTTGAGAAAGGACATCGGTTCAACTTCTTCCCCGAGCCAGACCTGTTGATTATTGACCGTCGCTTTGGGCGCAATCGTATCAACAACTTCAATATAACCGGTAACCTCCTTATTGTTAACACTAAGCTTAATCTGATGAATTGTCGGTTTGCTTAAGTCTAGGGTTTTAATATCGGTTAGAAAATATGCTTCATAATTATCGTTATTCATAAAATCGGCAACCGTTATATTCATCGCAGAGCCTGCTTCAATTGTTACCGAACTCTTTAAATCAAGTACCGTAAGCTTCGCCGTTTTTTCTATTCTATTCTTACCACTATCTTCAAGTATAATCGTTACTTCCTGTTCTCCGGGTTCTGAAGTATCAGGAATTTCTTTAAAGGTAACATTAACCTGGGTAGCATCCTTCATCTCAACGACAAAAACTTTGGGATCAACCTCTTCTCCCCGAAGAGCAAGTTGGTCTGCCACGGTTGCGGTAGGAGCTATGGTATCTACCACCTCAAGCAGTGAGGTATGAACCCGACCTTCCACCTGTATTTTTATTTCATAAATGCCCGGAATACTGGTATTTAACGTTTTAATATCTGTCAGGAAACTGCCTTCCTTCTTTTTACTAAGCATGAAATCCTCGACATCAACCATGTGATCACCAGCCTCTACGGTGACGGCTTCTGCTACCACCGGCTGGAGCTGAAAATATGCGAATCCACCTACAATCAGCAGAAGCTCTATACTGATTAGCAGAATAATAACCTGTTTTCTCCGGCCTTTTCGCCTTTTATGTCTTTTCATTCCATCCTCCTGCTTGGATAGATATTATCCATATTATGCACTTTTTTCCAAATATATCAAAAAGCATTTTATGTATATGATAAGCTCTATCATTTTAAAAGTCAAGTTTCGGCATATTTTACCATCTATCAGAGACCAATGAGACTGTCCTTATCCCTATTGTCCGGCAGTCCCATCTCCTCCGTTACATTAGACGATATATCCTATGATTTCGTTACAATTTTTTTCTGGATCTTTAAAACTCGGAGCCTGCGGATTATTCAAATCAGGATTATCAATCCGAAGGCTCTGAGAAAGATATTGAAGCGCTGCCTTGAGCTCCCCCAGTGGTCCTCCTAACTGTTCCTGCAGCATGGTTCCATATTTGGGATTAGGCGCGTCTACACGTACCTCATGTAATTCTCATGGCGAAACATAAGATCATCTCCTTTTTTGTAAAGTTACTCCATTATAGTATGGTCTAATTAACTAAATTTTACACAAAAGGTTTTATTATCTATTTTCTATTTACAAAGAAGTGTCTGCGTAACAATATCAGAATAAATCTCCATTCCCTCGGTCTTAGCGATATGAATGATATTCTCCATTGATTTATCTCCAGGTAGGAATACTGTCAGTTCATTGCTATACGACTGTAATTGCTCCGGATGGAATATAACCTCCTTCTGGCCATTGAAAATAGCAACATAAAAAATATCGGCCTCAACCAAATCCTGAAAGAAATGACTGCCGTAGGATAATTCCGGTTCAAACCCTTCTTCCTTCGAAGCCACCTCACAGATTACTGTCATATTGCAAAGCTCGGTAAAATGGACTGGAACCCCTAGGGATGGAGTTGTTGTTCCCCAACGCCCTGGTCCGATCAGCATTACCTTCTTCCCTTTCAACACCTGATTAATTCGTCCGACCGTCCTGGCTACTGTGTATTTCTCCCCTTCACTAAGCTTAAGATATGCAGACGGAGGAATATACACGACATAATCAATCGGAAGATGGATATTTCCTCCCATAAAATTACCTCTGGTCAGTATAAAGCATTCCTCCTCATCCACCTTCCTTGGAATGGCAACAGCCTTACCTAACCCTCTTGTCTGTAATGGCCTGCATTGCAGTAAATTCATCTTAAAGCTTCCGTCCGACTTAAAGTTGGCTGTGAACTCAATATCTACGGGATAATCATAGATTCTTTGCAACAGCGCCAGCAACTCCTTCATCAAGGGCGGGAAGGCGGTTGCCTTTAGTAAACCATTAAAATTCAAAAGGTATGGAATTACTGTATTATACTTCCCCAGTTCCCTTAATCGGTCCTGGGTCTCATAATCAATCCCTGCGAAAAGATCTTTCTTCACCTTGATATCCTTCGCTATGATTTCCTCCAAAGATTTCACCATATGCTTATTTTCACGCAGTGAAAGCACATCGACATAATGTTGGGAGAATTTCTTACTATCCTGATAATCAATTAGAGGTAATCGCAACGGATTATCAAGACTGACTATTCTTACATAATCCCCCTCAGTCCGGTCAACCGCTCTGGTACCTAGTCCGAATACCAGTCGAAGCATACCGGCACTTCCATCCACACTCTTATCCCAAACATAGAGATTCGAGGAATTTCCTACACCTGCCACATGTGGGAAGAAGTTATCCTCGTAATAATCACCGGAAACCCTCTGAATTAATATTGCCATCTGTTCATCCTTCATAGACAAGCCGCGATTCATACGATACTCCAAAGCATCCTGATTCATGGTACTGGCATATACCGTCCGTACCGCTTGAGCGAAGGCCTCGTACCGTTCCTGCGGTGTTCCCTGGTTGACACAGAATACACTCTCATATTTACCTGCAAAGGCATTGCCAAAGTTATCCTCCAATAACGAGCTGGAACGAACTATGATGGGAGACTGTCCAAAATACTCCAGCATCCGTACAAAATGCTCCTGTATATTCTCCGGGAATTTGCCCTGTAAGAGCTTTTCCTTAAGTTCCGGTGCATACTTGAAGTAACCCTCTTCCGTCTTCTGAAGCGTACGCAGCTTCCACCATCCATTCTGTACAATATAAGTATAGAAGATATCCGATCCAAGATAGAAGGAATCATGAGGCTCCAGATACGGTATGAACTGCTCAGCTGCCTCCGTACTGATGATTTTTCTTGCAAGCAGCATGCCCACGCTCTTTCCGCCAATAAAACCGGTACCGATTTCTCTTGAAGCAATCTCCAGAATATCACTCAAGGTAAAGTATCGGTCGCAGAGCTCTAGTATCTTTGATTCACTTCCGATCAATAGCGTCATTAGTGTGTTTTTTGTTTTCTGCTGTTCCTCAACCGTTTTATCAAGGCTTGTACTTGCATTATGGAATACAACATTCCAATAATCCATCCGATCCTCACCCCGATGAATACTGGAGAACAATTCCGCTGTTTCTGAGCTTGAAGTGATACAGGTAACATCCTCCTCATGAATAAAATGAGGAAAAAACATGGTCGGAGAGTATCTTTGCCATACCTTCAACGGATGAACATAAAGCTTATCATTTACGTCATATAAATCCAGTAGAAGCTGGGTAGTCTCTCGGATACCGGCAATGGTACTGAAGGTATGGGCATTTCGAATAATCGCAAAATAAGCAATGGTATCCAGCTCATAGAGATAGGGACAGGTAACCCGAAAGAAATTACCGATCATAAGATCAGAGAACCAATATTGTAGCAAATCTGTAAGGCAGTCAAATACATAAAAGGCCTGCAACCCCATTGCAGTCACCATATTATGGATTTCAGTAGCAAAACTCTCAAAGCCCTTCGTAGCATCAATCTTCCGTATAATGATATCAGATGCTTCTTCAAGTAAAGGAGCATGATTACCAAATCGAACATAGACAAGTTTACGATGATCCTCTCTTGCCTGTTCAACATATGGATTAAGCATCTTACGGTAGCTACTTATCGAATTTACCTGCCATACCACATTATCTCCTAATCGCAGATGATCAATCACTTTATCAAAACCCCTAATCCCTGTACTTACCTTTTCATAATGCTGCATAGGATACCTCCTGCCATAAGTTATTCTATAAGGTTGTTATACCAGATAATAGGTCAAAAAGATAGTGACTGCATAAGAAAAAACGATTACCAAAAATATTATAGGATATCAGGCAAATCTTTATTAATCCTCTTAATACAACAGCAATCCATTCATTTCACCATTCTTTGCATCCTGCATATATTAATCCTAGAAAGGAGTTGATATTGATGGGACGCTTTAACAATTTTGATAGAGATGACCGCAGATATAATCCTCACGGCCATCGCCGTGATCGCTTTGACCGTTTTGACCGCTTTGACCGTTTTGACCGCTTCGACCGTTTCGACCGTTTTGATGAATTTGGTCCGAGAGGCCATTTCGATCGATGCGGTTCAAGACCATGCCGCGACCATCGCCCCAGAGGAGATTTTTTCGATGGATTCCCGAGAATATTCTAGTAGGCAGGAGGTATCATTGTTCTTTGAGCTATAAAGATGTTTATTGGTAGGAGGAGATACCTATATGTTTAAAAAACACTTTACTTCATTACTATAGAGTGTTAAAATTATGTTGTGTGAAAAACATATCACAACAGGATGAAAGGAGTCCTACCGATGAGCAAAAACATCAGAACTACTGCTGTTGATCATTTATTCGAAGCAATCTTAAGCTTAAAGGATTCGGAGGAATGCTATACTTTTTTTGAAGACATATGTACCGTAAACGAGCTGTTATCCCTATCTCAAAGATTCGAAGTGGCACGAATGCTGCGCTGCCATAAAACCTATCTGGAAATCGCCGAGAAGACCGGCGCATCAACTGCTACCATTAGTCGTGTCAACCGTTCTCTTAATTATGGTAATGATGGATATGATATGGTATTTGCCAGAATGAAAGATCCCTTTTCAGACAATTAAGAAGTTCAAAAATAAAACAGCTTCCGTTAAGCTTTTACTTAATGGAAGCTGTTATTATATTTTATATCACTATCTATATAAATATTGCTTGTACAAAATAATGATGCCTACATAGTTGAAGATTTTAACAACTTAATGAATTATTTTTTGTTGTTCTTCTGCGATTCAGCCTTCTTTATTCCATCGGACTTCTGCGGTTTCTCCGTCTTCTTTTCACTCGTTCTGCTCTCCTTCTTAGAACCCATCATGGAGCTATCAATCATCTTCTCAATCATATGCTTTCTCATATATACGTCAAAGCAAAGCATGCTGATAAATGAGAACATCGTTAAAAATTCCTGATCCTCCGGGTCTGTTACCTCATTAAAGGATTCCTTCGCCTTTGTCATCTTGCGAATCATATCCTTCGTCAGAGCATCGGTTTGCTCCTTCTCCAATCGGAAGACTTCTTCATAGATATCTTCTAGCTTTATCTTAGACTTATCTCCGTAATAGCGATCGGTTAACGGATTAAATATACTCTGTATATCATTAATTGACAAGATATTCTTAAAATAGTAAATAAAAATCAGAAGGAACATATGCTCCTTCGTGTACTTCTTCTTATTAGGAGGAGGCAACAGTTCATTCTTCGTATAGTTATTGATCATCGTCTTAGTCAGAAGTTTGTCTTCACTATACCGCTTCGAGGATTTAAGGTGTTTATCCATAAACGTAGTTACCTGATCCATATATAAATCAATATTCGGTATATCATCCGGCATGATGTATTTGACATCCTTCAGGCTGTCAATCAAACCTTTAATATACTCCTCTTTCGTCATTTCCAACGTAATCACCTCTGTTTCATTATATAGTATCCGTTACTAGATGTCAAAGCAAAAATAAACATGTATCTAGAAAGAATAGCCAACCGGAAGAAGCACACAGGTTAGCTTCTTTGATGTCTATTTACCGGAATTCTTCCCATGTATGCGTTCACAGATATGTAGGTAAGCTTTGACAGCCTGCTGGGGCTGTCACTTTGCCAACGCGCAAATGCAGGATTGAAACTGCTACTGCCTCATGTTATAATAAACATATGTTTGTGATTTTCCAAACATATCACTTAGGACAGGCAGGTATAAATAATGAGTATCTATGACACTTTGAATCCCGAACAGCAACGTGCAGTATATCATGATAAGGGACCCCTCTTAATTCTTGCAGGAGCAGGCTCCGGTAAGACCAGGGTACTGACCCATAGAATTGCGTATCTGATTGAGGAACGAGATGTAAATCCATATAATATCCTGGCAATCACCTTCACCAATAAAGCTGCAAAGGAGATGCGGGAAAGAGTTGATAAGATAGTGGGCTACGGCTCTGAGAATATCTGGGTCAGCACCTTCCATTCCACCTGCGTACGCATCCTTAGGCGATTTATTGATACAATCGGTTTTTCCCGAAGCTTTACTATCTATGACGGTGATGATCAGAAGACACTGATGCGGGAAATCTGTAAATATCTGAATATCGATACAAAAAAAACCAATGAACGAGCAATCCTTTCCGTTATATCAAAAGCAAAGGATGAGTTGATCTCTCCAGATGAATTTGCGCGCAATGCCGGGCGTGATGCAAATCAATTGCGCTATGCACAGGCCTATACTGAATATCAGAAGCGTCTCAGACAAAGCAATGCGCTGGATTTTGATGATCTGATTTACCGTACCGTTGAGCTGTTTCAGACGAATCCTGATGCTTTGGAATTCTATCAGAATCGCTTCAAATATATTATGGTGGATGAATACCAGGATACGAATACTGCTCAGTTTCGTTTAATCCATATGTTAGCCAATGGTATTAACAATTACGGCGAACATGAATATAATCTTTGTGTAGTTGGTGATGACGACCAGTCCATCTACAAGTTCCGTGGAGCTAATATCTTTAATATTCTAAACTTTGAGAGAGCATATCAGAATACGACGGTAATTAAGCTGGAGCAGAACTACCGCTCTACGGGGAATATTCTGAATGCTGCCAATGAAGTAATTCGTAACAACCAAGGTCGCAAGGATAAATCACTTTGGACAGAGAACGAAGAAGGCGAACCGGTTCATTACACGCAGTTTAGTACTGACTTTGAAGAGGCGGATAATATAACCGCTGAGATCAAAAGTCTGGTAGACGATGGTAAAGCAAGCTACAATGATTTTGCCATCCTGTACCGTACTAATGCTCAATCCCGTCTTTTTGAGGAAAAGCTTCTTATGCGTAACATTCCTTACAAAATTATCGGAAGCGTAAACTTCTATGCTCGTAAGGAAATTAAAGATATGCTTGCCTATCTGAAGACCATTGATAACGGACAGGATAGTATTGCCGTAAAACGTATCATTAATGTACCAAGACGTGGTATTGGCTTAACTACTGTGGATCGGGTAAATGATTATGCCGTTCAGAATGATATGAGCTTCTATGACGCCTTGACCCGTGCTGGAAATATTCCCGGCTTAGAGCGTACTTCCTCCAAACTTACTCCCTTCATCAGTCTAATTGAAGGTTTGAAATCCAGAGTCCGTACGGAGGGCTATTCCTTGAAAGAACTGATCGATGATATTCTTGACGCCACCGGTTATCTGAGAGAATTGGAACAGGATAGCGAGGAGGATGCCAAAGATCGCATCGGCAACATCAACGAACTTGTGAACAAGCTTGTTACCTATGAAGATAATACAGAAGAACCGACCTTGGGCGGCTTTCTGGAAGAGGTAGCATTAGTATCCGATATCGATACCCTGGAGGAGGGAGCCGATCATATTGTGCTCATGACCTTACATAGTGCCAAGGGTCTGGAGTTCCCCTATGTATATCTATGCGGTATGGAGGAAGGAGTCTTCCCTGGTTATATGTCACTCTATGCGGATAATCCCACCGAGGAGATCGAGGAAGAACGAAGACTATGCTATGTAGGCATCACCAGAGCAATGAAACAGCTTTCCTTAACAGCTGCAAAGCAAAGAATGCTTCGTGGTGAGACTCAGTATAATAAGCCCTCCCGTTTCGTTAATGAGATCCCGAGATACCTTCTTAAGATGTTAACTCCGGGTCCCCGTCGTTCTGCCTATCTCTCCATGGATGAGGATGGTTATCCTATCAAACGTCGTTTTGGCGATGGTAATGAAGGAAGCTTCTCCGAGGAGCTTAATTTTGACAAACCGGCACCCGGTAACTTTAAGCCAAATCAATCCACCTACAAACCTTTCATTGCCGCTGAAACCAAGCAATTCGAAGGTAATAAAATGGGAACTCTGGATTATGGCGTAGGAGATAACGTAAAGCATATTAAATTCGGTATCGGAGTTGTTACAGACATTACCAAAGGTGGTAAGGATTACGAGGTAACGGTAGAATTTCCTGACTTTGGTGTCAAAAAGCTTCTCTCCACTTTTGCGAATTTAAAAAAGACAACTTAACACACAATGTGAATAAAATTACTATAATTTTGAAATATTATAGTAAAGCAGCATGTATTGTGATATAATAAAAGCGTAGTGAACATGCTGCAAGTTTACTTGCAAGCATGCGAACGGAGATGGAGATCATAAATATGCTTTTTATTTATGATATACTATTGGTAGCAAAAACGACATGGTAGAGTTAACCATCTTCCTTGTCATTAATACATGTTTAATGAAAATCTGCTAAGCCGGTTTTCTAATTATAAGAAAGGAAGTGTTAATCATGGGAACTAAAATTGATGAGCTTTTAAGTACAATGAAACTTGGTGAATTGGTTCACAGAAAAGATCCGATGGAAAAGAGAAGGCGCATGATCATCTGTGTCCTGGCAATTATCGGTGCTGTCGCTGCAGTCGCTGCAATCGCTTATGCTGTATATAGGTATATGAATCCGGATTATCTTGAGGATTTCGATGATGATTTTGATGATTATGAGGATGACACAGAAATTTTAGAAGAGGAAGAACCGGCTCCCACTACTTCCGAAGAATAAGTTTGCGGCTGGATTTTTATTGGTTACCGCATTATAGGTTGCATAGATGAAGGAAGGACTATAAACTTACCTCACACACAGTATGAAAGACGACTTACTAATTTGTATGCCGAAATCGCACTTAAAATGTTCGCATTCCGGCATACTAATCAGCAAGTCGTCTTTCTTATCGTGCATTTGCGTGAGCATTACGAACGCTTCTTTACTTCGATACGTCTTTACTCTGTTATTTGTTTGCTGCTTTTTTAGCGAATTCTGTGGTGACAATATCATTATAGGGAACTCTCTTGGTCAACTGACCAGCATCATCTAGAATATCCTGTAGCAAGGTGAGGCTTTCCTCTTCAAATACCAGGTTATCCTTCCAGGTATCTTGTTCATAATATCTGGTAACGATCATCACCAGCTTCTCCCGTTCCGTCTCTTTGAATTGGGGCTGGATGACTTCTGCGATTTCTTCCGGAGTATGGGTTGATACATAATCGATTCCCTTCTGAATTGCATTCGTAAAACTCTGGATGACATCCTTATTCTTCTTCAGATAGCTCTTCTTCACTGAGAAGCTGGTATAAGGAACCTTACCGCTTTCAACTCCAAGAGAAGCCACTACCTTACCGACACCCTCCAGTTCCAAAGCGGTTGCCGCAGGCTCGAACTCAATGGTGTAATCTCCCTGTCCGGAGGAAAAGGCTTGCGAGGTCAGACCAAAATCAATATTCTGAATGATAGTCAGATCCTTCGACGGATCAATCCCTTGCTTCTTCAGAATATATTCGAATACCATCTGAGGCATTCCACCTGCTCTGCCGCCAATGACCGTCTTGTTCTTGACATTATCCCACTTGAACTCCTCAGTGAGATCCCTGCTTACCAGGAAGTTACCCGCTCTCTGAGTAAGCTGAGCAAAATTCACAACATAATC
>JAEYOY010000018.1 GCA_023411215.1 Bacillota bacterium | reverse complement strand
GGACAGAGGTGGAAGTGCGGTAACGCATGTAGCTGACTGTTACTAATAGGTCGAGGGCTTGACCTAAAAATGGTTTGTTATTTGTATTCGAAGAATACAATGAGTTTGGATGAATTTATCGTTTTCTAGTGTGGTTTCAAGTAAGGCCCAGTGGCTCAGTTGGTTAGAGCGCCGCCCTGTCACGGCGGAGGTCGAGGGTTCGAGTCCCTTCTGGGTCGTTAAAGATGAAAAGTCTTTCGACTGGAATCTTAGATAGGTTAATGTTTTTATACAAAAACCTATCGGTTATATATAATTTTACCAGTGTAAAATAAGGTTTTTTGTATATAATAATCCCATGGGATCTTAGCTCAGCTGGGAGAGCATCTGCCTTACAAGCAGAGGGTCATAGGTTCGAGCCCTATAGGTCCCATTCAATACTCTAACAGGTATTGAACTCAGGTAATGGTGTGTAATATGCCGATGTGGCTCAATTGGCAGAGCAGCTGACTTGTAATCAGCAGGTTATCGGTTCGAGTCCGATCATCGGCTTACAACTTAATATGGTTGTATATTATTTTGGATGGGTTCCCGAGTGGCCAAAGGGGGCAGACTGTAAATCTGTTAGCGACGCTTTCGAAGGTTCGAATCCTTCTCCATCCATTGGCGTAAAGCCAAAAATAGTTGACGTAATCCGTAAACTATAATAATAGGTATCGCGGGGTGGAGCAGTCTGGAAGCTCGTCGGGCTCATAACCCGAAGGTCATAGGTTCAAATCCTATCCCCGCAATTCAAGACAAAAGAAAATATGCATTGTGAATTTCCTTTTGTATTATACTAACCGAATAGCTTTCGTAAACCAAGAAGAGCGTGTTATATTCTTCGCAGGTACACGAAGTTGACCTTGCCCAGATAGCTCAGTTGGTAGAGCAGAGGACTGAAAATCCTCGTGTCGCTGGTTCAATTCCGGCTCTGGGCATTTTGCTTTGATAAAGCAATATAAGAGCCTTTATCGATTATAAGCAAAGGATTTCATAAATCCTTATGGGATATTAGCTCAGTCGGTAGAGCACATGACTTTTAATCATGGTGTCCCGGGTTCGAGCCCCGGATGTCTCATTAATAATTATTAGAGAAAGCCAATTATGCAGGCTTTCTTTTTTTGATTCATTTTCATCATTTTAATTAACGCGGTATTCACTGTAACAATTAAGATTACATTATATATAACAAGATAGAAGACAGTTAAGAAATATAATGTTAAAATGATTAAGTAAATTTTGTTTTTGAATTTAGAATAAAGGTGGCGATGTAATGATAGAGGATAAGTTGGAGATATTAAAGCAATGGGTTAAAAACAGTAATAACATCGTATTCTTCGGTGGAGCCGGTGTTTCAACAGAAAGCGGTATCCCTGATTTTAGAAGTACGGACGGGTTATATCACATGAAATATGATTATCCTCCGGAGACGATATTAAGCCATAGCTTTTTTAAAAGTAGGACGAAAGAATTCTATGAGTTTTATCGAGACAAGATGATCTATCAGGAAGCCAAGCCGAATATAACCCATCGAAAGCTAAGTGAGCTAGAGAAGACAGGCCAGCTTAGTGGTATCGTGACACAGAACATTGATGGATTACATCAGGAGGCTGGAAGCGAGAAGGTATTAGAGCTACACGGCTCCATACATCGTAATTATTGTTTGGAGTGTAATGCTTTTTATGACTTGAAAAGTATATTGGAACTGAATGGTATTCCACTGTGCAGCTGTGGAGGAATTATAAAACCTGATGTGATTTTGTATGAAGAGCCATTGAATAATGACATTATCAAGGAAGCAGTTAAACTGATTAGCAAGGCCGAGGTCTTAATAATTGGAGGGACTTCACTCAGTGTTTATCCGGCTGCTGGTTTAGTGGATTATTATCAGGGAGGGAAGTTGGTTTTGATCAATAAGACGGTCACATCTATGGATAAAAATGCAAATCTATTAATAAATGCGCAGCTAGGTGAAGTGTTTTCACAGATTTAATACTCTATTCATCGTTTACTATATGAGATTAAAAATAGATATTATTAATTTATAAATATTTGATAATAATAAGTGAAAGGCATGAGATAGTAAAGATAAGACTATAATAATTTTGACAGTATTTAAGATATAGTGTATGATAAAGAAGTCAGAATTTTACGAAAATTTATTTTTTAACAACAGGATAAAGAAAAATCAAAGTACAAGGAGAAACATCATGAGGTTTGCTTTGCCTAAGAACAGAACAGCCCCGCTTATTGTATTTGCTATATTAGGTATTGTTGTGTCACTCACCCTTGGATTATTTCATATAAACCAAATGACACAATATAGCTATAGATTGCAATATGAGGATTATAATTCTCTTTCAAATAATGTTGCAGCACTTCTAAAACTAGAAATTAATAGCAACTATCAAGCATTGCAGGTATCGGCTAAGCATATAGCAAAAGCAGAGAACTTAGGTGAGGAAACGATAATAGAATTGCTAAAATTTCTTGTATCCGAGAACAAATATGTGGATATGGCAGTCTTAGATCAGAATGGTATTGGCTTTAATTCGAATGGGGAAGCAGTGAATCTGTCTACAGAGGATTATGTAGTTAATGCTCTGCTGGGAAAGAATGATTCTTCGGACAAGCTAATTTATATAGCGAATAATACTCCTGTTATAACTTATGCGGTACCTATCGAAATGGAAGGGAAATACGTCGGTGTGCTTGCCGCTAGCCAGAAAGCGGAAATTAGCAATATCGAATCACTCGATTCAGAGATTGTGGAAGGTCGTCTGATTTATGTAATTAATAAATCAAATGAACCGATTGGCTTTATTAAAGGAATGGATATTAGCAACTTTGATTATAATACAATGATCTCAAAAGGCAGATTATTTACAGATACCGTCGGCTATTCCGCAGCAATAGACCCAAATAACTTATTACAGAAAGAGAAAATTGAAACTTCTTATGTATGGAGTAAAGTACCTATTGGTGTTAATGATTGGTTTGTTCTTATAGGAAGTATTGATTCCATTAACGCAAATACAAAAGATATTCTAGAACTAACAAATCTTTTGTGGGTGGTTATTACAGCAACAACGCTTATAATGTCATTTTTAATGATTGTTACACAAGTCAGATCAAACCGTAAAGTAATTAATACTTTGTATTTAGATCCGGTGACAGGAGGCGACAATTGGTATAAATTTAGAATCAATGCTAATAAAATTATAAGCAGTAAGCAATTCACCAAGAGAAGCTATGCGCTTATTAATTTTGATATTAATCGTTTTAAGATTATTAATGATGCCTACGGTTACCAAAAGGGTGATGAGGTATTAAGGGATATTTATAATGTAATTAAGAGATGGTCACGTGACGGAGAACCGGTTACCCGATATGCTGCAGATCAGTTCTATATACTTATGAGCTTCTCGGAGCTGGAAGAGCTGAATGAGAGAATTCTGGATTTAAATGACCGAATTCGTCAATTGCGCTATACAAAAGCGGCGAAAATATTTTACGGAGTATATTTTATCACAGAGACGAATGATTCCATTGATCGAATGGGAGAGTTTGCACAGGTTGCAAAGAATAATATTAAGGGCAGTTCGGAAGGTATCATCTCTTTTTTTGATGATGATGCAAGAGAAAGACTTTTGGAGGAAGAAGAGATCGAGAAGTCAATGAATGAAGCCTTAAATAATAATGAATTCCTGGTTTATCTTCAACCAAAATATATGGCAAAGGAGGAGACAATCTACGGAGCTGAAGCATTGGTTCGTTGGCAGAGTAGCAATGGAATGCCATTTTCTCCTTCAGAATTTATACCTCTCTTTGAGAAGAATGGATTTATAACAGAATTAGATTATTATATGTTGAAAAAAGTCTGTCAATTGATCAGAGGATGGCTGGATAAAGGATATAGTCCATTACCCATTTCTGTTAACATTTCGCGTTTACATTTTGCCAATTCCCATCTGGCTGAAATTATCACCGATATTGTAGATAGTTATGGAGTACCTCGTAATTTAATTGAATTAGAGCTTACAGAGAGTGCATTTCTGCAGAACAAACAGATGTTAATTGACACGGTGGTTCGCTTAAGAGAGTACGGTTTTCTTGTTTCGATGGATGACTTCGGGGCCGGATATTCCTCCTTGAATTCACTGAAGGATCTACCTCTGGACACAGTTAAGCTCGACGGGGAATTATTCCGATTAACAGACGAAGTAGAACGAGGACTCTGTGTAATCCGTAATACAATTACTATGGCTAAGGACTTACATATGAAGGTAGTTGCCGAGTGCATAGAGACACGGGAACAGGTCGAGTTTTTGTGTATGGTAGGCTGCGATGTCATACAAGGCTATTATTTTGCGAAGCCCATGCCGCCAGACCAATTTGAAGCGAGATATTACTCTCTTCAGATGATTGACTAAGTAGATAAAAATTCATTATATTTCAAAGAATGTGTGTGTAATTTGCCGATTGCCTTAGTAGATGTTTTATAGTATAGTTACTATATTAATGTAAAAAGTTATGGACAGGCGGCTCTAACCGACAGTTACATGTGTAATATGACTTAGAATCGACTTACACTGTCATGTTCTTTGGGAGGAATGTTAAATGAAGTTATTTCTTGACACAGCAAATGTAGAAGATATAAGAAAGGCGAATGATTTAGGTGTTATTTGCGGAGTAACAACAAATCCATCCTTAATTGCTAAGGAAGGAAGAGATTTCAAGGAAGTAATTAAAGAGATTGCGAGTATTGTTGACGGACCCATCAGCGGAGAAGTGAAAGCGACTACTGTAAATGCTGAGGATATGATAAAAGAAGGCAGAGAAATTGCAAAAATACATCCTAATATGGTTGTAAAAATTCCAATGACTTTGGAAGGCTTAAAGGCTACTAAGGTTTTAGCATCAGAAGGAATTAAGACAAATGTAACACTCATATTTTCAGCCAATCAAGCCCTGCTTGCTGCTAGAGCAGGTGCTACTTATGTATCCCCCTTTGTTGGACGTCTGGACGATATCTCTGCGCAGGGATCTGATTTAATTAAAACCATATCTCAGATCTTTCATAACTACGATATCAAAACAGAAATAATTGCGGCAAGTATTCGTAATACAATTCATGTTACCGAGTGTGCATTGGCGGGTGCGGATATCGCTACTGTACCCTACAGCTTAATAGAGCAATGCTCCAAGCACCCCATGACAACTTCAGGAATTGAAAAGTTTCAGCAGGATTATAGAGCAGTATTTGGAGAGTAAATAAGGAGAAAAAACTATACAATTATTTAAGGAGGATTTACAATGAGCAACATCGATACAAGGTCAGTGAATGCAATAAGAATTTTATCAGCAGACGGCGTTCAAAAAGCAAATTCAGGACATCCAGGTTTACCGTTAGGTTCTGCAGCAATGGCATATGAGTTATGGGCAAGACATATGAAGCACAATCCTGTGAATCCGAAATGGGCAAACAGAGATCGTTTTGTATTATCCGGCGGACATGGATCCATGCTTCTATATTCTTTATTACATTTATTCGGATATGGTCTTACCACAGAAGATTTAGCGAATTTCCGTCAGGATGGATCCTTAACACCCGGTCATCCGGAGTACGGCCACACCGTTGGCGTAGAAGCAACCACAGGACCTCTGGGTGCTGGTATGGCTATGGCAGTTGGTATGGCAATGGGCGAAGCTCATCTTGCAGCTAAGTTTAATAAAGAAAGCTTTCCTGTAGTCGATCACTATACCTTTGTACTTGGTGGAGACGGTTGTATGATGGAAGGTATTACCTCGGAGGCTATGTCTTTGGCTGGTACCTTAGGGCTCGGTAAATTAATCGTATTATATGATAGCAACAAGATTTCCATCGAAGGAAGCACTGATATCGCATTCACAGAGGATGTGCAGAAGCGTTTTGAAGCATATGGTTTCCAGACCTTAGTAGTAGAGGATGGTAATGATCTTGCTGAGATCGGTGCAGCAATTGAAGCTGCAAAGGCTGATCTTACAAGACCTTCCATGATTACCGTTAAGACTAAGATTGGCTACGGAAGTCCAAGAGAAGGTATGGCTAGTGCTCATGGTGAGCCTCTTGGAGCAGACAATATTAAGGCTTTAAAAGAAAAACTAGAATGGCCCAGCCAGGAACCTTTCTTTGTTCCTGCAGAGGTTTATGATAATTATAAGGCACTTGCAGCAGAAGGCGCTAAGGCGGAAGAAGCTTGGAATAAGTTATTTGCTGAGTACAGCAAGTCATATCCTGAGATGAAAGCATTATGGGATCAGTATCATGATGTAAATATCGCCAAGGATTTAATAGATAATGAAGAGTTCTGGGCTTATGATGATAAGCCGGAAGCAACCAGAAATTTATCAGGACAGGTGCTGAACCGTCTTAAGAATCATCTACCGAACTTAATCGGTGGTGCAGCTGATCTTGCTCCTTCCACTAAGACTTATATGAATGATATGGGAGATTTCTCAAAAGAGAATTACGGCGGCCGCAATCTTCACTTCGGTGTTAGAGAGTTAGCAATGGCAGCAATGGGTAACGGTCTTGCGCTTCACGGTGGTTTAAGAGCCTACGTATCCACCTTCTTCGTATTTAGTGATTATGTTAAGCCGATGGCAAGACTTTCTGCATTAATGAATCTTCCATTAACCTTCGTTCTTACTCATGATAGTATTGGCGTTGGTGAGGATGGACCTACTCATGAGCCGATTGAACAGTTAGCAATGCTTCGTGCAATGCCAAACTTTACAGTATTCCGTCCGGCAGATGCTACCGAGAGTATAGCAGCTTGGTATTATGCAGTTACTTCTAACACTACACCTACCGCATTAGTATTAACTCGTCAGAATCTTCCGCAGTATGCAGGTTCATCTAAGGAAGCATTAAAGGGTGGATATATTATCTCTGACTCCAAGAAATCAGTTCCGGATGCGATCATTATGGCAAGCGGTTCTGAGGTTGAGCTTGGTATCAATGCACAGGCAGAGCTTAGCAAGGAAGGCGTAGATATCAGAGTAGTTAGTATGCCATCTTTGGATTTATTTGAAGCACAGTCTGCTGAATACAAAGAGAGCATTCTTCCTAAGGCAGTTAGAGCAAGAGTAGCGGTTGAAGCTGCAACTGATTTCGGATGGGGTAAGTATGTCGGCCTTGACGGAACTACAGTTACAATGAAGGGCTTTGGTGCGTCTGCTCCTGCAGGTACACTCTTTAAAAAATTCGGTTTTACTACTGAGAACGTTGTTAAAGCAGTTAAGAGCGTATTATAATACAAACAAAGGTAATAACATAAAAAGAGAAGGAGGAGAGAATTTTATTTTCTCTCCTCCTTCTCTTTTTCTATATCTACATTTTTTATCAGGTTAATGGGAAAGCATCAAATTTATCTAAATTAGCATTAACTCATTATAGAACGTAAGTACTCCACAATGATTGGATGAGGATTCCATCCTTATTCTAATGTAAATTTAATATAGATGTATTGAAAATAATGTCAGTAACCGATACAATGGTAGAAGATGTAGTTTAGATATATGTGTGAGGAGGGTAATTTGGTGGCAAGGATATTAATTGTTGAAGATGAGATTAAGATTGGAAGGTTTCTGGAGCTGGAATTAAAGCATGAAGGCTACGAGGTATTACTTGCAGCGGACGGAAGAACGGGGCTTGAGAAGGCGTTAAAGGATAACGTAGATCTTGTAATCCTGGATATTATGCTTCCAGGCTTAAATGGTATTGAGGTATGCCGCAGAATTCGCCTTGAATCGCAGGTTCCGATTATTATGCTGACCGCAAAGGATGATGTAACAGATAAAGTAGCAGGTCTGGATACCGGTGCCGATGATTATATGACAAAACCCTTTGCCATTGAAGAGCTTTTGGCCAGGATCAGAGTAGCATTAAATCGTAAGA
This sequence comes from Bacillota bacterium, assembly GCA_023411215.1. Lineage (GTDB taxonomy): Bacteria > Bacillota > Clostridia > Lachnospirales > Lachnospiraceae > Mobilitalea. The sequence goes on along the minus strand of JAEYOY010000018.1, from coordinate 67,327 downwards.
AACTTATCGTCGAGCCGAAGGGTGATCTGTTACAGATAGGCGAAGTAACTTTGAATCTTATGAGTCACAGTGCATTCTATGGTGAGGAAGAGCTGGTATTAACAAAGAAGGAATATGAGCTTTTGGAATACATGATGCGTAATAAGAATATTGCGTTGACCAGAGAGCAGCTGTTGAATAATGTATGGGATTACGAATATTTTGGTGATACCAATGTTGTTGATGTGTATATCCGTTATCTTCGACAGAAGATCGATGAGAAGTATGGAATACATTTGATCTCAACCGTGCGCGGTGTTGGATATATCATAAAGGACTGATTGACTGACTTTTGACTAGAGGGAGGAAGGCGAGGTCTTATATTTTCGCCGACGCTTTAGATGAGTAAAATTTTTTTGGAAGCAATAAGAACCTTCCTGCGAAGAACAATCCTCCCATTACGCAGAAAAAAGGAGGAGTGGTTAAGTAATTTCCGTCTTTCCATGGCATTTCGAATTTCCATGGCTTATTGTAAGTTATTATTAACTCACGGTGTTCTGTTCATGTTTGGATTCTTTCTGATTTTCATGTCTACGGAGAAGAAATATTATGAGAGAATGTCTGAGGAAATGATAAATCAATTGGAATTACAGGGGGAAGAAAGATTAGTTAATCCATATGCGGACGAAGGCTTTACCATGAGACTTCATAACAAGGCAAAGGCAAAAAAAATATATGATGATATTGCTTATAAGCCCAGACAAGATAAGGAATTCTTCTATGGAATTCATATGGATCTTGGAAATACCAAGTATGCAGTAGTTATAAACGAGGATCGCAGTTTTACTATTAATAATACTGATTATGTCGGAAGATTTCAATATAATCTCACAGAAAGCTATGAAAGCTTCTTATCTATTGCTTGGAAGCTGGTAATTCTTTATCTTGTAATGGTAGCACTGATTATCCGAAAGGGTAAACGCAGTGATTTTAAGTTATTGGAACCAATCCGTGTTATGTCAGCTACCGCGAACCGGTTAACAGTGAATAATCTTCATAGCGAGCGACTGAATGTGGAAGGTACAAAGAATGAATTGAAGGATCTTGCCAGTGTCATCAATGCGATGCTGGATCGTATCGAGACCTCCTATGAGAGCCAGAAGCAATTCGTATCAGATGCTTCCCATGAACTTCGAACCCCAATTGCTGTCATCCAAGGATATATCAATATGTTGAACCGCTGGGGCAGTTCTAATGAAGAGGTACTTCAGGAATCGATAGAAGCGATTCAGAACGAGGCCAGATCCATGCAGGATCTGGTAGAGAAGCTTTTGTTCCTATCAAGACATGATAAGAAGACGCTTAAATTAACTAAGAAGCGCTTCAATATGCGTCCTTTGGTGGAGGACATGGTCAAAGAAACAAAGCTGGTGGCAGGGAATCGTATTATAAATCATCCGATTATGGAGGATGTGGTCGTATACGGGGACAAGCAAGCATTAAAGCAGGCAATTCGCATTTTTATTGATAATGCGGTAAAATATACTAAGGATGGCGATGAAATAACCATCCAGTGCCAGAAGATTAACGAAGATTGTGTTATCACGGTATCAGATACCGGTATCGGTATGACAAGAAAGGATATCGATCATATCTTTAATCGTTTCTACCGTTCCGATCATGTTAGGAATCAGAATATCAGTGGACATGGACTTGGCCTGTCCTTGGCAAAACTTATTATTCTGGCACACACCGGTAAGATTAAGGTCCGTTCCCAGTTCAAGAAGGGATCGAGCTTTATCATAACAATTCCTAAGAGACGGTTTTAATCTAGCGTTATTGATAAATGTCATTATAAAGCCATTCAAATACAAGTAATTCAATATACGATTGAAATTACTCATCGCAATTGTCCATTGTTATGAATGAAAGAAGAAGGTTATATGAAAGGACCTGGATAAATTACTTTGTCTCTCAGGATTCTATAACCTTCTTTTTGATTTGATATTTATTTTTTTTTAATAAGATTAGTAGCATTATATCATACGGATTGAGATACATTTGAAATCTAAAACTTTCCATGAAAGGACCTTACGATTCCATTTTGTTATGTATAATGCTTCATTTAGCGAATAATCGGTATCTTTCAATAATAATATCATGGCTTCTAGCAATATTCTCAGGCATTTGATCAAATTCAAAAAACTCTACAGCAAGGGATTCATTATTATCGATAGTAATTTCACCATGATAATCCCTGGTATAATAGGCAGCAGTAACAGAATAGAATTCATCTTTGTTAGGTAGTCTGACAAAAAAATCACACCCAGAGAAAATATCTATTAAAGTTAGTGAACCTATCGTTAATCCTGTTTCCTCCAGGACTTCTCTTCTGGCAGTATCCTCTGCAGCTTCCCCCAATTCCATTAAACCGCCAGGTAACCCCCATATCTCAGTGGGTGTGGAGGTTCTCTTCTGAAGTAATATTCTGCCTTTTGAATCAAGAACAATAGCCACAGCTCCAACTAATATAAGTGGTCGATGTCCGACCAGCTTCCTTAAATCTTCAACATAATTCATAAGGCTCCTTACTGTGCTATATAACACCAATAAATATTGCATATGTATCGAAGATATGTTAATAGCCCATAGCCCTTTTCACTTCTTCCATCTTCTCTTTGGAGGTTAACATCTCAAGGAGCTTGAAGGCTACATCTGGTGCGGTCTGAGGGCAGTAGGAGGTTATAATATTGTTATCAACGACGAAAGGTTCATTTACAACCTCTACCTGGAATTCGGCCAGTTGCTTTTGACGGTAACCGTTACGAAGGTGGTAGGTAGTAGCTCGACGATTTTTTAAGATGCCACTTTTACCAAGAGGAAGAGCAGCGACACAAATCGTTGCAATGATTTTATTTTGGCGGTCAAAATCGCGGATAATATTCAGAAAGCGTTCATCATAAGCATCCTCATAGAAACCGAATTCTTCAAAACCACCGGGTATCGCCAATGCGTCATAATTCTTAGCATCGACTTGATCCAGGATCTTATCTACGATCACAGGGATGTGAAAGGTACTGACGATCTCTTTTTGAAATCCACAGGTTTCAACATTTATATCACATCCAAAATCATTTCTAGCCCATCCAAGTACGTCTACAAAGACACTAAATTCCATGGTCTCAAAACCTCTAGCCAGTAATAGCAATACTTTCATAGTAGCCTCCTTATCAATGCTTCGCCTTATTGTGATTATCCTATGAATATTTATCTGTAATTATAATTGATATTGCAGATAAGGGATACAATTATTTACCTATATTTTCAAATAAAGATATTTTATGTTTTCATCTTAAGTTAATTTTTTGCATCTTACCTTAATCAGGTGCAACTTACTTTTGAACCTATTGCGATCATTCTGATTAAGGAATACACTCTTATCAACGAAGGTGCTAAGAATAGTTATATAGGAGTACCAGTAATATTGAATTGAAGAAAACGGATTGAAAGGTGAGGGAAGTATGGAGGATATTATTCAAGTTAATCATTTAAAGAAGTATTTTAGAGAGGTTAAGGCCGTGGATGATATAAGCTTTCGGGTAAAGAAGGGGCAGCTGTATGGATTCCTTGGAATAAATGGAGCTGGGAAGTCAACAACCATCAACATGCTCTGTACCTTACTTAGCAGTAATGAGGGCGAAGCATATGTATGTGGATACCGGTTAGGGAAGGAGGATCGGGAGATACGCAGGAAGATCGGCGTAGTCTTCCAGGATAATACGCTTGATAACCGATTGACCATTAAGGAGAATCTGATTACAAGGGCCTCTCTGTATGATAACAGCACAAGTTCCATTCACAAGAATCTGGATTATGTCTGTGATATTCTGGATATCGGTGATATTCTAAACCGACAGTTCAGAAAGCTATCCGGAGGTCAGAAGCGACGCTGTGAAATTGCGAAGGCATTAATGAATCGTCCTGCGCTCCTATTCTTAGATGAGCCTACCACTGGATTGGATCCTCAGACCAGACAGAATGTGTGGGAGAGCGTGGAACGGTTGCGGAAGGAAGACAGCATGACCGTATTTCTGACGACTCATTATATGGAGGAGGCAGCCAAGGCTCAATATATCTCAATCATGGAGGCTGGGAAGCTGGTTGCGGATGGTACGCCATCCGAATTAAAGCAAAAGCATGCCCAAGATATCTTAAAATTAGTACCGGAGAACCGAGAGGAGCTTTTGAAGCAGTTAGAGGAGGAACGCTTAGTCTTCGAGAACAGAAGCAATCATATCCGTGTTACCATACCGGATTCCATGTTCGGTCTGGAGCTTTTGAATAAGTTCAGAAACAGTCTAAGATCCTTTGAATTAGTTCAGGGAACCATGGATGATGTGTTCTTAAATATCACGGGCAAGAGCCTATAAGGGGAGGAAAGAGAGATGTTATTATTCAGATTAATCAAAAGAAACATATTAGTGTATTGCAGAGACCGCTCCAATATCTTCTTTTCGCTACTATCCATGTTGATTATCATCGGTCTGATGGTGGTATTCCTTGGAAAAATGAACGCGGACAGTGTTGTCGACCTACTGAGTCAATATGGAGGTGAACGAGATACCGCTCTTGATCGGTCCAATGCGGAGCAGCTAGTAATGCTCTGGACTCTTGCCGGAATTGTTGTAGTAAACTCAATTACGATTACCTTATCCATGGTCGGTATCATGGTTGAGGATGAAGCACAGAAAAGGCTATCTAGCTTCTTCGTAGCACCGGTGAGTCGATGGATTTTTGTATTCAGTTATGTCATAGCAGCAATTATCATGGGAATTATTATGTGTACCCTAACCGTCGTAATCGGAGTAACATATATTGTGACCACCGGTGGGTCGATGATTTCATTGGCAGTAATCGGAAAGGTGTTTTTGTATATTGTTCTTAATGTATTTACTTCGGCGGCAATGGTGTTCCTCATCGCCAACTTTATCCACAGTCAGAGTGCGTTTGGTGGATTAAGTACCATAATTGGAACGCTGGTCGGATTTCTTGCCGGAATTTATCTGCCTCTTGGGATGCTTCCCGAGAGACTACAGAATGTACTCAAATGCTTTCCCCTTCTACATGGGTGTTCTTTTATGAGAGATATGCTAACAAAGGATATCTTAGCGAAAACCTTTGCGGGTTTTCCTGAGGAATTAATCAGTGGTTACAAGGAGGCCATGGGAATATCAATCATGCATGAGGGTGAGCTGGTTTCTGTTACATTTCAGGTGGCATTTTTGGTAATTAGTGGTATAATCTTCATAGGGATTGCGGCATTGCTGCAAAGTAAGAGAAATGTTATGAATAGATAGGAGATCCTATGAAGATTATTATTGAGGAAAGCAATCCGGGCGAAGAAGATCAGGTAATTATCCGTTGCAAAAAACTGGATGAAAATATTCTTAAGCTGATCTCAGAGCTGAAGCAAGGTCAGAAGAAGTTGGCTGGTATAAAGGATGGTAACATTGTCATGATCGATCCTTCCAATGTATATTACTTTGAAGGGGTAGATAATAAGGTATTTCTTTATTGCAAACAGAATGTATATGAGACAAAGCTGAAGCTATATGAGATAGAAGAAGAGTATAAGAATACGGACTTTTTTCGCGCCTCTAAGTCGGTTATACTCAATGTAGCCAAGATTAAGAGTATCAGTCCCGCTTACTCAGGTCGGTTTGAGGCACAGTTGTTTAATGGTGAAGTGGTAGTAATCTCGAGACAATATGTACCGGAACTTAAGAAAAAGCTGGGAATGTAGGAGGTGGAGACATGGAGAGTGTAAAGAAGGTAATACAGACTTATTTTTATGTGTTATCGGGAAGTATCATCAGTACAGCAATATTTATAACTATCTTCCTACCGGATCTGTATTTTAATGTAGAAATCATATGGCAGGTCATTGTCGTGTCAGCGATCACTTCTCTCGGAACCCTGATTTATCGTTCCAAAAGGGAAATCAGCAAGAAACAGATGAGAATACGCCACATCATTCATTATACGTATATTAATGTAGTTGTACTCGGTGCGGCCGTAATATGTCGATGGGTCAATATCAATGAAATAACACAAATAATCACCTTGGTACTATTGGTAGCGGGTGTATACTTTAGCGTAACGACAGCTATGTTCAGTAATGAGAAACGAATTGCCGAGAGCATTAATCAGAGACTTCGATCCAAGTATCCGGAGGAAGATAAGAAAGAGGAATAACGTAATAAGAAAGCTCCCAACAGGTAATCCGTAATGTACGGTGTTCCTATTGGGAGCTTCTTTATGTTACGAGGAGTTAATCTAAAGTCCTCCAGGCAGGGTGTGTACTTCAGTGAATAAAGGCACGAATGCCTTCGGAGCTTATGTTTCACAATCTGCTCCGGTGCGAAAGTGCCAGATGGCTGACACTTTGCTCTCAAATTACACTTCCAAATTCTTAAACTGAGCCATATAAAGGTTATAATACTGTCCTTTCTTAGCTATCAGCTCATCCGAGCTACCTTCCTCCTGAATACCTCCGTCATCAATGACAAAGATGCGATCCGCTTTACGGATGGTAGACAGTCGATGAGCGATAACGAAGGAGGTTCTTCCCTTCAGTAACGCTTCGATACCCTGTTGTACCAATAATTCCGTATGGGTATCTATGCTTGAGGTTGCTTCATCCAGGATTAAGATCTTAGGCATGGAAACCATGGTTCTTGCAAATGCCAGTAACTGTCTCTGGCCTATGGATAAACCGGCTCCACGTTCCTTCAGCTCTGTTTCATAACCCTTTTCCAGTTTCATAATGAAGTCATGGGCATTGACTGCTTTGGCAGCCGAGATGATCTCCTCATCGGTCGCATCCAACTTACCATAACGGATATTATCTGCCACCGTTCCGGAGAACAAGAAGTTATCTTGTGTCATGATACCCATTTGTCTTCTCAGACTTTCAATGGATACCTCTTTGATATCATAACCATCAATATAGATACTTCCCTGCTGTATATCATAAAAACGACTGATCAGGTTAACGATGGTAGTCTTTCCGGCTCCTGTTGGCCCAACCAAAGCGATAGTCTCACCTGGCTTGATTCGAAAGCTTACATCATTCAGAACCTGTGTATCTGCATCGTAGGCAAAGGATACATGGTCAAAGGTAACCTCGCCTTTAATTTCGGGAAGTTCATTGACGCTGTCAGCATCGGTGATGTCCGGCATGGTATCGAGAATATCGAAGATACGCTCTGCACCAGATATATTAGTAATAATTTGATTATAAAAGTTACTTAGATTCATAATCGGATGCCAAAACATGGTGATATACATGGCGAAGGCCATTAATGTACCGACATTACCGGCATCGATGCGTAACAGCTTCACGGCTACAAAATACATACAAATGGATCCGACGCCCCAGCTAAAATCGATAACCGAACCGAAGGCATCATTCAATACAATTGCATTTACGAAGGAGCTACGATGCTCTTCTAACAGTTCATCGAAGGTCTCGGCGGTCTCATCTTCTGCTGTGAAGCTTTGAATAATTCTCATACCGGATAGGTCTTCGTGAATAAAGGCATTCAAGTTTGAGCTCTTCTTCCTGTGAATCCGCCATCTTTTATGGGAGCGGGTCTGAATATACCAAAGACCGAAGGCCATAAAGGGCAGAGAGATTAATGATGCTATCGCCAGCTTCCAGTTGATAATCACCATGATAATAACCACGGCGGTGATCGTTACTGCATCCGGAATTAAAGTAGTGACGCTGTTGGACAGCACATCCTTAAGGGAATTAACATCACCGATGACTCTGGCAAGAATTTTACCTGTAGGGCGGCTATCGAAGAAGCTGAAGCTCAACTTCTGAATGTGAGTGTAAAGCTCCTGTCGAATGGTTAAGAGCACATTATTCGATACCTTAGCCATAAGATACATTCTAAGCTTTACCAGTAATACAAAGGATACATTAAGAACAAGAGCCAGTATACCAAGTCGGATTAATCCTTTGAGATCCTTATTCGCAATATGAACGTCAATTGCCTGATCGATAATCAATGGGTTAGCAATAGAGATTGACACTGTGGCCAACATGATAAAGATTACCGCGATAATTGTTCCTTTATATGCCAGCATATAGCTGAACAACCGTATAAGGGTTGTTTTTTTACTGACGTTTTTGATATATTCGTCTTCTTTGATGGCATTTATTGACATGAAGCCACCTTCCTTTCGTTAAACACAACCTCATCGGATTCCTTCGTTTCTAAGTAATCCCCGTATTGTGCCATAAATGTTTTATAATAATAGCCTTTATTCTGCAATAGAACGTCATGTGTACCACGCTCAACAATTTTACCCTCATCCAGAATGATAATCTCGTCTGCGTTACGTACAGCGGAAACACGGTGAGCAATAATGATTTTGGTTGCCTCTATCTGAGTTAAGGATCGCTGAATCATATGCTCGGTCTCCATATCAAGTGCTGAAGTAGAGTCATCCAGTACTAGAATCGGTGTCTTCTTTGCAAGGGCTCTGGCAATGCTCAGACGCTGTTTCTGTCCACCAGACAGACCAACACCACGTTCTCCGACGATGGTCTCATACTGCTCATCCATTCGCTCGATAAAATCCTTTGCCTGTGCATCCTCCGCTGCCTCAACAACCTCATAATTACATACCTGGTTTTTCTTACCCAGCTTTATATTTTCATTAATTGTATCGGAGAACAGGAATACATCCTGCATAACCAAGGAGATGCTCTTACGTAGCTGACGCAGGGAAAGCTCTTTGATATTCACTCCATCCAGATAAATATCACCCTCCGTTGTGTCATAAAAACGTTGAAGAAGGTTAATAATTGAACTCTTTCCGGTTCCTGTCGCACCCATAATTCCAATGGTCTTGCCCGCTGCCAAATCAAAACTAATATCGGACAGGATGTTCTTCTCAGAAAGACCGAAGGATACCTTGTTAAAGCGTACCGCACCCTTTACTTCCTCCAGAACGACTGGATTCTCCACCTCAGTGATCAGCGGCTGTTCCGCAAATATCTTCTTAATTCTCTTGCCAGAAGCAATAGCAGAGGCAAAGTCGTTGGAAAGCCAACCAAGCATTTCCATTGGCCATACAATATTCGTAGAATATTCCGCAAAAGCGCCTAAGGTACCTAATGTGATCGTTCCTTGCATAACCTGATAACCGCCGATCATAATTACGATCATTGGCAACAGCTTGGTAATAAACTGAAAATAAGGATACAGCTTAATGAATACCTTGGATTGCTGCATGTTAAGCTCATAATAGCGTTTGTTGTGAGATAAGAACTTGCTTATCTCGTGTTTCTCTCGTGCAAAAGCCTTAACCGTACGAACTCCGGAGAGGTTCTCCTGCGCTACAGTATTCAGCTTCGCGTTTTCCTCGCTGATTGCTTCATAAATTTTGCCGAGCTTCTTCTCCATCAAGAGTGCCAAACAAGCGACCAGTGGTAATATAATGGTTGGAAATACTGCTAAGCTAGGGCTTAAGTTATACATACAGTACAATACAATACCGGTATGTATAATAACCTCGATGATCAGCATACTCACATAGCCGAGAGCTCCCCAGATTCGGTCAACGTCATCCTTCACACGCGACATTAACTCACCGGTGTTATTCTTATCAAAAAAATTTAAGGATAAGCTCTGGATATGATTGAATAAGTCTCTTCGAATATTTACTGTGATCCTTGCACTTACCAAGTCAAAAATTAATTCCTTCAGGTATTGGAAGATACATCTTCCGATACCTATAATAAATATCAAGATAAGCATTTTCGGCAGCAGAGCCAGGTCTCCTTCGATGATGACATTATCTATAATCCGCTTTGTTACCTGCGGTGATAGCATATCCAGTGATACAGCGATCACAATGCACAAAATCGCAAGTATATAGGCATACCAATACTTTAAGATATAGCTTGAAATCTTTTTCATAATTCCTCCGTTCCCAGCGTGAAGCCCCTGCATCACGCTTCCCTCATAAAAATTCCTTTTGGTGTGTCATTCATAGTCAATTTCATTATAATACAGACTAGTTCCATGGGATGTCTTATGTAGCCCTTTTTACCTCAGAGCATACAAAAAAGCCATGGTATGATAATACCATGGCATACAATTCAAAAATATAGTCGTAATCTCCACCGTCTCCCACTGGCAGCAGGGCAGGACAGGGATATGAGGTCACGGTTTAGCTTTTTCGAATCCATGAGGTAATATCACTTAATGAGTTTAATATGAAATTGTTTTGTAAAGCGCTGGATCTAAATTTCATTTTGCTAATCATTGTTTTACCTCACTTTCTGTAATAGTCTGCCAACATTATATCCATGAATTAGTTCAATTGTCAACACATTTTTAACAAAAAAATTATAATTTTTTTATTTGTATGCAATTGTATCTATTTCCACGACAACTCATCCAAATCATAAAAATATCCTTTCCCATCATGTAATAAGCAATACTACAGTATATTCTGCTCAAAAAGCGAAAGGCACTCTTCCTAGCTTTAGGGTACGAAAATTCTCTGTAGACTATAAGAGGAGTTTTGTAAATTCACAGACTTTTGAAATTACAATTGAGTATTATCCCCATATTGAGAAATCCTTAATTTTTCATTAATTTTCGAATTCTTCAAGAATTATTCATATTTCTATGGTATAATAAAAACAATGAACAAATTATGAACAGGAATTAATAGATTTTTAGACAGACTATACAATATAAAGGTTGTGATTAAATGGATCTCCCCATGTTTTATGATGAGGCAGAGGAGTGGAATGCCGCGTTGCTTTTGTACGACGCCGCATTAAAGCAAGTTAATACGAAGCTAGAGATACTAAATAATGAATTTAAATTAGCACATCAATATAATCCCATAGAGCATATTACCTCAAGAATAAAAACACCGCAGAGTATAGCGAAGAAGCTTCGCCATAATCAGATGGAACTGACGGTGGATAACATAATTAAATATGTCAATGATGTAGCCGGAATACGAGTTATATGTTCCTTTACCTCAGATATTTATCGCATAGCCGATCTAATCTCCAAGCAGAGTGATATTAAGGTACTTAAAGTGAAGGATTACATTATGCGTCCGAAGGATAACGGATATACCAGCTATCATATGATTATATCCATTCCAGTCTTTCTTACGGATCGGACCATAGAGACCAAGGTTGAGATTCAGATTCGTACCATAGCGATGGATTTTTGGGCAAGTCTGGAGCATAAGATTTATTACAAGTTTGAGGGAAATGCACCGGAACATATTCGAAAGGAATTAAAGGAATGTTCTGATATAGTAGCTTATCTAGATCAAAAGATGCTTACCTTAAACGAAGAGATAAAGATCTATAGCAAAGAACGAACAGAGGGCTATCAGGAAGAGTTAATAGAAAGTTATAAATCAGTGGTAGCGGAGTCCTTTGGAACAATTATAGAGGAGGAAGAGGGACAGGCTGGCAAGGAGATTACAAAGCCAGATGGTGCAGAACCACAAAAATCAGGGAAGAAGAGAACATTGTTCGGATTGCGAGTATAGCAAAGGAGAGAGGTACCTATGAATATGTCATTTGGATTACCTAATTCGAAAGAACGGGGTAATAAAATGAAAGAAAGTACAAAAGTAATCACAACGGCCTATGAGCAAAAGCTGACAGAGTATCGCAACACCTTGGAAAATTATAAAAAATGGCTTTTAGAGTATTCGGACAAGTGTGAAGAATATGAGCACAGAATCGGAGTACAAAAATTAAATGGGGTTCAGGCAGCAATGGATTTAACTTATATAAAAGAACAGGGCGAGAAGCTGATGGAGCTGATGGAAGACCTGGATAAGGTTAAAGTCAATAGCATCATGCTGGAGCTGGAGAAGCTGAAAGCGGTTCTGGAGACAACCGGTGATAACCTGGAAGGTGTCGATAAGAATGTAGTAAATCGTATATCAGAGCTGTTGATTGAACTTCAAAAGCAGAACACATTGCTAAATAAGCAGTATCAGGAAGAGTATATAACCGGACTGCAAGCTCTTGACAGAAGGGTACGGAGAGGCCACGCACTGCTATGGTTTGTATTTGTATTTAACCTGATTGGTATCAGTGGTATTGCTTTTCTGATCTTATATGTGCTTGAAATAATACCATTTTAATTAGTATTAATCAATGAATAAGGCTTCGAGATTATCTCAGAGTCCTTGTATCCTTAGGAACAAGGCGAGTGAGTAATCTCGAAGCCATTTTATGTCTTGGATTAAAGCTTAATGTTCTTTAACAGTGCAGCCAGACCAGTTGTCGCTTCTTCTCCGCTTTGGTAGGTGGCAGGAGCAGCTTCCACCTCTTCAACTACCTCTTCTTTCTCTTCTACGGCCTTCATGCTGAGGCTGATCTTGCCATCCTTTACCTCTAAAATCTTAACGGTTACAGTCTCACCTTCTTTGATTACTTCATTAGGAGACTTAATTCTCTTATTACAGATCTGTGATATGTGTACCAATCCGGTTAAGCCTTCACCGATGTTAACAAAAGCACCATAAGGGGCAATCTTCTCCACAACACCGGTCGTTACGATACCGGTCTGAAGACGGGAAATCTTACTGGTTTTATCCTGTTTCTCAAGGTCGCGAGCAACCTCCTTTGCAGATAACACCAACTTCATGTCCTCAGCAGAGGCAGTTATTACGATTACATCCAGTTCCTTACCCACATAAGCGTCCAGATCCTCTACGTAAGTTAATGCCAGCTGGGAAGCGGGAATGAAGGCACGTACACCAAGTAAATAGGTTACTACACCACCATTGACAGCCTGTGTTACCTTAACTTTATATATTTTGCGGCTTGTAAGGGCTTCCTTTAAGTGGTCCCATGCCAGAATATCATCTGCACGTTTTCTGGACAATAGAATATTACCATGTCCATCATCTTCGCGGAGAACCGTTGCTGAGATCTCCTCCCCGAGTGTTACATCAGCCTTGATGGAGAAGCTGGGGTCATTGCTTAATTCCTCCAGCTTAATGATACCCTCAGTATAATATCCAAGATCAAGAATTACTTCGCTTTCAGAGATGCCAATTACCGTGCCTTTTAATATATCTCCCTCCTGGATTTTCTTAAAGGACCTTGCAATCTCGTCCTTAAACTCATCCATCGAAGGGATTATCTCCGGTTCTGTTATTATCTCCGCCTCTGTATCCGGCAGAGAGGTGTTATTATTAACGTTCAACTCTTCACTCATCATCATTCTAGAGAGGTTAGCATACCTCCCATACCTCCATTCTTATATTTTCTTATTAGTATCTATATTATATCATGAATATAAACCATATTCATGATCTTCAGCTCCGAGCGCATACTTTTTAATTATATCATAAATTGATAAGCTGGTATCCGTTATTTATTCGTTTGCCGCTTGCAATTGAGGTGATCGTCGGTAAATTAAAGTGTTTCCCTTCTTGCCGGTACGCTCTATGGTGCCGATATAATTCAATACATGCAGAGCGGTTCTGGATACCTGTAGGGATTGACCGGAGGCTTTCTTATAATCTCTGGTAGTAAATTCATAATCCAAACTCTCAGGAATTAGAAGCTGATAGCCTGCACTTCCTTGAATATCCAACTCCTTAACTAACTCTGTAGGGATACGGTCACTTCTGGTCGATCCCTTCTTCTTATCCGCGCTCCAGCCATCAAGAAAACGGTATTCCTCCAGATCCATCATTATTATTTTGAGCTTAAGATTGGGATTCACAAGGTATTCCTTGATTTTATAGAGCTCAGGAAAGATAGAATAGGGAGAGCCCGGTTTCGGAGACTTTCGTCGTGGACTAATCTCACCGGTCTGTGGATTAACCCACCGGATCCACTTAATGTTGGGGATAGGATAGACTATTGTTACCGGTGCGAAGGTAAGAAACATCTGTAACTTCCTTCGCAGCTTGTTAAACTGGCGAGTCTGAACCTCGATAATTTCGTTTCCTGTACAAATATCTGCGACAAAACCCCCAACCTTGATTTCATGGTTGAGGTGATTTGGGGATAGATAGTATTTTAATACAGAGTGAACGGTCTTCTCACCGAGGGTTCCTATCCCGTTCAAGCCCTGTCGCTGTCCGATTACTTCATCACAAGCTTGAAGAAACAGCTGCTTGTCCATCATCAATCACCATACCTTTGTTTATCAATATCTATAAGTAAGGATATATGATTTTATAAGTGAATGCAAGCTATTATCGATAGAAATTCTGAGTAATATAGGTTTTATAGATGCTGTCTTCATCATAGATAAAGCCGACTCCCAGATAGCGAAAATTCTTATTTAATAGATTCTTACGATGACTTTCGGAAACATACCAGCCATGGCTGGATAATATAGCACTGCCATAGCCCGCAATGATATTCTCACCGCATTTTGTATAAGATATATCCTCCGCATTCAGACGGTCTCCCGGACCTCGAAAGGACGGGTCAATATGACTGAAGAAATCCGCGTCGGCCATATACATGATATGCTTTCTTGCTGCCTGACCGGCAGAGGATGACCAGGATAAGGGCTCCAACCCATTTCGTAAAGCTAGAAAAAAATGTAATTTTAAGTATAAAGTGGTTTGCAAAAGAGAAGATATGAGATACAATAAAAATATTATGAAGACAAAAAAAGGAGATGTGGAAAGTTGAAGATATTAGTAACAGGCGGAGCCGGATACATTGCCAGCCATACCAATCTGGAATTATTAAATGCTGGATATGACGTAGTAGTAGTGGATAATCTTTGCAATTCTTCTTTGGAATCGATACATAGAGTGGAAAAGCTGACCGGTAAGAAGATATCCTTTTATGAGGCTGATATTCTGGATAAGGAGAAGCTAAGGCAGATATTTGAGGAGGAACAAATAGATTCTGTCATACATTTTGCAGGCTTAAAGGCAGTAGGTGAGTCTTGTATGATACCTCTGGCTTATTTCCGGAATAATCTGAGCGGAACGATTACACTTCTAGAGGTTATGCAGGAATTCAACGTAAAAAACCTTGTGTTTTCTTCCTCCGCAACGGTATACGGTGACCCGGAAAAGGTTCCCGTAACAGAGGATATGCCGATATCGGCTACGAATCCCTATGGCCGTACGAAGCTGATGATTGAGGAAATGCTGCGGGATCTTTATAAATCAGATCCATCCTGGGATATTGCAATACTTCGCTACTTTAACCCCATTGGCGCTCATGAAAGCGGAGAGATCGGCGAAGACCCTAACGGTATTCCAAATAATCTGGTTCCATATGTTGCAAAGGTTGCAATTGGAGCCTTGGAGAAGGTTAACGTCTTTGGTAATGATTATGACACACCGGATGGGACAGGAATCAGAGATTACATTCATGTGGTTGATTTAGCCCTAGGCCATATCAAGGCGATTGAGAAGCTTCAGGAGAAACCCGGATTAGTAGTATATAATCTTGGAACAGGCATCGGCTATAGTGTACTTGATATTATTCAAAATTACGAGAAAGCTTGTAACAAAAGAATACCATACGTGATTGGGCCCAGACGCCCAGGCGATATTGCAGTATCTTACGGGGATGCCTCCAAGGCATGCCGTGAGCTTGGCTGGAAGGCAGAGAGGGGAATTGATAAGATGTGCGAAGATTCCTTTTGCTGGCAGAGTAAATATCCGTCCGGATACCGCAAATGATTCAACGCTTGTAGAATCTTTTCATTTCTATTATTAGTGGATGTGAAAAATATGGCACAATATCTGGTAGGGTTTGTCTAAAATTCGTTAAAAGATGTGTGTTTTATATTGAAATCATTACTTAGATTAGTGCATTATTACGGAAAATATGCGAAAAGATTATAAAACCATTGACAATATGTATAAAATTTGATAATCTGGAAAAGGTTAGTACTGGAGAAGGTATTACCCAGAGGAAGAAGTTGGGGAAGCGAGAGGGTAGAAGATTATAGAATAAGGTTGGCTAAAACGTATATCAATATGGTATACCTTTTTGGCCAACCTTATTTGATTCTCATGCATGGTATTTGGCTTTGATTCAACGCAACAATATGTAATACGGTTGCTCATCTGATTCTAGTAAGGAAACCAGGAGCCTAGGACCTTCTTAGCAAGATCGTAGGTAGTTTGGTAATCCATGTCACCATTCTTGGCGATATCGGATACTCCATGCACCTTAGCTAAAGCCGGTGTATATTCGTCCAGCTTATAGATTCCGTAATGAAAGTCTGCGGGACCATTCTCGTAATGAGTCACGATTGGTGTAATAGCAGCATTACTGATATAGGTACCGTTCTCATCCTTATTAATCGTCACCTTAGCCATCGCTCCAAGCATTCTGGGAGCTTCTTTTTGATATGATATGAAGTTGCCTAAGGAATAGTAAACCAGCATTCGATGATCCGTATCAGTTTCAATCCATTCCACCGGCTCGATTACATGGGGATGGGCTCCGATAACCAGATCAACACCATGCTCATAGAAGAACTCTGTGAGATCCTTTTGCATTGGGGTTGCCTTATAAACATATTCAGATCCCCAATGAGGGAACACAATGGTAAAATCCGCTATTTCTTCTGCCTTTGCGATATCCTTAGCCATCTTTTTTTTGCTTATCAGATTCACAAGATAAGGCATATCCTTCGGAAGAGAATAGCCGTTCAGGCTATAGGTATAATTAAGCATAGCAAGCTTAATTCCGTTTTTCTCAATAACGGTTATTTTATCACTGGCCTCCTCTGTCTCATTGATGCCCAGTACATGAATCTCTGGATTGGTCTTCCAATAAGTAAAGGTATTCTCAATGCCCTTTAGCCCCATGTCCATAGTGTGATTGGTTGCTTGAAGCACGACATCAAAGCCCGCATTGACCAGAGCATCACCAATTTCGGTCGGAGAGTTAAAGTTCGGATAGCCGGAATAGGCAAAGTCATCGCCGCCCAAGATGGTTTCCTGATTCACAACAGCAATGTCTGCCGCGGCAATCTCCTCCTTTAGATTGGAGTAGAGATGGTCATAATTAAGAGTACCGTCCTCTTGTCTTCCACTTTGCACAACCTCGATATGAATCAGGTTATCACCGACAGCCAATAGGGTGACTTCGGAAGCAGGGTTCTTATTCTCCCCTTGCGTAGGAGACCAAGCCGGGATACTTTCTGTGTTATTGTTATGGGAAGTGGTAAGCTCCATAGCTCCTTCCAGGGGAAATTCCCTAAAGCGTGCGGCGGAACCCTCGACGAACTGCCACTCAGGGGTACGGAGCGGGAAGGTTATCTCAGACGCATAGTACCAGGGATCCTCAGGATGGAGAGGATTCTTAAGTACATGAAAATCTTGTGCCGGCATATATCCCTGAGCGAGAAGATAGGATCGATTTCCTTCCTCGTCTGCCGCCATATCAACGATTAATACACAATGCCCCGGTGAGCCGCCTTTCAGAAATAAATCACCGGGTAGCAGCTCCTCCACCGAGACCTTTTCGCATTCTGAAGCAAGTGATAAGGTCCCTGCGTATGCGAAGACCATATCGAGATATTTAAGAAACGTTTCATAGGAATCATCATAGGAAGCTGATTTCACCCAGCTGACATCATTACCCACAACCTTAATTCGGTAGCCCTCCCGCCACTTGGAGTATTCCATGTAGAAGCCATTGGTCAGATGAAAGGCAATCTTGTCATATGACTGTAAGGACCAGTAGTATTCGGCATAAATTCTGAAAAGCGAGTCTGCACATTGCTGTAAATCGCGATCTCCAAGACTGAGATCAAAAATTGCCACATGATTACTTTGATTGAATTTAGCCTGACCATTATACAGCATTAATTGACTTTCGCTGCTTTTAAGAGGGAGGGTACGCATAAAATATGACAGCTCGCCTTCGGAAGATGAGACTCGGGAATAACCCTCCGGCGGATTAATTCTACTTTCCAGATTCATACCATCTTCATTGATAAAAGAAAAAGCTTCCACTACAGCAGGAAGAGCGGTTGGAGTGGGAGTGGTGCCTGAGGTCTTTGGTAAGACGGTTGGGGTAGCTTCAGTTGTAATCTGATTTGCTGCGCCGGTTGGTCCGGTAGAAGGATTTTGCTCCTTACGATTGCAGCCGTTTAGCAGTAAGCATATACTGGTTATAATTAATAGACTCTGTATTATCCTGAATTGTCTGAAGAATTGTTTTAACATTATTATGACTTCTCCAATCTATTTAGAATGTTTCAATTATAGCATGAGGTGAAAAATTAATCCATCCCGATCAATGAAGGAATAATTTTGAGGGCATGAATAAAAGGAAATGCTTTGACAAAGCCTATATCCCATGGTATACTTTGTCATAAATACATGGTAAAGGCAATGAAAAGAAGAGTACACAGCGGAGCACTTAACAGAGAACCCCGTACAGCTGAGAAGGGGAGAGGGATATCAAGCCGGCAGACATCGTTTGCCTTGCGGAAGTTGTGGAAGATGGTCTTGGAGCTGCGCACCGAGGAGTAATCTTAGGCTGCGACGGAGGCAACCGTTATATTGCGGCACTGTAGCATTTGCAGTGAAGGAGGCCTTTATTCTAAGATAAAGGTAAATTAAAGTGGTACCACGGGAGCACCTCTCGTCTTTAAACAATTAAAGATGGGGGTTTTTTTATGTTAAAATCCACTATACCAACCATAACGGATTAGAGAACATAAGGAATGGGAACAAAAGCAAGGTTAGAAGAAATAAATTTAAAAGCAAGTATTAAAAATAGAAAGGATTGATGTAAGCATGAGTAAAAAACCATATTACATTACAACTGCAATCGCCTATACCTCAGGAAAGCCCCATATCGGTAATACCTATGAGATCGTATTGGCAGATAGTATTGCACGTTTTAAAAGATTGGAAGGCTATGATGTATTCTTCCAGACAGGAACGGATGAGCATGGACAGAAGATTGAGCTAAAGGCAGCAGATGCCGGTATTACACCGAAGGAATTTGTGGACAGTGTTGCAGGACAGATTAAGGACATCTGGGATCTGATGAATTGCTCCTATGATAAATTCATTCGAACCACGGATGCAGATCATGAGAAGCAGATCCAGAAGATATTCCGTAAGCTCTATGATAAAGGTGATATCTATAAGGGTCATTATGAAGGTATGTATTGTACCCCTTGTGAATCCTTCTTTACATCCTCCCAGTTAGTGGACGGCAAATGTCCTGATTGTGGTAGAGAGGTACAGCCTGCAAAGGAGGAAGCCTATTTCTTAAAGCTAAGCAAATATGCAGATCGTCTGATTGAACACATTAATACACATCCGGAATTCATTCAACCGGAATCCAGAAAGAATGAGATGATGAATAATTTCCTTCTACCCGGACTCCAGGATCTGTGTGTATCCCGTACCTCTTTCAAATGGGGTATTCCGGTAGATTTTGATGATAGGCATGTTGTATATGTTTGGCTGGATGCACTTAGCAATTACATCACAGGTATCGGTTATGATGCAGATGGTAATCATACAGAGCAGTTTGAGAAATTCTGGCCGGCAGACCTTCATCTAATAGGAAAGGATATCATCCGTTTCCATACCATCTACTGGCCGATTATTCTGATGGCGTTAGAGGTTGAGCTGCCGAAGCAGGTATTCGGTCATCCCTGGCTGATGCAAGGAAGTGCAGCAGATAAGATGAGTAAATCCAAGGGAAATGTGCTCTATGCAGATGATTTGGTTAAAGTATTCGGAGTAGATGCAGTAAGATATTTCGTTCTTCATGAGATGCCCTTTGATAATGATGGTATCATTTCCTGGGAGCTTCTTGTAGAAAGAATTAATTCCGATCTGGCTAATACCTTGGGAAATCTGGTGAATCGTACCATATCCATGTCCAACAAATACTTTGGCGGTATTGTTAACAACGGCAATGAAAAAGAGCCTGTGGATGAGGAGCTGATTGCACTTGCTCTTGAGACACCGAAGAAGGTACTTGCTAAGATGGAGAATCTTCGTGTAGCCGATGCCATCAGCGAGATATTTACTCTATTCAAGCGTTGTAATAAATATATTGATGAGACTCTACCTTGGGCACTGGCGAAGGATGAAGGTAAGAAAGCCCGATTAGAGACCGTGCTTTATAACCTGGTAGAGAGTATCTGTATTGGTACCAGCTTATTAGAGTCCTTTATGCCGGAGACAGCAGCTAAGATTATGGCTCAGTTGAATACAAAGAGCCGTACGATCGAAGAGTACGAGAAATATGGCCTATATGTATCGGGAACGAAGGTAACCGAGACACCGGAAATATTGTTTGCGAGACTTGATTTAAAGGAGGTTCTTATTAAGGCGGAAGAGATGAAAGAAGTAAAAGAGGTTAATACAGAGGTAGCGGCTGAAGTAGTAGCAGAGAACGCTGCTGATGTAATAGATATTGAAGCAAAAGCAGAGATCACCTATGATGATTTTGCAAAGCTGCAATTCCAGATCGGTGAGATCATTGCTTGTGAAGAGGTTAAGAAATCCAAGAAGCTGTTATGCTCTCAGGTGAAGATCGGTTCTCAGGTAAAGCAGATCGTATCCGGCATCAAAGCACATTATACGCCAGAGGAGATGGTTGGCAAGAAGGTTATGGTAGTGGTTAATTTAAAGCCTGCAACCTTAGCTGGAATGTTATCCGAAGGAATGTTACTCTGTGCGGAGGATGCAGAGGGTAATCTGGCTCTGATGATTCCGGAGAAACCGATGCCCTCAGGAGCGGAAATTCAGTAATCTAACCTTAGACTGTTGCTAAATGAATCACGGCAGTTTTCTATGTTAAGCTGAAGTAATAATATATAGAGGATGTCTACATGTATTCCGACGCCCGGACTTTGGATTATATGTTAGTATCAGGCCTGACATGATAAAGCGTATGTCAGCCTGCTCCTAACATATTAATCCGCAGTCCGTTCTGACGGAATACACTGCAGATCATCCTCTACATATTATTACTTCTTTTTGTATTAATGAAAACTGCCGTGTTTTAGTTTACGACTGCTCTAATTACGATGACCGGATCTGACGAAGGAAGAGCGATCGGGTTTGCTATCCGGCTTTTAATGAAAGAAGGTACGCTTCGTGTACTTTCTATTGTCATGAATAAAAGAGCTACAAGCAGTCTATGGTTAATCCATATCTGCTTGTAGCTCTTTTTGGGCACTATATTAAGTCAAATTATGCTAATTCAGAAACAACCTTTTTTAGAGCTGCTAATGCATCTTCAGGAAGTTTATCAAAGCCACCCTTATCGGTCTCTCTTGACTGAACGAATTCAATTCTGTCAAGCATTCTAGCCTTCAACTGAGCCTTGTACTCTGCATCGTCTAAATTAGGAACAAAGCCTTCCCACTCGAAGATTTCGATATCTTCGAAAGGTCCCCACTGCTTGAAGTTAGTCTTACCTTCAACAATTGCCTCAATTATTCCTAATGTATCAGCCGGTTTTACCTTCTTACCCATGAAATCACCGGTGTTGATTACGTAACAATCTACATTCTTCTCACCAACTAATTTCTTGAATTTCTCATAATCATTTACTAAAGGATAGGTACGGAACGGGTTGGCATAAGGCTCTACAACCAATGCGTTAGGGTCTACGCCGGGAGCAAGACGCTCAGCTGTAGTTCTCTTAGTTGCAAGAGTAGCACCCATAACGGAAGCAAGGGATGCGCCTTTTAACTTAATAATCGGAGGTAGAGTAGGATCCTTCATAATCCAGAAGATGGAGTCTACTGCTTCAGGGATCTTATCTACGCGGTTCGGAGACCATAACTTAGACTTAATCGCACGACCATTACCGTTACGGATATCTTCGGTAACAAGAACGATCTTGCCTTCATCATCTAAGGTTGCAGAACAGTTCTGAGCGGTTAATAGGAATTTATTATCCTCGCAATTGGTAGGATAATCCTGTGTCTTATCGAAATAGGTAGGCTCTAATGCGATGGAGGAACCGGTCTCTGTATTGATAATGAAAGCATCATCGTGAAGAACGGTTACATCATACTTACCACCATGCTTAGCATGAGTTATTGTGGACTTACCAGAACCGGAAAGACCGAATACGGAAGCTACATAGGATTTGCCATCGCCAAGGTTATATCTCTTCTGACCGCCATGACAGGAAGCATAACCATTACGGTTAGCAATAGCCCATGCAATGGTAAGAGTACCCTTCTTATGCTCACCGAAATATCTCATACCAAGAAGAGCAGCACAGTTGGTGGTGGTGTTGAAATATGTTAATCCCATGGGATGCTCAGGATGTTTCCACTGAGGATTGGAGAAGATATAGATATCGCATTCATCACCGATCGGTCTGGATGCCTTGTACATTCTTACATACTCATCAGACATATACTGGAAGTTCAGCATCCAGGAGTAAAGAATGTTCTCTTCGCCTTCCGGAATCAGCAAATGAGCTTTAACCATAAATTCAGGATCCAATCCGATAAATACCTCAGCATGGTAAAGTGTGGAATATCTGGTATCATAGATGGCATCCATTACCTTACTGTTCAGGTTTTCGGTGTCTACACCGGGCTCACCGGTGATTTTTCTTGCAGCTGCAGCGCGGCCCGTTACAAATCCATCATTAAATAATAATACCTTTGCATCTTTCTCAAGACCGAAATCCTCGCCACGATAAACCGGCATATCAGTTACTACTGTTCCGGGTGAATTCTTAGCGAGTTCATAAGCCTCTCTAAGAGTGTTAATCTTAACAACATTGTTACCATAGAATGCTACTTCAATGATAGAACGTGTTTTGGAAAAACCGGGTTTGTTAGCGCCGATTTCGTCGTGTTTAAAATACGCTTTTGTTGACATTTTACATCCTCCTATTTTTTGAATTGTTCCATTATTCTGAATTATATGTAGAATAAATAGAACTTGAAGTGTAATATATAATAATTGTCCGCCACCTTAAGTATAAAACCGATGGTTGTAAATGTCAATAAATTAACAGAAAACCTATAGATAAATTACAAGAAAAATCTACAATCTAATGAGGAACTATCTTTTATCTGGATTTTTGAGTGATCCAGGCATTCATGTAATCATCAATTATTCCGAATTGAGCCGGACCGATATCCAGGAGGAATTGATGAAAGTCTTTTGCTACAAAGTCTTCCCCTAAGGCGAGCTCTGCTTTCCCTCTTAATTCCTGTATCTCCAGATAACCCACCGCATAAGGAAGGTAGATCGCAGGCTCTTCGAGTAAGGTATTATATATATGCTCAGAGATTGCGGCATCACCGATAAAATTCATTACGTATTTCATAGTGGTTTTTTTGTTCCAGCCCTCGTAGTGTATACCAATGTCCGCTCTGGCATACATACAAAGTATGACGATGTTATTCGCTTTTAAGAACTCGGCAAGGTTCTTATCAATTCCTGCAAAACGATAGGAATACATCTCAACATAGGTTGCCCAGCCCTCATCATAGCCCATAAAATTCATAACACTTCGAATGGGCGCCGGATTCTGGCTGCGGAAATGGACACACTGATACAAATGACCCGGATAACCCTCATGAGCAACCGTAGTATAGATCATGGATAAGGTCTTTTCATCATTGCCATTGATATAGATATTGTTATTCTTGTAGCTATCAATAGGGGGAACGAGATACATGGCAGGACTCAGATATTTTGCCAAAGCCTCCGGTACATATTTTATATTACAGTTTACTGTCTGCGCTTCCGGAAAATCCTTAGCGATATCCTTCTTAAGGTCCAGCATAATATCCTCCGGATTGGTAATGGGGAAGGAGTTAAAATCCAGGTATTTATCGATAATGTTTTTATCGGATAAGGTTAAGGATGTGATATCTACAATTCCGTCATCAATTGCAGCTTCCAGTAGATCGATTATTTCCTCCATACTCTTATCAGATCCGGTTTTATACTTTACAAGACATTCATAATAGTCCTGCCCCTCGGGATAATAGTACAGTCCGCCTTTATTCGTTCCGGAGCCCATCAGCTCCTGTAAAGCGTCAATCATCATCTGATATGCAGGTATAACATAGGTGAGAACAATCTCTGTATTAGCAGCCATATAGGCAGCTTTATCCTTCTTGGACAGGTTAGTATAGCCAGAAATTTTATCATTAAAATATGTTATTAAAAAATTATTCTCAGGATCGGCTATAAAGGCCTTGCATTGCGCTATAATTCTTTTTGCCACTGCATCACTCATGAAGAGGCCATGAGCGGATTTCTCTCTTTCATATTGGAGGATATCGGAATAGTAATCACGGATACGTGGAAGAAGGCGAAGATATTCATCAATGTCTGACTTCTGGTGAAAGCTATATTCTGCAAGCAGAATGGGGAGCTGAGCCTGAATTCCCGTAGTCGGACCGAGACATTCATAATAGTAATCAAATTTGCCCAGGGAAAGATCAGTCTCAAGATAATTCTTTACGATATCGTAGGTCAGCTGCTGCTCCTTTGATAAAAGGGAGTAATCAAAGGATAGTAAGTAATTTAAGTGATTCTCTGACAGCATATGATCTTTATTCATCCTGTTTACGCTGTATTCCCCAAAGGTTGCCTCTGTTGCTTGTATTCCATAGTTCTCAGGCTCTGCCAGAGAATAATTCAAGGAGAGGCTGTCAGACTGAACCTCTTGAACGAAGAGATTATTCATAAAATCATCAAATCGGCCCTGTTGTTTTTCTTGTTTGGTTTGCAAACTGCAGCCAATAAACGAAAAAGAAAGGCACAGGAATAGGATGAGGGCAAGAATTCGTTTTCGAAGCATTTGATGCATAGTAACCTCCTATAAGATAGCCATAATCCCGTATAGGATCAGACTAAATATATTGTTGTTTCATGTTTATTCGAAAAGCAGCCAAGTAAGAAGTATCATATAAAATAATTCGTTCATTGGTTTATAGCCGGATACCGGTTAAGTTTTTTGTCCTTTCGTCCGAAATAAATCACAGGATAATATTCATGCATTCAAGCATTATGGAGGTAATGATGGTTTTCGGTGCTTCACTGGAAGTTAATAAAAAAATAACTGCAAGAAGGAGCAGCGGCTCCCAGATGACAGTTGAACAGCATAAAAATAGCGAGGGGATGGCTTATCTGAAGCCGAGACAAGTGATTACGGGAACCGTGGTAGCTGTTGATGAGCAGGTAACCCTCGATTTTGATGGTCAAAAAGTGGTTACCTCAAAGGAAGTACTGAAGTATGCTGCTCCGGGAGAAAGTAAGACCTTTGAGGTCATAAAGGCTTCAAACACTGAGATTGAGCTCAAATTGCTGGAGGGAAATGTGAAAGCTCTTCGCCAGACAATCAAGGCGATAACGGTCAAGGAAAAAGATTGGGAGACCATGCGATCACAGAAGGAGCAGGCTGCAAAACAGGCGGAGAAGGAAAAAACATGTAGAGAAGCACTGACGAAGCTGGAAGAGGTCAGCATCAAATTCACGGAGCAGGACTATAAGGCGTTGGAGAGGGAAGGATTTTTGGCAGAGACACTAAGTGTCAACGGCTTATATGAAGCAATCAACAGAGTGAAAGCAGCGATGACACAAGTCGGTACGGTCGATACGCAGCAGGCCGGTGAAGGAAGTTCAGTTAAGATTACGGAAGTTGAGATAACAGCAAGGCTAAAGGAAGAGAAGCTTCCGGTAACAAAACAGAATATCGATCGTATTCAGAAAGCCATAGCGCTTAGTGATACGGTAGTAAAGATAGATGATAAGGCGATGAAATATCTGATTGCACGGGAAGCAGAACCAACCATTGAGAACATTTATAAGGCTTATTACAGTGGCAGTGCGAAGAATCAGGAGAAACGGAAAGCGCTTACAGATAAAGAATGGGGAGAACTGGAAGGTCAGGTTAAGGAGGTTATCCGCGAGGCTGGGTATGAGGTTAACACTGAGAATCTTTCAGATGCAAGATGGCTGCTGGAGAACGAGCTTCCTGTAACTTCGAGAACTTTCACCTATAAGAAAAAACTAGATGAAATTAAGGCAAATACAGGTACAGACATTATCTTGGACCGAATTATGGAAGGGATGAAGAGCGGAACAGTACCCAAAGATGTAACACTGGCTACACAAAGTATTCCGGCTTTAGAGCACATAATAACAAATATTAACACCATCGGGGAGGAAGCCGTAACCTATGCAATTGATGAAAAGCTTGAGTTGAACATCAAGAATCTTGCTGCAGTTCAGGAGGACCTGTCCTCGGGTAAGATATCGGCAAATAAGGGAAAGGCGGAGGAAACGGAAGATTTCCCAGAAGACTCAGAGTATAAAGTCGGTGAAGAAAATCCCCCGGCTAACCGCGATTATGTGGAAGTGAAGGCTAAGAGACAATTGGAGGAAATCCGTCTTAAGATGACTATTGAAGCCGCCAGAAGACTGGAGAATAAGGGAATACATATTGAGACAGAGAGACTGGAGAAGGTAGTAGAGGAGCTTCGTAAGCTGGAAGACAGTTATTATAAGAAGCTGCTGAGTGAAGCAGAGGCAGAAGGTACTACGGAAGCGCTGCATACTTTACGAACCACCACACAGAACATAGATCAGTTAAAACGCTTGCCTTGTGCAATTTTGGGTGCTACGTTGGCCGAGAGAACAACCCAGACCTTACCAAGCCTTATTTCCTCCGGTACAAAGCTAATCGCTGATTTTGAGAAGGCGGGAATTACCTACGAGACTCTGGGTACGGTTCCGAATGCAGAGTACGGAGATTCGATTCGTAAAGCATTCTCCAATATGGATTCTCTGTTATCCGAGTTAAATATTGAGAATACTCAGGCAAATCAAAGAGCGGTTCGAATTCTTGGATATAACAGCATGGAGATAACCCAAGAGGCGATTGACCAGGTTAAAGCTTACGATAAACAGGTAACCTCTGTTATGCACAACCTCCATCCGGCAGTAACCGTAAGGATGATAAAAGAAGGCGTTAATCCCTTGAGTATGCCGATTGATGAGCTTAACACCGTAATTGACCGGATGAAAGAGGAGCAGGGAATTAGCTCAGAGGATAAGTTCAGTAATTACCTTCATAAGCTGGAGAGGGAGAATGGAATAACTCCTCAGGAACGTAAGGCATATATCGGTATTTACCGACTTCTGTATAATGTCGAGAAATCGGATGGGGCTGCACTTGGAGCCGTGATAAAGGCTGATCAGGAGGTGACTCTGTCACATCTGCTTACTTCCGTGCAGACCAGAAGGCGTGGAAGTGTGTCTGCGGCAATTGACGATGAGTTTGGTATACTAACAGGGCTAAACCGTAATAAGGAGAGTATTGCAGAACAGATAAAAGGTTTCTCGAATCCTATGGAAGAGACGCTTAATGATAATGCACGTAAGGAAGCCCGGCAAGAGGAGCAGGAGAAGTATCTTGACCGGGTAGTTAAGCAGATTGCAGAGGAAATCTCCCCGGAGAAGCTCAGAAACCTGCAACAAGCAGGGGGAATGATGGCAGCAGCGCAGGAGGCGCTTTCAGCAGAAACATCTGCTAATGCAGCTGATAATGATCTGTGGGAGACGATAAAGAATGTACCGCTGGAGAAGCTATTGGAGCAGCTGCAGGAGATGGCAGAGGGAGAGGATACCTCCGGTGAGAGATATATGCAGAAGGTGCAGCAAATCAGGGAATTGTACAAGAATTCTGAGCAGTCTCTTCGTTTCCTGAAAGACTATCAGATGACCGGTTCACCACAGAATATCATGATTGCCAATCATATATTAAGCAATGGAAGCTCGCCGATTGTAAGGCTTTTGAAGAGGCAAAATGAAAATAGTATCGAAAATTCTGAAAATAAGCTAAAGGAATTGTATGAAATATCCGATACATTAATCGATAAGTCTTCTATGAATGAAGCCTATATAAGCTTAGAAACCCAGGCGAAGGAAGCGCTTACACAGGCATGTTCACAGGAAACCATAGATAGCAGTAAGCTGGCAGAGCTTAAGAATATCGGGCAACAGATGACCTTCTTACGTAATATGGCATCGCGGGAATTTTACCAGATACCGATTGAGACCGAGAAGGGGATAACGAACATGAACCTGACTATTCTTCGGGGTTCCGGGATCACCGGGAGAGTATCTGTTACCGTTTGGTCAAAGGAGCTTGGTAATATCAAAGCGGAATTTTCCTTAAAGGAGAAATCCGTAAAGGGCTTTATCGCCTGTGATGACCGACATGGATTGAAGAGGCTTCAAAGGGAGGCAGCTGAGATTGAAACGGCGGCAAAGGAAAGTAATATAAACTTAAAGCAACTGGATTTTGGTATATCCGACATAGATTATGAGAGTTACAATTATCAGAATCCTAAGAATTTGGGACAGAGCACCGAAGAAGATCTTAATGCAGAACGTGCTTTATACCGTTTGGCAAAAGCAATTGTTCAAACAGTACGATTAGCGGAGAACAATGTGAATTAAAAAGCAATTCACAATGCTTATACTGCATCGCAGATGCAGCTTAGTGGTTAGTGTAGAAATTGCTTCATAGATCTACCAAGTCAGATGTATATCAGCCACATGGAGGTTGCTGATTTAAGACAATAAATTATACTAAGAATAATATCGTGCGAACCATCATAACACGGAGGGGGATGGCTGCCGAAACAGAAAGGGATTAGGTGATACTTCATGAGAATCAACCATAATATTTCGGCTTTAAAGGCTAACAACCAGCTGGCGAAAACTAACAGTTTACTGGATAAGAGCTTAGAGAAATTATCCTCAGGCTATCGTATCAACAGTGCGGCAGATGACTCTGCAGGCTTAGCAATATCAGAAAAGATGAGAACACAGATCTCAGGTCTTGATCAGGCATCCAGAAATGCATCTGACGGTATCTCTGTTATTCAGACAGCAGAGGGTGCATTGGTAGAAGTGGAAGCTATGCTGCAAAGAATGAGAGAGCTGGCAGTTCAGTCAGCGAACGGCACCTACACAACAGAGGATCGTATCGCAATTCAAGCCGAAATCGATCAGCTAAATCAGGAAATCAAAAGAATTTCCGAAACTACAGAATTCAATACTATGACACTACTGGATGGTAATATAGACCGTAAATCCTATTCCAATAACAGTAATGTTAATCTAGTATCCTTATCCGATACGGTTGGAATCGGTAATTATGGTGTTAAAATTCTTCAAGATGCAAGACAGGCAGTTGTTGTCGGAGCAACAACCGAATTTACCGGGCCAACAACTTCAGCTAAGATCAGTGATTTGCAAAAAGGGTCGATAAATATCAATGGTGAAACCGTAAAGGTTGAAGAAGGGGATACCATTGCGCAGGTATTTGAGAAGATCAGAAATGTATGTGATAATGTAAGCATCAATGTATTTGCAGTGGATGCTACAGCCGAAGCGTCTAAAACGGAAAACCTCGATATGGCAGGTTATACCAGCAAGACCTTAGAAAGCGGTGACAGACTGGTATTCGCTTCAAAGGAGTATGGCTCAGATCAGTCCGTTGAAATCTTCTGTGATAATGCTGATTTATGTGCTCTGCTTGGCTTGACCTCCAAGGGTGTTAAGGTGCAGGGATATGACGCAAAGGCTGAGCTGGAGATTAAGACTGCTGATTCAAACTTTGAAAATACTGCTACAGTATCTGTTAAGGGTAATAAGGTAACTGTTACTGACCGAAATGATTTTAAGATGGTATTCGAAGTGAAGCCGGGAACGATCGGATCGAAATTCACGGATTCCATAATTGATGAAGATCCTGCATTAGAAGCCAGCAAAAGCTTACCACCTAATTCGATAATAGTGGGCGGACACGGTGTAACGATTACACAGGATGCAAGACAGGCTGTTATACTTGGAAATACGATAACGCAAGCACCGAATACTTCAGTCAATCATACAGGAGATATTACGATTACTTTTGGGAAAGCTCCGACGACCACAACACATACAATAAATGTAGCTGATACTACAGATTTAATTTCTTCAATATATAGCCAAATTAATTTGCTAGCACCTACTGATTTTCAAATATATGCAGTTGCTAACGATGCTACACCAAATTCAGATTCATCTACTGCTGTTGCAGGATATGATGTACTAGATATTACAGCTACACCATTTCCTTCCAACTATCGGTTGCTTTTAGTTTCTGACAATTATGGAAAGAATTCAGAAATCTCAATACAATGTGATGCTGGTTTAGCTGAGGTATTGGGACTATCAACGGTTAAAGTAGTCGCAGAAGGCTATGATGCAAAAGCGGATTTAGTATATCCAAATGACAATGTCACAATAACAACTGACGGAAATAATGTTATCGTAAAAGAGGGAGTTACAACAACTACGCGTCCTCTTACCGCCAGTGAAGGACCGAAAACAGTATTTACCGATAGAACGATTATAGCAGCTGATGCTGACGCCACACCAAGCACTGTAGAAAACAAGGGTGTTGACGTAACCGTTTCTGTACTGGATGCAGGTCCTATGGATCTTCAGATTGGTGCAAACGAAGGACAGACTATGTCGGTTCGTATTCCCAGAGTTACACCGGAGACCTTAGGGATAGATAAGGTTAATATCGGTACGGCAGCAGGTGCTCAGAAGGCGATAACATTGCTGGATACAGCGATTAATACGGTCTCTGCGATCCGTTCCAAATTGGGTGCTTACCAGAATCGTCTGGAGCATTCCATCGCTAATTTGGATACCACCTCTGAGAACATGACAGAATCCTTATCCCGAATAGAGGACGTAGATATGGCAGAGGAGATGGCTAACTATACTCAGAAAAACGTATTAGCTCAGGCTGGAACCTCCATGCTTGCCCAGTCTAATCAAAGACCTCAGACAATTCTTTCCTTATTACAGCAATAATAGCTAGAATTGTATAGGAGGTAGGGGATATGAATAACGAGTTGATCAAGGCATTTACTGCCAGAGTGACACAGGCATCCAAAAGTGAGTTAACGGTGATACTGTATGAAATGATTCTGACGGAAATCAAGGAAGCAAGAGAAGCCTTTGAGAAGGGCGATATGACGGCCTTTGATAAGGAACTGAAGCTGGCACAAAAATACATAACTGAGTTACAAGCCACCTTAAATTATAGCTATGCGATATCCTATGATTTACTTAGTCTATATCTGTATGTAAATAAAAGAATTATCCAAGCAATCCTTCGTAGAATTCCAGACACCTTAGACAGTGCCGAGAGTGTACTGAATAAGCTCCTAGTTGGGTTCCAGGGGGTTTGCCAAATCGATAATAGTGGTCCTGTTATGAGGAATACACAACAGCTCTATGCGGGCTTAACCTACGGCAAAGGTTATCTTAATGAGACCTTCATTGATCCGAATGACAAAAGCCGGGGGTTCATTGCATAAAAAGCCAATACCAAGGAGCGGGCTTCAACTGAGCCGGCATGAAGCATAGAAGAGAAAGTATCGGAAGATACTAAGGCAATCAGAAATACATAAGAATTCTTAATTGCGAAAGAGTAATTGAGGTACAAAAGAATTATAATCAACAAAAGATGTTTAAAAGTACATAAGAAGTAATCATGAAATCATGAAAAAAGGACGCGCCACACACAACTTTTCAGTTAGAATGTGACGCGTTTCTTTTTATGTTGTAAAGTTAATTACAGCCTATTCTACTGCAATTAACAGTATCGCTGTTCCGTTGCTTTGGCCTGCTTTAGAAGAAAATGATATCTGTTTTGGATTGCATTCAATTCATAGATGCAGCTATCAATCAAATCGGGGTCAACGACGTTCTCGAAGTTAGAATATGCAGCCTCCAGGGCTACCTTTGTCCGATTAATCTCGTTTATCAGCAATAGATTATCTTTTGCAGGCTTCTTCTTAGTAAATAGTGGCATTCCTTCATCATCCTTACTATTATGCATTTTGCAATTAATATAATAAAAATCAGTTACTTGCCTTGGTAGTTTACTTGTATTATCAAATTACTTGTCTTAGCAATTTACTTGATTATAGTATAGTCAATTAATTTGGTTTTTATTCTATTAATTAACATAAAATGGATTTACAAGTATATAAATATATTAGAAGGATGTCGTTGGACAAGGAGAGATGATATGAACAGCTATATATTTATAGCAATTATTATTGCCTGTGTAATCTTTATCGGAGTATGCGTTATTCGACGTAGACCAGATTTGTTGATGGATTTTGTACTGCGTGCCTGCTTTGGAACAGCAGGAATTTATCTGTTGAATCTAGCGCTTAATATTCAAGGTTATCCGATTAATGTCGGAGTGAACGGAGTTACCGTATTAGCTAACGGTCTTCTTGGACTGCCAGGATTTCTGTTGCTCTATGGATTATCCTTGTATTATTCCTATATGTAAATATGGTGTAATTCGGAAGGAAGATGAATAAGAGCCCCTCACACACAGCTTGCCGGACATTTTCCAGCTTTGTTTGCCAGTAACGAACATAAATGTTCGCTTTTTAAGAGTACAAAGCAGAAATCTATCTGTCAAACAGTGACGGGAAGCTTATCCACCCTCCTTCCTGCGGTATCTAGATTTTGTAACGGCCCCTCTTATGAAGTAGAGTAAAAGAAAGGGGTCTGTATATCACTCTACCAAAGGTAAAATTAATAAGTAAGTCTTTGGTGAAAAATACAAAAAAGGATTCATAAATTATAGGAAACGACCAAAGATGATTTGCAGCTGTGATACATGGTTGACAGCATAAACCATATATTGTAATATAATTACATATCGAAGATATTTCTAGTTCATTTTTATACTTCAGCTCTTTAACAAGAGTTTCTATTCTATTTCAAGTAATGTAAATCCCTTATACTATCATAATATTTTTTGGAGGATTCTTATCAAGTGAAAAAAACCATAGCACTCTGTGATTCCGATTCAATCTATGCGGCCCGCTTTATGGAGTATTTCCGGAACAAGCAGGAGTTTGAGTGGGATATCACAGCATTTACAAAGATGGATAAGCTAGTGGACTATCTTCAAGGTCATAGTCTTGAGATACTGCTGGTCGGTTCCGGGGAGATCATAGAGGCACTTCCTGCGGGTAAGGTGCAAAACTGCTATCTACTTACCGAGGAACGTCAGGAGGACTGTTCAGAGCAAGCGGGAATCTTTCGATATCAATCGGTGGAACGGATTATGGAACAGGTAATAACGGATTATATGAAAAGACAGGATGAGAAATCTGCCATTATTAATCCCAAACGTATGAGTATCATTACCGTAATCTCTCCGGTTCCGGATGGGCAGGATGCAGCCTTGGCATGGTCCATGGGATTTTGCCTTGCCAGACAGAGGAAGGTTCTCTTACTGCCGCTGGAGTTATTCTCTCTAAAACAATTGGAGTTTATCGATCCTGCACGCCAGGGCTTATCGGAATTCATCTACTATCTGAAAGAAAATTCTAATATTCTTACAAAGTTTAAGGAGCTAATAAACTACAGCAATAATCTGGCCTTTCTGGCAGGAGCTTCCCATGGCTTCGACCTGCTTTCCCTGAATAAAGAAGATATTTATCGATGGATTACAATGCTTCGTACCAATACGGACTACCATAGTGTAATCTTCTATCTAAGCTTCTATCACGAAGCCGAAATGGAGTTACTTAAATACAGTGACCGCGTAGTCATAATCAAAGGGCAGAGCCCCTATGAAAATGAGGTATACCGGGAGTGGGAGAGGCAGATGGACTGCGTCGGAATCGATCTGCAGCAGCAAAAGTTTAGAAGTATATATCGATCAAGAGGATGGGGCGGGACGGAAACCTACCATAGTCTTCAGGAGCTCTGTAACAGTCAGGTATGGCAGCAGGCGCAGGAATATCTTAAAGGTGAGTGATGGAGGTGATCTATGAATCAATATAAGGAGTTACTTCGTCAAAGAGTGATTAAGGAGATTGATTTATGCCGTGAGGTCGGTGATGAAGAGCTGTATGAAACCATTGACCGAATACTTCTGGAATTTAGCAAAGAGGAATATGTCGGCATTACAGAAAAGTTGAGGCTTCGAAAGGATGTCTTCAATTCTATCCGAAGATACGATGTGTTGCAGGAATTGATCGAGGATCTCTCTGTAACAGAGATTATGGTCAATGGGCCAAATCAGATATTCATAGAGCAAAACGGTAGAATATCCGCCTGTGACTTACACTTCGACTCCTCACAGAAGCTGGAGGATGTCGTGCAGCAGATGGTATCTCATGCAAATCGAATCATTAATGAGGCATCCCCTATCGTTGACTCCCGGTTGCCCGACGGTTCCCGCGTCAATGTTGTCTTACCGCCGGTCGCCATCGAGGGGCCGATTATCACCATAAGAAAGTTTCCAAACCACCCAATCACAATGGAACGACTGCTCGAGCTTGGGTCCCTCTCAGAGGAGGTGGCTGTTTTTCTAAAACAGTTAGTCATCGCGGGATATAATATATTCATTAGCGGCGGAACCGGATCCGGTAAAACCACATTTCTTAATGTCTTGTCCAATTACATTCCCCCAACCGAAAGAATTATTACAATTGAAGATTCTGCAGAGCTTCAGATTCGTAATATCCCCAACCTAGTTCGTCTTGAGGTGCGAAATGCCAATTCCGAGGGAAGTAATGAGGTTACCATACGGGATTTGATTAAGACCTCCCTTCGAATGCGACCAGACCGAATCATTGTAGGAGAGGTTCGGGATGCTGCGGCTATTGATATGTTACAAGCCTTGAATACAGGGCATGACGGCTCCCTATCTACAGGACATGCCAACTCACCGGCCGATATGCTCAACCGCTTGGAGACACTGGTATTACTTGGAGCTGAGATACCATTACTGGCCGTTCGTAAACAAATTGCATCCGCCATCGATATTATTGTTCATCTTGGCAGATTAAGAGACCGCTCCAGAAGGCTCCTTGAGGTATGTGAAGTATTAGATTGCGAGAGTGGTGAGATTCTTATGAATTCGATCTATGAATTCGAAGAATCAGGGGAGGTGGAGGGGAGAGTCATAGGCGGTCTCGTTAAGAAGAATGAGCTGCGAAGGATTGACAAGCTGAAGAGAGCAGGTATTTACCCGATCATATAGAGTTTTCTTGATAAATAAATTGATCATTATAAGGCGGGGAAAGGAGGAGATAAGGACGACGGAGTATAACAGCTATCATTATACCAGAAAAGAGAAACTTAGGTATTTGCTACAGGGATTATTGGTTATTATTCTGCTTGGCTATCTCTTTTACAAGCATCTGCACGGAATTCTATTATTAACCCCTCTGATTTATTTTTATATGAAGGGGATGAAGGAGAGCTTAATTAAAAATAGGAAATGGAAGCTTAATCTGGAGTTTCGGGATGGAATCCTGGCGATATCGGCTGCATTGGAAGCTGGATATTCTGCTGAAAATGCTATAGAGGAAGCCCGTAAGGATTTAGGACATATCTATCCGGAAGGCGCAATGATAATGCAGGAATTTTCCTATATGGTCAATCAGATTCGGATGAATGTTACAGTGGAAAAGGTTCTGGAGGACTTTGCAATAAGAAGTCAGGTTGAGGATATCATTAGCTTTTCGGAAGTTTTCAATACGGCTAAGCGTACCGGAGGAGATTTGATTAGTGTCATCAAGCTCACCGGGAATGTCATCAGTGATAAGATAGAGGTTAAGAGGGAAATTATAACCCTCATCACAGCAAAGCGAATGGAAGCGAATATCATGAAAGGAATACCGGTTTTCATCCTGATCTATCTGTCCTTATCTTCACCGGGGTTCTTGAATCCGTTATATCATAATGTCTTCGGCGTGATTATTATGTCGGTACTGTTGTTGTCTTATATGGGTGCGTACCTAGTCATTGAGAGGATTATTGCAATTGAGGTCTAGGGGGGTGGAGTTTTGATTGTCGCAAATATCGTAATACTTTTGATGCTTGCAGGGCTTTATCTGGCATCCATAAGAAGACCCTGGCTATGGCAGGAGAAGCCGGATAAGAAGGAACATAAACTATATTTCCTGTATCCGATGGCAGAGCTTATCCTATCAATCATTGGCGGACATAAGCGTCTACAACTTAAAACGGAGATTACAGATTCGATTAAGGCACTTAAGATTACCTCTAAACCTGAGCTCCACCAGAAGTTCTATCTATATGATAAGATTTCGTTGTTAATTATGGTTATTTCACTTTTTAACTTGCTGTCCATCTTAGGTCAGGTTAGTTCAATGGATGCCCAGCAGCTTCATGGCGGAAGGTACATCGAACGGCCGGAACAAGGAGAGGGAAGCAAGGAGACTAAGCTTGATGTCACCATACATTCTGCCGGTAGCAATTCAGCGAAAGGAGATAACTCCTTCAAAAGGAATATCACCCTTGAGATAGGAGAACGCCGCTATACACCGGAGGAGGTTGAGCAGCTTTTTGAGGAAGGGAAAACATACCTGCCGCTATATGTCCTTGGTGGGAATGAAAGTGCAGACGCGATCTATGATAATCTGTCCTTTTGTGATTCTATACCGAACACAGGGATTTCAGTGGAATGGAAGCCGGAGGATAACCGCCTAATCGCAGTGGACGGAACGGTTAAGAACGAGGAGCTGCAAAAGGTAGTTAAGACAACGGTAACTGCCGTACTCAGCTATGAGGAGGAGAAAACCTCACTTTGCATGTCCTTTATGATAATGCCAAGGGTATTCAGTGAAGATGAGCAATTGGATAAGAGGCTTTCACAAGAGCTTCTCTCCGCACAGGAGAAGAGCCAGAGTGAGAAGGAGCTGACCTTACCGGAGCAGTTTGATCATTATAGCCTGCGCTGGAGGGAAGTGAAGGAAACGGGCGGATTCGATTTATTGCTCTTTGGCATTCTTATCGCCGTCGTTATGTGGTATGCCAAGGACTTTGAGCTGAAACAACAGATGAAGGTTCGCAGGGAGCAGCTTCTTATGGATTATCCGGAGATTATAAATAAATTTACTTTATTAGTCAATGCCGGAATGACCGTCAGACAAGCCTGGTGCAAGGTTGCTGAGGATTATCAGGCAAAGCGTAGGCAAGGAAAATCTAGGCTGCGTTATGCCTATGAGGAGATGGTAACCACTGTTAATGAGCTTAAACTTGGTTCTTCAGAGAATAGTGCTTATGAGCAGTACGGCAGAAGGATTGGTCTAATTCCATATATTAAGTTCAGTTCCTTACTATCGCAAAACCGCAAGAAAGGAAACAGAGGTTTTACTGAGTTATTGAGGCAGGAAGCTTTAGAGGCTTTTGAGGACCGTAAGGAGATGGCAAAGAGACTAGGAGAAGAAGCTGGAACAAAGCTTTTAGCCCCCATGATGTTCCTATTGCTTATCGTATTTCTAATTATCATGATTCCCGCATTTATGGCGTTTCGGATATAGTAATTAATTCAGAGAGGAGAACTGCCAAAGTATGGCAGGAAACAGAAAATGAAGCTAAAACTAGAGAAGTTTTTCAGTAAATTTACAAAGGAGGAGTTGGATGCAGTAGGGGTGATTGAGGTTATCTTAATCCTGGTCATAATTATCGGGTTAGTGCTTATTTTCCGTGAGGAAATTGGAAGCATTATTGAGGCTGCGTTCGCTTCAATTAATTCCGATGCAGGTGATATCGGTCAAAAGATTGAAATTACTAAATAGGAAGAAGTAAGTACAGTAGGACTAGGGCAGGGAAGTTATCGCAGTAGTCAGTACTATATAAGTATTAGGCCTTGTAAGGTGGTACAAGTAACAGAGGAAGGAGGGAATCGATTGAAAGTCAATAAGATAGAAAGCTTCACACAGAAAGAACCTCGGTGCTTGCCTGTTGGAGTGATCCATTTGTTGGACCGGGGTTTCGAGATGAGACTATTCGGCATCAAGAGAATTAATATGAGACAAGAGGTTCGTAAGGCCTCAGGAAGCGGTGTGATCACGGTATACCTGGCACTCATTCTTTTACTGATTCTTTCCCTTATCTTTACGATCATTGAAGGTGCAAGAGTCAATACAGCCAGGGTATACGCAGAAAGAGCTCTGTCTACCGCAATGGATTCGGTCTGGGCAGAGTATTATAAGCCCTTATGGAAGGAATATCACCTCTTCGGCTATGCAGCCGGAGAGGGAAGTGACAGTGAGAAAGCGGAAGAGTTGGAAGAGAAACTTTCTCGGTATATGACATATACACTTCAACCGGATTACGGATTGGATGCCGGTCATCCGCATGAAAGTATTGATCTATATGATATCAGCATCACCTCTCAGGCTGTAACGGATCAAACCGGACTCATCGATTACCAGGGTGAGCTGATGAGGAAGGAAGCAGTTGATTATATGAAGTATCATGAGCTGGCGGATGGGCTCACATTGCTTTTGGAGAAGTTATCTTTACTGGAGCAACCGAAGAAAGTAAGTATTGTTTATGATAAAAAGCTGGCAGCAGAACAGGAGCTGGCGAAGGCAGATAAAAGTATTCTTAGACTGATGGAGCTTCTAGATGGAATAAAGACATCAAAGACCGGAATTTTGCTTGATGATGAAGGTAAGCTTCTCACTACAGAGTACTATGCGAAGATGTTGTGCTTTACTCCGGTCACGATGGATACGATAGGGATCAATCACGATGCGGTATTTAAAGCAGTGAAGGATCGTTATGTTAATCCTGCCGATGTTATCTCACAGGTTAAGTCAGAGCTGGAACAGCTCAGTAAGGTTATACAGGAGCTTTATCAGGTTACAGAGGAGATAAGTACCGTGAATTCAGCAATGAATACGGTAGGAGCCCAGCTGCAAAGCGTGGATGGCTTGGATCAAGAAAAGGTAACAGAGCAACAGCTTGATGCGTTGAATAGTGAACTGGAGAGTCTGCAGGAGCAGCTAGGCCAATTATATACCCGGAAGCAGGAGCTGGCAGATCGTAAAAACCATTTAATCGCCTCAGTAGAAGACAGGCTAAACAGGATGAAGCATATACTGCAGGAGATGATGCCGATTGTAGAAGAAGCAAAATATGAAGCAAAGCAGGTGATAAACAATACAATCACTTCCTCCGACCTGATTAATGATTTTGAAGAGAGCTTATATATGGATGAGACGAGACTGGAGGAAGAGATCTTCGAAGAGTTAAGAGAGAGTCTTACAAAAATGAAGCAATATTCTTCCTCCAATGAAAAGAATGAAAGCGTCTATCATATGTATGATGCGTTAGGGATAAACCGAATGGTACTTAAGGATGGTCAGGAAGCGATACAAAGGACGCTGGGCTACCTTAAATCGGAAGATTATTCTTCCGCTTTGACCGCTTCCGCAGAGGCATTGAAGGAGCTACAAGGCTATGATATAGAAAGCCTGACAATTGATTACAGCACCCTTGTCCTCGAGCCTGCAAAGCAGAAAAATCCGGTAAAAGAGCTTAGTAAGCTAATTCAAAGCGGGATTACAGGATTGATCATTGATCCGGATAATATCTCTGAGAAGGAATTGGCAAAAATACAGCTGCCTTCGGTTGAGGCTTCTATTTCAAAAGAGACGATTAATTTTACATCGATAATAACGGCCTTCTTTGAAGATACATTAAAAGGAGGTGAGGAGAATAAGTTGGGTAGTCTCTTTTATGACTTCCGGGATACCACAGAGCTATCGGCTGGAATAGAGGATGGCATAAACAAGATAACAGAGCAGCTGTTATATCAGGAATATCTGAAGGAGCATTTTGCGATTTATCCGATAGGAGAGGATGAGCTCACTGGAAGGAAACCATCGGCACTCGCTTATGAACTGGAATACCTTCTGGTAGGGAAGACCACTGATAGGGAGAACCTGGCATCGGTCATCTCAAGAATTGTTTTTCTGCGTATGATACTGGATTTTGTTACATTGTTAGGGGATAAGGCAAGATGTGAGGAAGCGAAGCTTGCTGCAGTTGCTATTGTAGGATTTACTGGTTTACCTATGCTAATTAATATAACGCAAGCTGCGATTCTCATGGTATGGTCCTTTGCTGAGGCACTTGTCGATACCTGCGCACTTATCTTAGGAAAGCAGGTGCCGATACTGAAGCAGAAGCTGGTCCTACAATTACCGGAGTTGCTTCTACTGAATAGAAGCTTCCTTCGAACGAAAGCAGAAGCTTTTTCCGCCTCCAAACAGTTATCCTTCTCGTACCAGGATTATCTATGTATGTTTCTGTTAATCAAGAACAAAAAGGATTTAACCTGTCGTTCTATGGATTTAATTCAAGAGAATCTCAATCTCCGTTATGAGGAGAGTATTAGGCTGAAGGACTGCTTGTTCGGCTTTGAGGCAGCCGCTGATTATTCCGTAGACACGAAGTTTATCGCAATTCCTTTCCTTCGAAAGTATATCAATCATGATATAACCGGATATCGCTTCAACTGCAAGGCTGGTTATAGCTATTAGTACATGATAAGAATAGAGCTCGTAGCGCAGTTTAATCTGAACAGATATAAAGTCCTGACGAGACAGATATATATGACACATATTTCTATTGGACTGGGATGTCCGCTCTTCATAAATTTGAATTGATCTATTCAATCTCATCAATATTAAGTTTATTAGTAACAAATCAAAAAACTATAAAATAACTCTCTCCAAGAAATCATTTGCGGACAACAAATCAATGGAAGAACGGACATCCCAATCCAATAGATATTATAGAGCTTGAAACAGAACCAGTTATAAAGGAGATTAAGGTGCCGCGAAGGGTGAAGAAACCAGATAATAGGTGGAGGAAGATAGTAGGAAAAACACAGATGAAAGATGTATGGACGAAAGAAGAACATAATAGTTGCAAAGCATCTCTAACAGTGGAGGCAGCCTTGGTAATGCCCTTGTTCCTGTTCGCGATACTTAGCTTTCTATACTTTATCCAGCTCTTCACTCTTCAGGAATTCATCCAGTCAACCATAACGAAGATGAGCCTTAATATGGCAAAGACCGCTTATGTGTATGAAGATTTCGCAGGAATGGAGGAGGCACTTAATTTTGATGAGACAATCCTAGGTACTGAGATAGAGATCGGACTAGGAGACTTTGCGAAATCCCTTGTGGATCAGGCAATTCTTAAGCTTTATGCAAAGAAATACCTCGATGTGGACCGTATTAATCATTCCTGCATCCGGTATGGCTTTGAAGGGATTAGCTTCCGGGATTCAGAGATTTTAAAAGAGGAAGCTTCTATTGATATTGTGGTTCGCTATCAGGTATTTATCCCGATTAAGCTATTTTCCTTTGAGGAAATGGAAATGCTTCAGAGGGTCAGAGTTCGAGCCTGGACCGGATATGAAGTGGCTGCCACCTACTCTTTGGAGGAGGATGGGGAGGCTACGAGTGTTTATATCACCGAGACCGGAAGAGTATATCATAAGAGCGCAACCTGTACCCATATCTTGCTATCTGTATCAGCAATAGAGGGGCTACCGACTACTCAGAGGAATGATAATGGAGGTAAATACTACCCCTGTGAGAAATGCAGTAATGGTAAGCTTAATCCTTATGGAACTTATTATATAACCTCGGATGGAACAAGATATCATACGAAGAGGGATTGCTCCAAAATTAAAAGAAATGTAAAGGAAATCCCTCTGTCTGAGGTAGGTAATCGCCCTGCCTGTAAGCGATGTGGCAATTAAAGAGGTCAGAACAGAGTTAAATCCATGTATGTCAGAATGCTTATAAGATAGTGGTAATAACAGTTATACGGATAAAAACAAGCTGATAATCGCAGTAAATAAAGGTGTAAATATACAGGGGGATATTTTATGGCGGATAAGATATTGATGCTAATTCAGGGAGCACTGCTTTTGATCTGTGCTATACAGGACATATTCAAAAAAAGAGTACTTTTGTGGCTAATTTGCATAGGTGCAGTAATGACTTGTGTCTGCTTACCGTTTATCGATAGGTTAAGCGTTGTTGATTGTCTCGGTGGACTGTCGATTGGACTGGTCACTATGCTGATCAGTAAAATGACTGCCGGTAAAATTGGTATGGGTGACGGGATATTGCTCTGTGTTACCGGTATGGGACTTGGCTTCTGGAACAATCTTGAATTATTTGGTATGGCATTGTTTCTTGCTGCTGTTCTATCTATCTTCCTATTGATTTTAAGAAGAGTTGATCGTAAGAAGAGCATCC
This sequence comes from Bacillota bacterium, assembly GCA_023411215.1. Classification (GTDB taxonomy): domain Bacteria; phylum Bacillota; class Clostridia; order Lachnospirales; family Lachnospiraceae; genus Mobilitalea. The sequence goes on along the minus strand of JAEYOY010000018.1, from coordinate 25,139 downwards.
CCTTTATTCCTTTTCTGTTTGCAGGGTACCTTATTATAGTCTTCGCTTCGAAAGGAACGTTGGTATGAAGACTTGTAAAGCCAGTATTACGGTAGAGGCAGCGTTTGTTATGCCGATCATAATCTTTACTGTCTTTGCATTACTTTATCTTTCGTTCTATCTGCACGATTATTGCCGGATACAGGGTGTCGTTGATATGACATTACATAAGGCAGGACTTATCATGAAGCATGAGTCCGAGCTAGCATCGGCTGAAATTGATTATGAGCATATCATGAATCAGGGAATTTTTGATCTGTGGCAGGAAGACAGTAAGAAAATGGAGCAGGAGCTTCAGAGATATCTTCGTATGAAGCTAAGTAAAGGGTTTTTCTTAATAAAGACAACAGATATCGAAGCAACTGTGGATAGCTCAAAGCTTACGATATCTGTCCAGACCAACACCCAAATCTCCATTCCCTGGGTCAGAGAGCTGATGGCACCCCATTCCCTTTCGGTGATATCCGAAGAGTATCCACTTCATGATCCAGCGGAAACGATACGTGTATGTGAAGTTATTCTTGATACAGCGTCGCAGCTCAAGGGGATTGATGAACTGAAGAATAAAATTGAGGGATTTTTTCGTAAAGCTACGAAGGATTAAATATCCGAGTATTTGTTTGTTTTCAGAAACACAGATCTATAAATGGCAATATTAATTAACCAAGCATTGGGAGGAAATATGGTAGTAGAGTACAGGAAGGATATCAAGCATAATTATATGGTTATCACAGAGGATGAGCAGCCTAAGGAGCCTTATTGCATCCGTATGCTTATGAATCAAGCCTTGGCCGGCGTACTGCCTTTGCAGCAGCATTTTATGGATAATAAAATATTGTATTATTATGATATTACCGGAAAACAATCCATGCAGAATTTATTTGCGAAGATTTCTTTATCCTACGATCAGCTTAAGCAATTGATATCCGTCTTATTAAACACGATGGAACTGGCTTACGAGCATCTCCTTCCCGAGGACGACTTTATCATAAACGCTGAGTATATCTATATCGATGTGGTTACAAATTGTCCAAGCTTATGCTTTCTATCTGGTTATTGTAAAGATAGCAGGGGGCAGATGAGCGGACTACTGGAATATCTGATGAATAAGGTTGATTACAACGATAAGGAGGCAGTACTACTGGTATATCGGCTTTATGCCGTCAGCAAGGAGGAGGGTTACACCTTTGCCCATATGAATGAGGTGCTGCATAAGCAGATGAAAGTAGAGACTCCAACAAAGGTCAAAGCATCGGAAGCTGAGATACAAGCACCTGAGAGAATTGATTACGAATCCAGACCAGGTAAGGCAAAGGAGCCCGGAACCATAGAAAAACATAAGACTTCCTATATTGACAATATCCCGGTGGTAATGGAGAAACTGGAAGAGGAAGCGGAGATCTCCTATTATCCGAGGACAACCTACATTCTTACAGGAATATGCGGATTGGCTGGGTTGTTGATTCTTATTCTTGGCTTTACATCAGGTATTTTTTATAATTCTTACAGCGAAGAGATTGAATACAGTAGGCTAATAGGATTAATATTAATTCTCCTGTGTGTAGGAGGGTATCTAATGCAAAAGCTTTGGAGCAAAGAGAAAAAGCTGACCAGGATTGTAACGAGGAGTGAATATATTGACCCTAGACAGGAATATTGGGATCCGGTTAAGAAGGATCAAGAAGAAAATATGGTATCCGAAAGGCTCTGGGTGGATCCGACGCAGCTAACAAAACGGGAGTATAATCTATGGAAAGACCTTACCGATGCCCCAGAGAAGGTCCCTGATTATGAAGAGATAAAAGAGGCACCAAAGAAAGAGGAGACCGTAATACAGGAGGATTACAGTCCTACCTGCTTATTAAGTGATATAGCACAACAACCAGAAGATATCGCTAAGGTTTTTCTTAAATCCCCGGACGAGGAGCAGTACTCTTCGATATGTATCAAAGAATTCCCCTTTTTTATAGGAAAACTTCGCAAAAATGTGGATTACTGTCTTGAAAAAAGCGTAGTCAGTCGATATCATGCCAAGCTTACGAAGGAAGAGGATAAGTATTATATCACCGATCTAAACTCCACCAATGGTACCTTTGTCAATGAAAGCTTGCTCACTTCCAATGAGAAGAAGGAGATCATACAGGGAGATAAGATAGCACTGGCGAATTTGAATTTTGAATTTCTTCTAAACTAAGTGCGTAATAAAACAGATACAAATCCAATCGCTATTACAAATTTCCTTATCAAAGGGATAAACTTCTTGCTATTTATTATTTCGAAATGTAACACAGGTATTGTAATCCTACAGACATAGATGAAATAAATGTGATAATTAATTGACAATAACAACAGGGAATGATACAATAATCTAAGTTTTAAAAGGGAGTAGCTATGGGAAACCAAGATAAGATCAACATACTGGAGAGATCCTGGTCTTATCTACTTTAAGGATATTAAAGCAGCGAGACTTTTAGATTATAGGGCAAAATGTCTGATAATCTAAAGGTCTTTTTTATTTGCGCGTATGCAAAGTGAGCATAAGAATTAGCAATTAGTTATTATTGAAGGAGCCCCATACTTCCCTACGCAGGTGAATGAATATAAAACCTGGTCAGAGGAAGTAGATTGGTTCATTCAATCATTATATTACGAGAAGTAAAGGAGTAAGGATATGATTCAAGAAATACTAAAGGCATTTATGTTGATTTTTATCGCTGAGATGGGTGATAAGACACAGATTCTTGCTATGGCGTTTGCTACGCGTTACCCTGTCAGAAAGGTTTTGATTGGAATTGGAATTGGGGCTTTTCTGAATCATGGTTTGGCAGTAATTTTAGGAAGCTATCTTTCTCAGGTAGTTCCGATTAGCACCATTCAAATGGTAGCAGGAGCTGCGTTTGTCGGATTTGCTCTATGGACTCTTAAGTCTGACAAAGACGAAGAGGAAGAGGAACCTAAAATTCAATTTGGACCGGTAGCAACGGTTGCGTTAGCCTTCTTTTTAGGTGAACTTGGTGATAAAACACAGTTAACAGCCATCACCTTAGCAGCAGATGCATCCTATCCATTCATGATATTAGTGGGTACCGTCTTAGGGATGATAGCTACAGGAGCCTTAGGTATTGTTGTAGGTAAAAAATTGGGTGATAAGATTCCGGAATTAGGTATTAAGCTGTTGGCTGCTACCGTATTTATGTTTTTTGGTATCCAAAAGCTGTTACAAACTGCCCCGAAGCAATATTTAGACCCAACTTATATGGTAATCTTCTTCGGTGTGCTAATATTGATCGTATCCTTCATGGTAAGAAAGCTATTTCATGATAGGAAGCTGGGTATTCAATCTGAACTCCGAGCAAAATCAAAAATGCTTCATGATTACTATCAGCACCTTCAAGAAGATCTTGAAAATATCTGTATGGGGCCGAAATTCTGTAAGGCCTGTCAAGGACACCAATGTGCCATAGGTCATGCAAAGGATATTATTCACAAGTCTCTCACTAATCCGGATTGGCAAATTGAAGCTGGAAAACAAGAAATCTCCTATCAGGACAAGCCGTTTGTTGATGATGAAATTATTGATAGCTTAGTAGATACACTTTGGTTGATCGAAGGTGTAAAGGATCAGACAAGTCTGAACAATGCTCACTTAGTCAGGAAGCAACTAGAATCCGTTCTTATCGGCCGGTCAATCGAAAAAATAGAAGACATTCCCTCATACATTGACGAGGTAAAAAAGGAAAACAATGGGCTGGGGAATAAAATTGAAATCGCCTATAAGATGAGAAAGCCTATTGAAGATCGAATAATAAACCTTGGAAACAGGATTAGCAATATCTTTATGGTTGATATTGGGGATGGATATTTGCTTATCGATACAGGCTACAAGGAGCATTATAAAAAGTTCGAGGAAGAATTAAGCAAAAGAAGGATATCCTTAGAAGATATATCATATATCTTCATTACACACGCACATGATGATCATGTTGGCTTCCTTAATCAGCTTCTGGAAAAGACGAAAGCGACGGTGATACTACATCCCGAAGCGATCGAAAGATTGAAGGCTGGACAAAATTCATTTGATGGAGGTTGTAGCAGTATGATAGCATGGAGCTTCTGTCAGATTATGAAATTGTTCGGTAAAGGGGAGCATCGCTTTCAGCCGGTCAATTCTCCGGAGCGTTATTTGATTGTAAATAAAGAGAATAAGCCGGAAATTGAGAAAATGCTTTCTGCAAAGATTATTGAATTACCCGGACATACAAAGGATTCTATTGGTCTATTATTTGAGGATAGAGTGCTTTTCTGTGGTGATGCAGCCATGAATGGTATACCAAGCTTGAATCACATCATTATTTGGATCGAGAATGTGAAAGACTATGAAGCCTCATGGATGAAGATGATTAACCTTGATTTTAAGAAAGTGTATCCTTCACATGGGAAGCCTTTTTCAAAAGAGCAATTGATCAAGTATCAACAAAAACTCAAGAAAATACAGCTGCATCCGCTTGTGTAATCTAATTAAGTGTAAAGCGAAAGTAAATGCCATAGTAAGTATTATTAAGATGAAATAAAATTGACGACCGTCAATCAGGAGAGATAATATCTAGTCTCTTGGTTGGCGGTTTTTATTACTAGAATTAGTTATTGACATATAAGTCTATAATATATAGACTTACAACAAGTCGATATCTTATAGACCAAGGAGGTCCCCTATGAAGGAATATAAGCTTACAGAAAGTGAAGAAAGGTTTGCAGAATTAATCTGGCTGAATGAGTCCATTGGTTCTGGTGATCTTGTGAAGCTATGTGAAAAAGAGATGAGCTGGAAAAAGTCCACGACCTATACCGTACTGAAAAAGCTATGTGAAAAAGGTATTTTTCGTAATGGAAATGCCATGGTCTCAACCCTAACCACGAAGGATGAATACATTACAAAACAAAGTATACGTTTCGTTGAGGATACCTTTGGAGGGTCCCTGCTAAAATTTCTAACCGCGTTTATAGGTGGTAAAAAATTAAGCGAGCAGCAAGCCGGAGAGTTAAAAAAATTAATTGATGAACTCAAGGAGGGATAGTATTGAGTGAATTGTTTATGAAAAAATACAGCCATAAAGCAATTAGCAAAATTGCATATTCAGGAGGTGTATTATGAAACAAACGAAATATATGTATGGAGTTATCGAGGGCATTATTTTAGCAGTAGTTGCATTGCTGGCCTTTACAGTTACGAAGGATGAGTACCTGTTTGGATGGATTGCACATAACTGGAAGTTCTATTTAGCTTTATGCTCGGCGGCCCTATTACTGCTTTTTTTTAACAAACGAATTGCTTCGGCGTTTATGACAGTAGGCATTGTAAGTGGCATCTTTATCGGGAACTATCTTGGAAACGCGGTAAAGAAAACGAATGAGTCGAAGCTTGTTGAGGGTATGAAAGCGGAGGATATTTGGAGATTACGACATCATCCGGGATTTGAAATCTGGATTGGTATAATTCTCATATCTGTTGTTATTGGAGCTATAGTTCAGATTGTCTTATCAAAAAAAGGCAAGAATCAGTAAGAGACTTCGTAGCTTCAGGAATAAGAAAAATTCTATCTAAATCAATGTGTTGCGACATGCAAGAACCCCCTATTAGCTTCAGGGATAATCAGGAGGTCTGACGTAAAAAGCCTTGTAAATATTGGAACAAAAGGGTACAATAAAAGTGTAATTATGAGAGGTTATATCATGAACAAAAGCGTGTTCATGATCATCAGCTCCGATCGCATACTTACAAGCAAGCTTGTAATATGCTCACTACGCTTTCTTTATATCATGAACATAAAGCGTGTTCATGATCACCAGCTCCGATCGCATACTTACAAGCAAGCTTGTAATATGCTCACTACGCTTTCTTTATTATCATGATAGGAGGTATTAAATGAAGAGACGATACGATGTAATGCATGCGATTATATTAGTGACTTTTCTTGTGATCGCGAACTTCGTGGGTAGTGCTGCTGTCAAGGGTATAGTTCTTTTACTGTTTGCAGCAGTCTTAATCGTGAATACCATACTAAAGCTTAAAGCTAAGATAAATGATAAGATTGGCGAGCAGATATTTTATTGGGTTTTGCTGATATTAGATATTATCCTTGCAATCGGTGCAATCGTTGTAATCGTAATGTCAGCTCTAGATAATTAATTTGATTACATAGAACTCTGCTTGTCTCAGAGGAACGAATGATAAATAGTCCGCTAAAAATGGACTTGCTATGGGGATAACTAAAATTGTGTTGGAGGTATGAGATGAAACAATATATTATGGCGCTTGATCAAGGTACGACAAGTTCAAGATGTATTATTTTTGATAAAAAGGGGAAAATGAAGAGCGTCGCACAAAAAGAATTTACGCAGATTTATCCGAAGCCCGGCTGGGTGGAGCATGATCCGATGGAGATCTGGTCCTCTTTAGTTTCTGTAGCAACGGAGGCGATGGCAAAGCTTGGTATTAATGCGAATGAGATCGCATCCATCGGCATTACGAACCAGCGAGAGACGACGATTGTATGGAACAAGTTGACCGGACAGCCGGTGTATAATGCGATTGTATGGCAGTGCCGCAGAACCTCGGATATGGTAGAAGAGCTGAAGGTGAAGGGCTATGAATCCTATATTAAGGAGAAGACGGGATTAATCCCGGATGCATACTTCTCCGGAACCAAGATTAAATGGATTCTCGACCATGTTGAGGGTGCTAGGGAGCAGGCGAAAGCCGGTGAGCTCCTGTTTGGTACTGTTGATACCTGGATTATATGGAACCTGACGAAAGGGAAAACCTTCGTCACGGATTATACAAATGCATCCCGGACCATGCTTTATGATATTAAAAAGTTGACCTGGGATGAGAAAATACTGGCTGAACTTGATATTCCGGTGCAGATGCTTCCGGAGGTTAAGCCCTCCAGCAGTATATATGGCTATTCTGACCGCTCCTTATTCGGTGATGCGATCGCGATTGCAGGGGCAGCAGGTGACCAGCAGGCTGCACTTTTTGGTCAGTGCTGCTTTGGTCGGGGTGAGGTGAAGAACACTTATGGAACTGGTTGCTTCTTACTTATGAATACGGGTACGGAAGCGATTATGTCTCAGCATGGACTGATTACCACCATTGCTGCATCCACCGGTTCTGAGGTTAATTATGCATTAGAGGGAAGCGTATTTGTAGCAGGTGCCGCTATCCAGTGGTTAAGGGATGAGCTACAGCTAATACGCTCTGCAGCTGAGAGCGAGAAATGTGCACTACAAGTACCTGACTCCAACGGTGTCTATGTAGTTCCTTCCTTTACCGGACTCGGAGCACCATACTGGGATCAGTACGCAAGAGGTGCTATTGTAGGGATCACCCGCGGCTGCAATAAGGACCATATTATCCGGGCAACCTTAGAAGCAATCGCTTACCAGACGCAGGATGTACTTAAGGCGATGGAAAGTGATTCTATGTTGACCCTGAAATCATTAAAGGTAGACGGTGGTGCATGTGCCAATCGATTCCTGATGCAATTCCAGGCAGATATTTTGAATACCGAGGTTCACAAGCCGGAATGTATTGAGACCACGGCACTTGGTGCGGCTTATCTTGCCGGTCTTGCCGTCGGCTTCTGGAAGGATCAGGAGGAGATTAAAGCAAATTGGGCATTGGCCGAGACCTTTCAGCCGGACATGGATGAGGAGAAGAGAAACAGACTAATTGCAGGCTGGAAGAAGGCTGTAAAGCGTTCCTTCGCTTGGGAGGAACAGGTATAGCAAAATAGAGTTGAATTCTCACAAGTATATGGCTATACAAAGGGTGTTGAAACGAACACTTATCATAGAAAAAGGATGAAGAAATGATAGAAGAGAGACTGGAATATACCTTAATGAATCTGGGGTATCGAAGAATCAACTCAAATACAGCGGGAATATACTTGTTCTATCTTATCGAGGATATGGAGCTTACCGTAGTTTCCGTCTTCAAAACGTTGACAGGTACAGATCTTGGTAAGGAGCAATACACGCACATTCTGGAGCAGATTAAGAATAATTTTCACAGGGAGCCATATCCTAATCGAATTCGATTACTTAGCTTGATATTGACCACTGAAGTGGACAGGGTGAAGCACCTTTGCACGGATAACCAGGAGGATCAGCATTGGATCATAGATCTTACGACCAGCCGATTAATCATATATGAGACGGGTACCAATGAATTTATTACGATACGCGATCAGCTTGAGGAAGCACTGGTGGAGGAAGAACGTCAGAGAGCATTTAGTCAGAAGCCAATGTATGATAATTCAACCTCTGATGTAGGATACAATCCATATCCAAAAAGGGCTACCCGTGTTCGGTCAGGATTTAAGGTATTTACGTTAATCAATACTACTATTATAGTTATTAATGTGATTGCCTTCCTTATTCTTCACTATACTCCACTCTTTGGCGGTGAGGGTAGGATGCTTGGGAAGGGTGCATTGTCCTGGTATTATGTGTTTACAGAGAAGGAATATTACCGGGTGCTTACCTCGATGTTTATGCATTCGGATTTTGAACATCTCTTCAATAATATGCTGGTATTGTTATTCGTTGGTGATAAATTAGAACGGGCGGTCGGTAAGGTAAAATATCTCTTCCTTTATTTTGGCACGGGCATTATTGCAGGGATAACCTCCATCAGTTATAATATGTGGAAGGAAAACGGTCAGTATCTGATTGGGAAATCAACGTTCTCCATCGGTGCCTCCGGTGCCATCTTTGGTGTAGTGGGTGCCATGTTGTTTATCGTAGCAATTAACCGTGGACGATTGGAAGATATCAGTACAAGGCAGATGGTGCTGTTCGCTATCTTCAGTCTCTATGGAGGCATTGTTAATACACAGATCGATATGGCAGCCCATGTCGGAGGCTTTTTGGCGGGTATATTATTAGCGGCTCTCGTATATCGCCGCTCCAATAAAAGAACGAGGATCGATCAACAATCGCAAGAAATAGGAGTATAGATGCTGTGAATATCGATTGCACTATAGAATAATGAGAGGCTGCTTATCATAGCAGCAGGGAAGAAGTTCGGCGAATAGTTTCATATCTATTGCAGGAGGAGAGGTTATTGCATGAAAATTAATATCTATTACGGAGGGAGAGGATTAATTGAAGATCCGACGCTCTATGTAATGAGTAAGCTGACTACAGTATTGGAGGAACTCCGGGTACAGGTTACCAGGTACAACCTTTATGAGGAGAAGAATGCAATATCAATGCTTCCTAAGACCTTAAAGGAAGCGGATGGTGTAATTCTGGCAACTACCGTGGAGTGGTTCGGAATCGGTGGTCTGATGCAGCAGTTTCTGGATGCCTGCTGGCTTTACGCAGATAAGGATAAGATCAGTAAGCTTTATATGCTTCCAGTAGCCATAGCGAATACCTATGGAGAGAGAGATGCGGAGCTTTACATGATAAAGGCTTGGGAGACCTTGGGAGGACTTCCGGTCAGTGGTCTGGGAGCCTATGTGGAGGATCATGTAGACTTTGAGACAAATAAGGATTATTTAGATATTATTGAAAAGAAAGCGGAGGTCTTCTACCGTACCATTCACCAAAAGACGAAGACGCTTCCCACCAGTAATGCGGCTATTAAGCAGAATGTCCTTCGCAGTAGCTCGATTACGCTCACGCCCCAGGAGAGCGAGCAGCTATCGGTTTATGTCTCCGATGATTCTTATGTGAAGAAGCAGAAAGAGGATATTGAGGAGCTAACCCAGTTATTTAAGGAAATGCTGGATACAGGAGGAGACGGAGAAGGCGGCCAGGAATTTATTAAGAATTTAAAGGATAACTTCCATCCTTTGGATGATTTTGTTGCCTCCTATTCCATACAGATTTCCGATAAGAAGAAGAATCTTGTGGTGGAGATTGATAATAAACGTCTCAAATGTTATTACGGTGAGAAGCCGGATGCCGATGTAGTTGCAAAGACGACGCATACAGTAATGAACAAATTGGTATTGGGCAGGATCACCTTCCAGGGGGCATTTATGTCCGGTGATTTGACGGCTAAGGGCAATTTTAAGACCCTTCGTTCCTTTGACCAGGTTTTTCAGTTTAACATTCTATCGTAATCAGTGTGAAAATAAAAGGTGATTTACAAAGGGAAGGTATGTATTCCGAGTAAGGGATTGATTATTGCGGAAGTAAAATCGTAAAGTTGGTACAACCTTCATCAGATACGACAGTGATGCTTCCATAATGCAGATCGATCACTTTTCTGGCCAAAGCAAGCCCTACTCCGGTTCCGTTCTTTTTAAAGGTAACAAAAGGTTGGAAGATGCACTCAAGAGCCGCCTCAGGAATGGGATGACCATTATTGCTTATAGCGATAGAAAGCTTGGAGGGGGAAGAGGCGGATCCCGGAAGCAGTGTCAGATCTATATGGATAAAGTCGCCAGGTTGTGTTGCCTCAAAGGCATTCTTTATTATATTGATAAATACCTGCTTCAGCTTACCACCGTCACAGTGATAGTTCATAAAAGCAGCTTTGCTGTCAGGGACTACGGTAAGGGTAAGGTCAATTTCCTTGGAAATTGCCTGTGGCATAAAGCTACCGATGATATTTTCCATTAAGGAGATTAAGTTTGTATCCTCCTTAGTAAGCTGATTCGAATTATTAAGCAGGGAAGCATCCTGCATGATGCGCTCCATATCATTAATCAGTTCCTGTACCTGATCCCAGTATTTATAATTCTTTACCTCGGGCTGTTTCATTTCGATATATTGTATGGTGCCTTTCAGTAAGGCTAAAGGATTGCGAAGCTCATGCACGAACATCGATGTGGTTTTCTTATTAGCGGTTGTAATCGATTGAATGAGAGCCTCTAATTCAGGATTATTTTTAACCATGCCGGCAATTGTGTCATTACTGTAATCGGATAACATTCCATATCCCCCCTTCGTATGAAAGATAAACCGTGAAAATAGTTTTATTATCTATCATAGTATCAAATTATGGAAATAAATACAATGAAAAGAGTAGAACATCAATCGACATAGGAGGTATTTTATGCAGGACAATTGTATTTTTTGTAAGATTATTGCCGGAGAGATTCCTTCGGCAGTTATTTATGAGGATGAATATTTTAAGGCAATCATGGATATTTCTCCAGCAGCAAAGGGACATACTGTTATTCTGTCAAAAAGGCACGCAGTTAATCTATTTGAACTAGATGAGGATACCGCGGTGAAGGCTTTGCCTGTTGCTCGTAAGATTGCCAAGGCAATTCAAGCAGAGCTCCACTGCGATGGTATGAATCTGTTGCAGAATAATGGAGAGGCAGCAGGTCAGACCATATTTCACTTTCATATGCACCTGATACCCAGGTATCATGGGGATCAGGTAAAGACTACTTGGTTACCTGGTAAATATGAAGACGGCGAAGCAGTCGCCTTAGCAGCTGCAATTGCCGCAAAAATTGAATAAGATGCTTGAAAACCCTGCAACAAGGTATCGACAAGATAACCGTCTGCAGGGTTTATTATGTTCTATGAATCAGAATGCTGGTATTCAATTATGCTAGCAGTGATATTGTTTCTCTGTCTCTTTGATCAATTTAATTATGGTATCGATGGAATTGTTTAAATCACTTTTGCTCATGGCATCGATATAGTCCTGCTTCTTTTCAGCAACGGTACCGATTGCCTCCAGAAGCTTTGCAATCGAGAGGTCCTCTTCCTTAAGTAGATAAGAGTAACCCTGCCGTTCGAAGGATTCTGCATTCAGAATTTGGTCTCCGCGACTGGCCTTCGCCGACAGAGGAATTAATATATTGGGCTTTCTGAGAGCTAACAGTTCACAGATAGCATTGGCTCCTGCTCTTGAGATAACAAGATCGGAAGCAGCGAGGAGATCACTTAGCTCTGCGCGGATATATTCAAATTGTACATAGCCGGCGGTATCATTCAGGCGTTCATCCAGATTGCCCTTACCACAAAGGTGTATCACTTGGTAGTCACGGAGCAGGGTCGGAAGCATTCCGCGAATAATCTCATTGATTACCCTTGAGCCGGTGCTGCCGCCGATTATCAGCATTACAGGCTTATTCGCGGTAAAACCGCAGAAATCTAAGCCACGAAGCTTGTTGCCGGAGAAAAGCTCCTTGCGAATGGGCGTTCCGGTAAGAACTGCCTTGCCCTCCGGGAGATACTTTAAAGTCTCAGGAAAATTAACACAAATTTTTGAGGCGGAGGGAAGAGCAAGCTTATTGGCTAATCCCGGGGTGATATCGGATTCATGAACAATAACTGGAATCTTGTTGCTCTTTGCTGCAAGAACGACAGGTACAGTTACAAAACCGCCCTTGGAAAAGACAATATCCGGTTTTAGGTTTTTCAACAGTTTTCGTGCTTCCAGATAACCCTTTATAACCTTGATGGGATCGGAAAAGTTCTTGGGGTCAAGGTATCTTCTTAATTTACCGGAGGCAATGCCATGATAAGGTATGTCGAATTCTTCAATGAGCCTACGTTCGATTCCCTGATAAGAGCCAATATACTGAATGTCATAACCCTCCTGCTTTAGTTGTGGAAGCAAAGCGATACAAGGGGTTACATGACCTGCGGTTCCTCCTCCGGTTAAAACGATACGTTTCATTCTTAAGACCTCCATTCCTTTAATGCTCTCGCCAATTGATCTGGGCAGGAGGTGGAGCGAAAATCACAGGTCACACCTTCTAATTTACGGATTACATCATCAACTTTCATCCCAATGACCAACTTGGAGATACCGCTGGTGTTACCGTTGCAGCCTCCTTTAAAATTAAGGGTAGTTATCGTGTTGGTCTTCTCGTCTACCTCAAAATGGATTTCTCGACTACATACACCTGATGTTTTATATACCATATCTTAATTCTTACCTAACCTTTCATTCGCTAATCATATTACCAGCATAAAAAGCATCTCTGAAATGGAGTATACTTCCCTGCACGGCAAAAAAGATACTAAAAGTACCTTTGCTGATTGAGCGTTTAATAAATTATATGTAACAAGGACTCTAATAGCTACAACTTTGGTAATGCTAGTGATAATCGAATACATTGTATATCAGACCTTTCTAATTTGCAAATGAATTTTTTATAATCATAGCTTGACAATCGTACTTTTATCGTGCAGGTATGGCAGGCTGACAGCATCCTTTTGCATATCGGAAGGGTAGTTATCAGATAAGTAAGTAGAATTATGACATTGTGTTTTTCCACTGAATCAGATACAATATCTGTATTAGTATGAAAAAGGATTGATTTTTAATCAACATTTTCGTGCTGCAGCCCAGACTCACGGTCTTGGCAGCATGAAGGATTGGTGTGAAAATCGTTTTGTATTTTCACATTAATGCAAAGGAATGTAATGATAGGAGAAATACAATGAAGAAAATAGGAATTATAGGAGCAATGGACGAAGAAGTTCATATTCTGAAGGGCCAGATGATAGGGGTTCAGGTACGGACCATTGCCTCTATAGAATTTTATGAGGGCACACTACAGGGCCATGAGGTAGTTGTGGTGCGCTGCGGAATCGGTAAGGTAAATGCGGCCATATGTACTCAGATATTGGTTGACATTTTTCATGCTGATGCAGTGATCAATACCGGTGTTGCAGGTTCCCTGAGAAATGAGATCAATATTGCGGATATCGTACTTTCTACAGACACACAACAGCATGATATAGATGCAACGGGCTTCGGCTATCCTGCGGGTGTGATACCCCGAATGAAAGCCTCCATCTTTCAGGCAGACGAGCGTATGATTACCCTTGCTAAGGAAGTGTGTAATGAGGTGATACCTGATGTGGGAGTTCATACAGGTAGGATCGTAAGCGGAGATCAGTTTATATCAGACAGCGGAAAGAAGACCTGGCTAGTGGATAACTTTAACGGTTATTGTACGGAGATGGAGGGAGCGGCAATTGCGCAAGCCGCTTATCTTAATCAGATCCCATTCCTGATCATCCGGGCAATTTCTGATAAGGCAGATCACAGCGCAGAGATGAGCTATAAGGAATTTGAAGAAATAGCAATCCGGAATACGGTAAAACTATTGAATGGATTAGTTGCAAAATTGTAATTTCAAAAAGGATGTGGTCGGCATACTGTATAAGGGGCTGACGGCATCCTTTTGTGATTCATGACCAATTACAACATGCATCTGTCATTCATGACAATAACGTTCGCGAAGTATGATTTCTATTGTATGAGCCACCAGAGAATATCAAAATCTTATTGAGAGGAAAACTCGCCAAATTAAACATAAAAAGTACAAAAAGTAATGCAATTCTTACCTTGATATACTTCAGGTGATTAAAGTATAATAATGGAAGGGATTACAATATACAGAAAGATATGGAAGGTTTTGAAAATCAATTTTCAAACGGCAAATTTATGCCTGTGGCTCACAGTTTGCGGGCGATGAGAAAGGTATGGTTATTAATATGGAAAATCAAAAGAAAGTTGCGGATATGGTACATAATATGGAACAGATTATTGTCGGTAAGAGAGAAGTGATCGAGCATACACTGGTTACCTTACTGGCTGGGGGACATCTATTACTGGAGGACGTTCCGGGCGTCGGAAAGACGACTCTGGCTAAGACTGTAGCACAGACGATTGATTGTGGCTTTACCCGTATTCAGTTCACACCTGACACCTTGCCCAGTGACGTTACGGGACTTTCTATTTATAATATGCAGAGCGGTAAATTCGAGTATTCCAAGGGTGCTATCGTGAATAATATTATTCTGGCGGATGAGATTAACCGTACTTCGCCAAAGACTCAGGCAAGCTTACTAGAGGCGATGGAGGAGAAGCAAATCACAGTAGATGGGGTGACCTACCCGCTCCCCAGACCCTTTATGGTAATAGCAACCCAGAATCCCATTGATTATCTGGGAACTTATAATCTTCCTGAGGCACAGCTGGACCGTTTCATGATGAAGATATCCATAGGATATCCAGGAGTCGGAGACGAGAAGGTAATGGCGGAACGTTTCTTAAACCATCAGTTGGTGAAAAAGCTGGAGCCTGTAGTCGACAGTGAGACGGTATTTCAGATGCAGAAGGTAGTAGAAGAGGTTAAAGTGAATCAGGATCTGGTTACTTATATAACGAAGATTGTTCAGGAGACGAGAAGGGACAGCAATATCTCCCTTGGAGCAAGCCCAAGAGCGACACTGGCGTTGCTGCGTGCATCTCAAGCATTGGCCTATCTGGAAGGAAGAAATTACTGTATTCCGGATGATATCATGAAGCTGGTGTTGCCAGTACTTGCCCATCGTATCATTCTTGCTCCGGAAGCCAGATTATCACAGACAAAAGTGGAAAAGATATTAAAAACATTAGTTGCTAAGATAACGGTTCCGGTGCTTGTAAAGTAAACGAATGGAGATTTTCTATGAAAATAAATCGTCTGATTTTTACAGCGGCAATTATCGGAAGTAGTGTATTTGCCTCCTATTTCGGGGGTAATATTTCCTATGCACTGTTTTACTTGTCGATTTTCATTCCGATCGTTGCTTTCCTATATACCCTTTATGTTTATTTCCGATTTAAAATCTATCAGAAAATGGACGCTTATCTGGTGGTAAAGGGTGATTGGATCACATATTCCTTCGTTATCGCCAATGAGGATTATGTTACCTTCCGTAATGTTAAGGTTAATTTTCTGGGTGATAAATCAACGATAGAAGCTACACATCAGATAGCAGAATATAGTCTACTTCCAAGTGAAAGCGAGCGAATGGAGACCAGAATTAAGTGCAACTACCGAGGCGAGTATTATGTCGGTGTGGATTCCATCGAAGTAACGGATTTTCTATATCTCTTTAGCATTACCTATCCGATCTCATCAAAGCTTAAGGTAGTGGTACTTCCGAGAATTGTGCCTCTGGAGCAGTTGGGAATCGCGCCGCCTCAGACAGATGTTAAGAACCCCCTGCGCGCCGGCAATTTGGCTGCGGAAGAACTGGATACCGAGATGAGGAAGTATAACTCGGGTGACAGTCGAAAGCAGATTCACTGGAAAGCCTCTGCAAGAATGCGGGAACTGATTACAAGAAAGTATCAGCATATCCCGAAAGCAGAAATCGTTCTTTTCATGGATTTGATGATGATAAAAGAAGATGAGTTGAAGGTTGTTATTGCTGAGGATAAAATTATTGAGAGTGTTCTGGCAATTTCAAACTTCTACGCACAGAGGGGGACTCCCTCCCAGATTATCTATGAAATGGATGGTAAGAAATCAGTAGACATTCACTCCAAAGAGGATTTTAATGCCTTCTATAAAGCTTGTGTACATATCCGATTCGATAGCCATATCCCCGTCAATGAATTACTTGCCGAGAGACTCCTACATAGGGAAGAAGGAATGTTTTGCGTTGTAGCGACCCATTATTTGACGAAGGAGCTTTATCTTGCTGCTCTGCAAGTCGTTTCGAACGGAAATCATATCTGTATCTTGCTGATAAGTGATGATATATCCGAGAAGACGAAGGAATTGAAGGATGGTATGAAGCTATCCGGAGTAGTGGTATATCAGATTATGTCAGAAGATGAGATCGCAGATATCCTTTCACCCGAATAGTGTGAAAATAAAAATCGATTTTCACACTTCCAAGTTTGTGCCTGCGTCTTCCTCGGCACAAACTAACTCAAAGGGCAGGTTGTAAAACTAGTTATTATAAACATAATAATTTTATATATAATCTAATGTGATTTACGAAACTGGGGGGGCTTTTATGTTTCAAGACAGAGAAAAGCTATATCAGGCATATCGGACCTTGTTAAGCATGGCCTTAAGCTGGGCTTTGGCATTAGTAATCAACCAATACTTTGAACTTCGGGTAGCGGTCTTTATATGCGCTTTCTTTTCTTTTCTCCCAGCACTGGGGGTATTTCTAATCGATTTGAATAAGAAAAATACGGTTACCTATCTGATTCTGACCAGTATTATTCCGATTCTGGCATTAATCTTCTGGGTAAGAAAATTCAATCCAATGATATGGGCCGGGGAGTACTGGGAGTGGGTGGCTACCTATAATGGTTCAGAGGAGCTCTACCAAGCTAGATTCTCAAACATCACAATTTTTATGATTAGTATATTGGGAGTAATTATCTTCTTTCTGTTGACCAGGACTCAACTACTCAAAATCTCTCTAGCGGTTGTTGTGATAGCAGTCTTAGTGATTCTAAGTATTCGTAAAATGAACATCAATAAGGCAGTAGTTGCTATCTGCCTCTTTTACCTTTTATCTATCATATTAGAGTGTTACGGTATCATCTATGCCCGTAAAGCGGGAAAGCAGGAGAAGAAGGAAAGTATACTCTACCTGGCTCCAATCTGTCTGCTTCTTGCGATACTAGCTGTCGCAATGCCTTCGAAGGAGGAACCGATTCAATGGACGACGTTTCGTAATATCTATGAAAGTGTTAAGGATCAGATAGAACGCTGGAGTACAGACCTGGATTATTACCTTAGTAAGCATTCCAATGAATTTTTCATCAGCCTTACCGGATATTCCGAAGACAACGGAAAACTGGCCAATGATAACGGGAACCTGATTAGGGACGAGAAGGTTGCCATGAGATTTAGCGGATCCGTGCGTAATAGGGCTATTTATCTGATTGGTTCTGTTAGTGACACCTACACCGGATACAGCTGGGAGAAGAGCAGGATGGATTATCTGCCTGAAGAGCAGGAATATAAGCTCGACTACCTGGAATTGGCATACGCGCTCTCAAGACAGAACCTGGGGGACTTGGAGAACAATCGTTATGTTGAGCCGGTTACCTTGAAGATACAATATGATAATATCAAGACAAAGACCTTCTTCTACCCATTAAAGACCAGCTGGTTTAACTTACTCTCGGATTCTGTCTTTCCAAAGGCAGCCCCCTCGAACATAACCTTTGAGAAGCCAAAGGGGAGGGGAACAACCTATGAAGGTGTTTTCTTTGAGATGAATTTGAAGGGGGAAGCGTTTGTGAAAATGCTTCAGGAAGCGGATACCTTCTCCTATTACAATGCACAAAGTATTAAGTTGGATTCTTTTGAGTGGCTGGAGGATAATACTCTGATGCAGGATAAATCGAAAAGCTTTGTTAACCGATGGGACTTCTATGAGCTGTTCGGTGAAAGAGCAAAGCTAATTAAGGAGAAATATACGGTGTTACCGGAAGAGCTGCCGGTAAGAGTCAAGGAATTAGCAGAAGATATTACCGCAGATTATGATTCCACCTATGATAAGCTTAAGGCGATTGAAGCTTATCTGCAGACCTATACCTATAGTTTATCCCCGACAAATCCTCCGGAGGGACAGGATTTTGTGGATTACTTCCTATTTGAGGGCAGAGAGGGGTATTGCACCTCTTATGCAACAGCGATGGCAGTACTGGGAAGATGCATCGGAGTTCCGATGAGATACCTGGAGGGCTTTGTAGCCAAATTCGAACATCAAGATAAAGATAATATGTATCCGATTAAGAATAGTCAAGCCCATGCATGGGCAGAAGCTTATATAGAAGGTGTGGGGTGGATTCCATTTGAGGCGACGTCTCCTTTTGTCGGTGCCCGATACACTACCTGGATTGACGAGAAGAAAACAGAAGAAAGTAACGAAGTCTACCCCGGACATTACGAGGGAGAGATACCCGAAGGCTATATACCGGACAATGGTGGATTTGTTTTACCGGAGATAGAGAAAGAAAAGCCCACCAATGAGGTCCTGGCAGGAATTTTAGCAGCAATTGGGACTGTGTTGATTATATTAATTATTATCTTAACTTATTATAATATCTTAAAATACCATCACCACAAGGAATATAGCAAAGCGGATACCAGTAGAAAAATGTATCTCATGTTTCTGAAAGTACTCGAAATACTGAAGAAAGAGGGCTATCGTATGGAGGAGCAGGAGACGATACTTATGCTGGCTAATAGAGTGAGAGATCATTTTCATTATGACCGAATAACCTTCTATGATGTGGCAAGTATCTTCATGCGATACCGGTATGCAGAGGAAGTCATATCCGAGGAGGATCTAAGCAAGGTTGCCCTCTATCAGAAAGGTCTAGTACTTAAGCGTAAGGAAGAACAGCCGAGAATTAAGCTATGGCTGGAGGAATATATCTTCCTTATGAAGGTTCGAGGCATGTGATTTAATCGGACAGATCAGTAATTTTTATCCCTGAATAATAATATTTGAGGATATCAGTATAGGAGGTATTCTCTTCTGCCATTGCGTTGGCACCATACTGACTTAAACCAATACCATGGCCGCAGCCATTGCAGATGATACGAGCCTGCCCCTCATATTCTTCAATATAAAAATGATTGGAAGCTAAACCAAGGACCTTGGCAAATTCTTCACCGGAGACGGTAAGGCTGCCAAGGTCTATTTTCGTGACATAGCCTGCACTGTCTCTGGAGGCTACCTTTACTTCCTCAAAGAAGGAAGCTTCGTTAAGCGTCAGGTCTGTAAAATACTTCTCAAGTAATTCAATCAGCTCATCAACTTTGAATTCATCAATGGAGAGATAATTGGTTGAAGTAACATCCTGCTTACTTGAAACGCTGACAAGATATGGGATAGAGATGCCCCAAGCTTCTTCGGCATTGCGGGTAAAGCCAGAGCCTGTGTCAAAAAATACCGGCAGAATCAGATCATCTTCATAAAGAATAACCTCATCCTTTGTCCCATTCACTGCATTTTCTAGCTTGGTAAAATAGGTATTGTAGTTCTCGTCTCCCCAGAAACCCTTTAGCTTATCAAGACTTATATAAGATAGACCGAGCTCTGAGGTCGTAAAGCTGTCCTTGCTCCTATCCTCCTTTGTCAGCAAAGCAATATTATACAATGCATAGGTTCGGGCTATTACAGCCTGAGCTTTCAAGGCTTCCATGTGATAGCCTGCCGACATATTCGCCGCAACCACCCCAATCAGATATTCATCGAAGGATAGCTTTTCCTTTGAATCATTCACCTCATAATATATTGTGAAATCCGTTGTATCCAAAGATGCATCACTCTCCTCATGAGTGAAGAGAAGTGTCAGTAGAAAGGGCAGAATAAGGACCAGCAGGCATACAATAACCGTTTTTATTAAGAATTTCTTCATCAAATACTCCATTCTAAACATTTTCACTCATCGTATCGTTATATTATATTAATATTAATGAGGTTTATGTTAAGAATGATTTTTGCGATCCTTAGGATAACCGGAGGGTAGTGGCGGGTTTAATTTCATAGGACTGATGGTCATACTCAAAGAATAAAGTGATGGCCGTTGGATTATGTACGATTAATGCCTCTACACTGAATAGGAGTCGTTGGTAAGCCTCCATATAATCATAAATTTGGATATTCGTCGCATACCAGATGTCTTCTCTGCCGCCGATTCTCTTTGCGAATTCTTCGATTACATTCCAGTTATTATCGGCTTCAAACTCATAGCTGTGACCCCAGAGGTAGAATAACCAGGGAGCTGACATAGGGATCTGCGTTAAGAATCGGTCCGTAAGTGCGTTAAGCTTCGGATTCTTGTGATGGCAGGTAGCAGGGAGTCTGAGCCAGTCGGTAGGTAACCTAAAATCCTCTGTGTCCATTACCGTTCTGGAATAGACGATACCGGCGGCCTTCAGAACAGCCACTACTTCATCACTAAAGGTTCCGAAAGGATAAGCCATACCCCTTATGATAGTACCAAACAAACGCTCTAGGTTCTTCCTGTCCTGGATAATCTCATAGGCTGCTATATTGGAGGGAAGTTGTTCTAAAAAGGGATGGGTCAATCCGTGAACCGCAACCTCATGCCCAGAATCCTTATATAATTTTATTACATCTTTTTCGGATAATCTACGATGAATTTGTCCCTTGTCAAATACGGTACCTTCTGGTGAGAATAAGCCGGAATTAATGTTAAAGGTACACTTAATACCGTGATTATTTAGAATGGATATCAGCCTTACATCCTGCTCTACACCGTCGTCATAGCTTAGTGTCAGCGCCTTCGCTTTATTGCCGGGAAATCTCATAAACAAGCTACTCATTATTTGTCCTCCTATAGGAAAAGAATTATCTGCCATCAGAATGACAGTTTATCATTCATGACAATAGAAAGTCCGTGAAGCGTGCTTTCTATTGTATAATGATAATCCAAATAGATAGGATGTGCAAGAGACAGACTTTTGCTATTCCTGTGTTATTCGTTAATCACTTCGATTAATCTCTTTAGCTTATGGCTATCATCAAAATCAGGGTCTAGTAAGAGGGATTTGCCGATATAATCCAAAGCTTTATCAAACTCCTGCAGGTTGTAATGGCAGAGTGCAAGCTCATAATATATGGCGGGGTCCTCGCCGTAGAATTCCAAAGAGACTAGATACATTCTTATGGCGTCATAATCACATCCAAAATAGCCGAATAAGGAACCTATACAGTAGGACAGATCCCCCTCTTCTCCAATCGGAAAATAATGGTCCCATACTTGATGCAGAATGGAGATCAGTTCATCCTTAGGGAAATTTTCTTCCTCAGAGATACGCTCTAACAGTGTATTATAAAATTCTAGGAAGGTTCTCGCATCCCAAACCGTATACCTTAAAAAGGTCAGTAATTCCTTGGTGGTTAGTGACTGATTATGCGGCACCACAGCTTTCTTAATTACGTAGAAATCATCTGGTCCGATGCCTTCAATAATCTCCTGATAAGCCAGTGTGGTCTCAATAAAATCATGGGAGCGGTCACTTAATAAGAATAACGACATCGTTACATTTTCATGCTCATAGAGGCTATGCATTGCACTTCCGCCAAGGCTGTTAAAATATAATTCTAGTGCGTGAAAGTTCACGGTAAGGGATATAGAGCCGTGCTTCGACAGAAATGGATGGTAGATCCCCTGCAAGGAGGAGATATTTCGATAGCCTTTATCCGTGGAGAGTAGAAGGACATCATCGTTGAATAGCTTTCTCAACCGATCAATACATCGTAGGGCAACAATCGGCATGGAAAAGGCAGTATCCTCAAGACTTGCCTTATAGTACAGAAGGATGTCATTCAGATTGCTTTCTTCATAATATCCTACCGCCTCGATGGGCTTGTCCTTATAATCATACTCGATGCCTGCCAGAATGGATTGATCCTTAGGGTCAGTCTGCTCTCCCTTTGATGTTATTGTAATTAGGCCTTCCTGCAGTGTGCCCTCATTTACATAGAAGGTATCTTGAGGAAGACTGTCAAAGGTATAGTTAGCGAATAAGATAAGGGGGTTATCTTGCTCACCGGCTCTTATCTTATTACCGCTGTATCGCAAATGAAGCTCTTCATCCCTGGTCATATCGAAGGTAGCACAGTCAAGAATGCCTTTTTCGAAATAGGGCTTCAGGTAGCTGTGATTTAGCCAATAGGTTACGTTCTGTTCGGCAAAATCCGTTATGATATACTTGAACTTCAGCCCTTTTATAGAAGAATGTTCAAGAAGATGTAAGAACCTCTTAAGAAATGTATGGGTAAATCGCCCAACGCCTGCCGCAAGCTCTAAGATATATATGGTGGAATTCCTATCATAGCTCTTACAAGAAGTTATATCTCTGCAATATCCAAATACTGTTTTCGCATATAGATTCGCAATATAGGGATTCGTTGTGATATATTGCGGTACAATTCCCTTAATCCATGCTTCCGGACCCTGATTTGCATAGAAGTCTGCCTGCAGCTTCCATACCATGGACTTCGATAAAGGCATGTCCGCTTCAAGGATAACTTTGGAATTCGTTAGATCACTAATGTTCTCTGATTTATTTCGAGTGTACTTTTTCACTATCTTTGCCACATCAATTCCTCCTGATATTACGCATCTTATAGGCTAGTGGAGCGGTGCTTCCATCCTAGCCCGGTATTCTATTATACAGCAGTTGCAATTAAAAAACTATTTATTATTCTTAAGTAAAAAGCAATTATTCTTAAATAAAAGCGGTTACCCATTCTCTTTCAGATAACTTTTCTTATATCAAATCTTACGTTAATATATAGCCAAAGACCCGATGCAAATTGCATAATATGCCAAACCCCAATTCCTTCAAGACCATATTCTACTACCAGGTCCAAAAGAGCAGCAATACTTCTGACATCACGAAACCATACAATATAATCGGTATTATTCGTAGTATATTGAAAATATGGGGCTTCCGAAGCTACATCACGCTGGATTATTACTCCAACTTCACCGGCTAAGGCTAGAGCTGAATTTTGGGTAATAGAGTTGGCTATGGATGAATCCGGATGAAAAGGAAGCTGCCAGATATAGCCGATGATAGGAATTCCGAGGCTAAGCTTTTCAGCCGGGATTTGTGTGGTGATATAATCAAGGAAAACTCTTACTTGTGCTAAAGGCAGGGCGGGTTGAGGGCTATGGGCATGACCCCACTCATAGGATAACAGCATAGTACCATCGGTCAGCTGACCAACAGTGGCGTATTCGGGTCCCTGATACATGATATCCGTTCCGGTGAAAAAGGTACGTGGGGTCAGTGTAACATTTACGTAATATCCCTCTTGTCTTACTCGGCCGGATATATTTGCGATGAAGCTAACATACAGCTCCCGGTACTCCTGTAAAACATTTTGCATGTCTATATTGAGGCCGTAATAACCCTTGGCCTTCATGTTATCCAAAACACGATTAATTAGGTTCTCTTGATTTTCTTTGTTCATAAGGATACTATGGGCTGCTTCCACATCGGCTTCTCCGGTCTCTGTGATTGCCGATATGCACATAATAGGCGCTACACCATAAAGTAATGCCATATTGATCAATTCCTGGTCCTCGATATTGACGATATCTCCTTCTTTCGTTATTCTATAATAGAAGATAGTAAGATAGGTAAGGTAGGGTAAGGTCTTTCTCAGAACCCCAGTGTTGATAAAAGGGAATGCATATCCGTTGGTCGTAAGCACCCTAGACATCTTATCAGTAAAGCGGATGGTTAACTCTTCGCCGGGGTAAATATATAATCTGTCTGAAAGCTGAGGGTTATTGCGCAGTAATTGCATAACGGAGACACCATGAGAAGCTGCTATTTTTTCTAAGCTATCTCCATTGCGGACGATATAGGTCTCCTCAGGAAGCAAAACTGCAAGGCTTTCGCCGACAACCAGTCTTCCCGGATCAAGGATTTGATTATCGGTCATAAGTTTTACTGTAGAAATACCATACTTCTCTGCAATGGAGTATATTGTCTCATTTGGTTGCACTGTATGGATTAACATGGAGCACCTCGGGAAGGATTAATCTATAATTATATTATGACAGTAAGTGAAAAACGTTCTGTGGTGAAATGAACAGAGAATAGGTTATATATCTGTTAAGTAAAACGCGGATTGCCTCTAGCTGAAGATCGAGAGGCTAGATTTCACGGGTAAGATTCAATAATAACGGGTTGAGGAGTCAGAGGATTCTTTAAGGATGGATATATGAAAGGGAAAGAAAATGAAGACAATCGAAGTGGTCGCAGCAATAATCAAGCAGGAAGATAGTATTTTGGTAACGCAGCGGGGCTATGGCGAATGGAAAGGGTTTTGGGAATTCCCGGGTGGTAAGATGGAAGAAGGGGAGACGCAGGAAGAGGCCTTGATCCGTGAGATAGAAGAGGAACTCGATATGCTGATCGAAGTCGGAGAACGAATAGAGACAGTAGAATATGACTATCCACAGTTTCATCTGGTAATGCACTGCTTTCTCTGCAAAATAATATCCGGTAAGTTGGTATTAAAGGAACATGAGGCTGCCAGATGGCTAAAGAAAAACGAGCTGGTTAGTGTGAAGTGGTTACCAGCTGATGTGGGTCTAATAGAGAAGCTTATACAAAAGGAATGGGATTAGAAAGAAACCGCTCATGAGCCGTAGTTGGCACATGGGCGGTTTTATAGTGCGCCCGGCGGGCGCACGTTTCAACGGGTGTAAGTCCCGAGTCCGCCTGGTAGTAGGAAGGACATAGCCAATGGCAAGGGTGTCGTGGGTGACTACGAATCTGAAGGAAGCCGGATGG
>JAEYOY010000086.1 GCA_023411215.1 Bacillota bacterium | reverse complement strand
TTTGCCATCCGGCTTCCTTCAGATTCGTAGTCACCCACGACACCCTTGCCATTGGCTATGTCCTTCCTACTACCAGGCGGACTCGGGACTTACACCCGTTGAAACGTGCGCCCGCCGGGCGCACTGTTACAAGAAGGTCTGTCGCACATGCCTGTGCGACAGACCCTCTTCTCAATCCATATTAAGGCTTCCTATCTTTAAGCATTTGAAATCATCCTAACTATATATACATGCCTGCCCTTCGAGTTAATTTATACCGGGGAGGATTATTCCACCGTTACCTTAATTCTCTTATATGCACCATTCTGTGCATATGCGTACACATAGCAGATTCCCTTTGCTTTTGCCGAGATTTTTCCCTTGCTGTTTACGGTTGCAATCTCCTTGTTGGAGGATTCATAACGAATGACTGCTGTATGCTCCTTCAGCTTTTTGCCCTTAGGTAAAACCACCTGTCCTGTGACGGTTATAGATTTCCCTACTTCCAGCTTTACCGATGCCTTAACAGTTGTTACCTTGGTCGGGTTACCATATTTCTTACTCTCGGTGATAGTATGTATTATCTTAGAGGTTGCAATGATAACCTGCTCTCCGTTGATGATCTGGTAAGCCTTTACCTGGTACTTGTAATTGGTTCCCTTCCTCAGCTTCTTTATCGTGTAGTTGGGGGTATCCGCCGGAAGATTGGCCAGCTCCTTCATCTCATCTCCGCATTTGCTACCGTAGATCAGATATCCATCCGCATTCGCAATTTTCTTATAGGATAAGGTTTGTGAGGTCTTACCTGCCTCTGCGGTCAGACGCAGATGGTGGAAGTCCTGATAAGTCTGTATCTTTATTTTATCCTGGTAGGTCAGGGCATAGGTGGAGAATCTATCCGTCTCAAAGGTAAATAAATGTGTAACCGGATCATAGGTTCCCTCTATTCTGCTTACTTCGCCGACATGAACACGAAGTACATAAAACTCCCTACTTTTTAATTCATTCGTATTCCGAAGCTCTTCCGGTACCTCGATGCTGATACTGATTTTATCCTTAGTCTCGGTTACCTTTGTCTGTTCTTGGCTGCCAACCTGCTTATAAAGGGTCAAATCAATATATAGTACAGGTATATCCCCAGCTTCATTCTCTGTAACTCCATTCTCTGATGCTAAGGTGTCCTGAATTAGCTTCCTCTCTGCATCGCTGACTGAAGCACTGATGTCAGTAACCTTTAGTATAATCCTTGCATTCTCTCCTTCTGCTACCCTTTTCTGCTCCTCAGGAGTTAATACACTGATCTTCAAATCATCACTGCTGTTGTTTACCTTTATTGCCGGAGCGCCATCCTGCTGCTGTTGGCTCTTTTCTACTTTACCCTCTGCTTTTCCCGTATTGTTAGAAGTAGAACCTGAACTAGGAGTAGGTATTGCTGTTATTGTAATGGGAAATATTTTGCTATAATCATTACCTACAGCCAAACCATCTACAACCGTTGCCTTCACTGTGACCCTACCTGCCGATGGTGCCCGGAAGGTATTTCTGGTGATGATTGCCCCTGTGCCATTAGCATCTTCTATACTCCAGGTAATAATACGGTTGGTAGCATTCACAGGAGTTACGCTTCCCGTAAGGATCAGACTTGAGCCAGCTTGTACGGTAGACGCATTGGTCATGGTGATGTCTGTTACAGGAATAAAGGTAGTATTCGAAGAAAAGGATGCCACGGTAAAGATAGTATTCGGACCTGCCTTGTGGGTGTCTGTTTCTGCATACCGAACCATGTAGTCACCGCTTGTCAATCCGGTAATTGCGCTGCCGCTAACGGAGATTGCGCTACCACTAACGGAGATTGCGCTGCCGCTAACGGAGATTGCGCTGCCGCTAACGGAGGTATAACTTGCATCACTAAATTTCTTATACTCCATAGCAGAAGTTACACCGATTAGCTTACCGTCATCATTTTCTGGGGTAGTGCAACCCTCTACAGATATTACTTCGGTAATCGCAAGGCCGTCTGCCTTCGCAATGGTGGCGCCATCGCTGGAAACAGAGCCTGTCTGCACATCACTTGTTACTTCACAGGTGAGGGTTTGACCGATGTCATCTTCTTCTAAGATGTATGTATTAGAGTGTATACCAATTTCTATGTTGTCCCGCTTCCATTGATAGGAGAGGGTACCAGTGTTGTTACCTGGTTCGTAGGCAGCAGTTAGCATTTCACCAAATTTGGGGGTACCGCTAATCGTAATTGTTCCGGTGAGTGATGCCACAGTCAGGTTTTGGTCTTTACCAGTCATTGGGCTACCAGATACGTTAATATCTGCAATGTATGCATCATTATAACCCAGCTTGCTAACCTTGATCGTATAATCTCCGTCGGGGACGGTCTGTGTAGTGTATTTACCGTCTGCTCCTGTGATAGCAGGAGCTCCGAAGTCTTCACCCTCTTTCTGGATTTGGACGCTTACACCCATAAGGGGATTGCCATCAAAGGTGATGGTACCAGAAATAGTGTTACCAGGGGTCAGCTTGACATATGCTTTTTCCCAGGCAGATATGTCGTCGAAAGGTTGAACCGGCTTCGCTCCTTCCTTGTTATATCCCGCCATCACGTTATGGGTTGTATTATTTACAGTTATTTTACTAGCAGCTTTCGCGCCATTTTGGCCGATGGAGGTCAAGGTAGCATTGCCACTCACCGTCAGGCTTAGTGTGCCACCATGATCTCTACCAATACCGTAGCCGCCGCTCGTTTTGGCAGTGGCCTCCACGTTACCGCCGGTGATTGTCAAGGCGCCTCTGTTGCTGGAAATACCTGCTATATTGCCAGTGGCATTAATCGTGCCGCTCTCAATGGTGATATTATTAAACCCGTAGATGCCACCGTATTTTCCACTGGCGGTTAACGAGCCAGTACCCCTAAACGTCATATTGCCACCACTGATGGTGTTGAATGCGCAATCATTTCCAGTAGATGTGCTTTTGACAATATTTACGCCATGCAATTCAACGATTAGGTCCTGTTGACGGGTATAAATGGTATCCCCGCCGTTATAAGTAATATAAGCATTGGTAAGGGTAAGAGTATTGGTGGTGGAGTCGTATTTCACCGATCCTCCGTCGACCAGCACATCGTCCTTATTCGTGTCGGTCACCTGGATGCCACGCACATAGATTGGGTATTTTTTTGTGTCCACATGTGCTTCTTCCGCCATTGCCGATACAGGCAGCAGGGTCATTGCCGTGCAAAGAACAAGAAACATACTAAGTAGTTTTTTCATATAATCCATTCCTCCTTGAATTGCCGAGTTATTATCTCTTTCAGAAGTGACAGCAGACTTTTGGTTTTCTTCTTCTATTCTACACTGGTTATAATCTCTCCACCTGTTGTTTCAAAGGTTACAGGTGCAGAATAGGCTACATTACCCTGGCTGTCCTGCATGATGTACATCATGATAAATAAGCCATCGCCAAGCTCGGTTTCCGCAAATGATATTTCGGGGGTCACCGTAATGGTATCAATCGGAACGGCCGTCAACTCGTCGTCACTGCTGCTGATTGCAGTTGCATAATGAACAGTCTGAATCTGATCGCCTTCCACCAGATATCGGAGATTTTTATCTGCAGCACCGCTTTCATCCAGCGGCTTTCTGGCATCAGTTACCAACGAATCCCCCGATGATATACCTTCATCAGTAGTCTGGGTATCCTCTATCGGTTCACTTTCTCCCGCAGTGCAAGCCGCCAAAGCCAATATTAACGCTAGAGCCAGTAACGCGAATAAGGACTTTTTCCATACTGCTCCACTTACCTTGTTTTTCATCCTGTTCATTCCTCCTAAACTAGTCGAACTCTTTTTCCTTGTTCCAGAATGTTTGTAGCCTTTGTATTTCTTCCTTGGTGGCAGAACGAATATAACGGTTACCATTAAAATCTTGCCGTATGCTCCACAAGATATTCTCTTTGCCAAAAGCCTAGCATCCCGGCAATTACGGAGACCGGGAACATCCGGATTTCACGATTCAGCTTTGTCACACTGTCGTTGTATATCAGACGGCTGGTGCGCACCATGTTTTCAAAGGTTTCCACTGCGTTCATTGCTTTGACATAATATTGGTTTTCTTTTATTTCGGGGGATTGCTACAATGACCACAACAATTGCGATTATTGCTATAAAAGTTGGAAGCATAGTAAAATCCTCCATTATTTTATGCTTTTAAGAAAAGGGGCTGTTATGCTACAGCCCCTTTGAGAGTGTTATTCTGCGAGTTGTGGCTCAACCTCTGCCCAGCTAGCCTCTATCTCTGCAAGAAACGCCTGATTGGCTTGAATCACTGTTTCTGCCTGAGCACTGTCTAATACTACGCTTCCATCCAGTACACTGTTTAGTTCATCAACAGCCAGGCCAATCTCATCAATTTTACCCTTGGTTTCATCATCAAAGCTGTCATAATACTCTGCAAACTTATTATAAACATCTGCTATACCCTGCGTTAGCTGTGCCAATGTTGCCATCTGGTCCTCTGTTATACCTGCACCACCGTTTTCGATCAAAGTATCGACCTTAGTTTTCATCTCTGCAATCTTAGCTGGATAATCCTTCAGTTCAGCAATAATTTCATCTGCTCTATCTTGTGATAAGTCATCACTTTCAATTTCTGCTTTAAATGCAGCCATCGAATTAATTATCTCTGTAATAGAATCCATTGTTGCTTGATCCATTTTGTCCAAATTATCATTTGCAAAGGTTACAACGGTATTGAGTTGTGTGTTTGTGCTGTTGAACGCTTCTGTAACCGCATCCTTGTCAACCCCTCCGCAGGCTGCAAGGCTCAATGTCATAACAAGTGTCATCATAAGTGCCAGTAATCTTTTCATAAATAAGTCCTCACTTTTCTGTTGGTTTGTAATGGGAGCTTTCCCATGAGTTTAGCCTATCATAAATCTCCCCCCAAAAAACACCCGCTGCATGAAACATGTTTTTTTCTGCATGAAACATGTTTTTTTCTGCATAAATCATGTTTTTTCAACATAATTAGTGTTTCGAACATTCGATTATTATGGTAAGCTTGTCATGGAGAATTAAAGAAGTGGAAGAATATTATGCTAAGATTGATGATCACAAGGTAACATTACAGACTCTTTCATCCGTCCCTGTTGCACAGGGCAAAGCGAGGGAGCTTAAAGAGCAATATCTGGATTATCAAATGGAGGGAGTGCAAGTAAATGGATAAGCTAGATACTCAGGTGCTCACGAACACCTTATCACCCGATCCCTTATGCGTGTTCGTGACAAGGAGGGACCAGAAAAAATGATTGCGACTATCATTGAATTCTCTCGTTATTGGTTTGCCATGTTATTCGGCATGGTTGTTGCGGTCAGTTTCGCCGGAATGGCGCGTACACGGAAAAATTATCTAGCTGTCGGGTGCTATACCGTTGTTATATTTATTATTCAAGTCATATGCTTGTATCGTTGGGGCATGGACATAACGTGGAAAATATATCCATTACTCGCTCATTTGCCGATAACTGCTTTTGTCGCCTTATATTTAAAGCGGTCGTGGCTGATTTCGGTAACTAGTATGTTCGCTGCTTTTCTGTGTTGCCAGCCGCCCCGTTGGATTGGCAGTGTGGCAGGGGATGTCTTTGACAGTGCGACCATGAACCATTTGGGTTATATAATAACGGTTTTTTTAATGTACTATTTCCTACAAAAATATGTGGCGGAGTCTGTCCGGCATCTGATGGAACGCTCCGTTAAATCCTGCCTGCTGTTTGGTGCCGTACCGACCTTTTACTATCTGTTCGATTATGCCACCACTGTTTATACCGATTTTCTGTACAGAGGAACACGGACAGCGGTACAATTCATGCCCTTCGTGACATCGGCCTTCTATTTTGTTTTTGTCCTCTTTTACTATGCAGAAACGCAAAAACAGGCGCAAGTCCAACGAGAACGGGATATGTTGGATACCCAGTTTAGGCAGGCGCAAAAGGAATTTGAATCTCTGCAGCAGCTGCAGCAGAATGCTATGGTCTACCGGCATGATATGCGTCATCACTTTGCTCTTTTGCTGGGTCTGGCTTCCAAGGAATACATCGAAGAGATCAAGGAGTATCTACGGATGGCCCAATCTGACATGGATGCCATTACGCCCATACGCTATTGCGAAAACGAGACCGTCAATCTGATTTTGTCCTCTTTTGTCGTCAAAGCAACAAAATTGCAAATCTTGATGACAGTGGATGCAAAGCTACCTAGCTCGCTGGCCTTTAGCGATACTGAGCTTTGTTCCCTCTTATCAAATGCATTAGAAAACGCCATACATGCCTGTGAAAACATAGCCGATAACAAGGAACGCTTTATCAAGCTGCGTATGTATTCTAAGAATAACAAGCTATGCATAGACATCCGCAACACCTATCAGACAGAACCGTTGTTCCACCAGGGTCTTCCTGTATCAAAAGAACAGGGGCATGGTTTTGGTACAAAAAGTATGGCACATATCGTGGAAAAGCATGGCGGTATCTACCAGTTTTCAATTAAAGATAATTGGTTTATATTTCAGGCCATTGCATAAAAAAACAAGGGTTCCGGAAGCTGTGAAAAGTCTCCGGAACCCTTGTTTTGATGTAATCGCAAGGACATCATATAAAACTATATCAATTCATTAATCCAACTCAAGCCCACCTGTGTACAGCTGATAATATCTTCCTTTTTGCTTAACCAAAGCCTCATGATTACCGCGTTCAATCACTCTGCCCTGCTCCAATACCATAATCACATCGGAATTCCGAATGGTTGACAGGCGATGGGCGATTACAAATACCGTTCTTCCCTCCATGAGCTTATCCATGCCCTCCTGCACCAGTGCTTCTGTTCTGGTATCAATACTGGAGGTTGCCTCATCAAGGATTAACACCGGGGGATCTGCTATGGCAGCACGAGCAATCGAGATTAACTGTCGTTGTCCCTGGGATAGATTTGCACCATCTCCGGTCAGCATTGTATCATAGCCCTGGGGTAAATGCTTAATAAATTGATCTGCATTGGCCAGCTTTGCTGCTGCAATAACCTCCTCATTAGTGGCATCCAATTTACCGTAACGGATATTATCTGCTACCGTACCAGTGAATAAATGAGTGTCCTGAAGAACAACACCTAAGCTTCTCCTCAGGTCATCCTTCTTGATCTTGTTGATATTAATACCATCGTATCGTATCTTACCGTCTTGAATATCGTAGAATCGGTTGATCAAATTGGTAATGGTCGTCTTACCGGCGCCGGTCGCTCCAACAAAAGCAACCTTTTCACCGGGTCTTGCATACACTTGAATATCATGAAGTACAATCTTCTCATCATTATAACCAAAATCAACGTTATCAAATACCACATCGCCCAGCAGTCTGGTGTAGGTTACCGTCCCATCGGAATGAGGATGTTTCCAAGCCCAGATACCGGTTCTTTCCTTCACTTCGATTAGGTTACCCTTTCCATCCTCCTTAGCATTTACTAAGGTTACATAACCTTCATCGTATTCCGGCTTGGCATCCAGTAATTTAAATACCCGTTCAGCACCGGCCAAGGCCATAACAATCGAATTAAATTGCTGGGAAATCTGCGATACCGGTTGGTTAAACATTCTTGTTAATTGTAAGAAGGCTGCCAGACCACCGATGGTAAATCCATTAACTCCATAGATTGCCAGCACAGCACCTATCATTGCAGATAGAACATAGTTAATATATCCAATATTACCCATGATGGGCATCATTATGTTAGCATATTTATTGGCATTATTCGCGCTTTCAAATAACTCCTCATTTAGTTTACTAAATTTCTCTTTTGCTTCCTCTTCATAACAGAAAACCTTTACTACCTTCTGACCCTCCATCATTTCTTCAATATAACCGTTTAAAGTACCGATGGATTTTTGCTGTTTTCTAAAGTTAATCGCGCTCATACCGCCAATCTTTTTAGCGATAGTAAACATCATCACTACCATAAGCAGCGCAATCAAGGTCAGGGGGATGCTTAGTACAATCATAGACACCAGTACCGTAGCAATTGTAATTACTGAAGATATTAATTGAGGTATACTTTGAGATATCATTTGTCGTAGCGTATCCACATCATTGGTATACAGACTCATGATTTCCCCGTGAGAATTGGTATCAAAGAATTTGATTGGCAATTTTTCCATATGGGCGAACATATCATCTCGAAAACTTTTCAACGTTCCTTGTGTGATGTAGATCATAATCCGATTATACAAGAAGGTAGAAAATACGCCCATTAGATAGATCAACGCCATAACAAGGATTGCATTCAATAATGGTTTGTAATTAATCAGATCTTGATTCAGATAGGGAACGATGTAATCATCAATTACATTCTTTATAAAAATTGTCCCTGCTACATTGGCAAGTGAACTTATAACAATGAAAATAAGGACACCGATCCCTTTTAGCTTATTCTCTTTTACGATATATAACAAAAGACGTTTTAGTACCTTCATACTGTCTTTATTTAATTTTTTCTTCGGCAATCTATTCATGTCATTTCTCTGATTCTTCTCGTTATTCATCTTCTTGACCAGCTCCTTTCGTCTGTGATAAATATACCTCCCGGTAGATGCTGTTGCTCATAAGAAGTTCATCATGGGTACCGAAGCCATCAATTTTTCCATCATTAATCACGATAATCTTATCTGCATTTTCGATGGAGGAAATTCTTTGAGCTATGATAATCTTCGTTGTTCCGGGTATTTCTTCTTTAAGAGCCTTTCTAATTTTAGCATCTGTCTTCGTATCTACAGCGCTGGTAGAGTCATCAAAAATAAGAATCTTAGGTTTCTTCAGTAAAGCTCTAGCGATGCAAAGCCTTTGCTTCTGTCCGCCTGATACATTTGTACCGCCCTGTTCAATATAAGTATCATACTGATTCGGAAAGCTCTCAATGAATTCCTGTGCCTGTGCATGTTCGCATGCATTTCTAATCTCTTCATCTGTTGCATTCTTATTTCCCCAACGAAGGTTTTCTTTAATCGTGCCGGAGAACAATACGTTCTTTTGTAACACCATGGAAACTTCATTACGCAAGGTATCCATATCATAATCCTTTACATTAATACCTCCGACTTCTAATGAACCTCTTGTTGTATCATAAAGTCTGGGAATTAACTGAACTAAGGTGCTTTTCGCGCTACCGGTACCACCGATAATACCTATGGTTTCTCCTGCATTGATCTTTAGATTAATATTCTCTAGCACCAGTTTGTTTTCATCATTGCTGTAACTAAAGTCAACATTTTTAAATTCAATCGATCCATCAGGCACTTCGTAAATAGGGTTAGGTCCATTGCTTAAATTACTTTCTTCATTCAGTACCTCATAAATTCTTTCCATGGAGGCTCTTGACATAACGACCATAACAAATACCATGGATAGAATCATTAAGCTAATTAGGATGTTGCCGGTATAGGTAAACAAACTCATTAGTTCACCCGTTGCCATCCTTCCCTTAAGGATTAAATGTGCACCAAGCCAGGAAAGTAATAAGTTACAGGTATACATAGTAAATTGCATGGCTGGTGTATTAAGCAGCAATAATTTTTCAGCGCTTAGAAAACCACTATACAATGATGCAGATGCCTTATGGAATTTGTCAATTTCATGATCTTCTCTTACATAGGCTTTTACAACACGGATACCGGTGAGATTCTCTTGAACACTTGCATTCAAATCGTCATATTTCTTAAAGGTACGTTGAAAATATACATGAGCCCGAGTCATAATATAATATAAAATGGCACTTAAAAATAAGATGGCTCCTAGGAAAATAATAGCCAATTCCGAGTTGATATAGAAGGACATTATTAACGCAGATGTCAACATAATCGGAGCCCTGACCAATACTCTGATACACATCTGATAGGCATTTTGAACGTTGGTAACGTCTGTCGTTAACCTGGTCACTAAGCTCGAGGTAGAGAATTTATCAATATTGGAAAAGGAATAGGTCTGTATTTTATCATACATAGCCCTTCTTAAATTCTTAGAAAACCCTGTACTGGCTTTTGCAGCCGTCTTCCCTGACATCATCCCGAAAAATAGGGCTAAAAAAGACAGCATAAGCATGATGATTCCTATTTTAACTACATAATTAATATCACCATTGGCCAAGCCAACATCCACAATTTTAGCCATTAATAACGGAATAATTACTTCCATTATTACTTCAAGAATCACGTAAATAGGAGTCAGAATCGAATCTTTTTTGTATTCTCCTACATTTTTCAGTAACTTTTTTAGCATTATATCACTCTCCTATTAAGATTATACAAAATGGACGTAGCGTAAACATAACGCCAGTTCCATCTGTTTGCATTGTTGTATTCGATTTAGACAAAGGCATGCTTATACACATATACTTCTATTAAAGAGATCGAATCAAGATTTTGCGATGTCTTACTCTTCTAAAGCCGCATGCAGCTTATCTAGTAAATAAAACAACTCATTTAATTCATCGGTGGTGTAAACGTTTTTTAGTGCCCCCTCCACCTCAAAAATACTCTCTCTTATCACTTCACAGATTCCTATCCCTTTTTCGGTAAGCATGATTTTCTTTAACCTGGCATCTTCATCAACACTAACTCTTGAGATATATCCACTCTTTTCCAGAAGCTGTAATGTGTTTGTAACAGTTGATCTTCGTATATCAAACTCCATCTCAATATCCCTTTGGTATACATTACGAATTGGAGTCTGGCGATATACAAAACTGATAATTCTGGCTTGTGAACTAGTTAGTTCCATACCTCTTTGACTTAATCCATTATCAACTTTTCTACGAATTAGATTGGATAAGATCTTTATCATTTTGCCAATGTGTCTTTCCTCTTTATCTATCATTTGACCACCCCTCATATTGTTAGCTACCTAACATATATTAAAGTATTACTATTCTTCTGTCAATACGGAATTCTTTACTATTCTCTTCCTTAATGCATTAACGATGTAGAATATACGCAAAGCAATTGCTCTCTCTTGTAATCGACATGCTAATCCTGGTATAAAAAATAAAAAAGCTGTTGCAAACAGAAGGTTATATACAAAGATGAGTACATCTGACTTCCCTCATCTTTGAAACTTCTTCTATTTTGCAACAGCCTTTATTTATTAGTTTTTAAGTTAAGATATACGAAACTGCCTTGTAGCTTCTTTTAAATTCAAAGATAACTCTACCAATTAGAGGGACATTTGATATTTAATAGTTGGTGCCTATTCTCAGATAGGTTATCCTATTGTTCTTCCTATTAATTGAGAATTCCGGATGAATTTGTGCTTCGTAGCTCATCAGCATACCATAGTATCACTTCTTGTAGGCGATACAACTCAGATTCCTTGCTGATGGTTCTCCATACGGCTTTATATTGATAAAACCACTGCTCCAGGCGGCTTGCGAGCTCGTAGGGATTAGCGGCAGCTTCATTTGAAATACCGTATTGTAACTTTTGTAGAGTTGCACCGATGCTATTAAAGATCTGTGTCGCCTCTGCTGCCAGAATATAAGGCTTTATCAAGCTTCTCTTCTCGGCTTGGAGATAGTGAAGGTTTTCGTACAGCTCATTTATAATCACCGTAAGCCGATCATTTGCCGATTTAGCACCATCAAAATCCAAGGACAGCAGATAATCCTGCTTCTCCTGGGATGTCTTTTTCTTAGCGTCCATTTCCTTCAGGCGTACGATGTGATACCATTCAAATATCTGCTCGCGGCATATGGAAGCGATCCGATTCACCAGCTGTCCGCTGCTGTCACCAAATTCCAGCTGTGCGATCTGAGTATTGATCTCTTCAAAAGAGGGGATCTCACGGTTCCAAGAAAAAGCTGCACCGTAAATCAATCCAATATAAGCAAATTCCGGATGGTTAATATGCCCGAAATCGCCCCAATCCGTATTCAATACTCCCAGAGCCTTATATTTATGGGCAAAGCTGCACATCTTTGATATATTGATATAAGAGGACTCCACCTGGTTGACGAACTGATTCCAGCCACCAACTCCGGGACAGAGATACTGGGTTGCTCCGGCCTGATGAAGCTTCCTTGTTGCTTCCTCCGTCACTCCTTCATGATATGCCCAGTTTAAGCAGATGGTTTCTGGCGGAAGCTTCTTGATCGCCTCCGGGAAACCACATACAATATCTCCCCAGAACATTGGTCTTTTCCCTTTTGCAACCAGGTATTCGCAAAGCTCCTTGACATAATCAATATAAAGCTCATCCACACCCTTTTGCTCTGCCAGTACTTTCGTTCTACCCTTCCCCAGATCAAAGGTCTCATCTGCGCAGATATTGAACTGTCCGGAGCGAAACAATGGAAGATATTCGTCTATAAGCTTCTTAATCAAGATCATGCTTTGCTGATTGGAGGCATCAATGGTATGATGTTGCATCCGGTCATCATAGGAAAATGGCTGAAGCTCAGAATTCGGTAACTCGCAAAGTCCGGCATAGGTCTTCGTACTAAGTAGCTTATGGAGGTGACCGAAGGTGGCGATCGACGGCACCAATTCAATATTCAGATAGTCACAATATTCATCAAGCTCCAATATCTCTTCTGCTGTAAGCGGTGTATCATCCCGCCATACCTCGCTCAGCTCCCGAAACAGGAAGCTATGCTCCACATAAAGCTGAAATTGATTGATTTTATAATAGCTAAGCTTGTCGGCAAAGTTTTTCAGATAATCCAGGGTCGGTATTCTGCCTCTGGTCACGTCCAGATAATAGCCTCTGTTTTCCATATCCGGATAGTCCTGTATCGATAAGCATTTTAGGCAGGCTCCTTCCTGTGCGATGATCTGGCGAAGCGTCTGTATGCCGTAAAGCAGCGCCTTTTCCGATCCACCCTGCAGCCGGATTCCATCCACATTAATTGTTAGGAGATATTCCTCCGATCCCAATGTAGACAAGAGCGTCAGATAAACCCCTCCGGCTTCTTTATCACCTTTTGTAACAGCCAGGGTAAAGCCCAGTAGCTTCTCCAACTCCTTCTGTAAAAGCTTCGCGTAGGAGAAGGTATCACCACCACACTCTGCCGCAAGAATTATGCGGCTTTGATAAGATATGATTAATTGCCCCTCCAGATACTGTAAACTCTGCGGTTTTGGTATAATATACATGAATGTACCTCTCTTTTATTTGTTTTTGAGCACTCTTCTCTCCCAGCTCACCCTTTTTGTCCCTTCTTCTCAATGGATATCGTCCATTCCTCACCGAAGCCAAGCTGGTATTTCTTGCGAAAATCCCCCAAGCACAGAGCCATGGATGCTCTCATTAATTCATTGGTATAGAGCACAGACTCTCCTTTTTCCACATAACCAAAGGATTTTGCAAAAAGAACTTCTTCCTGATATACGATATCCCCTTTACAGCAGATTGTAACTTTTACCTTGTCTCCATAGGAAAATCCGTTACTCAGCAATAACTCCGAGCTGATATTGCTCCATAGATTGCCGAAGTTCGGGTCGTCTATCTCAATAATACCTTCAGCTCTATTTCCACTTATACTTCCTTCCAGTATATGATGAACCTTAATATCCTCGATCGAATAGATAGGACCTACCTGTTCATAGGTAATTATTCCACTGGCAAGGCGTGCCGCACAATAACCGAAGAGGTCTCTGCCATGAAAGACACTGGTCCCAAGTGTCGATTGCAGACGATTTACCTTTTCATCGATTTCCCTAACTTCTTCAATACCGATATGATATTTTACATGGGATAAGCTTCCGTTATCCGGAGTAACTACATAATAGCCGTCCTTGGTTCTCGCTACGCATGCTTTTCTTGCAGTTCCGACGCCTGGATCAACGACAGATACAAATATCGTTCCTTTTGGCCAGAATTGCATGGACTGATATAAACGGTAGGAGGCGCTCCAAGTATCAAAATGCGGTATCTCATGCGTTCCATCAAAGATTTCCAATGAACGGTCAACTGTCTTGACGACGCCATACATGGATGAGATCGCCCCCTCCTTGTAGGTAAAGTCCGTCTGAAACACTAATATGGGTTTTACCATCTACATTCCTCCTAGATTTTCAGATAATCTAATTAAGATTTTATACTCTGCACAAATTCGGATGCCACACCAGCATTTCTGCATTGTAGTAATGGCTCTTAATATAATGAATTAATTACAGCCCATGAAACTCATCCCGCCACGCAATACTCATATAATCCTTATCCAGCTCAACTGGTAAGAAACTATATCCCGAAATTCTTAAATTCTGTGGATCCCAGTGATCCAACGCCAGTATCCATTGACCATTCGTGCTAAAAGCAAAGGCACTTTGTCCGCCAAATGTTTTTCTATAATCCTTACCCATGCAAGGATTATCTATAAGCTTCCAGCGTCCCATCATATTATCCGATACAGCATACAGCATGGAATTAGGTAGCCATCCGGTGCAACCAGAGGTAACCATATAATATTTATTATCCTGCTTCATAACTACCGGTGCTTCTCGATACTGATCGACACAAATACTCACAGTTTCTCCTGTTAGACCCGTATATTCACTATTTAATCGGTCAATCATCAAAGTACTGTTCCAATCAGAGCTATGTATTAGATAAGCATTTCCATCCGTATCCTGAAAAACCGTCATATCCCTGCTGTCTCTCCCTAACGGTCTCTGTCTTCCCAGATATTCAAACGGTCCCATAGCACTATCACTAATTGCTACCCCAACACTTGCCAATGTATACTCTCTGTTATCCAAATGAAACCACATTACAAATTTATTGGTCAGCCTGTTATACAAAACCTTCGGGCGTTCTGCAATACAATTTTCATACAGATCATCATTGATATTAGAGGAGGCATTTAATACCAGCCCCTCATACTTCCAGCTTTTCATATCATGGCTGGAATAACAGGAAATGCCAATAAACTTCACTCTTCGATTAACAGTCTCTGTATTTTTATTTTCTCCATACCAAAACCATTGGTTGTTATAATAAAGCATTGATCCACCGTGAGCCTGGATATATTCTCCCGCTTCATCCGACCAGCATATTCCATTATTCATAAATCTTCTCCTCTGAATACAATTTATTACACTAATTGAACAAATATATTAAGTTAATTGATCATTAATCTACCACTTTTTGTTCTAGGTTATTCATCGTTCCAGGTTGTTCCTTCTGATAAAATACACGAAACTCACTTGGAGTCATTCCGTAATATTGCTTGAATTTTCTAATAAAGCTTGTTGTCTGATTATAGCCCATCAAATCAGAAACTTTTTGTACACTGTAATCTGTGTCCAACAGTAATTCCTTCACATAAATAAATTTCTTATCTGTTATATAGTCAGATATATTCATATTTGTGAGAGCTTTGAACTGATGGCTCAGATTTGATATCGACATTTGGAATGTATCAGCGACCATACTGACACTCAAATTCCGATCTTTACTATTTTGATCGATAAATGCGATCACTTTTGTAGCAATATCCTTCGGTTGTACCTCCTGCGAGCCTTTTTCCATATATGCTCTGGACTTATCTCTAACTTGAAGTATGATGGTAATCATTTCCTCAATATCTGTGATTCCATTGATAAGTTTAGAATCAATTTTAGGTTCACTGTCCTTATTTTGAAATTCCAACTCAGTCTGTGCTCTATAATATGCATTTATGACATCATAGCATAGGGCTGTACAAACAAAGCGATTATAGCTTTGTTCTCGGATTGTATCAACTAGTACATCGGTTATAAGGCTTGCTTTTTTAAAATTTGCGACAATCAGCGCATCATAAAGAGAATCCAATTCCAGCTTCGGATACATAAAACGTATTTTCATATTAGCATTCTCTTCAAAATAATTAACACTGCCATTCTCCTGCTTTTTAATCTTATGGCTGACCATTAATGCCTGCATGTAGGACCAATGTATATCTTCTACCCTGTCACAGCTTCCTCCAACACAAATATTAATTCCCTCGGAGTTTATTTCGCTAATTTTTGCTGTTATTGCATTTAACCGGCCTTTTAATTGTTGTTCATTTGCCTCGTTCATTCCTATTATTCCAATAATAACATTCTGCTTAGCATATTCCAATATATGTAATTCATATTCATTATCCAAAAGCATTTCAAAGTATACCGGGAGATTGAAGCTTATGGCATCGTCATTTGGGTATACATAAATTACCCGATAGCGTTCCGCATTGATAAATAACCCCGAATTAATCATCCTTTCCTTAAAGTAATTCGTGTTACAGTTCTTGCCGTATATCATCTGCAGAAGAAGGCGTTCAACTTTTTGGTTCTGCTCCAGCAGAATAACCTTTTCTTCCATTTTATCCAGTGTAAAACGAAATACATCCAAACCCTTGATATCCTTAGGAATATCTCCAAATTTATTTTCGCAGAAAATCTCCAGCTCATTAATCGGCCTGTTATTATAGAAGGATAAGGTTGCAACCAAAATTCCTCCCAGGATCAACAATAGCATAACAACTAGTAAAAAGATTGCTCTAAACTGATTTGATTCCAGGAATAGGTAATCACTACGAATCATTCGAACAAGCTTTAGACTTTCATTACTCATAGAGGAATACAATTGGATAGAACCATTGCCTATATTACTTCCACTATGGCTTAATTCCATGACTTCAACCTGCTCCTTTCTCTCTAAAGATACCTCTTCAAAAGGATACAGTTGATCTCCCTTATTATTATATAATATGGTCACAGCTTCTTCCGTATCTAACAGCTTCCTCAACCCATCATTGGAAATCGTAAAAATCCAATAGGATTTATCTGAGCCTCCAATTTTAACTACATATTGAAGGTAGGACTCCGTTGCGTATGAGTCCCAGACAATATTCCTAGAGCTAATCCAACCGCTTGATTCCAGTTCCGACAAATATTGCGGAAGAAAACATAAGCTTCCATCCTGCTTGATATATTGTCTATAATACTTAGGAGCATAGGTTCCTTGCTGTGTATAAACACGATTGGGGACTACCTCATTATAATAATCAATGCTTTCAATAAAGGAATGGGTTATCGTCTGTGATGCCAGGAGATTCTTTATCTGAATATTCATAACATCTCTTTTTAAATTATATCCCTTAGCAATAGCCAAAAGCGAATTCTGAATGCTTATAGTATTGAGTTCCACTATTCGACTCTGTAATTCTTGCATTGACAACTCCAATGCCTTCTCTGATTGTTCCAGTATTTTTTTCTTGTACATTTTTTCATAATACTGCGTATATATTAGTGTAAATGCCATGATCGGTATGATCAAGACCCATACATAGCTAAAAAAGAAACGTCTATAGGTGCTGCTTTTCACAATCTCCAGCTTTTTTCTTTTCATAAATTTCCTACACCCCAACTTCCACAAAAATAACTAATTTACTTTTTACGCAACGCATAACATATTATATCTGATAAAAGAGGTATTTGAAACCCATATGATACGGATTTTTCCTGTATCCCTATCTCTTTGGTAGCTTAGTGTATTATAAATTCTGAAACTATCTCTCTCCAATATGCCTTACTGCTCCAGGACTAACCTCCACAAGCCCATCCTTCGTGTTGACCCAGACCGTAGTAGCAGTGGGATTATGTATGGTCATTCCATCTGCGGAGAATTCCTGTGCCCGCACGGCCAGAATATAATTACATATTTCGATATTGGTAGCATACCAGATATCCTCCTTACCGGACATCCTTTCTGAGAAATCCTCTATTAGATGCCAATTATCAGGTCGCCCAAACTCAAAACTGTGCCCAAACACATTCATAAGTGGCAACTCATAATATTCCGGAACATCCAAAAATTGTTTGCCCATCTCCATCAAGCCATTATGGTGACAGGTTGGATGCCACTCCAGAAAATCCACCGGCGGAAAGAATTCCTGTGTACTCTTCCCAGTACGAGAGTACTTGATTCCCAGCATCCTAACAACCTGCTTGACATCCTCCGAATACTTGCCATACGCATATGACATCCCCTGTACCAGATATCCTGTCAGCTTCTCCAGTGCTTTCCTGTCCTCTTCTACCTCTGCTACCATCTGCTGGATTGTGATAGTAGGCGGATTGCGATGGTGAACACCATGACAGGCCACCTCGT
Source organism: Bacillota bacterium (assembly GCA_023411215.1). GTDB lineage: Bacteria > Bacillota > Clostridia > Lachnospirales > Lachnospiraceae > Mobilitalea. The sequence goes on along the minus strand of JAEYOY010000086.1, from coordinate 30,073 downwards.
GTCCTATATATACCTCCGCCACCTCTTCCGAATCGATACAGTAGTCATTTTCCCCGTGAAAACCTAGTCTGCCGGAATTTAAATGGAAGGTACCTTTCAAACCATATTGATTAAAAATCGAAACCAATCTCTTGTCATAAATCTGTCCATCATCATAGCTGAAGGTCAATGCCTTCCTGAGTCCCTTTGGATATACAAATCTCATATTACGCAACCTCAATTCAAAATAATCATGCATTTATCATGCTGTCGAAATTCTTCCCATCGGTTTTTAATTCCTGAAAATAATTGATATAGAAAAAGGCAAAAGCCTTGACTGGCAGAATCAGAGTTATTTCACTCTGATTTTACCAGCCACTTTGCTTTTGCTCGAAACGCAGCACTAAAACAATGATACATTAAGTAAAGTCACACTGCTGTAAGCATTATATTCTTAATTCATGTATTCTTGCCACCAATTAATCCACTCACCATACCTGGTACCATCAAGCTGTTTCAAATAATTATTCCAGGACTCATCTGTAACTCCATTTACAATACTGGTAGCAATGAAGTTATTAATCAACTCAAATAGTTCAACTTCAATAAAGCTACGCTCATTAATCTTTTCAGGATCAGTAAATTTCGGCAAGATTTTCTCTGTCGCAAGCATATCAAATACCTGATCTACCATGCACTGACGTATATAGGTTGCTTCCGTAGGATTCTCAGCTACTACCATTTCCTCATCTGCGCGAATAAAAGGTCCACGGTCAACAGTTCCGTATGTATACTGATAATTTGTTTCTGTAAAATCATCTGTTAATCCAGTAGGTGTAAGAGGTACAACCTTACCATCAACGATATCCCAAGCCCCTCCCTTTTCTCCAAAACGAGCTGTATATTTCATCTCGGTCGAGCTGGACAGGTAGTTCCACCAAGTCAGAGCAGCTTCTACATTTTCACAGTTGGAAGAAATAGCAAAGCCACATCTGTCTGCAAACAAGCGTGTTCTATCACCTGTCTTAACCGGGTTCACACCATCAATAGCGGTAAAAGGTGGTAATACCACATAGTTAGCTGCAATCTCAGGAGAGAAATTAGAATAAGGAGACCATGCAATGTAGCACCCTACCACACCTTCCTTCAGCTTCGCATAATACTGTTCATTCGTCTGAGAGAAGCCTTCGACATCAACAAGCCCTTCATTTGCTAGTTTATTATAGTATTCTAGGAAAGCACGAAATTCATTTGTATTCGCTGTAGGTACAACCTTACCATCCTTAACCATTTTAAAAGCTTCTGTGTTAGCAGCACCTTGCCCAGCAATACCCCACGGATTCGCAAGGTTCATAACATTAGCAGCCCAGTTGCTTTCAGAGAATTCCAGGGGAATTTCATCCGTCTTATCTCCGTTACCATTCATATCGTTGTCACGGAATGCTTTCAAGACATTATAGAACTCATCCGCAGTTTTAGGAAGTCCAAGCCCTAACTGATCCAACCATGCTTTGTTAATTACCATGATGCCATCCGCATTGTTATTATAGCTGATCTGCCTACCCGTCATCAAGGAACGGATAGATCCATCCGGCCACGTTACAGCTTGCATTCCACCTTCCATGGTTTCATAGTCAGCAACGATATTAGGTGCATAGGTTTCCAATAAATTATCCTTACCTAAATCATAGAAGGAATTCATATTAAGTGCAATTTGTTCCTGATTTAATAAACCGATTATGATATCCGGCATATCATTTGATGATAGCATAATATTAATTCTCTCTTTTTGTGTACCATCCGCTACCGGAACCCATTCAATATTGATACCGGTGGCTTCTGCTGCCTTAACAAATGCTAACTTGTCACCATAATTTTCACTCTTGTCCAATGCGTGAGTAAACACGGCAACCTTTAATGTAGTGCCTGCATAAGCATCAACCGCTACTCCCTGATCTTCTGAGCCAGCAACAGCCTCGCTGCTTTCTTCCTTAGATACACTTTCTGTCGTGGCGGGTTCTTTAGCTGAGTCTACCGATTTATTGTCTTTGGAGCCACATCCGGCAAAACCAGATGTCATTACGGCCAGTGCCATAATAACACATAAAATCTTTTTCTTCATAAATTACCTCCTTAATTTTTAAGCTGTGCGGGCATCTTAGCCTCACAGCAAAATATATTATGTTATGGTAGTTATCCTTTCTTATCCTTTAATGGAACCAATCATTACCCCCTTTACAAAATACTTTTGAACAAAAGGATAAACGCAGATAATAGGTGCTGTCGAAACAACGATTACACCATATTTAATTACCTGTACCATAGTCTCAAGTTTAAGAGCTGCTTCCGGATCCATTACAGCTGCATTATTACTGGCAACAGAAGCTGTTAGCAGTATTTCGCGCAACACTAGCTGCAACGGGTATTTACTACTATCTGTAAGGAAAATCATCGCGTTAAAATAGGAGTTCCAGTAGCCTACTGCAATGAAGAGAACCATAACCGCGATTACTGCTTTGGAAATTGGTATAACAATCTTGAAAAAGAAAATACCATTTCCGCACCCATCAATGGTTGCTGCTTCCATCAATTCATCAGGTACCGTGGATTCCATAAAGGAACGAACAACAATTATATTGTAAGCGGAAATACTCCCCAGAACGATCATTGCCATACGGGAATCTACCAATCCCAGTCCTTTTACTACCAAATAATATGGAATCATGCCACCACCAAAGTACATAGTAAATACAAAAAGCTTCATAAGAATCCCCCGCCCCGGGAGATCTTTCCTGGAGAGAGAATATCCGGCCATTAAGGTTGACATAACACCTAGTGCAGTACCGCATACAGTATAGAGAATTGTATTAGCATAACCAGTCCATAATTTGGTGTTCTGAAGCACCTTTTGATAACCAAGCAGTGTAAATCCTTTCGGATATAGCAGAATGGAACCGTTATTAACATACATTGGATCCGTCACAGAAGCAATCACCACAAAATAGATGGGATAAGCTACTATCACTACAAAAAAGAGCAAGATAATATTGCTAATTACAGTAAACAGGATATCATCCCAGGCTTTCTTTTTTTTATTCCTCTTAACAAAATTCATCCCATTCACCCCTTTACCAAAGCTTTGATCCGCTTAATTTGCCAACAACCTTATTAACAATAATCAGAAGAATAAAGTTAACAATATTATTGAATAACCCGATTGCCGAAGAATAGCTAAACTGCTGTTGCATCAAGCCCAACTTATATACATATGTTGATATCACTTCGGAAGAAGTTATATTTAAGGAGTTCTGCATAAGATATACTTTCTCATACCCAATATTCATGACAGAACCGCATCTCATAATCAACATGATCGCCATGGTAGGAAGAATTGCAGGAAGATCAATATACAGAATTCTCTTGAACTTATTAGCACCATCGATCATTGCGGCTTCATGCTGGGAAGGATCAACTCCTGCCAATGCTGCTATATAAATGACAGATCCCCATCCGGTACTTTGCCAGATTCCACTCCATACATACATGTGAGGAAAGTAATTCGCATTACCCATAAAATATGTATCTCCGGACCCGCCCAGATAAGCCAGTAATGTATTAATAAAGCCGGATCTGGGAGAAAAGAACACTGACATCATTCCTACCAGAACCACGACAGAAATAAAGTGTGGCATGTAGGTAATAGTCTGTGCGAATTTCTTCCACTTTAAATTCTTAACATTATTTATAATCAGAGCCAATATAATGGGAATCGGAAAATCAAAAACGATGGAATAGACACTGATAAATAATGTATTCTTTAATATAGTCCAAAATCTTGGTGCTTCAAAGAATGTAATAAACCACTTAAGTCCAACCCAGTCACTTCCTAAAATTCCTTTACTCGGTACGAAATTCTTAAAGGCAATCTGCAAACCATACATTGGGCTATAGCAGAAAATAACCATGTATACAATTGCAGGTAACAAAAACACATACAGCAGCCAATTCTTCTTCATTAAGCTTAATGTCCTGTTTCCCTTCTTTGGTAAGATCAAATCATTGCTATTTACTTTTTTCATGTACTATTAACCTTTCTAAAGTAATTTCAATTATCACTACATACTTAGCAAACCTGTGCACTTCGCTTTAATCACTTTAATTAAATTTGATATTTTTAGCAATAATGAATATTTGAATCATCCTTTAGATGAATATTTGCAGTAAATACAACGAAAGCGACCAACTCACCCGCCTATTAATTATCAAATTTGATGCATTTTGGTTTTGAAAATCAAATTTTGTATACGTATTATTTAGCTCTAAAGCTTGTGAATACTAGTGATTAAGGCTCTATTCAAAAATTGAATATTGCTTTGTATATGCCAAAGTTATATTATCTTCACTCATAAAACAGTAATACTAAATAGATAGTTCTTCTTCTCTCCCGAAGCAACATATTGAACTCCACGCTTATGTTCAAATACATTATCTTCGTCCGTCCAGGTTGAGGTCCCAAGCCATGGTTCAATCGCAATAAACGGCCCTTGATTAGCTGTTGACCATAAGACCAGAATAGGAAAATCATCAAATTCTACTTTTAATCCCTTACCGGTCCTTGGATTACTATATACGACCTTACGCGATTTTAAAGCATCAAATACAAGTGCATCCTGAAGGAATAGATCATGCTGCAGCTGTAATACCTTCTCCTCCTTTAATATTTCTCTTCGATTATTGCTATCTAGAAGAAGGGGATCCTTAGCTGGGTACGGGCAATTTGCATTTTCCGTATATTCAAACTCTATTTGGTAATCCGAAAATTCTTCCTTAGGATTAAGCGGGCAGCGAAAACCCGGGTGACCTCCGACAAAAAATGGCATCGTTTCATGTCCCATGGTTTCTATGGTGTAGAGAAAACTCAATTTCTTTTCCTGCAAAATATATGTTATTGTGAGTTTAAATGGATAAGGATATTTTATTAACGTTTCTTCGTTGGAGCTTAGGGAAAAGGAGATGGAGTCATTTGTCCTGATGGATGGTTCAAACTCTTCAAAACGCGCAAATCCATGTCTTGGCAGATGGCATTTTTTATGATCACCTATCATAGCTTCCTCGTCGCGAATACTTCCGCAAATCGGAAACATAACCGGAGACTGCCCTTTCCAATATCTTTCATCACCCTGCCATAAATATTCAATTCCTTCCATTCTTAAAGATGTTAGCATACCACCCAAGGTATCGAATTCTGCTTGTAAGTATTCATTACATAATTGATATTTCATGCCTGTCTCCCTTTCAATTAATTTAACTATGCATAAGTTAGGACAAAGTGTCAGCTTGCTGACTCTTTCACGCCTGAGCGAATTGCGAAGCAATAACTACCGAATGCATTCATGCGTTTGTCCGCAGAGGTGCATCATCCCAAAGTGAACTTTGTTCACTTAACCGGAGGGTTTTTATTACATAGGACGTAGTTTCCTATGTAATAAAACCATCAGCTATGAATTTTTCATCATGACTCGTTCTATCGTTGGGGTCTATTATAACTATTTACCAACTCATAATAAGCCATACTGTTAGACATCATAACCGATGGTTAGATAATTGTACTTAATTTAGCTCAATCTCAATTCTTGCCGGCTGTAAATTCTCAGCTCTTGCCCATACTCTAAGGATACCTTTTTCCTTCCCTGCTTGTACCGCAACAGAACATAGCCCAGCTCTCATTTTTCTGAAGGGAGAAGCAGGTGGTACATGATCGCAGACGTCTGAGCCGGTTCCCAGTACTTTTCCGAACTCATTTGTTTCAATCGTTATATAAGGACTGGCATCCGGTACTAATCTGTCTTGATCATCCACTGCATAGCAGGTTAAAATTGCCACATCCTTACCGTCTGCCTTGATGCCCTCATCCTCCAGACGTAATTTTAATTTTACCGGTGCATTCGTCGTCTTAATTTCCTCAAGAGCCTCAACTATTCCATTCTTTCCGGCGTTTACCTTTAATTTACCGGGTTGATAGATTACCTTCCATTCGCCGTGCCCATATTTACCGGGTACTTGCTTTCCAAGTGAGACCCCATCCTGGAATAATTCCACTTCTTCACAGTTGGTATAAGCTACCACTTTAATCTCTTCCCCTTCGTGACCCTGCAGATTCCAATGGGGTAAGAGGTGAACCATCGGTTTGTCCGTCCAGTGGGATTGATTCTGATAAAAGGCATCCTTTTTCTGTAAATACAAATCGATTGCACCTGATTGTGAACAAAGTCTTGGCCATTGTGCTTCCCCGCGGTGCTCAATTCCATCCCACTGGAAGGCCCCCATAATCCACGGTCGTTCCATGAAGAATTTCCAGGTTCTTTCACGCCCCAAGAAATCCGCATTCGTATCATGATCATATGCCTGAATATAGCCTCTGTCCGGATTATCCGGCAGATACCAGCCTCTCGTAGTTCCGGTTGCACAGCATTCTCCTGCTACCAGTGGTAAATCAGGATATTTTTCATGAACCAGCTCATATTCAGGAAGATTATAATTGATTCCCAATACCTCAAGCGGTTCCACTGCCGGTGCAGTTGATGGACTATGGCACAATGCAGCTGTTACGGGGCGTGTTTTATCCAGAGTTTTAACGAAAGCTTTCATAGTCTGGGTAATTCTTAAGCCCATTTCCGTTTTGACACAGGGTTCTTCATTACCAATCGACCACATTATTACTCCGGGTCGGTTGCGGTCCCTCTTTATCAGCATCTCAAGCTGCTTGAGACTCTCCGGAGCGGAGCTGAAATATCTGGTTTCATCCATGACCAGAAAGCCCATCTCATCTAAATAATCCATCGTTGCCTCACTATTTGGATAATGAGAGGTCCGAAGTGCATTGGCGCCCATTTCCTGTAATAATTTCAATTTGTATTTTTGCACTCTTTTTGGCACTGCTTTACCTGTCAGACCGTAGTCCTGATGAAGATTTACTCCTTTCAGCAGTACATGCTTTCCGTTCAGAAAAAAACCTTCCTTTGCATCAAAATGCAGAGTTCTAAATCCAAAGCGGTCCTTAACCTCATCTATTACCTTACCCTCTTCTAGGATTTCTGTAACAACGCAGTATTGATTAGGGGTTTCGATATCCCACAGTAAGGGGGTTGCTACTTCTACTTCCATATATACGGTTTGCTTTGACTTTGGTAATAGATGTACCTCAGCCTCCATTTGTGCTGCAATAGTTCCTTCCGGCGATGTGAACCTGGTTCTTAGGGTAATGCTTCTTTCTAACACATCATCATTTCTGACCGTTACTTCTGTTGGTACCTTCCATAAGTCAGCTGTCATTTTCTCCGGATGGACATATACTCCATATAAGTCCACGGATATCTTTTCTGTCTTAATCATCCATACAGGGCGATAAATCCCGCCACCTTCGTACCACCATCCCTCGTGATGGCTGGTTGAATCCACATATATGGCTAATACATTATCCCGATCAAAGCGGACAAAATCCGTGACATCTACTTCAAAGGAGGTATAACCACAGAAATTGTGTTGTAAAAGACAGCCATTGAGATAAATAGTTGCATATACGGCAATACCTTCAAAATAAAAGCTAATTCTTTTATTAAAATCCTTCTCTTCCATCTTAAAATGATACCGATACCATGCATTATCATATTGAAAGCCTCCAAGGGTAAAGTTGTTCTCCTTCTTTGGCTGCTGTGCTATGATATAATCATGCGGGAGCATGACCTCCTGCCAATAATCTGCCGTCATCTCTCCTGTCTCTGAGAAATCTTCGGAAATATCATTATAGTCAATGCTGGCCGGACCGAGTTTTACCTGTTCGGTTTTTGCCTGCATATAGGTTGGTCCTTTGGCCAAGGGAAGTGGAGTAGGAATATCCCCCAAATGAAACTTCCAATTATTATCTAGCAGGATTTTTTCTCTCATTTTTGTATTCTCCTTTTCTTCTCGCTGTTTTATCTATGCATTATTATCCTTTGAAGAACCGGAAGAAGCACGCTTCGCGAGCTTTTCCGGTTCGCGTGCGCGTTCGCATATGTACAAGCAAGCTTGCTTATGCTCACTTTGCTTACGCGCAAATGATTTTCCACGTTCTGTTTCTACCATTTCATTGTAATATAAATGCGTCCGGCTTTGTATATACATACCTGTCATATATATGGACATTCATGCTTGACACAGTTACACCCAGGGTACTAATATGTAAATATAAACCTATATTTCAGAGCAGGAGGAAACCTCATGAAGAATTATATAGCAGAGAATACAACCGACTTTTTACCCGTTTCTTACCTACATGTCAATAGTTGTGGATTTCAGCAGCCGACGGCTTATCCCTATGGAGTATTACGCGAAAACGGTCGTTCCGATTATCAAATGCTATATGTACAAAACGGCTGGATGGAAGTGGAGATAGATGGGAAACTAAAGAAATTGAATGCCGGAGAATGTATGATTTATTATCCAAGAGTAAAACAATATTATATTTTTTCTCCGGAGGGTAATTCCAGAAATTATTGGCTGCATTTTACCGGGCTATCCATAGAAGAGATTCTCAGGTCTGCCAACATTACGAGGTCTACCATTCTTCCGGTTCATTCCTGCATGCAGTTTGAACGACTTTTACATCAGTTATTACGAGTATATACTTTAAAAAAATCCATGCATGAGCAGGAAGAAAATTGTCTGCTGCTTCAGCTCATTACTTTGCTTTCCAAGGATGCAAGCCCGGATTATTCTTCCGGTTATGACGACATTTATTCTATTGCAGGATATATCTGCGAGCATTACAATGAGCCCGCAGATCTTGACAGCTATGCGGCAATGGCACATTTAAGCAGAAGCCGCTTCTGTCATTTATTTGCTGAGCTTATAGGTTACTCGCCCTATCACTACCTTCAAAGGATTCGAATGGATAAAGCAAGGGAGCTGCTATTATCATCCACTCTACAGGTCAGTGAAATAGCAGAAAATATCGGTATTACGGACCCTCTATATTTTAGTCGTATTTTCAAGAAATATTATGGCCTTTCACCGCATAAGTTTCGCAAATCAGTAGGAAGCGACAAGGCTTAGCCGCTTCCTTCCATGCTTTGTTTTCTATACTAAAATTATCTCAGGATCCAAAGAAACCGAACTAGCTAAGTAATTACGTTCTCAGCTTTACATCTGCTCTCTCCAGAGTATTCTGCAGTGTTCGGATATCAACCTCGGCGAAGGAGCTCTCACTCCTTACTGCAAGTGCTGCAGCTGCCCCAGCCGCTTCTCCGGTAACGCAGCAACAGGGAATTACTCTTGTAATATCCCATACATCATTATTCGACACAGAGATACAGCGTCCTGCCACAGCAAGATTTGTTACCCGAGAGGAATACAGACATCGATAGGGAATGTGATACACCGGACCACGCTTTCGCCAGTCACCGGTTAGACCTATGCTGTCATCGAAGCTCTTTCCTTCATCCTCAGAGGCCAATTCATATTCCCCGATTATTTTTCGTGTCATACGTACCTGCAAAATGGTAGGGATATTCACCGGAACCATATCCTTATGAATTTTACGTCTTTCTAAGATATCTTCCAGCATAATTCTATGGCTATTAATTATTATCCTACTGTTTTCTATTGCGTCCATTCCCGAAAATGCCTTGCCGAGGACTTCTTCCTTCGCATCTCCTGCTGGCTTATCTACCGCTCCCAGCGTTCTAAGATCAAGCACACCCTCTGCTAATCCATAATACCAGGCTGCCTGCTTATTCTCTTTGAAGCTTGATGTCGGTACTTTACTGAAATGACATAGATCAGCATCACCGGTGCAATCCACGAAGGTCTTGGCATAGATACTGGACGAGCCGGATTTATTTACTATTTGGATACTTTTAATGGTTTTTCCGTCCTCCGAAAGCTCTGTGCCGGTTATCCAGGTATCATATAAAATATCAACTTTTTCCTTAATCAGAAGCTGCTCCGCTTCGATCGCAAACAAGTTAGGGTTATATTGAACCAAATATCGATGTTTCTTTTTTTCTTCTAAAGTACCGTTTTCCAACCATGCCTTGGGATAATTTTCTTCATAGCCATGCTTGATGCTGAGCCGAAGCAATTCTTCTCCGATACCGTATATGACTTGATTCCCCATACCATCGCAAAGAGGCAGAAATATGGTAATGAGCCCCAGCGTTGCAAGCCCACCGAGCACGCATTCCTTTTCGATCAGCAATACCTTTGCACCGTTTCTGGCAGCGGATAAGCCTGCCGATATTCCGGCTATTCCTCCACCTGCTACCACAACATCATATTCATCCATTTTATTCACCTTAGACCTCACACCCTATCGATTTTTCTTGATCATATTTTCTACTGCCATGACCCAGTCATGATCCGGATCATTCACACGGAAAAATCCCTGATGCTCGCCAGCCATAAGCCACAGAAAATATGTGTTATAGCCCGGTGCTCCTACGGTGGTATGGTAGCCCTTCGGGAATTCAACCAGCTCATCCTGCTTTACTACATAGCACTCATCAATTTCGCCATCCTTGGTGTAGAGGCGTTGAATCGCAAAGCCTTGCTCCGGTTGAAATAGGAAGTAGTAAATTTCCTCGAGAACACCTTCCCTTGGCATATTATCCTGGTCATGCTTGTGAGGCGGAAAACCAGCCCAGTTTCCGGGTGTCACAAATGCCTCGCCAATCGTTAAATTCTTTGCATTCGTGCTTGCATCAATGATAAAATGGGTATCCCTCTCCCAGGGCTTTACACCGAGAATTGAGGATTTTACCATATCAGGTGTAATTAGCTGTGGTTTCGTATCCTCCGCTACCTTGGTGGCACAGACAGCAATCTTAACATTCTGCTTACTTGAAATATGAACTTTTTTATTTCTGGGCATATAGACACTGTGTGCCTTTCCTTCGAATACGGAACGCCTTCCTCCGACGTTTTTCCATACAACATCATCAAAAGCGAAATCACACTGACCACCTAAGAGAATAAATGCTGTTTCCTTATCCTCTGTATCATATGTAATCTCATCCCCGTAAGCTAGCTCGATCATACCAAACTCCAACATTTTCAAGCTGCTCTCTCCAATCTTACTGATCGGAGTATAGCCAATTTTAGGTTCATAGGATTTTTTATAATTCATATTTATACCTTCCTTTCTTGAAAGCTTAAAGACCATTCCTCCAGGACTTGTCTCCATTCACCGATGATTGCATAATCAGCGTAGCTAAGGATGGGAGCCTTTGCATCCCTATTGATTGCAACAATATAGTCGGAAGCATTCATCCCTACGATATGATGCACTGCCCCGCTGATTCCCACAGCAATGTACAATTTAGGTTTCACTGCAGTTCCGGTCTGTCCGATCTGCCAGGAGTAGGGTGCATAGCCGGCATCTACTGCTGCGCGGCTTGCTCCGACACATGCTCCCATTTGTCGGGCTATCCTTTGTAAATATTCAAAGCCCTCACGGCATCCTATACCGGCTCCTCCGGCAAGAATTATATCTGCTTCCGATAAAAGCTCGCTGTTTTGTGCAGCTGTAAAGCTCCTTTTAGTGACTGACGGATTAATCTCTATTGGAATTTTGCTAACTTTACCGGTAGGCTTATTTTGGAATGTCGGATTTTCTAACACCCCCTGTCGTACCGTAGCCATCTGGGGCCGATGCTTCTCACAGACTATCTCTGCAATAATGCTATCACCCATGGCCGGGCGCTTTTGAAGGAGCAGTCCGCTTTTCTCCATCCTCAGGTCAATGCAGTCTGCTGTAAGACCTGTACCCAGCAGTGCAGCAACTGCCGGTGCAATCGCTCTGCCTCTCACGGTTGCCTGAAATAAAACCGTCCCCGGCATATTCTCACGAAGAAGTTCTTCCAGCGTATGTGCTATGGCTGAATCATCTGATATCTCTTCCAGCCCCTGCAGAAGATATATCTCATCCGCTCCTGCTCGGATCCAATCGTCCGGGTCATTTTCATATAGCATTACCGCATAAACTCTTCCTGCACATATATCAGCCATGGAACGTGCCTTAGATATAAGTTCCAAATTATATTTGATCCTCTTATCTCCGATTACCCATATATCATTCGATGTTATCATAACGAAACCTCTGCAATCAATCCGCTCAACCTTGCGATACCCTCGTCCATACTCTTGGCAATTGTCACCTTGCGAAGACCTTGGGGTTGCCCTGTCACGCTTCGGACACGGGTGGGGGAACCCTTTAATCCGCATTCTTCCTTTTTAAGACCAAGCTCCTCTCTGGATAGAGTAATAATTGGCATATGTCTCACTTTTTGAAGTCCCAGGATGGTTGCCAGTCTTAGTGGATAACTGTACTCACAAAGGGACAGGATAGCCGGTGCCTCCAATTCTAATTCTTCGATGCCTTCCTCCAGAAGTCGGCTGCATACTATCTTATTATGGTCAGAATTAATCTTTGTAATATTCGTGACAAACGGAAGCTTTAAAAGAACTGCTAACTCCGCTGGTACCTGTCCCGTTTCACCATCAATCGCTCGTCTGCCACAAAGTATTAGATCAAAATCTCCCAAACCATTTCTCTTATTACTCACTACAGCGGACAGTGTCCTTGCTGTCGCATAGGTATCTGCTCCTGCAAAGTCTTTATCTGTGATTAGTATGGCTCTGTCTACTCCGCGGGCCAGCAGGGATCGTAACGCATCATCTACCGAAGGCTTACCCATAGTAATTACAGTGACCGATCCGTTTTCTTTCAGGCGTAAGGCTGCCTCAATCGCTGACTCATCGGCAGGATTGACAATCTGAACCACTCTATCCCGCTGCAGTACATAATCCTGGTCCATCGACAGATCCATTACCGAAGGCACTAATTTGATACAAACGATAATATTCATAGGCTTAACAAATCTGATCTAACAAAACATAAAGGTCTTTGATTTGCTTATCGGAAGGGACCTTAGCTCCCATCACATTCATTACCTGGGGCGAAGCAACTACTAAGGTATCTGCTGTGGTTCGGCTGACATCCTGCCATCTACCTTCAGCTGTCAAGGCTGCAAGCTCTGGAGCATAAGCCTTTAGTAGCTCACTGCCACAACATTTTGCCAATCGTCGGTTCAAGAACATCTCCTGCAGATTAAGTCCCATTGCCTTTATTATATTACGGGCAGGTTCATGCTCATCTAAGTCACGGGCAAGTCGTGAGTCATCGTGATAGGTAACCTCACCTGTCATCTTTTTTGGTACAAGCTTTCCTTCCTCAATCAGCCTTGCGATGAAGGAGGTCGCTGTCACGACATCTGCATTAATCGTACAATTCCATTCCGGATAGCGTTGTTTCATTGTGGCGGCTTCATAGCTGTCTAATACAACTACGGTTTTTGCACCGGTAGCATTAATTGCATTGGCACAAGCTTTTGCCTGAATACGTACTTCTTCTACAAAACCGATCAAATCACCAATCGAAGTTGCGGAAGCCGGTTCGTCCTCCAGTACCGTAAAAGGAATATCCGCTTTTTTCAAAAGACTCATGACCGCTGTAGCCATCGTAGGCTGCTTGCAAGCTGCGACTTCACCGATATAGAGTAATACCTCTGCATTTGCTGCAGTACCGGTATACTTTGGTTTTTGTATACCATAGATATTTCCTGTATTATTGATATTTGCTATAATTTCTTCCACTGCCTTTGGCAACAAATCTTCCACTGCTGCCATCGTACGTGCTTCCCGAATGAATACGGTAGGATCAAAGCCGGTAACACAGTCATTGGTACAGGATCCGCATAGAACACATTCATACATTGCCTGTGCAATATCCTGATCATATTCTTCTCCTCGATCTACCATGGAAAGCAGAAGCGCCTTTGCACGAGGAGTATTCACTTCCCTGCCGGTTGCTAATCCAACCGGACAAAGGTGACGGCACATCCAACAAAATCGACATGCTTCTGTATGCTTTTTTGAAATTTGACTCATCATTGTACATTCTCCCCCTTTATAGACCTAGTTTGTATGGATTCATAATGCCGTTTGGATCAAGTGATTTCTTTAATCCTTCCATCACTTGCATCGCAGGTCCATATTGTTCCTTCATAAGGCGTGACAGCTTCAGACCTATTCCATGGTGGTCATTTATCACTCCACCGTTTTCCATCGCCGCACGTACACCGGTGTTCCATATCCGGTTATGAAGACGAATCGCTTCCTCCGGATCCTGGGGAGGATTATCCATGATAAAGCGGTCATAGATCATGGTTCCCCATTCGTACCAATGAGAACAGTGTGCAATGAAACGTACTCCGGGGAAATTACTCTCGATTGCATTCTTCATTGCCCAATATATTTTCTCTATGTTCTTAAAGTCTGCTACCGTATCCATTGTTCCAAACATCTGCGGTATATCCATAATATTACCGGGATAGAAGAAGGTGATTCGGTTTTCATACCACTTCTCTCCGTATTCCGAGCCCATATCTTCTCCCTCGTATTTTGCAACAATATCTTTGACAATTTCCATCTCAATATCAACGATACGTTTGTCACCCTCCAGTGCAAGGTTCATAAAAGACCCCTTCTTTTCCACGCCGACGATTTTTTTAATGATGGATATTGTCTCCGCCTCATCATAAAGTCTCAGGATAGAGGGCTTGAGTTTTTGCATGATATCACGTCCCGCTGAGATACCCGCTGTCATGCTGGGGAACATAAAGGCACGGAATTGTCTGTTTTCCGGCTGTTCAAAGAGCTTGAAGGTTGCCTTTGTGATAATTCCCAAAGTACCTTCCGAACCGATAAATATCTGATTCAGATCGGGACCAGCTGCATGCTTGGGCACAGGTAGTGTATTGATGATATCGCCATTGGGAAGTACGATCTCCATATTAATACACTGATCATCGATTTTACCATATTTGGTTGACATGATACCAATCCCTCGATGGGCAAGGGCACCGCCGATTGTACCACAGGTGAGACAGGATGGAATGTGCATGGTAGAGTAACCGCGCTCATTGGCCAACCATTCCAGCTGTTGAAATATCATACCCGTCTCCGCTGTAATCGTTCTACTTTCTTCATCGAACTCAATCAGCTTATTCATGCGCTTCATATCTAAGATAATACCCCCGGCCATGGGCAAGGCGCCTCCCTGGGAACCGGAGCCTCCGCCCCAGGTATGTACGGGTATTTTATAGTAATTTGCCACTTTAAGAATTTTAGATATCTCCTGTGCTGTTCCAGGATATAGGATGTAATCTGCCTGCGGTGGGCGTTGTCCCCTATCTGCCCACATACGGCTGATCCAAAAATAATCTACTCCATAGGTAATCTTATCACTTTCTCTGGTAGAGACATGCTCTACACCAACGATATCTTCCAACTCACTGCGAACCATATCATTCATAAATGCATTACATTTCATTGTCCTACTTCCTTCCTGCTTCAATCAAATTGACTTCTAGATTTTTCCCATATATTTTAGCTTTCGCACCTCTGTTAATTAATGTCTGATTATCCTCATGCGCGAGCAGCCATTTATTCTTTGCAAACAAAAGCTCATCCTTTTGATCGTCACTATCATCCAGAGGTTTATTAGTATTGCGTGGCAAAACGACAATACAGGAAAACCCATTCTCAACCTCACAGGGGCAAAAATGCAGAGTAGTCGCATAAACTTCAACCACATCACCCTTATGTAAATAAAAACCTTTTACTTTATTAGAAGATATCCTATTATCTGACTCCATTTCACGCTGATCTGCTAATAGTAAAACCAGATCTGTGACAGCAATATTGATTTCACTGCTTTTATGAAACTCCAAAGCATTTAAATAGCTATTATGTCCATGACAGATACCGATCTGGGCATCCAGTTGTCCAAAGTACTGATTTCTTAGTATATCTGCATCCGTATGAGTATCCAGTTCCGATACTGCCGGAAAGTAGCGACTTCCCTCTTCCGGAATAGGAACCACTCTTTCGCTCAGTTGAATGAGTGTCGCCGGATCAAAGGTATGAATTACTTTTCCATAGGGACGAAACGCTTCGCTGTAAACTTCCTGTAAATCAATCTGAGGATTCGCTTTCCTCAGCTCTTCGAATCTGTTCATCGTTTAAGTCCCCCTTTATTTTTCATAAACTCAATCGTATCTTCATAGCTAGGTACACCTTCTCTTGCTCCCAGCTTTGTGCACTTCAATGCCGATACTGCACTGGCAAAGCAAGCACATTCGAAAGGTTCCATTCCTTTGATCAAACCTACGATAAAAGCTCCATGGAATACATCTCCCGCTCCATTGGTATCTACTGCATCTACGGCATAGGCCGGATAATATAGTAAACCATCTTCGCGATAGAGGATACCGCCTGCTTTGCCCTGAGTTACCACAAGAATTTCCGGCTGATAGCTTTGCTGCAATACTTTAATCGCTTCCTCTGCAGTATTACAGCCTGTTATCTTAAGTGCAAATTCTTCGGAAGGAATCAAGACATCTACAAGGGGGAGTAATCGTTCGATTCCGGGATAGGTACCTCCCGCATCTAAGCTTACCTTTACTCCATATTCATGTGCTTTCTTTGCTGCATAGATAGCTGCCTCTAATTGATGCCCATCCAGGTGAAGGTACTTTGCATTTTTAAGTGTTTCCAGGTTGATTTCCCCTTCCTCGACAGGAGGAAGTGTTCCCAGATTCCACACACAGGTACGCGTTGCGTTCAGCATATTTAAAAGCACAAATGAATTTGCCGAGATGCAGCCTTTCTTTATTCTTATATCTTCGGTTCCTACCTGATATTTTGCAAACTCCTCCATGATAAGCTTACCATAGATATCATCGCCCACCGTACCCACATAGGTTGAGCTTACTCCTAGCTTTTTCATTGCCACTAAGGCAGTGGCACATGGACCTCCACCCTGTTGCTTTGTGATATTACTTCGCAATTTGGTATCCTCTTTCGGAAATCCTTCCGCCTGCATTAAGGTATCATAAAGGACGGAACCAACGCCAACTACCTCATACATTGTGGCACACCCCCAGCAAATCTATCTTAGATAATGCAAACTGCTTCACTGCCTCAATCGGTACCTTCATAAACAGATCAACCGCGATAATGTCACGGGATACCTGATAAACGCTGTCAAGGAAGGAGCAACACACATCGGTTCCGAAATTAATCTTTCGGATACCTGCATCAATCGCCATACGAATCTGCTCATCCGGTACACCGGAACCACCATGAAGTACCAATGGAATTTGTGTAGCCTCTTTAATCTCCTTGATTCTGTTGATATCCAAAACCGGAGCCTGTTTATAATGTCCATGTGCAGTTCCAACCATAATCGCCAAAGCAGCTATGCCTGTTTCCTTCACATATTGAACCGCTTCATCCACTCTTGTATATTCACTCATAACTGAATCCTTGGTTGAACCAATATGTCCTAGTTCCCCTTCGACACTGACCCCTACTTCTTTACACATCAGCACGACCTCTTTTGTCAACGCTATATTCTCCGTTAAGGAATGTGTGGAGGCATCAATCATAACTCCGCTTGCTCCATAGCGTAGTGCACGTAATACTTCCGGCTTCCCTGCGCCATGATCTAAGTGGAAGGCAGCCGGAGTAGGTAAGGATGCAATCATCTCCATAATCATTGGAGCGATATATCTTGAACTCGGGTCGTCAAACAGACGGCTGTACATCTGAAAAATAACAGGAGCTCCGGTCTCCATGGCTGCATAATAAACTCCGAGTGCTGTTTCGAGGTTGTATACATTAAATGCAGGAATGGCACATTTTCTTTCTTCGCCTATAGCAAGGATTTGCTTTAAGTCCATTAACATTGTGATTATCTCCTTCGTATGTATCTTAATTATGTTTTGGGGTACAATTTAGAATGCGCATCGGAATAATCCGTAATTCGGAAAAACCTATCGTTCATTCCGTGTAATTATACTATTGAACCGAGTCAGGATTAAGGAAAGGAATGTATTTACAGAATTCCTTTAGCTCCTTGGTATAATCCCCCTCAATCTCAGCCATATGGTGTATGTAAGGCCCTTCAATCAGTTTATGTTCCCACTTTGACAGATCATCAAATCTTGCCCACAGATAGGTTCCGAAGGTATAAGGTCCCTCTGCCGATTCACAGGTGCCGGATAATATGCTATAACGTCCATCTTCCTGATCCATACGGGCAATTGTGTATTTACCTTCCTTTACCTCGAACCATTGGCGCATGTTAACTTCCTTTGCAACAGAGGAGGGTTTCTTCAAGGAATATGCAAATGGTCCGCAGTGCCATAGTAATTCAACATTTTTATCCTCCGGATGACGAACCGTAAACTCTCCGAAGAAGGGAACCTTTTTGCCCAGGGACGCACAGGAAAGCAGTGCCATGGTGATTGCTCCGTGCATATCACTTTCGCAGCTAATGATATAGCCCATATCTGCTAATATGCTATATGCCGTACAAGGCATAGCACCTACCGCCAGCTGCATAGCTGTCCAGCATTCTGCTGATACTGCCTGAACTCTATACTCTTCAAAAATGTCCTGATACAAAAGTACAAAAGCATAAACCTTCTTCAAAAGCGGTGCTGTTAGATCATCCATTACGTAACGACTTTCCAGTAATTTTGCCCCTGCCTCCAGCTCTTCGTCACGTTCTGCCAGGATATGATTATATTTATCAATAATTACCGCAAGGTTTACCGGTATCACTTGTATACCAAACCGTTGAAGCAGTTCGCCTTCATTAAATATGACCGAACAGAAGGGCTTCGGACGCATTCCCACCTGGGCAACCCTTAATCCCCGGAAGTTCTTAACCATACAAGCTACCGAGACAAACCGACAAAATCCTTCGTGGAACAGGTCATCCTCACAGGTACAATTCTCAATATAGGAAAATGGAATATTGCAGCGCTGTAATTGCCGACTCATACCGAAAAGTCCGCATTGACTATCGGTAAAGCGCATTCCGTCCGGTGCATATTCATCATCAAGGGGTCCCCATAGAAGCACCGGTTTGTTCAAGGCACCTGCAACCTGAGCTGCTACCTCTTCATTTCCAAAATTGCAATTAATGATAAAAATGGCATCTACTTTTTCTGATTGGAACCGCTCGATTACCTTTAAGGCATCACTTTCATTATAAAGGACTTCGACCTCATTGATGCCCTTTAAATCCACAAAAGTGATATTTTCTTCTCCTGCATATTTTTCCTCAATATACTTTACAATCTTTCTTCCTCGTACCTCTGCCTTTTCCCAGTTAAAGATACCGGGGCGAGGTGTCACATCCCGCCGGATCGGCACAAGTCCTATTTTTACTTGATAGTTCAGCATGTCTTCTTTCCTTCTTTCCTTCCTATGTATGTATAAATATTAGCCACTAATAAATCCGTAAATTATTCCTGATAAATTGGTTCCAACGCATCGTGAATTCTTTTATATCTTTGAAACTGTTTCTCATACAATTTATGGTTATTCATATCAGGGTAGGTGACCGACTGCACCTTTACACAGCGATCTGCTGCCTCCTGAAAACTTTCAAACCATCCGATACCAACACCTGCAAGCATCGCTGCTCCAAAGGAGGAATCATCCACTTTCGCTTTCTCAAGTGCCATACCTAATATATCAGCCACGATTTGCCTCCAAAGAAGACTTTGAGCTCCTCCTCCGATGATTCTAATTCTCTTCATATTTAAATTCTCTTTCGTCAAGGTACTAATACAATCTCTTAGAGAAAATCCGACTCCTTCTAAAACAGCACGTGTAAAATGGGCTTTGGTATGTCTGGAGCTAATTCCAACAAAGCTTGCTCGTAGGCTGGAGTCATTATAGGGCGTAAGCTCTCCTTGCAGATATGGATGAAACACTAACCCCTCGCTGCCAGGCTCAATCAGTGCTGCTTCTTTATTCAAAGCGTCATATGGCTCCTTCCCGAGAGCATCCCGAAACCAGCGATAACTGGCGGCGCAGCTACTAGTCGCAGTACCCGGGTACCACAGACCGGGCACCACATGGCGGTAATTAAAGAGATAGGGGGATGGACGCTCTCCATCTGAGATTACGCATATTCTTCCCGCAGTAGCCAGTTTGACAGTACCATGACCAATCTCTACGCTACCTGCTGCCAGCTGCTCCAGGGCAGTATCCGTTGTACCAATGTATACCGGTATCCCCTCACATAATCCAAATTCCTTCGCTGCATCCTCTGTAATATAACCTGCCCTATCGGTAGGTGCATAAACCTTCGGTAGCCATTCTATTGGAATACCTGCGATAGCACACAAGGTATCTGACCAGCTTTCTTTACGAACATCATAAAACATTGAACCCATTGCATCAATTCCGTCCGTACCCAAGGTGCCTGTCAGACAGAAGCGAAGATAGTCTTTAGCAAATAAAAGATATCTGGTCTTTGCCCATACCTCCGGTCTGTTATTTCTAATCCACATCAACTGCGGCAAGGTCCAAACTGTAGTTGGAGTATTTAACGTTTCTTCAAGAATCGTATCGTTAAAATTATTCTTTAAATACTCTACTTCGTGAACACTTCGTTGGTCCGTCCATAATATAGCATTTGCCAGTGGTACCAGGTCTTTATCCAGCAAAACTGTAGTATGAGTAGCTGCGTCTGGTGCAATGGCAGCTATTTCATCCGCTTGAATTCCGGAGGACTTTAAAAGTTGTCTAATCCCTGTATGTAATGCTGCTCTCCATGACTGAGGATCTTGCTCTGCCCAACCGACATAAGGATAAACCGTTGGATATTCGCATACACTCGTAGCAGCTATATTGCCATCCTTTGCTAACAAAGTAAGTTTTACCGAACCGCTGCCTAAATCTATTCCCAGTAGATATTTCTTCATATTAGTAGAAGCACCTCCACGCTAACATTATTTATTTCTTAGTGTAATTGCATTCTATCATATATGTAGTTTTATTTCAATATACTATTTTATTTTATGAAGTAGTTTTTACATTTATCAAAAATTAATGAAAATAATTCCAGTTTTAAGTACTAAGATTGGCAGAGTCAGTAGGAAATGTATCAATAGTATAGGTTTAGAATTCATTTTATTTCCCAATTATTCAATTTTTAAAGTTCAATATTGTAATTTTGCTACATTGGTGTTATGATGTTACTATTCATTTGGCTGGATTATCAATATTCTTTAATAAATGAATCATAAACTATAGAAACATGCGAATTACTTAATAGTAAATAATTAATCATTTTAATAAGAAGGAGTACTCACAATTGGCTAACATAAAACTCCCCTACGGAAAAACAATCCTTGAAACCGAGATACCTGATTACCGTATTAACAAAATATTGGAATCAAAAGCGCATGACTATGTAACCAACATGTCAGAGACAGAATTAATTGATGAAGCTCTCGCCAATCCTATCGACTCCCCTCCACTGAGGGAGCTGGTTAAAGGGAAGAATAACATTGTCCTTATTGCCAGCGATCATACAAGACCTGTACCCAGCAAATTAATAATGCCATCACTGCTAAAGGAAATCCACGAAGGAAATCCAGAAGCCAAACTCACAATATTAATTGCTACCGGCTTTCATCGATTAACCACAAAAGAAGAATTAATTGATAAGTTCGGCGAAGGAATTGTATATAACCCAGATATTCAATTTATTGTTCATGAAAGCGGGAAAACAGAGGATTTTGTTAATATCGGTATCTTGCCTTCTGGTGGCGAACTCATAATAAACCGTTATGCTGCTCAGGCAGACCTTCTAATTTCGGAAGGCTTTATTGAACCTCATTTTTTTGCCGGCTTTTCCGGAGGTAGAAAAAGCGTATTACCAGGTATTTGTAGCCGCTCCACCGTAATGGCAAACCACTGTTCCGAATTTATTGCCGACCCTAACTCTCGTTCAGGTATACTGGAGGGGAATCCTCTTCACAAAGATATGCTATATGCCGCAGAAAAAGCAAAGCTTGCTTTTATTATCAATGTTGTATTAGATCATAACAAAAAAGTAATTAAAGCCTTTGCAGGTCACTATGATAAAGCTCATCGAGTCGGCTGCACCTTTGTCGAAGATTTATGTGGTGTGGATGCCTCTCCTGCTGACATCGTGATCTCAACTAACGGGGGTTATCCGCTTGACCAAAATGTATATCAAACGGTGAAAGGAATGGTCGCAGCAGAGTACTGCTGCAAACCGGGAGGTATAATTATCATGGTATCAAGTTGTATATATGGTCATGGTGGACAGGATCTATATGATACCTTTACTGACGGAAAAGCTTTGCAGGTAATTATGGATGATATTCTGGCAAGAAAACGCGGCGAAACAGTACCCGACCAGTGGGAAGCACAGATTTTATGTCGCATCCTGCTAAAGCATAGGGTTATTATGGTAACCCAAGCGCCCAAAGAGCTCATCACTGATATGCAAATGGAGTATGCAGGGAGTATTCAGGAAGCGATTTTTAAAGCAGATAACTATCTGGGAAAAAGTGATAGTAAAATTACTATTATACCTGACGGCGTATCTGTAATAGTCAAATAATAGAATAATTAAAGTAATTCAAGAAAGGAGTTCTATGATATAAATCATCGTATTTGTATCATACGAGATTAAAATTGTGACAAATGAAAGAGTACCGGCACTATTACTAAAAATGAAAGCCTTTTATCCTTCTCTTAGCAAATCCGAACAGCAGGTTATCGATTATATCTACGAAAATCCAGAAAAGGTTATCTACCTTTCTGTTGCCGGTCTAGCTGAAAACAGCGGTGTCAGCGATGCAACAGTAATTCGCGCCTGCCGTAGCGTGGGTTTAGATGGATATCAGGATCTTAAGGTTACACTTGCTCAGGATATCGTATCTCCTTTGCAAAGTATACATGAAGAAATAGGCCCTAACGATAGTTCCTCTGTGATTATCGATAAGGTTTTTCAAGGAACGTTGCATGCAATTAATTTTACCCATGATATATTAAAGGCGGATGACATAGAAAAAGCTGCTGATATAATTATGAAAGCTCATCGAGTAATCATAATCGGTTTAGGTAATTCACACTCCGTAGCACTCGACCTTCAACACAAGCTCTTACGTCTGGGGTTAGATGCTATGTCCATATCGGATACTCATATGCAGACAATCGTAGCTACCAGCCTCCGATCAGATGATGTAATGATTGCCATAAGTCACTCCGGAAGTTCAAAAGATATTGTGGAAAGTATGGAACTAGCAAAATCAAATGGTACATTTACGATCTCTCTAACTAATATAGGAAGTTCACCCCTCAGCAAAATATCAGATATCGCTCTCTATACCGCCAGCAATGAAACGAAATATCATATTGTTGCGATGAACTCTCGAATAGCCCAAATGGCAATCATCGATTCCATCTATACAATTATTGCCACCAGAAATGTGGAGACCGTAAACGGATTTCGTCAAATTGAAAAGGCCCTTAAAACCAAAAAATTCTGATCACTTAAAAATCGGGAGGCCGTATAACCATTATAGGATTCGACGACCTCCCAAACCATTGTACACCAGTTTTATTACGACATAATATAATCCACTCGCTTATTATCCTTACATATGGTACTTAACCTTCTATATTATCTTTGCCTTTACTCCTCTTGCTACCATATCCTTTACCTCGGTAGTCATTATCATTGCCTATAGTACATCATTGCTGCTACTTACATTCACTGCCGTCGCCTTTTCCAATCCGCTCTTCCGCTATATTCTATCTACATCAATCGTTAGGAGATATACCTCCGCTCCTAATGTAGTTTTCCCATCTCCACTCCTCAATTAATTTTAGCCATATGGGTAGTAATGTTCTGTTTTCGATTGGAATTCTTTAATACTAATTATTTTTCCATTGTCATCGAAATCAACAAGAGAAACTCCGTCAAATCCGCCCACAGAGCCATTGTAACTACATTCAAAATACCACTCAACCACCGTAGTGTTTCTCTGATGTACAAACTGTTTGATATCCCACTTTCGGACAGCTCCGCATTGATTCCAGTCCAGAAACCATGCTACAACTTGATTTATCCCACGATATTCCGGGCCATAACATTCACTATAAATAACATTATCGGACAAAACAGTCTGAACTGTATAAACGTCATTATTAATCCATGCGCCAAAATAATTTCTTATTATCTCTTCCTTATGTACCATTAGAACTCCTTTACTATCTCATGTTAATAAATATCATATGGTCTCATTAAACAGATAGACTCCTTAACATGGTAACGACATGTTATATAATCCATATACTTGCCGACAACGATAAAACAACCTTACATACCTGAATTTAGCATAATCCTTGTTAACGTTACAAATAGTTACAGTAAACTAATATTATAGGATTTATTATATCAAATAAATCCTCAATAACAAGAGTAATTGATTTTACATGATGTATTCATGATGTATTTAATTGATCACGAATGATAAATAATTCTTAGTCGCAGTCAATCGAATCTATTTTATAAATATTTCAATCCACTAATGAGTTTCTAATAATTCTCCATATAATAAGAAAATGGAGGTGATTACCGTGCGAATTTTACTAGCAGAAGACGAAAAAGATCTTAATAATATTATCACACAGAAGCTGACATCGGACGGCTATAGTGTGGACAGCTGTCTGGATGGCCAGGAGGCCATCGATATCCTAAGCTATACAGAATACGATGCCGTTATTCTGGATATCATGATGCCAGGGGCAGATGGGTATGCCGTACTTCAAGCACTACGCAGCTCAGGGAAAACTACACCAGTGCTCTTCCTTACCGCAAAGGATTCTATCACAGACCGAGTAAAGGGTCTCGATAGCGGTGCAAACGATTATCTAGTGAAGCCCTTTTCCTTTGAAGAGCTGACCGCAAGACTACGTGCGATGACGAGAACCGTATTCGGAATAACGAATAGTGTTCTTGCTGTCAAGGATCTCACACTGGATTGTGCCACACACATAGTAAAACGTGCCAATAAAGAAATACAATTATCCGCCAAGGAGTATGCTCTATTAGAGTACCTCATGCATAATCAAGGAATTATTCTTTCCAGAGAAAAGATTGAGGACCATATTTGGAACTTTGATTATGAGGGTGGAACCAATGTAGTTGATGTATATATCAGGTATCTGCGCAAGAAAATCGATGAGGGTCATGATGAAAAGCTAATTCACACAATTCGTGGCAGGGGATATGTGCTGAAGGGGGATTTTGACCAATGAAAAATCTCACAATCCGCGTAAAAATAACACTATGGTATGCGATTGCCCTCATCATAGTAGTATCGCTAACCTACGTTGTCATACTTTCTGTCAGCAATCAAGTATTTCAAAAGACGATTCGGGACAACCTGATTGAAACGGTTGAAAACAATGTGGATGAGGTTGAATACTATAACAATATTGAAGAGGAAGATCTCGCCGATGATGTCGATTACTTCATAGCATATAAAGAAGGATTTCTGGAGGTAGACGATGATTTTCTGGATGCGGTCAATCAGGTCTATACCGCGCTCTATGACAGCAGCCTATTTCTTCTTTATGGTGAAAACCCAATCGCTAGAGAAACTATTTCTGTTCCCCTAAAGGATTCCGTCCTTCAGACCACTACAGCCGGCGGTGTTACTTATTATATATTCGACCGGGCATTGACTCAGGAGGGTCTTGAAGGTCTATGGCTTAGAGGCGTCGTAGCAGAGACACAGGGTAAGGAAGAGGTTAATTCTATCTCCCGCCTTTCCCTCATCCTCCTTCCCATTCTTGTTATGTTTGCTATCATTGGTGGCTATCTGATTGCCGGAAGAACGTTGAAGCCAATTAAGCAGATATCTGAGGCTGCTTCCCAGATTGGAAAAGGTGACGATTTAAAGAGGCGTATTACAATCGGCGAAGGTAGGGATGAGCTCCACCAGCTTGCAGACAATTTTAATAAAATGTTTGCAAGACTGGACCAATCCTTTGAAAAGGAACAGCAGTTCACATCCGATGCCTCCCATGAACTCAGAACCCCCATGTCCGTGATCCTGGCGCAATGCGAATACTCCCTTGAGAAGGAACGAAGTATGAAGGAGTATGAAACCGCACTCTCTGTAATACAGCGCCAAGGAAGAAAAATGTCTGCCCTGATCAATGACATGCTGGATTTCACAAGACTGGGCATGAAAACAGATCGCTACCCGCTTGCAAGCTTTGATCTGTCGGAAAGTGTGATCTCACTCTGTTCGGATATGGCTCTCATTCGAGAGAACAACATTGAATTATCCTACACTAATATTGAAAAGGGTATTATATATACAGGAAATAAGACACTCCTTAATCGAGCACTGACGAATTTGATATCCAATGCTTATCGGTATGGCAGACAAAATGGCCATATTATCGTATCCCTCAAAAAAACAGAAGCTTCGGTCATTATCTCGGTTCAGGACGATGGTGTGGGTATTGCTGAGGAGGAACAGGAAAAGGTATTTCGACGCTTTTATCAGGGAGATCATTCAAGGGGTGGTATCGGCACCGGGCTTGGATTATCCATGGCAGAGGAGATCGCACGCTTTCATGGAGGACGAATTCTACTTGAAAGTAAGAAAGATCAGGGAAGTACCTTTCGTATTCTTCTCCCAATATAATTTTTAAAATATTACTTGTACTAATGTTGCTCTAATGTTTCTTCTGTATACTCAAAGCATATTCAAGAAAGGAGAACATAATAAATGAAAAACATAGTAAAAAAATTGTTTGGAACACCATTAAAAGCTACTTTATCCATCATTTCCCTTACCGCTATCGTCGCAATTCTCGGTACCGGAACGGTATTTGCTGCAGGTACCATTGCCCAGAATTCATCCATTGGCGAAGAGAAAGCAAAGAGTTTCTCCTTTGCTGACGCAGGGGTTGATCCCACTGCTGCCAAAGAAGTACAAATTGAGTTTGAATACGAGCAGGGCCAGTATGTCTATGAGATAGAGTTTATTGCAGATGGTACAGAGTATGAATATTGGATCAATGCTTCTGATGGTACCGTGGTAAAAAAAGAAATTGAAACAGTAACATTGGACGGCACAAATACGACGGCAGCTGCAACCATTACTCTGGAGGATGCAAAAAAGGTAGCTCTGAGCGACGCAAAATTAACCGAGAATGCTGTAACCTTCACTACTGCAAAGCTTGACGAGGAAGACGGCGCTTCTATATATGAAATTGAGTTTTATGCCGAAAATGTTGAATATGAGTATGAGATCAATGCTGGTAACGGCACAATTCACAGTAAGAGCAAGGAAATAATAACGGAGAATAAGCAGAAAACTTCCACAGAGACCGCCAAACAGCCGGCAAAATCAGAAGCTAAGGATAATACCTCCAAAGCAAACCAAAAAGACACCAAAGATAACAATAGCTCTGCAAAATCTGAGACAAGCAAACCACAAGCATCGGCAAACCAGATTACTCTTGCTACAGCGAAGGAAAAAGCCCTTGCAGACGCAGATGTCACTGCCTCCAGTGTAACCTTTACCGAAGCAAAGCTTGATTATGAGGACGGTATCAACGTGTATGATATTGAATTCTACACCTCATCCCATGAGTATGAGTACGAAATTAATGCTGTCACCGGTGCTGTTCATGACAAAAGCGTAGAAGCACTGGAGAAGAAGGAAAACAAAGGGACTGAATCCAAGGCTACCGGAAAAACAGTTGACTCCAGTAATTACATTGGCGTTGACAAAGCAAAATCCATCGCTGTTAATCATGCCGGACTTTCCATATCCGAAGTAACCTTCTCAAAAGCAAAACTCGATAACGACGACGGTAACACCTTATACGAAATTGAGTTCTATAAGGATGGTATTGAATACGAGTATGAAGTGGATGCCTCCTCCGGTAAGATCCTCGAGTACGACAAGGAGCACGCTGATTAAGTACCTAATATTCTCTCGTAAAACAATAGAAATCACACCTTATGAGTTCTTGTTTATTAACAAAAGGAAATCCAGAAGAGGTTGGATTGTTATATACAAGGGAAAGTAAGCTATTCGAACCTTCAATTGATATGAATAAAAAGGAGTGTTGCTTTTGCCAAAATAGTGGCTAAGCAACACTCCTTCCCCTTTCCAAAATGATGATTATAAGTTAAAATAAAAATCACAAGCATCTGAGTGTACAACAATTAGGAGGAAAATCAAAAATGAGTGTACTATTTATAGAATATCCAAAGTGCTCCACTTGCCAAAAAGCAAAGAAATGGTTGAATGATCATCAGGTATCTTATACTGACCGGCATATAATAGAGAACAACCCTACTTTCTCTGAGTTAACCGAGTGGCTTGCCCAAAGCAAGCTTGATATC
This sequence comes from Bacillota bacterium, assembly GCA_023411215.1. Classification (GTDB taxonomy): domain Bacteria; phylum Bacillota; class Clostridia; order Lachnospirales; family Lachnospiraceae; genus Mobilitalea. The sequence continues at coordinate 1,710 of JAEYOY010000086.1, read as the reverse complement.
AAGAAATTCTTCAATACCAGTGGAATGAAATATAAGGAACTGGGCTTAGCCAACAAACTGAGTACCATGTCCCTCGAAGAGCAGCTTTCCCTGTTAGCCACCGATGGAATGCTTATCAAACGTCCATTAATTATTGGAGATGATTTTGTGTTGATTGGCTTTAAAGAAGCAGAGTGGGAGCGATTAATCCAACCTTAAGGTAGTATTTTCTTATCTTAGTACCTGATCAATGGTTCCTGCACCAATGCATATGTCCCCATCATAAAAGACTGCAAACTGCCCTGGAGTTACTGCTCGTTCCGGCTCATCAAAAACCACCTCACAGGTATTATTTTCTCTCAAATGTACCGTTACGCCATGATCCGGTTGACGATATCTTAATTTAACCATACATCGGAAGGTAGGTTCTGGTGCCTTACCACTTATCCAATGTAACTTTGTTGCTATGATACCTTTGGAATATAATAAAGAATGATTATCTCCCTGTACTACATAAAGTACATTGCTGTTCAAATCCTTATCCACAATAAACCATGGTTCACCGGTACCTTGTCCACCAATACCAAGGCCTTTTCTTTGTCCTAGTGTATAATACATAAGACCATCATGTTTTCCTACTACCTTACCATCCAAAGTCTTGATGTCTCCCGGCCTGGCAGGAAGGTAGGTTTTTAGGAAATTCTTAAAGTTTCTTTCTCCAATGAAGCAAATTCCTGTACTTTCTTTCTTATAGGCAGTGTCTAATCCAGCTCTTTTTGCTATTTCTTTTACTTCACTTTTAACCATGCCACCAAGTGGAAATAGAGTTTTTGACAATTGCTCCTGTCCTAGCATACACAGAAAATAGGTTTGATCTTTATTATTATCTATCCCCTTTAATAATCGATACTCTCCATCCTTCGCATCCACTCTTGCATAATGTCCTGTTGCCAGGTAATCCGCGCCTAATTTCATTGCATAATCCAGAAATGCTTTAAATTTAATCTCTTTATTACATAATACATCCGGATTCGGAGTTCTGCCCTCCTTCAGTTCCTCTAAAAAGTACGTGAATACATTATCCCAATACTTACTCACAAAATTAACCGTATAAAATGGGATTCCGATTGCTGCACAGACTCGCCTTGCATCTTCAGAATCCTTTGTTGCAGTACATTCACCAAGCTCATCCTTTTCATCCCAATTTTTCATGAATATACCTATCACTCGATATCCTTGCTCTTTTAATAATAGGGCGGCTACGGAAGAATCCACTCCTCCGGACATTCCTACTACTACTGTTGTATCTTTAGGAGCCTTTTGCATGACTATTCTCCTCTACTTTCTATATTAATTCATTATTATAGTGTCATTGTAATTTTTACTTTATCATCAATAGGATCAATAATTAATTAAATCAACTGATTCTATATAACTATTTTAAAGTAAATTATATTAAGAATAACACATAGTCCTATAAAGTGAAATATTGAAATTCAGGAATTACTAAAACGATAGAAAGTATGCTTTGCTAACTTTCTATTGTCATGAATACACGCAGCGTTCTACTATCCATTAATAAGGTGAGTTCAGAGTCATTACCATAATCGAGTAGGAGGCGGTGATTAACCGCCGTCCTCTCACAGCACCGTGCGTACCGTTCGGTACACGGCGCTTTCAATAGTTGACATGCACAGACTGATATGCAATGGCCAAGTCATAAAAGCCATT
>JAEYOY010000044.1 GCA_023411215.1 Bacillota bacterium | reverse complement strand
CCACCATCATCCTATCTTGTATATTAATGGAGGTGCCAAAAATGGCAGGTAAATTAAAAGTAACACTAGTGAAATCTACTATCGGCGCCATTCCGAAGCATAGAGCAACTGTTGAGGCATTAGGCTTGAAGAAACCTAATTGGACCGTTGAAATGCCAGATAATGCTGCTGTCAGAGGAATGCTCGACAAGGTTAGACACTTAGTTAAGGTTGAAGAAATATAACGGAAAGAAGGAGGTGCACGACATGAATTTATCAGAATTGAAACCGGCAATTGGTTCCAAACAGAACGATAATTTCAGAAAAGGACGTGGTCACGGCTCAGGTAACGGCAAGACTGCCGGTAAGGGTCATAAAGGCCAGAAGGCTCGTTCTGGAGCTCCAAGAGTTGGATTCGAAGGCGGTCAGATGCCTTTATACAGACGTATTCCGAAACGTGGTTTCACTAACAGAAATACAAAAGAAATCATTGCAGTTAACGTTGATGTATTAAATAAATTTGATGACGGTGCTGTAGTTACAGTAGAGTCATTAATTGAAGTAGGTATTATCAATAACCCGAAGGATGGAGTTAAGATCCTTGGAAACGGAGAACTTACTAAGAAGCTTGAAGTTAAAGTAAATGCTTTCAGTGCAGGCGCTGTAGAGAAAATACAGGCTCTTGGTGGAAAAGCTGAGGTGGTCTAATGCTTAAAACATTGCGAAATGCTTTTAAAGTTAAGGATATAAGAAACAGACTGATATATACCTTTATTGCTCTTATTGTTGTTAGATTAGGAACTTTGCTTCCTGCTCCTGCAATTAGCCAAGGTGTTACAAGCCAGTTGTTTAATTCAGAAAACTTAGGCTTTTTCAATGCATTAACTGGTGGTTCCTTATCAAATATGTCAATTTTCGCACTTAGTATTACTCCGTATATTACTTCTTCTATCATAATTCAGCTTTTAACGATTGCAATTCCGAAGCTGGAAGAGATGCAAAAGGAAGGCGAAGATGGCAGAAAGAAGCTAAACGAGCTTACTCGTTATCTTACAGTAATTTTGGCTGTTGTTGAATCCGGTGCTATGGCAATCGGCTTCGGCAACTCCGGTTACTTAGATGGTGGATTAACCTTTACTAATGTTGTTATAATTATCGCTTCCTTAACAGCAGGTTCTGCATTCCTGATGTGGGTTGGTGAGAAAATTACTCAGAACGGCGTTGGTAATGGTATTTCAATCATATTAACTTTCAATATTATCTCTACAATGCCCGCAGATTTTATTAATTTGTTCAGGACATATATTCTTGATCAACCGGTAGTCAATGCAATTGTTGCAGCGCTGGTTATTGTAGCTGTAGTATTAGCAACCGTAATTCTTGTAATTACGTTACAAAACGGGGAAAGAAGAATCCCTGTTACCTATGCGAAAAAGGTACAAGGAAGAAAGATGGTTGGTGGACAAACATCTCATATTCCGTTAAAGGTTAATACCGCCGGTGTTATTCCGGTTATTTTCGCAAACTCCTTAATGACTTTCCCGATTGTAGTTGCATCCTTCTTCGGTGTATATCCGGCAAGAGCGTATTTCTGGCCGAAGGTACTGAAGGTTCTGAGTCAGAACAGTTGGTTTGTAACAAAGAGCTGGGGAGAATTTAAGTACAGCATTGGTGTGTTGCTTTATATCGTTCTGACATTATTCTTCGCGTATTTTTATACTTCCATCACCTTTAATCCGATTGAAGTATCTAATAATATGAAGAAACAGGGCGGTTTTATCCCGGGAATTCGTCCCGGCAAGCCAACTACTGAGTATTTAACCAGAGTACTTAATTATATTATTTTAATAGGTGCTGTCTTTTTGACCTTGGTTTGTCTCATCCCGGTTGTTTTCTCCGGAGTATTTAGTGCAAACATTAGCTTTGGTGGTACATCCCTTATTATTATCGTTGGTGTTATCATTGAGACAATCAAACAGATCGAAGCTCAGTTGCTTGTACGCCATTATAAAGGATTTTTGAATGACTAATTGAATTCCGTTGTGAAGACTATGAACGGATTTACGAACATAAGACCTATTTCTGTCGGTTGAACGTTATCATTTCCATACAAATGAAAAGGATAACCTTCTTCCGATAGAAGATAGGTATCAGGTTTGATAAATCCAGCATAGTATGTCGCAACGGGAATTTTTAGTGGAATTAATTTTACCATTTCAGCTTTCGATTATTGCATAAGATGGCGCAGAGGGCCATCATAATGGTAAGAGTGAAAGAAAGACACTTTCCCAGAGTGAAAGAAAGACACTTTCAATTTATGGGTTTTTGACAGCGTGGAGGTTATTAAATGAAGATAATTATGTTAGGCGCACCTGGCGCAGGCAAGGGTACACAGGCTAAGAAATTAGCAGCAAAATACGGTATCCCTCACATTTCCACCGGAGATATCTTCCGTGCCAACATTAAGAATGGAACAGAATTAGGCAAAAAGGCTAAGGTATTCATGGATCAAGGGTTATTAGTACCGGATGAATTAGTGGTAGATCTGATTATGGATCGTTTCGCTCAGCCGGATTGTGAAAATGGCTATGTGCTGGATGGTTTCCCAAGAACAATTCCTCAGGCCAAAGCACTTGATGAAGCTCTTGCGAAGAATAACGATGCAGTAGAATATGCGATTGATGTTGATGTTCCGGATGAAGCAATTGTAAAACGTATGTCAGGAAGAAGAGCTTGCGTAAACTGCGGAGCTACCTATCATCTTGAAACCATTCCTTCTAAGAAGGAAGGCATCTGTGATGTATGTGGTGCAGAATTGATCCTTCGTGACGACGACAAGCCTGAGACCGTTCTTAAGCGTCTGAATGTATATCATGAGCAGACACAACCACTCATCGAATATTACGCTGCTAAGAGTGTATTAAGAACCGTAGACGGGACTAAGGATCCAGAGACAGCATTTAGCGATATTGTTAAAATAGTTGAAGGGCAATAGTGCGAAAAAAGGATTTTAGTAAAGCGAAAATCCTTGGGAAGAATTGCGAAGTTTGCCCATTGGAGCAAACTCCTTATTCTTCCAATATGTTTGTGCCTGCGTATTCCTCGGCACAAACTAATTAAAGGGATGTTATTAACGAAATAAGAGTTATTTATTGAAGGGAAGCGATTGTGTGTCAATTAGTATTAAATCTGAAAAAGAAATTGAACTGATGCGGGAAGCCGGTAGGATTCTTGCTCATGTGCTGGAAGAGCTGGTTGCTATGGTTCGTCCGGGTATCTCAACTCTTGATATCGATAAGAAGTGTGCAGAGATTATTAAGGGATACCAATGCATTCCTTCCTTTCTTAATTATAACGGGTATCCTGCCAGTGTCTGTACTTCGGTAAATGGCGAGGTTGTGCATGGTATTCCGAATAAAAACAGAATTCTTCGGGAAGGCGATATTGTGAGTCTTGATTGCGGTGTTATCTATCAGGGATTTCACTCCGATGCGGCAAGAACAGTTGCGGTCGGTGAGATCTCGAAGGAAGCAAGGAAGCTGATTGAGGTTACAGAGCAGAGCTTTTACGAAGGAATAAAGTATGCAAGAGAAGGTCATCATTTGCATGAGATTTCAGAAGCAATACAAACATACGTCGAATCCTATGGCTTTTCGGTAGTTAGAGATTTGGTAGGTCATGGTATAGGCAGAAATCTTCATGAAGAACCGCAGATACCAAATTTTAAGCAAAAACGCAGAGGACCAAAGCTTGAAGCAGGAATGACACTTGCGATTGAGCCAATGGTGAATGTAGGACGGTATGATGTCTACTGGGAAGATGATGACTGGACGGTAGTGACAGCGGATGGATCTCTTTCCGCACATTATGAGAACACAGTGTTAATTACGGGCGGTGACCCGGAGCTATTAACGCTAAAGAAGTAATGATGAGAACCTTAGAGTAATTTTCTCATCAAATCATTCCGGAAAGGTTATTTTCAATAATGAATGAGTTTACAATCGGGTGTTTTGTCGTTGCAACAGCCGGGCACGACTCCGGAAAGTGCTATGTAATATTTGAGATGGATTCGGAATATGTTTATTTAGTGGACGGCAGAATTAGAACTCTGGAACGGCCTAAGAAGAAGAAAAGGATCCATATAAGAATGCTATCCGATATTGAACCGTGTTTAGCTGTTAAGGTACAAAATAGGACAGTTAAGAACGAAGAGATAAAGAGAGCAATCAAACTGGTACAAAATGAAATATCAAGTAAGGAGGTTGAGTAATGTCTAAGACTGATGTTGTTGAAATCGAAGGAACTGTTATAGAGAAATTACCGAATGCAATGTTTCAGGTTGAACTTGAGAATGGACACAGAGTACTTGCACATATCAGTGGTAAGCTTCGTATGAATTTCATTAAGATCGTACCCGGTGATAAGGTGACGCTTGAGCTGTCCCCCTATGATTTAACCAAGGGTAGAATTATCTGGCGTGACAAATAGGGCAATCAAATTACGTGAATGCATGATAAAAAGGCTTCTGTAAAAGGAAGATTTTTTATAAATAACTTACTTGCGGTTACTAAAGATGATATGGATATTTAGTAATTAAAAAATTGCTTGCTATTATTTAACTGCGGTGATATAATAGTAAACGGACTTTTTTGAAAGGGGTGAATTACTGTGAAAGTAAGGTCATCAGTAAAACCGATTTGCGAAAAATGCAAAATCATTAAGAGAAAGGGTTCCATCAGAGTCATTTGTGAGAATCCGAAACACAAACAAAGACAAGGCTAATATACAATAGTTCGAGTACCTCAAAAGACTCGTTATTGTTTTATATAATCTAGTTCTTGCTTTTTGTGTTACAATCATCTAGCTGTAGGTTCCGGCGATGAACGGAAGTGCAGCAGAACATTGTGATATTGTGGACAGCCACCTTCGGTCCATCTAACCGTAGGGAAACTGTCTTAAGAACCGTGCCGTCATCATGGCTTCTTAGCTGCAGGTTGATTGTCCTGCCGGTCACAATTTAAAGCGGCTGAAAATCGTAATCTATTACTCTATTATATTAGGGTAATTATTACGTTGCATAATTTGCATATACAGATTATGCAGTGCGATGAATTGATTCTTATCTGAATTGATTTCCCATCGTATATGAAACAACAAATATTTTTGGAGGTGTAAAAGCACATGGCTCGTATCAGTGGTGTAGATTTACCAAGAGAGAAACGTGTAGAAATCGGACTTACCTATATTTACGGTATCGGTAGAGTAAGTGCGAATCGTATTCTTGCGGCGGCAAATGTTAATCCCGACACTCGTGTTAGAGATTTGACAGACGAAGAAGTTGGCAGAATTCGTGATATTATTGATGAGACCCAGCAGGTGGAAGGTGATTTAAGAAGAGAAATCGCTCTTAACATCAAGAGACTGCAGGAAATCGGATGCTATAGAGGTATCCGTCATAGAAAGGGACTTCCGGTTCGTGGTCAGAAGACTAAGACTAACGCTAGAACAAGAAAAGGTCCCAGAAGAACTGTTGCTAACAAGAAGAAATAATTTAAGCTAAGCTTAAGTTCCTTGGCTTCAAGGACATTTGTAATGCTTACTTGTACAATGGTATGAAATGCTTGGATCAGTGTAACACAACAAGAAAATCGTTTTTCGAGTTGAACTGCACTTAGTGTTAAGTAAGTCTAAGCGACAATTCGTGACAATGGAAGGTTCGAATGGCGAGCTTCTATCGTAACACATTTGATAATCAGAGTCCGTTTAATAGAAATGGACAGTAATAAATACAAGACAAATTGGTGATATCCAATTTAATTGTAACGAATAATCCAATAGGAGGGTTTGTTAGATGGCTAAGAAAATGGCAACACCATCAGCTAAAAAAGTGACAAAGAAGCGTGTGAAGAAGAACGTCGATCGTGGACAGGCACACATTCAGTCATCTTTTAACAATACAATTGTTACGCTGACTGATTCGGAAGGCAATGCACTTTCTTGGGCAAGTGCCGGCGGATTAGGCTTCAGAGGTTCTAGAAAGTCAACTGCTTACGCTGCTCAGATGGCAGCTGAGACAGCAGCAAAGGCAGCACTTGTTCATGGTTTAAAATCCGTAGAGGTTATGGTTAAAGGACCTGGCCAGGGTCGTGAAGCAGCAATTCGTGCACTTCAGGCTTGCGGTATAGAAGTAACAAGCATTAAGGATGTAACTCCGGTTCCTCATAACGGATGTCGTCCTCCAAAACGCAGAAGAGTCTAATGGGAGGTAAATAACAATGGCAAGAGACATGAGTCCAGTTTTAAAGAAATGTAGATCTCTTGGTCTGGAACCTGCTTATCTTGGAATTGACAAGAAGTCAAACAGAACATTTGCAAGAGCAGGCAAGAAGACTAGTGAATATGGATTACAATTAAGAGAAAAGCAGAAGGCTAAGTTTATCTATGGCATGTTAGAGCAGCCTTTCAGAAACTTATTTGCTAGAGCACAGAAAATGAAGAAGGGTACAGCAGGTGAGAACTTAATGACTCTGTTAGAGCTCAGACTTGATAATGTTATGTTCCGTATGGGATATGGCAGAACAAGAAAAGAGTCCAGACAGATCGTAGATCACAAGCATGTATTGGTTAACGGCAAATGTGTAAACATTCCATCCTACACATTAAAGGCTGGAGACAAGATCGAAATTAAAGAAAAATTTAAGAATACACAGAGATATAAGGATATCTTTGAGGTGACCGACGGAAGAACCGTACCTGCATGGCTAGAGGCAAGTCACGAAGCGTTTACAGGTGTTGTTAAGGAACTGCCTACAAGAGATCAAATTGATGTTCCGGTAAACGAAGTGTTAATTGTCGAGTTGTATTCCAAATAATTAATAATTATTATTAGGCAACTCAAAATACCCAGAAGGAGGGTCCTGTTGTGTTTGATTTTGAAAAACCCAAAATAGAGATTGCAGAAATTTCCGAAGATAAGAAGTTTGGACGTTTTGTGGTAGAACCTCTAGAGAGAGGCTATGGTACAACCTTAGGAAATTCTCTTAGAAGAATCATGCTTTCATCCTTACCTGGTTCTGCCGTAAGTCAAATAAAGATTGACGGTGTTGTTCATGAGTTTTCCGTAATTCCTGGTGTAAAGGAAGATGTTACTGAGATTATCATGAATATCAAGAGCTTAGCAATCAGAAACACAAGCGATACGAACGAGCCTAAGACTGCATACATTGAAGCTGAAGGTGAAGTTGTAGTGACAGCAGGAGATATACAAGCTGACCCGGATATCGAGATACTTAATCCAGAGCAAGTAATTGCAACCTTATGTGGTGGTCCAGATAGTAGACTTTATATAGAGTTGACTATCACCAACGGTAGAGGTTATGTGAGTGCAGACAAGAATAAAAATGATGATCTGCCGATCGGTATTATTCCGATTGACTCCATCTATACTCCTGTTGAACGTGTTAACCTAATGGTTGAGAACACCCGTGTAGGACAGATTACTGACTTTGATAAGCTTACCTTGGACGTATACACCAATGGTACGCTCATCCCGGATGAGGCAGTAAGCTTAGCGGCTAAGGTATTGAGTGAGCATCTGAATTCCTTCATTGACTTGTCTGAACATGCAAAGACCGCTGAAATTATGGTTGAGAAAGAAGACAACGAAAAAGAGAAGGTTCTTGAGATGAACATAGATGAGCTGGAGTTATCTGTTCGTTCTTACAACTGCTTGAAGAGAGCAGGTATTAATACAGTGGAAGAGCTTACAAATAAGACAGCTGAAGATATGATGAAGGTAAGAAATCTTGGACGTAAGTCATTAGAAGAAGTTCTTGCAAAATTAAAAGAGCTTGGTTTATCTCTAAACGCGAGCGATGAATAGATATAAAATGATTCAAAGGAGGGAAACACATGGCAGGTTATAGAAAACTTGGAAGAACCTCAAGCCAGAGAAAGGCATTGCTGAGAAACCAGGTTACCAATTTATTATACAATGGTAAAATTGTTACAACCGAAGCTAAGGCAAAGGAAATCCGTGGCATTGCAGAGCACATGATCGCACTTGCTGTAAGAGAAAAAGACAACTTTGATACCGTTACAGTAACTGCTAAGGTTGCTCGTAAGGACAAAGATGGTAAGAGAGTGAAGGAAGTTGTTAATGGTAAGAAAGTTACTGTTTTCGACGAAGTTCAGAAGACTGTTAAGAAGGACAGTGCTACTCGTCTTCATGCAAGAAAGCAGATGATGAAGTATCTTTACCCGGTTACCGAAGTTCCTACAGAGAACGCAGGTAAGAAGAGAAATACAAAGGAGATTAACTTATCCGATAAGTTATTCAATGAGATTGCTCCTAAGTATTCCAGTCGTAACGGTGGTTACACAAGAATCGTTAAGATCGGACCTCGTAAGGGCGATGCAGCAATGGAAGTATTAATCGAGTTAGTATAATTCCACCGCTTATAGTAAACATTCAGAAGACGTACACTGTTACGTCTTCTTTTTTTGGATCAGAGGGATGTCAATAGAGCTTATTCTGGACGAAGGTCTATATGCTTGATTTACAGATGCGAAAGGAAGCAGGATAGATCATAGGCTCCCCTCACACACCGGTTCCAAGACATCTTACTCATTTGTATTCCTGAAACGTACATATGAAGACTATGTTCGTTTCCGAAATACAAATTGAGCAATCTGTCTTGCAAACGGTGCATTACGGGAAGTCTATAATCTATCCTGCTTTCTACTATCGTATCATGGACAAGCATATATACCTTCCCTGCACTCTGTGAGCGACAGCCATACAGGTATTAAAAGGAGACGGAATAGCGTACGTCTTAGAAGTAGTTATGATAAATCCTAATGGAATTATATGATTCGACCTGAGGTAGACGAGTTGTATTTATAAAATAATACATAGATTTAACTGATACCAGACATGTTCGCATTGATATGTATGACTTAGAAACACTGACAGTGTATTACTGCGATTGGTTTTATGGTATAGGGATAATGTTATGGAAGAAATTAAATATGTTGGTTTTGGTGGGATATTTCTAAGGATTTCTTGTGTTTTCACATAAATATAAGAAGATTTTAATTTTTGTATTTTTTTTTACACAAGTATGAGTTATAATCATGTGTAACCATTTTAATGATTTGCTCGGCTAAACAAGTATATTTCTTTGCATAATCAATGAATGGGCATACATGTTTGGGTGGTAAAGGATTATAAACAATATATTGATTAATTGATTCGATAAGTATTGAGATAGAAATGAGGCTGTATTATGGATATGATTAAAGTAGATAAGCTGTCCTTTGAATACATTAGACGGGATGAGAACGGTAATGTGGAGTCCATTAATAAGGCAATCGATGAGGTCAGTCTTAATGTGAAGAAGGGTGACTTTATTGCCATACTCGGTGCAAACGGGTCCGGTAAATCCACATTAGCAAAGCACATTAATGCGATCTTATATCCAACGGAAGGCAGTGTATGGGTAAATGGATTAAAGACCTCGGAGGAAAAGAACCTCTGGGATATTCGTCAAAGTGCAGGAATGGTATTCCAGAATCCGGATAATCAAATTATTGCTACTGTAGTGGAAGAGGATGTAGGCTTTGGTCCTGAGAATCTGGGAATTCCCACGGATGAGATTTGGAAGAGGGTGGAGAAGAGTCTTGAGGCAGTCGGTATGCTGGAGTTCAGACATCTTTCGCCGAATAAGCTTTCCGGTGGACAGAAGCAAAGGGTAGCGATTGCCGGCATCATGGCAATGAAACCCGAATGTATCGTTCTAGATGAGCCGACCGCTATGCTTGATCCCAATGGTCGTAAGGAGGTTATCGCAACCGTCCGGGAGCTGAATAAGACAGAGAATGTAACGGTATTGCTCATTACCCATCATATGGACGAGGTAATCTATGCGGATAAGGTATTCGTCATGGAGCATGGTCATGTGGTGATGGAAGGAACTCCGAGAGAGATCTTCTCCCGTGTGGAGGAGATTAAGAGATATCGTATGGATGTGCCGCAGGTTACTGAGCTGGCATATGAGCTGAGTAAAGAGGGCTATGATATTCCCGCAGGACTACTAACGGTGGAAGAGCTTGTTAATGCGATTGAAGCTCTAAAACGTTCCAATAAGGGAAAATAGTGTTAGGATATACTGTTTATCCAAGTGGAGTAAAGATAAGCCAATTTAGGCTATTTGAGCCTCGCAAGGAGCATATAACGGATTGGCCTCGACGAGGCAGTATGGAGGTATACGGTGCAAATTATATTTGATAAGATAAATTATGTTTATAGCGGTGGCACAGCCTTTGCCAGACATGCAGTCAAGGACATCAGCTTTACCATCAGCAAGGGTGAATTCATAGGTCTGATCGGTCATACCGGCTCCGGTAAATCCACCTTGATTCAGCATATGAATGGCTTAATCAAGGCAACCAGCGGCCACATCTATTTTAATGGTGAGGATATCTATGAACCGGGTTATAAGCTGACCGGACTCCGCAGTAAGGTGGGTTTGGTATTTCAATATCCGGAGCATCAGTTATTTGAGACAACTGTCTTCAAGGATGTGCTGTTTGGACCGACGAATCTGGGACTTGATAAATTAGAGTGTGAGCTTCGTGCATATGAAGCCCTGAAGATGGTTGGTATTGGTGATGATCTCTTGGATGCATCTCCCTTCGAATTGTCCGGTGGGCAGAAGCGGCGTGTGGCGATTGCCGGTGTTCTGGCTATGAAGCCGGAGGTATTAATTCTAGATGAGCCTACTGCCGGTCTTGATCCGAAAGGCAGGGACGATATCCTGGAGCAGATCGGCAAGCTCCATCGTGAAAGTGGATTGACGATTGTTCTGGTTACTCATAGCATGGAGGATGTGGCCGATTATGCAGACCGGCTCTTTGTCATGAATAAGGGGGAACTGGTATTACAGCATCCGACCAAGGAAGTATTTACCCATTATAAAGAGCTGGAGCAGATGCATCTGGCTGCCCCCCAGGTAACCTATGTTATGAATGCTCTGAAGGATCGTGGATATTCGGTTAAGACCGATGCCACAACCATAACAGAAGCTAAGAATGAGATACTTGCGCTACTTCGCGCAGGTCGATAGGAAGTGAGACATTATGATCAGAGATATTACCATTGGACAGTACTATCCCACAGACTCCATATTGCATCGATTGGACCCGAGAGTAAAACTGATCGGTACCTTTCTGTTTATTATTTCGCTATTTATTTTCCAGTCCTTCTATGGATATATTGTGGTTACCATATTTCTTGTATCCGTAATTAAATTATCAAAGGTGCCCTTTCGTTTCATTATCAAAGGACTGAAGGCTGTCGTAATACTATTGTTGTTCACGGTGTTCTTCAATATGTTCTTCTTACCGGGTGAGCCACTCGTAGAATTTTATTTTATTACGATAACGAAGGAAGGCTTGATTAGTGCCGGTTTCATGGCAATCCGTCTGACCTACCTGATTATCGGTTCTTCTCTCATGACCTTTACTACGACCCCGAACCAATTAACGGATGGTCTGGAGAAGGTGTTACGACCGTTAAATCATATTAAGGTTCCGGTACACGAGATTTCTATGATGATGTCCATCGCACTGCGCTTTATCCCTATTCTTCTGGAAGAGACGGATAAGATTATGAAGGCACAGATGGCAAGAGGAGCGGATTTTGAATCAGGTGGAATCCTTAAGAGAGCAAAGAGTCTAATTCCTTTGCTGGTTCCGTTATTTGTATCGGCTTTCCGTCGTGCGAATGACCTTGCGATGGCTATGGAAGCCAGATGCTACCGTGGAGGTGACGGCAGAACCAAGATGAAGCCCCTTCGCTACCAGAGCAGAGATTATATGGCTTACGCCTCGATGCTGGTATATTTAGGCGCAATCATTGCTGTGAATCTGATTGTGAAGGCTTACCTATAATTAGGTATCAAATGCTAATATAAATATTGTATCGACGGTTTGCACAATTTATATTTTGATTGCGTGATGCAGAACATAACTCATTAGCAACACACTCCAGCTTGTATGAAGTACCTAGTGATGACTTCATACAGTTGCTCATCGAGTTATATTCTGCATCACGTTAAATTTAAGGTATCGATGTGGATATAAGATGAATCAGTAAACTGTTTCACTTGTCTGGAATTGACGAGTGCAAGTAATCTGTATGATTTATGAGATTTCAATCCTATTAACATGAAATACGACGGAGGTTTATAGCTGGCTTATGAAGCGTGTAAAACTGGTAATCGCATACGATGGAACAAGATACTGTGGATGGCAGCTGCAACCAGGGCAGCCTACGATTGAGGCCGAAATAAATAAAGCGTTATCAGAGCTCTTGGGAGAAGAGATAGCTGTCATCGGTGCAAGTCGAACGGACTCCGGTGTTCATGCGCTTGGTAATGTTGCTATATTTGATACCGAGAGTGCTATTCCGGCTGAGAAGATATGTTTTGCTTTAAATGTACGTCTACCTGAGGATATCCGGGTACAGAGCTCCATGGAGGTTGCTCCTGATTTCCATCCACGCAGGACGGTCAGTCGGAAGACCTATGAATATCGTATCTTGAATCGAAAGATTGCATTACCGACCGAGAGGCTGTATACCACCTTTGTATACTATGATCTGGATATTGCAAGAATGCAAAAAGCCGCAGAATATCTCATTGGGGAGCATGATTTTAAGAGCTTCTGTTCTGTGAAGACTCAGGTGACGGATACGATAAGAACCATTCATCAACTGGAGGTTTCCCGTGATGTGGATAACATCACGATAAGTGTAACCGGAAGTGGATTTCTCTACAACATGGTTCGGATTATTGCCGGAACTCTGATTGAGATAGGTAGAGGGGCCTATCCTCCTGAGAGGATGGCGGAGATTCTACAAGGCTGTGATCGCAGCTGTGCCGGCCCCACAGCCTTGCCGCAAGGATTGACTCTTATGAAGATTGAGTATGAAGAAGAGTAAAAGGAAGAGTAAAAACTAGAGTATTGGGAAAGAATGGAGATTTGATCATGTTTGAATTTACAAATGATATGACTACAGTGAATGATACAACCATTATTATTCGATTGGTACTGGCGATCCTCTGCGGTGGTGTGATTGGCTTTGAACGTGGACGAACCGGGCGTCCGGCAGGACTCCGCACACATATCCTTGTCTGTCTTGGTTCCACCATGGCAATCTTAACGAATCAGTACGTATATGAGACCTTCGGTGTCAGTGATCCTACCAGACTCGGAGCGCAGGTGATCTCCGGCATCGGTTTCCTTGGTGCAGGAACGATTATTGTCACCGGCCGACATCAGGTTAAAGGTCTGACGACGGCTGCAGGCCTATGGGCCACGGCTTGTATGGGATTAGCAATCGGGATAGGCTTCTATAAGGCGGCGATATTTGGCTGTTTATTAATCTCCTTCTCAACAGTGGTACTCCATCGCCTTGATAACTTTATGCTTTCTAAGTCTAAGGTACTGGATGTATATATCGAGTTTGGGAAGACTGCTTCCATCACGAATGTACTCGAGAACATGAAGAACAATGAGGTCAATATCGATTCAATAGAGATCGTTAAGCCCTCTTATAATTCCAATTCCTCTACAGCAGCAATTATGACTCTTCGTCTGAGACAGAAGAAATTCAGATTTGAAATCATCACGAAGATCAATTCTATCGAGGGCGTAGAATTCGTAGAAGAGATATAGTACTAAATTAAGGTTCTTATAAAAAACAAGAACATAGGGCTTATGGCCTATTGATATGTATTCTTAGATAGATTATAGGCAATATTAAGAAAATCGGTATTAATCGGAAGATACAAGGTTGGAGCGATACAGGGAGGCTTGACCACTATCTGATCGGTGAGAAGAAGCTAGTGAGGATGTCTATCAATATGATATCAACGGTATGGATATCATATTCTCAAAAGCTATTTGTCCGAGTCCTGCAGAGTTTCTGAATTATGCAAGATTTACTGATATGATTGCTTAGTTCATCGAACGCTAAGATTACGATATATTATTTGGATAAAGACCAGTGAACGTAAAGAAACTTTCACTGGTCTTATTTTATTGCCATAGATCCAGATTTTTTTCACAAGCTTGGACAAATTTGATTGGGTCTTCTAATATAAACAGAGTCGATTACATAAAATGAAACAGTATTATGAATATTTTCCCTTTTTGCAACTAACGAAACTCAAGACATCGGTGAAACCTAAGGCAATTCATGAAATATGGTGTAAATGTATATAAAAGTTACTGTAAAATAATATTAGAATATGTACTATTATAAAAAGGGATGGCTGATCGATAGACATAAACTTTTATACGTTATATAGTCGGTTTGGATAAATTGATAGTTAATTACTATATATGCTGTATAAAAATAGGAAAATCTGTAAATTAGATTTTCCTATTTTTACCATTTAATAGTTGTAAATATAAAAGTGATATTATATAATTCATTTACTGGAAAAATAAGTATATTCAATTGATGAATTTCATATTAATATTCATAGAATTGGAACATATGCTTCACTACATAATGGAGGAAAAGTTATGACGGGCTATTTTGATACCCATTGCCATATCCTCCCTGGAGTTGATGACGGAGCACATGACATGGATGAAACTCGACGGATGCTTCTGACCTCATACGAGGAGGGAATAAGAATTATCACTGCAACGCCCCATTATATAGCTGGTAAATCAAATATTCCCGTTAATAAATTAAAAGCTATTTTTGAAGAGGTTAAATTAGTTGCGGAGGAAGCCACAGAGGGGATTCAAATCATTTTGGGAAACGAGCTATTCTATAATCTGGGACTAATCGATGCTTTAAAAAAAGGAGACGCACTTACCATTGATGATACGCGTTACATATTAGTAGAATTTCTACCGAGTGCATCTTATCACGAAATAAGAGTTGGATTGAACCATTGTACTTTTGCGGGATATATTCCCATTCTTGCACATGTAGAACGATATCAGTGCCTTGTAAAGGACGCTATACTTGTAGGGGAGCTCATAAAGTTGGGAGCTTATATCCAAGTAAACATTTCAAGTGTTATAGGGACAATTATTGATCCTAAGATTAAATTCTGTCAGAAGCTTTTTAAAAATGAGTGGGTTCATTTCCTTGGAACAGATGCGCATGGATCGAAAGAAAGGGTTCCTCGTGCACGAGCTGCAGTTCGTTTCCTTCGTCAGAAATATGGGGAAGATACTGTTAGGCAATTGTTGTGGGATAATCCGATGACAATGCTAGAAGACAAACATTTAAAATAATACTGTCAACAAAAAAGGAGCATTCGGATGGAGCAAAGGAACAACGAAGTAGTAGAAATCGATGTAAGGGAAGTGTTAATGGTTTTATTACATAAATGGTGGATAATTATACTAGTCGGGATCATAGGAGCGACAGCTACTGGTATCATAAGTAAATATATCATCCAGTCGGTTTATACTTCAACCGCCAAGGTCTATGTTATTAACCGGCAAGATGAGACTAGGATGACCTTGTCAGATATACAAATGGGTACACAGTTAACGAAGGATTATATGATCCTTGTGAAAAGCCGACCAGTAACAGAACAGGTCATAAGTAATCTTAACTTAGAGATGACTCAAGAGCAATTAGCACAAATAATAGAAGTTAACACTCCAGAGGATACCCGTATTTTGGAAATAATGGTGAAATATCCTGATGCATTAATGGCTAAGCAAATAGTGGATGCATTAGCAGAAGTCTCATCAGAACAGATGGTAAACGTAATGGAGATGGAGAAGGTAAATATTGTGGAAGAAGGGAATCTGCCAATCGAACCCTCCAGTCCCAATATAATGAGAAATACCCTTCTAGGGGGCATGGTGGGGTTCGCTGTCACTTCTCTTATTTGTGTAATTATATATATGATGGATGATACAATCAAGACAACGGAAGATATCGAAAAATACCTTGGTATTACAACCCTCGGCATTATTCCATTAGAGGAAGGTGCTAATAAGAGAATTAAAAAGGTAAAACAGGGCAGACGTAACAGGAAAGCTGTACTTGCTAGTTAAGGAGATATTAAATGATACTGATAAATTTGGAAAAAAATATAAAGCTTGATTTTAAAAGTAATGAGGCATATAGACAATTAAGAACAAATATACTGTTCTGCGGTAGAGAAGTAAAAGTTGTTTGTTTTACTAGTAGCCTACCAAATGAAGGGAAATCCAATGTATCCTTTAATCTTGCAGTGTCACTTGCAGAGAATGATAAAAAAGTTGTGTTTATCGATGCAGACCTACGACGATCCATTATCGTCGGCAAGTATAAACCTGATCAAGCAGTAATGGGGTTAACCCATTATCTGTTAGGCATGAATAGTTTAGAGGAGGTGTTGTATGATACCAATATACCAAATCTTGACATAATCTTTACCGGACCGGTTCCTCCAAATCCTGCTGAGTTACTGGGAAGTGATACATTTGTCGAGTTATTACGTACATTGCGAGAGGAATATGACTACGTTATAGTTGATACACCTCCCCTTGGGAGTGTCATTGATAGTGTGATTATTGCAGATCATTGTGATGGGACTGTGTTGGTGATCGAAGTTAATGCAATCAGTTATAAGTTTGTACAGAAGATAAAAAGCCAGTTAGACAAGGGAAATTGCAGAATTCTTGGCGCAGTCCTCAATAAGGTAGATTTGAATAAAGAACATCAGTATTACGGGAAGAAATATAAAAAATATGAGAAGCAGTATTATACTGCATATTGAGTTTCTATGCAAAAGTCTTCTTAATTAGTTAAAAAACACCCTACCAATGAGATTATTTATATATACGAGAGGAGAAGAATTCGATCATATTTAAGAGAATGTAGGGGTGAAAAATGGATATAGGTATCATAAAGCACGAGAAAACGGTCTTTAGATTTATGAAAGGTTCTATGCCTCCAATACTTACACTAAGTATAGTGATATTTATTGTTGGCTTTATATTGATTGCTAGGTGGCTATTTAATACATATCAGGAGGAAGTTAGTATTCCTTCATTCTCACATAGTATTATGATAAGCGATGAGAAGGAATTAAGTAGATCGGAACAGGAAGTCATATCCTTGCTATCGAGTATCAGCATGTTATCAAAAGATAATAACCAAGTGAATATGATGGACTCGATATTCTATAAAACCTTGCAAGAATACTTAAGTAGCTCAGAAGTATACTTAACATCAAAACAAGTTTTGCAGATTGAAAGAAACTTGATTAATCTACAAGAAATCTTGAATTCAGAAGGGAAGACAGATTTTGCTAAAATGTCCCTGGAAGGAAAAAAAGTAGCGATCTTTCTAACAGAACAGATCTATGAGTTATGTAATCTTAAACTGGAACTAGACATGGAGGGCAATATTGAAAAGATAACAGATAGTTCTGATAACATTATCTTTTCAAATCGTGCACCCGTTAGCCACCACGGCATACAGGTTAATAAATTAATCTTTACACTGACTTCTATGGCGATTTTACTTAGTATATGCATCGCTATAGCTAAGAAAAATCACTTATTTATGAAGGAAGTGGAATACGATGGATTTGATGAGGAAAGATTTGCCTAACAAATATCTCTTACTAGTAGATGTATGCTGTATTATATTATCATTTATATTAACTACTTGGATTCGATATGGAGAGATTACGATGAATCTGTTTCGAACAGATGTATATGGAATAGCCTTCGCTATTATCCAGTCACTATATGTTGCAATCTACTATCTATATAATACCTATAGCCGCTTCTTTAAGCGGGGCTTCCTAGAGGAGATGGTTGCAGTAGTTAAGATAAATTTATTGTTGGCAGTAACAATAACAGCAGTGATGTTTATATTCCAGGAGGGAGCATCTTATTCGAGACTATTCTTCCTCTGCTTCTTCCTATTAAATACCTCAGTAACCTATATCGCAAGGCAGTATTATAAAGTACTGCTTCTGGCAGTATATAAGAAGAGTACTTCCAGTTATAAGCTTATGATTATAACAACCTCGGATCAGGCGAAGAGAATTCTAGCACGAATCAGAAGTGAAAATGATTGGGAATATCAAATTACTTATCTGACTATTCTTGATCGAGATATGATAGGAAAGAAGATTGATGGGATTGAAGTAAAAGCTGATATTACAAATATGTTTGATATTGCTAAGCTAGAGGTCTTGGATGGGGTGTTCATACATATACCAAATGAAAGTTCACTAGATATTGACTTGGAAGATATCGTATTGGAATTTCAGAACATGGGAGTAACCGTGGACCTAAGTATCAACACCTTTGGACTTAAAATCCATGAAAAAGTTATTCGTGAGATGAGTGGTTATCATGTTCTTACGTTCAGTTCACGGCTATTTAATGAGAGTCAGATGGTACTAAAGCGTATAACAGATATGATAGGGGGACTCATCGGCAGCATCATAACAGTATTCCTCATGATCTTCATAGCACCAGCTATATTCATAGAATCTCCAGGGTCGATATTCTTCTCCCAAGTAAGGATTGGAAAGAATGGCAGGCGCTTTAAAATATATAAATTCCGATCGATGTATATGGATGCTGAGAAACGTAAACAAGAACTTATGGCACACAACGAGATGAATGGTTTCATGTTTAAGATGAAGAACGATCCGAGAGTTACCAAAGTGGGTAAATTTCTTAGAAAAACGAGTCTAGATGAATTTCCTCAATTCTTCAATGTCTTAAAAGGTGACATGAGCCTTGTCGGAACAAGACCCCCAACGGAATCTGAATTTATTCAATATGAAAGTAGACATAAAAGAAGACTTGCCCTTAAGGCAGGTGTTACTGGTCTGTGGCAGGTTAGCGGTAGGAGTGATATCAATGACTTTGAAGATGTGGTGAGGATGGATTTGGAGTATATTGATAACTGGTCGTGGAAGATGGATGTGAAGATACTCTTTAAGACGGTCGGGGTGGTGTTGTTTGGGAGAGGAGCGAGGTAGATAAAAAATACAAGATTTACAATGCAGTAGTAAATTCGATAGTGTGGAAATTGAGTGGAATAACTTAATAAATTTGAGGAGAATTAGATTGAAGATTGTATGTAAATATTAATTATAGGAGTATCAAATGAGTAAAAATAGAATCTGTATACTTAATGCTGTAATTGATTGTTTTACAATGGATGAAACAGTAAATGAGGTAGATCAATATATAACCGAGAGAAAGCCATTACATTTGATGGGAGTAAATGCAGATAAAATTAATATGTTAAACAAAAACGAACATATTAAAAAAATAGTGAACGGGTGCGGGATTATTAATGCTGATGGAGCTTCAGTTGTCTTGGCTAGTAGATATTTGAATTGTCAATTGCCAGAAAGAGTTGCTGGAATTGATCTAATGCAAAATCTTATAGAACTTGCGGAAAGAAAAAATTATTCAGTATATTTTTTGGGTGCAAAAAATGATGTTGTAAAAAAGACAGCTCAAGTATTAGAAAGCAAACATCCGAAATTAAAAATTGTGGGGACACATGATGGCTATTTTAAAGAAGACCAATGGATTGAAATAGTTCAAATATTAAAGGAAAAAAACCCTCAAATTATTTTTGTAGGTATCACATCACCACTTAAAGAGTATCTTATTGAATATTTACAAAATGAAGGCCTAAATAGTGTGTTTATGGGCGTTGGAGGTAGCTTTGATGTAATCGCTGGTTATATTCATAGAGCACCCTTATGGATGCAGATTATTAATCTTGAATGGCTCTTTAGAGTAATACAAGAACCTAGGCGATTATTTAAGCGATATTTAATTGGTAATTGCCAGTTCATAATAGCAATATATTTTGAGAAACGAAGAAGCAATGAAAAACTAAATTATAATAGGTTAAAAGTAAGAAAATAAATCGAGGTGTTATAATGAGAGTTTTAATGGTAGGCGTAAATAGAAAAACTAAAGGTGGTATGTGGACTGTAATCGAGAATTACCTTGAAGATAAAGCTTTTTGCACAAAAACTAATCTCATATATCTTCCAACTGCAACGTTAGGATCAATGTTAAATAGAGTGCTTTTTACAGCGATATCTTATATTAAAATTTTATTTACTTTGTCTATAATAAAGGTTGATATAGTCCATATACATATGTCTGAAAGAGGTAGTGTATATAGAAAAAGTATAGTTCAAGATATGGCGAAGTGGTTTAAATGTAAAATAATTTTACACCTTCATGGTGCTACCTTTGAAGATTGGTATAAAGATAGTAATAAGAAAACACAACAATATGTAAGGAATATTTTAAATAAAGCAGATAAAATTGTGATACTAGGCGAATATTGGCGAACATTTATTACCTCGTTAATTGAAAATGAAGAGAAAATTGAAGTTATATATAATGCAGTAATGATACCACCAGAAAATAATTATAATAACTTATCAACAAATCTATTGTTTCTAGGTGCTGTATGCCAAAGGAAAGGGATTAACGATTTATTGGATTGTATAAATATTATTAGAGATAAATTACCAAATCAGACAAAACTATTAATATATGGAGTCGATGAAGATGGCAATATTGAAGAAAAAATATTAAGTAATAATTTAAATAACAAAGTTATATATAAAGGATGGCTAAAGAGTTCAGATAAACCTAATGTTTTTAGTCAAATTGCTTTAAGTATTTTACCATCGTATAACGAGGGTTTACCGATGACGATACTTGAGACAATGGCATATGGAATACCTAATATTTCAACTAATGTTGCCGCTATACCTGAGGTTATAACTGCTGGATTAGATGGGGAAATCATACTAGCAGGATCTGTTGAACAACTAGGTACTGCAATTATCGATCTGATTAACAATGATGATAAGAGAAAGCTATTCAGTCATAATGCATACGAAAATACAAAATTTAAATTTTCTTTTGAGAGTCATAAAAAATACCTATTAAGTATTTATGAGCAATTACTTCAATAGAATTGAAATGGAGATTTATGAAAAAAGTTATGTTGGTTTTTGGTACAAGGCCTGAGGCAATAAAAATGTGTCCATTAGTTAATGAATTAAAAAATAGAAAATCAATGAAAACTATTGTTTGTGTTACTGGTCAACATCGAGAAATGTTGGACCAAGTACTACAAATATTTAATGTAATACCGGATTATGATCTCTCGATTATGAAAGAACGTCAAAATCTTTTTGATGTGACTTCTAATATTATTAATAAAATAAAGGTAGTTTTAGAGGAAGTAAAGCCGGATGTCGTGCTAGTACATGGTGATACCTCTACAACTTTTGCATCTGCGTTAGCTTGTTTTTATTTACAGATTCCAATTGGTCATGTGGAAGCTGGTTTACGCACATATAATGTCTATTCTCCTTACCCTGAAGAATTTAATCGTCAGGTTGTAAGTATAGTATCTTCATATAATTTTGCTCCCACTGTTCTTGCAAAAGAAAATCTTATAAAAGAAGGAAAAAAACCAGAAAGTATTTTTGTTACGGGAAACACGGCTATAGATGCTTTAAAGACGACGGTGTGCGATTATTTTAGTCATGAATTACTAGATTGGGCGGCTGACTGTAGATTGATTTTGATTACTGCACATAGAAGAGAAAATCTTGGAGAACCAATGAAGAATATGTTTAGGGCTATTCGTAGAGTTTGCGATGAACATTCTGATGTTAAGGTTTTATATCCAATACATATGAACCCTGCGATTAGGGAAATAGCAAATGAATTTTTAGTTGATGATAATAGAATCAAAATTGTAGAAGCTTTTGATGTAGTAGATTTTCATAATTTTATGGCTCGAAGTTATTTGATTCTGACAGATAGTGGAGGAATTCAAGAAGAGGCGCCCTCGCTAGGAAAACCAGTTTTAGTTATGAGAACTACAACAGAAAGACCAGAAGGTATTATAGCTGGTACACTAAAACTCGTTGGCACAAATGAAGAAACTATCTATAATATGTTTACATTATTATTAGAAGATTCGCAAATATATAAGGAAATGAGTATGGCAAGCAATCCTTATGGTGATGGATTTGCGAGTAAAAGAATTGCTGACGTTCTAGAAAATAATTAGGTCAACATAAAAATCGGGGGTATATTAGACAATATATTATAGTTGCTTTGCTTATTTATTTGTTGGAAGATATCCTTCTAAATTATAGAATTTTGAAAGGGGAGTAAATAATAATGCAACCTTCAATTAGTATTATAGTTCCAGTATTCAATACAGAAAGATTTCTAGAACGTTGTATTGAAAGTTTACTGAAACAAACAATAGAAGATCTAGAAATAATACTGGTCGATGATGGTTCGGAGGACAAAAGTAGTCAAATCTGTGATGAATATCTCAAAAAAGATAGGAGAATAAAGGTTATACATAAAAAAAACGAAGGCTTAGGGTTGGCTAGAAATAGTGGTATGAAAATAGCAAGAGGGGAATATATAACTTTTGTTGATTCGGATGATTATGTTGAAAAAAATATCTATCAATTGATGCTTAAAAAGATTAAAAAAACTGATTCTGATACATGTTTTTGTTATTTTTCAAGAAAGAATAATGCAAATAAAATTATTGATGATACTTTACAAGATAATTATCTGTTGTTTGAAAATGTAAATAACTTTATATTGGATATGGTCGGGGCCCCTCCAAATAACTATAAAGACACTATTTTTGATATGTCAGTTTGCAAAGGATTATTCTCAAATGAAATCATCAAGAAACATAATATTCAATTCGTTTCTGAGAGAAAATTAATTTGTGAAGATTTAATTTTTGAAATTGATTATCTTAAATATTCAAAGAGGGTTTGTATTGAAAAAAAACCTCTCTATATATATTGTGAGAATGATGGTTCGTTAACGCATAAATATTATTCTAATCGTTTAAGTAAGGAAAAGGAGTTGTATAGTGTAATTGATAAAAAATTAAATAAACTGTTTGCTCGGGAAGAATATGTTAATAGGTTGAATAGATTTTTCTTGGGCCGCTGCAGAATATGTATTTTAAATGAAATTCAGTATACCAACTCGAAGTATTATGAAAAATGTAACAAGATTAATTCAATAATTCAAGATCCTTTACTTATCAAAATATTAAAAACATATCCGTATTGGGAGAATCCTATAAGGCAAAGAATATTTAATTTCTTTATAAAACATAAAATGGTAATAATAATTTATATATTATCACTTTTACAAATCAAATATAAACAATCTATAGCAAATTAAATAAAAAATCGTATACAGTACCGATATCGGGGTGTTTCATTCAAGGAAAGCTGCTATTATTGCATAGAGTAGAGTGATTATATGGAAAAGTCAAATGAAAATTTATTATGAAACTATAATAGGTAACGTCAAAAAGGGTGGTAGTTATGTGTTGTATTAGTGTTATTATCCCGGCGTACAATGTTGAAAAGTACATTGTACGCACTGTAAATAGTTTGAAAAATCAAAGTTTTAGTAGTTGGGAAGCTTTAATCATAGATGATGGTTCTACAGATAAAACATTTGATATCTTAATAGAAATCACTTCAAATGATAATAGGTTTAAAGTGTTTCATACAGAGAATGGCGGCGTCTCCAGTGCTAGAAATCTAGGTATAACTGAAGCAAAGGGTAAATACGTTTACTTTTTAGATTCCGATGATGTAATAATGGAGAAAGCACTAGAACTGTTATATTCATCTGCTGAAGTTAATGCAGCGGAAATCGTTATTTGCGGTTTTGAAGAAGTGTCAGATGACGGAAAAGTGCAAGATATTTGGTTACCCGTATGGAAGGATTCTATTAGTTCTTTATACGAAGATTTGATTAAAAGGTATGGTATTAATACTTTATGCAATAAATTATTTTTAAGGGACAAGATTATAATGTTTGATATTTATCATTCAATGGGAGAAGATTTAAAATTTTGTTGTGATTATTTAGTTAATATAAATCGTTATTCCCTAGTAACTGAATCATTATATCAGTATTATATAGATAATCCAGGATCATTAACTAAACATGTTGATTTGAAAATGGATGCCATTATGTATGATACAAATAATCTATTAAAGCTAGTAAAAGAGTTAAATATAGCTGAAGGAATTGTGATGGATAGATTGTATAGTACGATAAGTGGAAATTTATTAAGAGCGAAAAATGAATTTGATTTTTTTTACATATATAATAATATGATGAAGAATGAGTTAAAAAACATAGTACTTTTTTATTCACCGTTTAAATTTAATTATAAAATAATTAGGTATTTGATTTTACGTAACTATCGAAATACTTTGTTTTTTATTTTTAAAATAAAAAGATATTTACAAAATATTAATGCTTCGATTCTTAATCCATAATTGTATTATTAATAGAGGAGACAGATGATGATAGTACTTTCAAATTTGAAAATAAAAACCATTTACAATTTATTGGATCTATATCTATTATCTGTTGCATTATTGACATTAGATGTATTGCTTTCTGCATCTGTACCACTGAGAGTAATTTATTTACCGTTACATCCATTAACAATGATAATAATATATATAATAATATGTTTGCAACTATATGCGGGAAGATACAATAGGACTAAAACTGTTATTGGCTGTATCCTAATATTTCTTGGAATTTTAAATTATGTACAATTTCATAGAAACTGGTTATTGTATTTGGCCTTTATCTTGCTATTTATTGAAGGAAGAGATATCAAAAAAGTTATTAAAGTTATATATAAATGCTTAATAGTAGTAATATCTATTAATTTTATTGGTTTTTTTATATGTTACCTTGCTTTTCCTGATATGGTAAATGTGAAATATTCTAAAGATATTATTAGGTATGATATGTTTTGTGGAGATCATCCGAATACAGCTGTTCGTCTTTGGATTTTTGTAGTAATATCATGGTTTTCTTTATATTATGAAATGTTGAGTTGGAAAAAATGGATTATACTACTATCACTTACCAGCTATGTATACTATTTCACACGTTCTGAGGCATTGCTATTAATACTTGTGATATTTATATTTTGGCTTTTCAGAAAGAGTAAAATTATAATTTGTACTCTACGATTCTTTGCCAGGTATGGGGTTGGATTAATGTTAATATTTAGTTTAGCTAGCTTATGGATGAAAAGTAATCCATATCTATATAAATTATATGAATTTATTAATTTGGCATCAACAGGTAGATTGTTTTATACTGAAACGGCGCTAAGAGTAAACAATATTTCGATATTTGGTAAAGAATATGTCCCAGGAATGCAAACAGCCTATGGTAATGTCATATATTATGTTGATAATGCATATATTTTTATACTGCTTTATTACGGCGCAATCTATTTTATCATTTTAGCAATAATGATATATTTGGCAGTACCTAAAATGAACTATATCGGTTTGATTTGTTTAACAATTTATCTACTATATGGATTGATAGAAAATGGAATTTTTGATGTCGTCTCTGTTGTACCATTAATATTTGTCGTGGATGCTTTGTACAAGCATAAAATAAATGGTTTCAGTCATTGAAAAATTAATAGGGGCTAGCGTGAAAGAGATTAGGAGGTGCTATATATGAATAAGCGTCATGCCTATTTAATTATGGCACATAATGAATTTGATGTATTAATAGAATTGTTAATAGATCTTGATGACGAAAGAAATGATATATATTTACATATAGATAAAAAGGTAGAAAGCTTTCAGGAGGAAAAAATTCAGAAGTCAGTAGCCAGAGGGAATTTATATCTTATAGAGCGTAAGTTTGTTAATTGGGGAGGATATTCACAAATAGATTGTGAATTACGATTATTAGAAAACGCATTAAAAAATTCTAATTATAGTTATTATCATTTGTTGACAGGTGTTTCATTTCCGATAAAGAGCCAAAATTATATACATAATTTTTTTATAAGAAATAGTGGAAAGCAATTTGTAGGATTTGATAGAAGTAAAGACTATGGTGATAGACTTAGATATGTTCATTTGTTTAACGAAATTGGTAAAGCAGATTCAGGCTATAAGATAATTCTGTATGGCGTAAGAAGTAAGTTTATAAAGTTTCAAAAATTAATTGGATATAGAAGAATCCAAACTAAGGGAGTAACTATAAAAAAAGGTCTAGTTTATTGGTCTATCACACAAGAAGCAGCTAAGTATTTAGTAGATAATAAGAAGAAAATTAAAGATTTATGTAGGTATTCAGTTTGTGGTGATGAGATGTTTGTCCAAACACTATTAACAAATTCTGAGTTTTCTAATTCTTTATATCAAGGAAAAGATGAATTAGGCAGTTGCTTAAGAGTTGTAAAACCTTCAATATCTTATGGCGAAGGTAAATATATTGATTGGAACGGGGAAGTAGTTCATATCGCTAAAGAGGGGGATGAAAATGTTATAGCAGAATCGGATATAGATTATTTGTTAAGATCGGATGGATTGTTTGCGTTAAAGTTTGGTGGGGAAAATACACTAAAAACAATTAAAAAAATTAAATTAAGTAGAATTTAGAGGAGGGATTGTATGAGAGTTGGTATTATTACATTTAGTGCCTCACATAATTGTGGCTCAATGCTTCAGGCATTTGCATTACAAGAAGTCTTGAAAAGGAGATATAGTGCAGATGTTGAAATTATAGATTTTATCAATGCTGGTTCTAGAAAAATATATAATGTGATTACATGGGAATTAAGCCGTTATGCAATAGAACATAATTGGAATTCTATTATACATCTACCAACGATGCTTAAGGTAAAAAAAGATTATACAGAGTTTTCTAATATTTACTTAAAGAAAACAAGTAAATCATATTATAATGAAAATCAATTAACAGGTTTTGAAAATAGATATGATTTATTAATTGCTGGTGGAGATCAAGTCTGGAATGTCAGAGTTTCAGATGGTAGCGATGCATTCTTTTTAAATTTTGTAAAGAATGTCAGGAAAGTATCATATTCACCTAGTCTGGGTGGTACAAACATTATGAAATTTGGAAGGGATCCAGATAGATACAGACAATATTTATCTGAGTTCGAGGCAATTTCAGTTAGAGAACCGAATGGTCAAAAGTGGTTAGAAGAACTCACGGGTCGTAAAGTTAAAATTATTGCAGATCCTACATTGATATTGACCCCAGAAGAATGGCAAGAGTATTTGCCGGTACCGGATATAAAGGAAAAGTATATTTTTAATTATGCTTTTTATCATAATAGAAAAAAAACTAATATTGCATTGCAAAAAATTTCAGATAAAGTGGGTTTGCCTATCTATGTAATGGATATAAAATCATGGGCGATTTATAGATTGGACAAATATAATATAAAAAAATATCCTAAAACGGGACCTTTAGCATTTTTGGGTTTGATGAAAAACGCACAATTAGTTTTGACTCAATCTTTTCATGGAACACTATTTTCTGCATTATTTAACAGATGCTTTTGGTCTTATAATTGGGAGGAAATGACCCATGGCGAGGATGATAGAGCTACAGCAATCTTAGAACAATTAGGATTGAACGAACGCTATCAAATGATTGATGATTTAGTAAATATGAGTGTCATGGAGCCTATTGATTATGAAGAATGTAATAAGAATATAGGACAACTTAGGCAAGAGGCTTATGATTACATAGATTCTTTTATGAAAAGATAGGACATAAAGATGAAGAGAAGCAAATTTTTAAGTACAGAAGCAAGACAATTGTCTCTGATGATGTTGATTACTATGATAACCCAGGTTGTAGCTATTTATAAATCTTCGGTAACGGCAACAAATTTTGGAGCCAGTATAGAATTAGATGCATATAATTTTGCTAATAATTTCGCCACCTTTTTTTTGACCTTTGTAGCAACAGGAATTTCAACAGTAGTTATTCCTGCATACGTAAAAAAAATAGAAAGAAAAGCGATAGATACTTTTTTAACGCTTATATTCCTAGGTACAGGTAGTTTGTTGCTTTTAACATATGCATACAGAAGTAAGTTAGTAAGTACGTTGACGAATAGAGATAATAATTTTAATACATATGTTTGCAGTATTATGTTAATAACTATTTTTATTCAATTATTACCGGCATTGTTAAGCGTAACGACCGCATATTATCAAAGTAAAAGCAGGTTTAATTTACCCAAAGTAATATTATTGGTTTCTAATGTTGCTGTGGTGATTATTCTTGCTTTATGGAAGAGCTTTACCATATATCAATATCTTTATGTGCTTTTTGGTGGTGTAATATTCCAATTTGTTGTTGATCTTGCATTTGCAATATTTTATGGATTTAGATTTGCTATATCCTTAGATTTGTATAATATTGAATTCATAAAAATGATTAAAATTTTTTTACCTACGTTATTTAGCACGGGAATTTATAAATTCAATACAATGGTAGATTCATTAATATCATCAAATTTAGCTACTGGGCAACTAACTATATTTTCATATGCAAATACGATAGTGGGTATGGTTAACGCTTTAGTAATAGGTAATTTAACAGCATATATTTACCCCAAAATTGTAGAAAAGGTTAGCGTTGGAAATAAAGAGGGACAAAAATCATTATGGAGTTATTCTGTGGCATTCCATACTGTTGTTTGTCTTATAATAACAGGATTTATTTCAGTTGGACGTGAATTTATTGGGATTTTATACGAACATGGTCAATTCAGTTCAGAAGCTGCAGATATGATGTATCTATGTATGTGTATATATATCTTCGGTCAACAAAATAATGTAATCAGAGATTTAATTTATAGATATTTCTTTGCTCATGGAAATACAAAAACTACAGTTAAGAATGGATGTATTACAAGTTCAATTAATATTGTCTGTAGTTTGGTTTTATCTAGACGAATGGGATTATATGGTATTGTTTTCGGATCGTTTATCGCAGGAACATATTCTTTACTAGGTATCATATGGCGAATGAAAAAAAAATACGGTTTTACAATATCAATAAAACCTTATATTTATGAGATAATGAAAACCGAAGTAGCAATGATTTCTACAATAATAATAATTATTATAATGAAAAACTTTATTGTTAACCTCTCAATATATACTGCATTTTTACTATTTGGAACTCTTGTAGTCGTTATATATTGTGTTTTACTATTTGTTTTTAAAAGCAATATCTTCAGATTTATTTATAAGTACTCTAAATCTTAGTGCCTAGGGCATCATTTTTCCTAAAATTTAGGAGGATGCATTATTTGGCAGAGTGTATAAGATCATTTAAAGAAATCGATCATAAATTCGCGAAAGATGTTGTACATATTTGTTTTTACAATGATTATCAATCAGATCCTTACCCATCAATAATTTTAAGATTGTGAGGATGCTGTTACCTGTGAAGCTAAAGAATAGATCAGAAATATATTCGGAAAGAGTTTTATGACGGATTTGAGCCACAAATGGCTGAAAATATAATGATAACTAATGATCAGTGAATTACAAAAAATGGTTTAAAATTCTAAAACAGTAGAGCATTATCGATATATTAATACACTTAGGTATAAAACCTATAATAAAGTGTACATAAGGAGGATTTTTAATGGAACAAACTGAATATTTTATCAAAAACAGTAGTGGCGAATATGAACCAGTACATTTTATAACAGATGCCAACATTGTTAATGTAAATGATGCAGGCAACTATTACAACGGTAGTAATGCAGAAAACGTATTACAGGAAGTTGGTTTGTCATTGGCAGAAATTATGTATCAGCAGTATAAACCGATTGGATATAAAGTCAAAAACTACGAATCAAATTCTGGATATGCTTTGGAGAACTTTTTTAATAGTTCGGATTGGGTTCTGAATGGTGCAATAAATGTAAGCGAAGATACGATAAATGTAAAAAGGGGAGCTAAAGCTGTTAAACTTATTTTAACTGGTTGGGGCAATATAACAAAATCAATTAATAAGTCATTTATTGGCTCAAGCCGACGAATCAGGCTATGGGTATATTGCCATAACGATCCCACTGTTTCAATAGCGTTATACCTAAGTTCATCTAGTACATTTGAAAAGTTTTTTATGAAATATATTAATATTAATAAACAAGGTTGGAATTTAGTCGAAATATCTCCATTTGATTTATGGGACAATACTGGCGGAGAAACATGGGATAATACATTTGTAAAATTAAGGATTGCGGTAAGCCCGACAACAGGACAAGCATGCGAACTTACATTTAGTGCTATGGATTATAGTGTACAGTCAACTCCGATGATACTCGTGACTTTTGATGATGGATATAAAAGTGTTTATTCAAAAGCTTATCCTATTATGCAAAATTACAGTATAAAGGGTACGTCATATATTATTGGTAATGTTATTGGTACTACGAATTATATGAGCACATCTGATATTGATGCTCTATATAATATTGGATGGACTATCGGAAATCATACTTTAAACCATACTGATTTTACGAATTTGACTATTGAACAAATAGAGACTGCTATACTCGATGGTCAGAATTGGTTAATCAATAATGGATATCAAAAGACCTCTAAACACTTGGCTTATCCATTTGGTTATAATACACCTAATGCTTTGACTGCTGCTAATAATCTCGGAATTAAAACCGGTAGAACTATTATATCGTCTGGTTTCTATCCAAACCCTTTTATTAAACTTGAAATACCAGCGACCATGCCAACTAAAACAACAACTTTAGAAACACTCATAAATCAAATAGATAAAGCTACAGAAGCAGGAAGGTGCTTGGCGATCTGTTTCCACAATATAACCGACATACCATCTAATACTTATGATTGGGGCACTTATGATTTTGAAAAGTTAATGGAATATATATCAGCCAGGGGAATACCTACATGCACAATGGATGATTATTATAACGGGTTAAATTTGTAATACGGGTATAATTTTAAGTCGCTATGTGAATAGAGAATTATACGGAATAATGCGTAAAAAAGCAGGTACCTCAATCGATAGATACGGGCTTGTCTTTCGATCAATACCCACGTATTATTTCGTGTAATTCCAGAGTACGAAACAGCGGTTGCCAATGAACTATGGGAATTCAATTATCATACTTTTCACAAATAATAAAAAATTATAATAGGGAACGCACTATCAGCAAAGTAATCTTCCAAAAACCTTTACAGTTATATAAAACAGATATAGTTCCCCCTTTCCCCCACACTTCCAGCTTTAGGATACGGCTGTTTGAGATTGCAACCCGATGGGTGTAGCGTCTCAGATATTCAACAATGGTTGCAGCCGTTTTGAAGGGAGGATTTACAGTATACTATCCATTCTTTCTGATAATTCGGTGTTAAGAAGTTCTCGTTCTCGAATTCCTGAGGGATTTCAAGATGCTTTAATGACCGAAGAATTTCAATTCATCTGTATAGAAAGCCTGTTTCAGATTGTGAAGGAACTTTCCACGAAACATTCTTGATAATACCTTTACTGGTATGAAAAACTTCTTTCGGCTATAAAGCCATTCACCAAGCTTATTCCTTTGTAATGTTTTCATACATCAAATGATGTAAATACATATGAAGGAGGTCATAACTTATCTAAAACCAACTGATAATGAGCTCAAAGATATCTTTGAGTTGCTGCAGCTACGTCGTAAAAAGTACTCTACCAACTTTTATTCCCAATACCGACCTGATGGATGGTATGAGCAGTTAAGTGGAAATGATGGTCCTTTGGCTGATTGGATCCTAGATCGCATAATGCATGACACATATAAAATCAATATCGAAAGCATTGATCCCTCAAAAGATATTTCAATGCGTTAGGTCTATGTATTAGACAAAACAATCAGTGAATAAGTGGTGGCTCTGTAGTTCAGGACCCGTGGCTCACGCCACACCGGAACTGTCTCTCCGCCGCATAAGAATATTCATTAAAGAGTAAATAAGGAGCATTCCTGTAAAGTAATAAATATCGGTTTGAAAAAGAATACCCCAAAGTAAAATAAGGTTGTTAACAGGCCAGTTAATAAACCCAATTTTACGGAGGTATTCACATATGAATTATAACCAAAATATCAGGATTGCACAAGTAACAGAATCAACTTTAATCGTTGGAGTAGACATTGGAAGCGCCATACATTTCGCCAGGCATTTAGCTGGCGTGGAATTGAGCTTGGTAAAGTATTTAAGTTTAGTAATACAAGAGAAGGCTTTGTATCATTTAAAGAATGGATTTAATTATTGCAAGAACGGAACGGAGTGTGTCAGGGTTTCTTGCAGAGGTCGGGGACATCAGACGTTTTGACTCGCCAAAGCAGATACAGAAGCTGGCAGGGCTGTCGTTAAGGGAGAACAGTTCGGGGAAGCATAAAGGACGGACAGACAACCATAAGTAAACGTGGGAGAAGCAGGCTGCGAACCATACTATTTAATGCAGTAATGCCGTTGGTAGCAAAGAATCCAGAGTTTCGGTCAATCCATCAGTATTACATATCTAGAGATAAGAACCCATTAAAGAAAAAGCAGACTATCATAGCCGTATGCTGTAAACTAATTCGTATATTCTATGCTATTCTGAGTAAAGGAATTGCTTATGACAGCATGAAAATGCAGGAGGATATACGTAGACCAATAGCAGCGTAGAATAAGTATAAAGCAGAATAGGCGAGTTCTGGTTAAACGTCTGCTTTTAGCGCCAGAAGGAGCAATACTAAAAAGAAAACAGATAAGAGGCGGTAGTCAGATTGTTTTCCATCAGGGCAAAGACTAAGCAATAGGAGTAGAAACGACATCCATAATGGATAGGCAGAACGATGGAATTTAGGACACTGACAATCAGATGATCCCGTTGGATATAGGAGGGTTGTCGCCGTAAGAGAAGTGAGGGAATGAAGGGCTTTCATTGAGCAGAAGTAAAGAAGTTCTAAGCATACCCTTTTTCTTATCAAAAGTATTAAATATGTTTTGTACATATAACGAATAGCTTTTATCTAAAAAATAAAAAACTGCGATACCGCTATAATTAAGGAGATATCGCAAGATTATATGAGGAGGATTTATTATGGAACAAATAGAATATTTCATTAAAAATAGTAGTGGCGAATATCAACCTGTACATTTTTTGACAGATGCCAACATTGTTAATGTAAATGATGCAGGCAACTATTACAGCAGTAGTAATGTAGAAAACGTATTACAGGAAGTTGGTTTATCTCTGGCAGATATAGTGAAGCAGGAAGAGTATCCGAATGGATATAGGATCAGAAATTATCAAAACAATATAGGAAAAACACTTGAGGATTTTGAGACATATACCGACTGGACTTTTCTCGGTACAGGCTGTGAAATTGCTGGTAATACAACCGAGGTAAGGCGAGGGAAAAAATCATTAAAATTTACAACTGCCCTTGGGACCGGTGGAACCATGACAAAGACAATTAGAAAGTATTTTGCAAATACCAACAAACGACTGCGATTATGGGTATATTGCCATGGGAATCCCGCTGTTGTGTTTGGTAGTTTATCGTTGTACCTTGCCTCCGACCCTGCATTTACAAAATTTTTTCAAATTAATCTGACCTCTCAGATTAAAAATGAGGGTTGGAACGCAATTGATGTGCATCCCTTCGATACTTGGAATAACACTGGTGGAGAATCATGGGAAAGTATATTTGTACGTATGCGCTTCACGATCAATCCAAAGGCTGGGCAAACATGCAGTTTATCCTTTGATGCAATGGATTACGGAATCGAAAACACTTCGAGAGTTATTTTCACTTTTGATGATGGTCTTGCGGACACGTTTTCCAAGGCGTATCCTATTATGTCCAATGCTGGAATAAAAGGTGTTACGTATGCAATAGCCAATAACGTCGGAACTAGTGATTATATGGACTTAGACAAATTACATGAAATATACGATGCAGGGTGGGACGTTGGAAACCATTCATTTGACCATGTAAGTTTTGAGGGGAAAACCATCCAAGAAGTTCAGGAGTCAATAGTTAAGGGACAAAGTTATCTACTTGATAACGGCTTCATGCGTTCAGCACGTCACTTTGCCATACCCTATGGTACGTTCAATACGGACGTGGCTACCGCAATTTCAAATTCTGGGGTCATAACTGCAAGAACCTCTTTTGAAGGCTCATTTTATGCAGATGTAGTATCACCATTGAAACTCCCTTCTAGGGTTTTTGTAAACACAACCACATTTGAGGAAGCCATCGGATGGTTAAATAACGCAATTGAAAGAGGGGAAACTATTATACTGATGTTTCACGGAATAGCTGACACGCCAACGGATGAATATCAGTGGGCAACAGTAGATTTCCAGACACTTGTAAATTATCTCGTTGTAAAAAATGTGCCAGTTGTCACCATGTCCGAGTGGTATGCTGAATTGAATGTGTGATCCATATTTGGATTATATAACGACACAATGGAGCTGATGCCCATTCTCCGGCAGTACATACTAGTAGAAATTCTTATATTAGATAAGCTTGTAGATGCCTGCGGATATCTAATGAATACTTAGTCAGGAAGTGAAGCGGCATCTAATGACGACTTTCTAAATAATGAGATGATAGCTGAAAGGTAATATAAGAAAGAGCGATATATGTAATAGATAGGTAAGATTAAAATGAATATAATTCTCTTATCAGGAGGATCTGGAAAAAGGACTAATGTAGATGGAGCGGGTGAGATTGTTATTGATGGATTATTAAAAGAAGTAAGCCGCGGTGATGTGGTACATATCGCTAGAGGTCAAAGACATGCGATTAAGGCATCTACAGCAGGGAACTTACATTGTATTGAAGTACAAATAGGATTAGAATTGGATGAAAATGATATTGAAAAGTTCGAATGGCAGTGGTAAAAAACTGCCATTCGAACTTTTGGAGGAATATTAAAAAGAGGTATTAATGAATGGAACGAAGACAACTCACACCTAAGACTAGAAAAGTTATGGTAGTGCTTCTAGTAAGTATGATTATAATACTGCTTTTACTTTTAACTTCTTATTTGTTGGTACATAGTTATATTAATAAAATGAATCTTGTATCAACATTGGAGAATACCGATTTAAACGTTAATTCAGAAGCAGAAGTAGATTCTATACATTTAGAAATAGAACATGAAGAGATAGAACCATTTGAGAATGTGGATTTAGATGCTACAGATTTAAACATTCCAGATTCACCGGTGAATGAGATAGCCACCGTCGAAGATAATATACGTAATAATCTGGAAGAGAACAGCATCCCAATCCTCTATGATAAGAACGTATTTAATATACTTCTCATTGGAAGTGATACCAGAAAATCTGGTGGAGCCGGGAGATCTGATGCGATGATTTTACTATCAATTAATAAAAAGACGAAGAAGATTATTGTAACATCGATACTTCGCGATATCTATTTACAGATACCTGGTAAAAAGAATAACAATCGTATTAATGCTGCATATGCGTTCGGTGGTGCTGATTTATTGATGGAGACTATTGAACAAAATTTTAAAATACAAGTGGAGCAATATGCTTCGGTTGATTTCTATGCTTTTATTGATATTGTAGATGCGGTTGAAGGTGTAACTTTAGAGGTTACAGAGAAAGATATTCCGGTTATTAACGGCTATGTAATGGAATTGAACCAATTGACCGGCCAGGAGGAGACGAAAGACTTCTTAACGGAGCCTGGTACTCTGTTACTCAGTGGCAAACAAGCCCTTGGTTATGCACGCAATCGTTATGTTGGTAATTCGGACTTTGAAAGGACAGCCAGGCAAAGAAAGGTACTAGAGCAAATCTTTAAGAAAGTAAAAAACTCCGAATTAGCTGAAATCAAGGCTTTGCTGAATATCATTCTGCCACAGATTACAACCAATCTGACGGAAGGAGAGATATTCTCCCTGATTTTATCTTTACCCTCTTATATCGATTATGACATTGAGCAATGGTCTATTCCAATGGCAGGTACTTATTCATCAAAAAGAATAAGGGGGATGGCAGTTCTTGGAATTGATTTTAATGAGAATATTGATGAACTCCATAGCAAGGTTTATGATGAGGCTTTGGAATGATATATAGTTTTCCTAATATGAAATCGCAGTTTCGGTCTTGTGATTTTTGCTTCACCGGAATTGCGATTTCATCGCATAAGAATATTCAAACCTATCTACCGTTTACGTTTCTATTTGCATAGTAACATGCGTGTTGAACTATAACAAGATATCTATAGGTATGGTGTTTAAGAAGGATTAGAATTGGTTAATATTATTTTATCATTAGTTGGCAAGATAAGAGACTTAGACCTTTATCCAATTATGCATGGTCCTAGGAAGCCAAAATCCTATCACCTCAGGAGATTCTAGGATGGGTTACATTTATAACAAATTATGAAATAAGATGGATGTCGCTAAGGAACCGGATCGAAGAGAAAACTAAGGTCAGAGACACGAATTAAAGGTCTCAGTCGATCAGGATTTATGTTATATAGATGTATAACTGGGTAATCGACTGGATAGGAATGACCATGAATTATTTACCTGGTAGTGGAAGATGAACTAAGGATTTCATTCTATGGAGGGATAATGATATTTAGGACAATAATGGTAGACATCATACATGCTCTTCAGTGTTATGGACTTTATGCATTGATAGGCTCCATCTTATTGATGTTGGTACTATTCTCGATTATGTGTTTGCTACAGCGAGAAACCATCTTGGAATGTTTAAAGATTAGATTGAGGTATTT
Organism: Bacillota bacterium; assembly: GCA_023411215.1. Classification (GTDB taxonomy): domain Bacteria; phylum Bacillota; class Clostridia; order Lachnospirales; family Lachnospiraceae; genus Mobilitalea. The sequence continues at coordinate 968 of JAEYOY010000044.1, read as the reverse complement.
GTTCGGATTGTATTTGCTCTGTATATATGGATTGATGGTGATCTCTATTACGATATTATCCAGACCGAAAGGCTCCAGAATTGGCGTTGATTTAGAACCATTTGCTACTATCTCAAGCCAGTTATGGGGAATAGTATTTCCGCTTGAGAATATACTTCTATTTATTCCTTTAGGACTACTGCTTCCTTTGCTTTGGCATTATTTTAATCATCTGGGCTATACTCTGGGAGTGGGATTGTTATTTAGCGTATTGATTGAGATAGTTCAATATGTAACTAAGCGTGGCTACCTGCAGACAGATGATATTCTTACAAATGTCGTAGGAGCCTTAATTGGTTATATCATATATCGTAGTATAAGGTTTTTGTTTTTATGTTAATATAAACTAGTATGAAATATTCAGGAGGAAAATCCGTATTAGCTTAAGCATCTGGCTCCAATCGATATTATCACTGCTTCAATGGCTAATGCGGCATCTTGGATTGCTTTTAAGGCTAAATCCATTATAATAGTTAACAGAGAGGAAACATTGCTTTTCATAGAAATATTTGAAATGAAACTAAAAGAATAAAAATTTTATGGAAAGGCTGTTACGGAGTTTTTCCTAGGAAACTTGAGGAAACTGCTTGACACACCCGGCAACATGTAATATAATTATGAATCGTGACGTGAGAATATTTGAACCAAAGCCCCGGTAAGAATATTTGAGATCGTGAAAATCAGAAAGTGACTAGCATTCAGTGTTTTATCAGGACATTGACAGTCATTAAAAAGAAGTATAAAATTCGAAAACACATTTTCATAAGGAGGTAAACCGATGAAAAGTTTTATGGCTAGTCCAGCAACAATTGAAAGAAAATGGTACGTAGTTGATGCTACAGGACATACATTAGGTCGTCTCTCTTCAGAGATCGCAGCAGTTTTAAGAGGCAAGAATAAGCCTACTTTCACACCTCATATTGACACAG
>JAEYOY010000004.1 GCA_023411215.1 Bacillota bacterium | reverse complement strand
TAGGTTCGAGCCCTATAGGTCCCATTTGTGCCGGCGTGGCGGAACTGGCAGACGCACAGGACTTAAAATCCTGCGGGACTAATCTCCCGTACCGGTTCGATTCCGGTCGCCGGCATTATTCTATAATTTAAATATAGAGTAATGCTGTTTTTCTTTTATCGACGGCATAATATGTGTGCTTAGCTCAGCTGGATAGAGCGTCTGGCTACGGACCAGAAGGTCGGGAGTTCGAATCTTCTAGCACACGTCGTGAATGCATTGTATACATAGCATGTATGCAATGCATTTTTTTGTGTACTCTCCGGTAAGGGAACGGAGTTGCCTTGTGATTACTCATGCTACATTGTCAGAAAATAGCTTCATGCAGCATGGCGCTATGAGAGTCTGCAATTTTGACTCTTTGTTTAGAAAATTAATCAAACTTTAACTCTTGAAACATTTACGAAGCAGAGCGCTTATGATAGAATGTTCAAAAGGAGGCAGATGCCAAATGAATAAAAAAGAATTTCTAGATATATTACGACAGTCATTAAGCGGAGAAGTAACTAATCAAAGCATTGAAGAGAATATTAGGTATTATGATGGTTATATAAGCGCTCAGACCCTCGAGGATGAGGCAAATAATATAAATAGGCTTGGAGATCCAAGATTGATTGCAAAGACTATTATTGAGGCAGAAAAGGCAGCAAAAGAGAAGAATGTGAAACATTGGTCGGAATCGAATTATCAGAGTCATACCGCAGGAGAAGAAGAGGAATATAGAGGTAACACCACTGAACACAGCAAGAATATTTTCTTTACCAATATGAAATGGTATCATAAGTTGATTGCTATACTCGTAATCATTTTACTCCTTGTTCTTATTGCTATAATCGGACGATTGGTCATAGTCACAATAGTTACCTTTGGCTTACCGATTTTATTGATATTACTGGTCATGTCATTATTTCGCAAACGTTAATTTAATTTTTATACTTGAAGAGAAGCATACAGACAAATCAGCGAACCGGAACCGTGAATATAAATGAAACGACCGCAAGGGGGAGCCATGCGGTCGTTTCGATGAGGGGAGTATAAATAATTAATAAGGGGTTTATAACATGCTAGGGTCGTCCCTAGCACTCTTTTATTATAACTCAGATATTTTTATTATGCAATATTTATCTTAACTAATTAGGTTTAGTTAAGAAATTATTATCAGTATAGGTATCAATTGAAACTGAAAATATGATTTCATGCAAAATGGCGCACGAAGAATTCTGAATTGTTCTCTTTATTTAATACAATACCGTCAAAAGATAGAGGGGAATAAAAGGTGAATATTATCGTAAATAATAGATAGATATCTGTTAAATAATAACAAAATAATATGTATATTTAGAGCGGAACAGCAAATAATAAACGTGTAATATCAATTCACGACGATGTACATTCGCGGAGCATGTTTCTATCGTCAAGACAACCCATTAATAGGAGGCCATTTATGACAACAAGTAATAACAATTCAAAAAACAATAATTCAAGTCAGACATCAAATGTAAGAAACACAACCGGTACAAGCAATAATACTTCTAGTTCAAGCAGAAATGCGAACACAAGTAACAATTCAAGCAGAAATTCTAATACGAGCAACTACACTACAGGCACAAGCCGTAATGTTTCCGGTAGCAGATGTGAAGACTCATCCAGAAACGACGCAGGATCCTCCAGAAATTCTTCCAGAAATACAACCAGCAATACGAACCGGAATAACTTTTTAGATGATATGGATAACAACTATTAAATTTCAATAAAATCATTTTAGCGACAAAAAGACCCTTTAAGAGAAATCTTAAAGGGTCTTTTTATGCGCATAATGATACTTTATTGAATATTATAATATTAGGATTAACTAAGATCCTATGATAAGGAATCACTTCGTCACATGGAAAAGGTAGGAAGGTTGTATTAGCAGCGTTCTTTGCTTTTCTTTTATTCATAACAACAGAAAGTTCGCAGAGCGTGCTTTCAATCGTTTATATATTCGAAAAGAGGTGCACAATGTTATGTCTTTTGATACAATTAATACTAATGAAATAGCAAAATATATCGGAAATCCCAATGCATTGATTATTGATTTACGAGATCGCTATGAATACGACATCGGACATATCCCAGGAGCAGTTAATATTCCTTATGATGAGCTTGAGGGTTATACAGACCGATTTCAGAAAAGACAACAATTAATATTTTATTGTGATCGTGGTAATATTAGTTTATTAGCAGCGAGAGACTTGATGAAGTTTGGGTATAATATAAAAAGTTTATATGGCGGAATAAAGGCTTATCATGGCAAACTGGAAAAAAGCGAATAGAAAAGTTCATTGACTAGTTGTCTAAAGAGCTTTACAATAACAATTACAGAATAAAAATCCGCTACAAAATAGCAGTATGAAAATCCGGTTATTCTATACTTAGGATAAAACGCGGTTAAATGGAGGTAGTTATGAAACAATTTGAATATATTTCCCCTTGTCATTTTGGTCTGGAAGCTGTACTAAAAAGAGAGCTTATGGATCTTGGGCTTGAAATTACAAAGGTTGAGGACGGTAAGGTTACCTATACCGGTGATGAGAACACTTGTGCAAGAGCCAATGTCTTTCTTAGAACCACGGAACGGGTATTATTAAAAGTCGGAGCATTTCAGGCTGAGACTTTTGAAGAGCTTTTTGAAAATACAAAAGCCATTCCCTGGGAGGAATATTTACCAAAGGATGCAAAATTCTGGGTAGCGAAGGCAAACTCTGTGAATAGTAAGCTGTTCAGCCCCTCGGACATCCAGTCCATTATGAAAAAGGCGATTGTCGAGAGAATGAAGCTAAAGTATAAACAGGATTGGTTCGAGGAGTCCGGAGCATCATATCCACTGCGAGTTACCATTCTGAAGGATGAGGTCACTGTATGTATTGATACCTCAGGAGAATCTCTTCATAAGAGAGGGTATCGTAAGCTGACCAGTAAAGCGCCTATCACAGAGACATTGGCTGCAGCACTTATTATGCTTACTCCCTGGAATAAGGACCGAATTCTTGTGGATCCCTTCTGTGGTAGTGGTACGATACCGATTGAGGCAGCGATGCTTGGAGCCAGAATGGCTCCGGGTATGAATCGTAATTTTCTGGCGGAGACCTGGTCTAATATTATCCCTGAGAATAGCTGGGAGCAAGCGAAGCAAGAAGCACAGGCTCAGGTATTAAGTGATGTGGAGATGAATATTCAGGGCTTTGATCTGGATGGCGAGATCATTAAGGCAGCAAGACAGAATGCCAGATGGGCAGGAGTAGATCATTTAATACATTTTCAACAAAAGCCCTTAAGTGAGTTAAGTAACAGTAAGAAATACGGCTTCATTATAACAAACCCTCCTTATGGAGAGAGATTAGAGGAAAAAAAAGAATTACCTGGGCTTTATAAGGAGATTGGCAAAGTGTTTGGGACTTTGGATGCTTGGTCATATTTTATAATAACCGGTTATGAGGATGCTCAAAAGTATATTGGGAAACAGGCTGATAAGAACAGAAAGATATATAACGGTATGATGAAGACTTACTTCTATCAGTATATGGGACCCAGACCACCGAAACAAAGTAAATAACATCTTAATAATGGATAGAAAGCTTACTTATGACTTTCTATTGTCATGAAAAAGAAAGATGTTGCAAAGCTGCAACGATGTGAGAACGTCAAAGCTTTGTAACATCTATTTTATTAATCATTATTTTATGTATTATCATGTGGCTCAGCTCCGCTTTGCAATCCATTGCTGAATATCAGAATACACTTCTTCGTTATTAAGCTCATTCAGTAGCTCATGGCGACAATCTGGATAAAGCTTGTAGGATACATTGGAGAAACCGGCTTTCTTAAGAATGGATAGATACTTCTGTATATCTCGGCCGTAACCGCCTACAGGGTCCTTCTCGCCGCTTATAATAAAGAGAGGGAGTTCCATCTTAGACAAACGGATGTGACTCTTCTTGGTCGCTCCTTGTGTTAGCTTTAATAAATCGTGGTAGAAGGAGGAGGTACAAGTATAACCGCAATAGGGATCGTGGATATAAGCGCCTACCACTGGATTGCTTCTGGATAACCAATCAAATGCAGTGCGTTTGGAGAGAGAGGTATATTTCTTACCCCCAAACATAAGATTACCTAAAAACGGTGATAAATGCTTAGGTCCTTTGAACTTCATAACCAACTCAGAAAGGAATAGGCCGGACATGGTTAAAAGATTGGCAGGAAAGGCGGTGCCACATAATACAACTCCGTTGTATTTGTCATATAATTGGATTACATTTCTTGCAATCAGAGAGCCCATACTGTGTCCAAACAGGAAGAATTTATTACTGCGGTTGTTTTGTTCAATGTATTCGCTGACAGCGATTGCATCCTCTACAACAAGCTGATATCCCTTATCAGGACCAAAGTAACCTAACTCACTTAATTTTCTTTCTGTGCCATGACCACGGTGATCATAGGTAAATACATCATATCCGTTATTCACCAGATATGAGGCGAAGGCTTGATACCTTTTTTGATGCTCAGCCATACCGTGTAGAATTAAAATACTGGCTTTCGGTCGTTTGGGACAACTATAGTGAGTAACCTTAATAATATACCCGTCTTTTTGCTTCACTGTTATGTAGGCAACATCGTTCATTTTTCTATAATCTCCTTCTCTGGTTGTAAGAAAGATTGTTCTTATTCACTCTTTATAATTATATCGGTAATACTGTTAAAATGCAACAATGATGATAGGAAAATCATGCCATAAATCTACAATTTTAGATAATGGTATTAAAAAAACATTGAGTATATCGTTGTGATATTATATAATCTATGTAATATAGCAGTATTATTGAATGAAATATAGGAGATTATAGGACTCAGGAGGGCTAATTATGGATAAATTTCTGCTGAAGAGGGCAGCAATTCAGAGTGTTGCATTAATGATAGCTGTAATTACTTCCTCATATGCTTTTGAACAATATAGAACGGTAACGATATACGCAAGTGATATTAGTCAAGAAGATATTGTGGATGCCTCCGAGACGGCTCAGGAAATTGAATTGGTAGACAGTGGTATTATTTCATTTCCGGAGGTGGAGAGTGCAGTGGTTATAGGCCCATTTATTATGGCTAACTCCCTTAATGATCTTAGGAGTCAGGTAGATACTGAAATACTGAAGCAATTAAGTACAGATTACCTCGTCATTAAGAAACCTAGCTCCGATCATAGTTCTATCACTCTAGAGGACCTTTATTTGAAAAAAAGCATAAAGATCAGTTTGTCCGGAGTCTATAAGGATGGGCCGGGCAGTTCAATGATTATGAGAGTAAGGGGAGAAGATTATTTCATCGGAGATCCGGCTTATACTGAAGTCATCACGCAAGAAACGGATGAAGAGAATGGCTCTGTTAAGGAGATCACAACGAAGGATTATGGCAAGGAAATCAGTAGAGCGATTACATTAACAGATTACACAGACAACGAAACTGGATTACCGAAAACCGAGATTCTTATGGAATTGGATCGTGTTTATGCTTATACAATTTATGAGGACAATAATTACTTTTTTATCGACCTGAGAAAGCCATCCGAAGTTTATGATAAAATACTGGTTATTGATCCTGGTCACGGAGGTAAGGATGCAGGTGCTGTCTCAAAGAATGAGATGTATTATGAAAAGAATGTAAATCTTGGAATTGTATTGGCTTTGAAAGAGCTGCTGGATAAGGAAAATATAAAGGTTTATTATACTCGAACTGCGGATGATACTGTCTTTTTGAGGCCGAGAGTGACTCTGGCTAATGCGGTAGATTGTGATTATTTCATCAGTATCCATTGTAATTCCAATGAGGTCTCCAGTCCAAACGGTACAGAGGTGCTGTATTATGATACTGAATTTAATAGTGTATCTTCCGAGGATTTAGCTAAATTATTCTCAGAGGAGATGGGGAAAACAGTGGAACTGAGTAATCGGGGAATTGTACTAAAGCATAAGAAGGATATCTTTATTATGGACAAAGCGGAGGTTCCTATGATACTAATTGAGATGGGATATCTATCCAATTCGGGGGATTTGAATTACTTAATTGATCAGCAGAATCAGAAGACAATAGCGCAGGGTATTTACAACGGAATCAGGAAGGCTTTTGAAAAGCTACCCGTTTCTAGACAATAATAATTGACATCAAAAGGTATTTTGGAGGTAAGAATGAGGAAGGTAATCTTTGCTACTTCAAATGAAGGAAAGATGATAGAAATACGTGAAATTTTAAAGGATTTGAAGATCGAATTGCTATCCTTGAAGGATATTGGGCTTAATCTTGATATAGAAGAAAACGGTGAAACCTTTGAAGATAATGCTATCATTAAAGCGAAGGCTGTTGCTGAGTTGACGAACGAAATCGTGATGGCAGATGATTCCGGGCTTGAAGTAGATTATATGGATAAAGCCCCCGGTGTATATTCCGCAAGATTTATGGGCGAGAATACTTCTTATGATATTAAAAACCAATATATTATTGACCAATTAGCAACGGCGACGGAGGAGGAGAGAAGCGCTAGATTCGTGTGTGCGATAGCTTGCGCTTTTCCTAATGGAAAAGTTATTACACGCAGAGCTACAATCGAAGGAGCTATCGCAAAGCAGATTACCGGCACCAATGGCTTTGGATATGACCCGATATTCTTCGTACGGGAGTACGGCTGCACCACGGCTCAAATGCCATCTGAGTTGAAAAACGAGATAAGCCACCGCGGAAAGGCGCTTAATATGATAAAAGAAGCGCTAAAGCAATATTTATAGAAGTTGGAAGTGGAGAAGAATTATGAAGGTACTGATTGTTAGTGATACCCATGGTAGAAACCACTGCTTAATTGAAACAATTAATCGGGTGGGTCCAATTGATTTACTAATTCATCTTGGTGACTTTGAGAACGGAGAGGAATATATTAAATCTATGATTACCTGTCCCTTAGAATTAGTATCAGGTAATAATGATTTTTTTAACGGATTACCGAAGGATAAGCTGATTCAAATAGGGAAGTATAAGGTGTTATTAACCCATGGTCATCGTTATGGTGTCAATTTCAGTACCGGAGCCATTATAGAGACAGCAAAGAAGTATAAAGCTGATATAGTTATGTTCGGACATACCCATGTACCTTTGATTGATTTATCAGGCAGTGTATGGGCAATCAATCCGGGAAGCCTTGCCCTTCCAAGGCAGAATGGAAGAGTTCCAACCTTTATAATTATGGATTTGGATTCCGGTGGAGATGCTCATTTTACCCTGAATTATTATATGGAATAATAGCTGATTGAATTACTTAATTTACCTTATTTTGTGCTTTGTTGCTATATTTTTAAAAAAAGAAAAAAGTTATAAAAATATGTTGACAATAAGGAAAGGCTATTATATAATAAATCTTGCGTCACGGCTGGAACGAGTGGAAAGACCTTGATAAGCTCAACATGCAGCTTGCACAGTGGGCGTTGGAAGCCACGCAAGAGATTTGTTAAGAACCAGATAAAGATTTCTTGGAGTAATATGAATCGGGGTGTGGCTCAGCTTGGTGGAGCGCTTGGTTTGGGACCAAGAGGTCGCAGGTTCGAATCCTGTCACCCCGACTATGTAATCATATTACTTAGCTGGTAATTCACATGTATTTCACTTTGGTTGAATAAATCAAGTGGCACGTACGCAAAATAATAGAATAGCAATCCTATGCGGGTGTAGTTCAATGGTAGAACACTAGCCTTCCAAGCTAGATACGTGGGTTCGATTCCCATCACCCGCTTGATATTTGGACTTATTAAATAAGACCGTATCACACCATAATGTGCTAGTAGCTCAGTTGGATAGAGCAACGGCCTTCTAAGCCGTGTGTCGGGGGTTCGAATCCCTTCTGGCACATTTTTCATCTATTGAGATATTTGAAATTTGTCTATGGTGGGTATAGCGCAGTTGGTTAGCGCGCCAGATTGTGGCTCTGGAGGCCAAGGGTTCGAATCCCTTTATCCACCCTATATTGAATTGAATGAAAAGTCTGAAAAGACTTTTCGTTTTTCAATCAAGGTTTTTTTTATTTATTGGGCTATCGCCAAGCGGTAAGGCACAGGACTTTGACTCCTGCATTCCGGTGGTTCAAATCCACCTAGCCCAGTTCTGATCAAGATCCTAAATGCTTCTAAGTAATAGAGGCAGAACTGGGCTTGACCAGCTTATGATTTTCATTTTATACAGAAGACTACGTTCCTTTGATTAAAACCAGGTTTTGCTAAGAAGTATATGTTTCATAACCTGGACTGATTTTTCGGCACTATACTTACTTCTGTATTAAAGCTGAAAATTGTCCATTTATGGGATATTAGCTCAGTTGGTAGAGCACATGACTTTTAATCATGGTGTCCCGGGTTCGAGCCCCGGATGTCTCATTTGCTTTTGGGGATTAACATCTTCCATTAGTATAGGTTATGCGGATGTGGCGGAATTGGCAGACGCGCCAGATTTAGGTTCTGGTTCGAGAGAGTGGGGGTTCAAGTCCCTTCATCCGCAGTATTGAAAAAATAGGTCAAGGATTAGAATCCTTGGCCTATTTTATTTGCACGTAAGCAAAGTGAGCAGTTGTAAGCTCGCTTACAAAATGCGAACGCGCACCGAGGAAGCACACGTAGCGTGTTTCTTCCGGTTTACGTTATTCATTAAATTGTATGCCTTAAATGAATTGAAGTATCTTTAACAGATATACAAAGAAAAATATAGTGATAATACTGATGATCGAGGTGAATATGACGATTTGTCCTGCTAATTCACCATCCGCGTCCATCTCTACCGCCATTGTAAAGGAGGAGACTGCTGTTGGGGCCGCTGTTACTCCAATTAATGCTACTAATGCTTCCCCTCTAAAACCGAGGATAATAGCCGCTGCAAATACTGCTATAGGGAAGAGAATTAACTTAGCGACAACTACTGTGCTCAGATATTTTAGGTTAGCACTAATTTTTTTGAACTGGAAGGTACCTCCGAGTACAATAAAGGCGAGGGGAGTCGCAACTTTCGAAAGAGATGATAAGGGCGATAATAGTATTTCAGGAATTTGTATGCGAAGCATTAATAATATGAAAGCAATTGCAGATGCTATAATTAAGGGGTTTTTTATTATATTTAGAATTACTTTTCCATAATTAACCTTACCCCCGCGATAGTATTCCAATACTATAACAGCTAATATATTGAAAAGAGGGACGATAAATGCTGCAAGTAAGGATACTATTCCAATTCGATCCTCTCCATAGATAGAAGCTGCGATTGGGATTCCAAAAAGAACAAGATTACTACGAAAACCTCCCTGAATCATGACACTGCACTTTTTCTTATCTTTAATAAACAAAGGCAAGAGAAAATGCATTATAGCTGTAAATAGTAGGATACTTACAACAGTTAGTAATAAGAGGGATCCGCTCTCTTTATTAATCGCGTCCTCAGGTTCCAGAGAATAAATATTTAGAAATAGCAGAAGGGGTAGAAAAACACGGAAGACCAATCGGTTCATGACATTCAATGAGTTGGTATCAACCATCTTTCTTCGCATTAATATATATCCAATTGTCATCTGTAGCATTAGGGGAAAGACTACACTTAAAGCTAATATGATATTGTTCAAGTTCTTCAGTCCTTTATGTAATATTCTTCTGATAAAGATGTTAAGTTAGTTCACCAGCTTAAATTCATTCTAGCATATTAGGTAATAGAAATCTATATACGGGTGAAAAGATTAACTGTAGTCGACAATTGATATTAAGGAAGCATTATTTATATCTATATTAACGTAATATTAACACGATTATTACTTTTCTTTATACCAAATTTATAACTATAGTGATAGAATATCAATGTTACGAATTTATTGGCTGATTGTTAGATACTATACTGAATGAAAATAGAATTGAGGTTTCTGTTATGAGTTTTATAAAAAAAATGAATCCAGGTCGTTTGATTGCCCTGGGCTTTGCAACTGTTATATTATTGGGTGCATTTATTTTGTATCTACCGATATCACATAGAGAGGGAGTAGATGTCGCATTTATCGATGCTCTGTTTACATCCACCAGTGCTGTATGTGTTACCGGTTTGATCGCAGTAGATACCTATGATACATACAATGTTTTCGGTCAAATAGTGGTAGCCCTTCTGATACAGGTAGGTGGCCTAGGCGTCACCTCAGTTGGTGTTGGATTTATACTATTGGCCAGAAAAAAAGTGGATTTCAAAGATCGAATCCTTGTCAAGGAGGCATTAAATCTTGACACGATGAAGGGTATTGTAAAACTGGTTAAGGCGGTTTTACTTATGACACTATGCTTTGAAGGAGCCGGTGCAATTCTCAGCTTCATTGTGTTTTCCAGAGATTATTCACTGCCCAGAGCCATTGGCACCAGTTTGTTTCATTCGGTAGCCTCCTTCAATAATGCTGGTTTTGATAACCTGGGTGGTTTCAAGAACCTTCTTGATTATCAATCTAATGTGTTATTAAATCTGACTACCTGCGGTTTAATTATTTTTGGTGGATTGGGGTTCGTCGTTATTAAAGAGATTTTGTATAAGCATTCGTTTAAGAAATTCAGTTTGCATTCTAAGGTTGTTATTACTATGACGGTTTTATTACTCATTGTAGGAACTGTATTGCTTAAGCTTACAGAGGATGTCAGCTGGCTTGGAGCCTTTTTCTTCAGCACCTCCGCGAGAACAGCAGGCTTCTCAACTTACCCGGTTGGAAACTTTACGAGTGCCGGCTTATTTATTATCATGATTCTGATGTTCATTGGTGCATCCCCCGGATCCACCGGTGGCGGTATTAAGACAACTACAGCATTTACCCTATTTAGTACTGCCTACAGTGCGTCAACAAATAAACATTGTGGCGGGTTCAAGCGGAGATTACCGAATGAAATCGTAATGAAAGCTTTCTTATTGACTTTTTATGCGATGTTATTGGTATGCTTCAGTACACTGTTATTGTGCGTTCTGGAGCCGGAATATACGTTTATAAAGCTGTTATTTGAAGTGGTATCAGCATTTGGTACAGTAGGCTTATCTACTGGAATTACACCGGATCTTAAGCCGGCCAGTGAGTTAATTATCGTAGTTACGATGTATATTGGCAGAGTGGGTCCATTAACAATTGCATCCTTATGGTCGGTAAAGCCAAAAACCAATGTAAGCTACTCAGAAGAAGCGATTACCATCGGTTAATTATTTCATGACAATAGAAAGTATTCAAAGCGCACTTTCTAATGTAGAGGAAACAAGGAGGAAATATATGTTACATCATAGATCAGTAATAGAATTTGGCATTATTGGCTTAGGCCGATTTGGGTATGCACTAACCAAGACCTTGGCAGCTGCCGGAAAAGAGATATTAGCGATCGATACAATTGAAAGCAGAGTGAAACAGGTCCGTAGTGTTACCGAGAGTGCTTTGGTTGTCGGAGCATTGGATAAGGAGACGCTGGAGGATTCAGGTATCCAGAATTGTGAGACAGTAATTGTGTGTGTTGGTGACAGTATTGATGTTAGTGTACTAACAACCCTGAACATTATTAGCATGGGGATTCCCAGAGTAATTGCCAGAGCGATGAGTTATGAGCAAGGTCTTATATTAGAGAAGATCGGAGCAGAGGTAATTTATCCTGAAAACGATATGGCAGTACGATTAGCTAATAAGTTGATTAATTCCAGTATTATGGAGACGATTGAACTAAGAGGTGAGATCGCAATCACCGAACTGAGACTGACGGCTAAGGTGGCAAACCAGACCGTTCAACAAGCAAATTTTCGCGGCAAATTCAATCTGAATATTATAGCTTTGGAGCATAACGGTGAAACGACAACAGAGATTGCTTCAGATTGTGTACTGCATCAGGATGATAATATTGTAGTAATCGGAAAAAGAGATAATATTAAGAAATTAGAAAACTATTTATCTAAGCTTTAGGTAGTAGTTATCGTTATACCTTGATCTCTGGATGAAAAACATTCCTCATTAGCGTATTATTTTCTGACTTGGAGCATTCCGTGATTTAGGGTGGCTTGGCCTATTGATTTCTCTTCTCTTCATTTTATATTAGTATCATAAAACGCATGGTAATAACTTGTATTATGTGATATACTAATCCCTGAGCAATAAGGAGAAACAACGACTATTATAGGCTTGCTTAGAACAGCCAACTATACGGAGGAATATGAAATGCCAGAATCTGACACGGATAACTTGATAGGGCAGCTAATTGTACTTATTATACTGACAGCAATAAATGCTTTTTTTGCTTGCGCTGAGATGGCGATGGTATCATCGAACAAAAGTAAAATTAGAAGACTAGCGGAGGAAGGTAAAAAGAGTGCAAGACTAGTACAACAATTTAATGAAGAACCTACAAAGTTCTTATCAACGATTCAGGTAGCAATTACGCTTGCAGGCTTCTTCTCGAGTGCTACTGCAGCACAAGGGCTTTCCCATCCGCTGGGAGAGTGGCTTGGCAGCAGAAACATTCCATATGGAGGGCAGATCTCATTGATAGCGGTTACTTTGATCTTATCTTATTTTACCCTTGTTTTTGGTGAGCTTGTTCCAAAGAAGGTAGCACTTCAAAAGCCGGAAGCTATCAGTATGTTTTGCGTTAATCCAATCAAGGCTGTGTCTAGAATTGCATCCCCCTTTATTAAACTGCTTACCTTTTCTACGAATCTGGTGACCTTACCCTTTGGTATTAAGGAAGGCAATACAGAAGAAATCTTATCCAGAGAAGAATTGATTTCTCTTGTGAATGAGGGGCAGGCGCATGGTGTTCTGAATAAGAAAGAGAAGGAAATGATTAATTCCATCATGGAATTTGATGAGAAGATAGCAAAAGAAATCATGACACCAAGAATTAATGTATTTTCTATTGATATAGCTGCTCCTAAAGAAGAATATCTCGAAGATTTACTGAAAACAAAATATACTCGAATTCCGGTATATGAGGAAGATATCGATAACATTATAGGTATGCTCTATATTAAGGATTTCCTGAAGGAAGCGGTAAAGCGGGGCTATCGGAATGTAGATGTTAGAGCTATCATGAAGAAGCCTTATCTCGTTCCGGAGAGTAAGATAATCAAGGATTTATTCCGTGAGCTTCAGATTTCTAAGAAGCAGATCGCGGTATTGATAGATGAGTACGGCGGTTTTGCCGGTATTGTTACCATGGAGGATTTGGTAGAAGAAGTCATGGGAGATATCGAGGACGAATATGATATGGTTCAGCATAAGATTAAGAAGCTAGACGATGCTACCTATCTTATCGATGGTATGGCAACGCTTGATGAAATAAATAATCAGTTAGATTTACAGTTATATTCTGAGAATTATGACACCTTATCCGGCTATTTAATCGATCATATAGGTACTATTCCTCAGGAGAATGATGATAGGACACTTGAGATCGATCATATGGTATTCAAATTGGAAAGTGTAAAAAATAAAAGAATTGACAAAGTAAAGCTCTATATTGGTAAGGAGGAGCCGGAAGAATAAACTTAAAGGAGTGATCGGGATCGTATGATGAAGCATAGACCGACGATAGAATTTGGTATCATTGGGTTGGGCCGTTTTGGCTTTTCCCTTGCTTCTAGTCTGGCAGAGTCAAAAAGAGAAGTGCTGGTACTCGACAGCAATGAAAATAAAATTAAGCAAATACGTCATCTGACAGATAATGCATTGGTAGCCAGCGATCTCTCCAAAGAAACACTGTTGCAGGCCGGAATTCAGAATTGTGAGACAGTAATTATCTGCATAGGAGAGAAGGTTGATGTCAGTATTCTGACCACACTGAATGTCATTAGTATGGGTGTACCTAGAGTGATAGCAAAGGCGATCAGTCTGGAACAAGGTAAGATTCTTGAGAAAATAGGCGCAGAGGTTGTTTATCCGGAGCATGACATGGCAATTCGCCTTGCGAACCGTCTTGTAGCTTCAAGAGTAATGGACTATATCACTCTAAATAATGATGTTACGATTACGGAGCTTCGTTTGACGTCGAAAATTGCAGGTCAAACCGTTCTACAGGCAAGCATTCGAAAGAAGTTCAAATTAAACATTATAGCATTGGAGCAGAATAGGAAGACAATCACCGAAATTACGCCGGATCTTGTTCTTCAAGAGAATGACATAGCAGTAGTTGTCGGCAATAAAGAGCATATTAAGAAGTTTGAGATGTATCTGACTTCTATTAAACAATAAGAATACACTTTGTGTACATCTATTGTTAAAAATGAATATAGGGGATGCTTCAAAACAATACAAACTGTTTTGAAACATCCCTTTTTAGCGTATGAGAGATTATCTAATGATTTTAGAATTGACTTGAAAGTTATTGTAATATTTAATGTAGCATTATATAAATCAATCCATTATCCTAGTTAAATATTACCTGATAGGGAGCCAAATCATACACGAATGTCAAAGAGATGAATAAACTGTATTGAGATAAGGATTATTACAGCGGTTCGCTATGTTTACAAGGAGGCTTATATGTTTAACAATAATGCGAGAGAGGCAAAGTCACAGGCAGGTATTCCCTATAATGACATCGTTTGGTATGATGTTGTGGGTCAACCCTTCGGAACGGCCTCTTATTTTAATGCAATTATTTTTGGTGATGCCAATAATATTGTAGATACGAAAGGTGCAATGGCAGTAGGAGGAAATTTTGTAAGTCCAAGAGGACTCACTCTTGGTTATGGTAACGATTTAAAGTTAACAGGAACAGGTTATAGTCCAGATCTGGTTCGTTTCCTGGTGGGCGGTGATGTTGCAATGCAAGGTCCGCTGGTGGTGATTGGTCATGTAGTTGCAGGAGGGAATTTCCGTGCGGCCAGCGGCAGCAGCTATATGATTGGCAAGAATGGTTCGAGTAATCAGGTTCAGGAATTGACGCAATTGTATCAAGCCAATAATGGGAGCAGATATTGGCGCATCAGTGATCGTGACAACCATTATCTGGTATCCAGTTATGATGTGCCCCGATTTATTCCTGCAAATCGAATTGGTGCGAATGTAAGCGATTTCTTCCAGGAAGCCCGAGAAAGTATAATGGATTTTAAGGATTGTATTGAGGGCCTTACACCCAACGGAACGACAACACTGCATTTTCATGAATGGATTTTACGAGGAGATGACCCGAATCAGAATGTGTTTGAAATAGACGTAAGGCCGAACGGAATTCTGAATAAGGAAATCCGTTTTGAGATTCCGGAGGGGAGTCGTGCCATTGTTATTTTCCGTACCGGTAACAATGCTCATCTACAGTATGGCCTCTGGGGAGAGGAGGATTTGGCTAATCGTACCCTTTATGTATTTGAAGATGCAAAAAATATCTATATGGAGGTACCTGCAGCAATATGGGGAAGCATTCTGGCACCTCAAGCAATGTTCCATGCTCATCAGACCGGTGGCACTGTGAGTGGAAATGCCGCACTGGGTGGCCTTGCGGTCAGCCCAACCAGCGGGTTCGAATTTCATCTGTTTCCCTTCATTGGAGGAGTAGAGTGTGGTGAGATAGCACCTGCACCACCGGTGGAGATTCCAATGCCATTACCGACACCGACACCGAGTCCGACACCGACACCTATGCCGACACCGACGCCGACACCTATGCCGACACCGACGCCGACACCTATGCCG
>JAEYOY010000082.1 GCA_023411215.1 Bacillota bacterium | reverse complement strand
CCTATTTTTAGCTATTCAGTACAAGATATAATGACTGTTCTACACTTTTAGCTCTGTTTATAGAGGTAACTATATAAAGAAAAGTCTTAAAAATCAATGATTTAAGGCTTGACATAATAGGAAGGAGGGGGTAGGCAATGAGTAACTATGTTGTAGTGGCAAGGTTTAACGAAGAAAAAGATAAGCAATTAATAAAACTGAAAAAAGTATTATCTGATGCAGGATATTCCGTCCCTGAATGGCCTCCTCATATTACAATTTCGGCATACGAAAACATTGATGAAGAGCTTCTTTGCAAATGGACTTCGAATTTTGCATCGAAGCATAACAAACAAAGAATTTCACTTCATTCAATAAGTGTCCTCCCACCTGGCGGTGAGCATACCGAAACAGCTGTGATATGCCTTGACCCTGCACATTCAAAGTCTTTCGTTGATTTTTATTATGATTTTCATGAAGAATATGAGGAATACTGTACTGGTATCGGGTGGTTTAATTCTATTAAGCATGGTAATCCTGTCATTCATGCGACAATAGGAGTTGTCAAGGTGGTTGAAATACAAGAGATGATGGAACTAATCTTTTCGCAAAATATTTTTGGAGAAACGGAAATCACTTCCTTAGAAGTGTATACTTATCCAATGAGATTAATAAAACGTTTTGATTTGAAATGAGGGGTGCTTCTTCCTGGCTACGGGCATTGGGCGCTATATTACAAAGGTATTTATTGTGACCCTGAATTTGGCGTTTCAGAATGTTGTTATAATAAAGCTAAAATACAAAGCTATCTAGAAATATTTATGGAGGAATAGAAGATGGCAATAAAAACATCGATATACGAAACACTAAATGCTTTGAATGCAATATTTGAAAAGCATAAAAATGATAGAATTTGTGTTTTGGGAACTACCTGTTGTGGGAAGTCAACATTAAAGGAGCAAATACCTGGAACGGTTGATATGGATGAGGTATTATGGCCGCAATTGACGAAGGACGAGGAAGCATATATCTGTCAGAAACCCTGGACGAATGAAATAGGTGCTTTTACGAGAAAACTTGTAAAAGAAAAAGTGACAATAAAAGCAGGCCAACCATTATTTTCTTTAATACTTTTGGATTCTGAAGTGATTGTATATCTTGATATAAGTGATGAATTGCTTGCAGAGCATTGTAAAAAAAGGGGCAGTGATTTTCAAGATGCAAAAAATGTTAAGGATGCTATTGAAAAAACATGGAATATTCAGCGAGAAAATGATGATAAAGTATTTTACTATTTGAACGTTACAGAATGATATTCATGGAATTAGAAAATCATGCAAAACATCTAAGATAAGGGGATATTATTTATGGATATAGAAACAAACAGATTAATTTTAAAAAGCATTACTTTTGAAGATAGAGATTTTATATTTTCACAATTTTCGGATGATGTTGTAACAAAATATTTGTATGACGAAGAACCCTTAACTTCTATTTTAGGAGCAGATGAAATAATAGGTTCTTATGTAAAATCGAAGTCTATGAGTTTAAGTCGTTGGATTCTAATAAGAAAATCAGATAATGAAAAGATGGGCACTTGTGGTTTTCATTGCTGGGATCCGAATGAAAATATAATTGATATCGGATACGATTTAAAGGAAGCATTTTGGGGAAACGGTTATATGCAAGAAGCTATAAAAGCGATAGTGAAAATTGCTGTTCAAGAACTGAATGTTAAGCAAATTAATGCTCATATCTATTATGAGAATGATAAATCGATTGCACTTGCTAAAAGGCTAGGATTTCATTTTAGTGGTAAAGAATATAATTGTACATTTCGTGGGAAGGAGTATCTACATAGAATTTATTCTCTAGACTGTACCACATGACAGATTGTTTTATATGAAGTGTTTAGTGAACAGAATAAGCGAAGATTAATAATTGAAGCCGTCTACTGCAGTATTTATTTAATCATGTATTGAGAACCATTACCAAGAAGTAAATGACGTTACCTATATCTCGTCTTAGTGGGGATATGGGAGGCCGAGGTATAACAATACAAATCGAATTAAGTTCTGGATAATATAAATTTGATTTTACGGGAAGGTATGTGTTATGAAAGATCTAGAACAAAGTAAGTTCGGTAAAATGAGTATAGACAATCATCATAACGAATGGGGCTATACTAGATGCGCTGAAATGGATTTATCGAAATCAATTCATTTTCTTCTGAATAACGCAGGACCGGTTATTAAATACCGGCTCCGAAAAGAAATCCTAAATAATCTGTCTCCGACCGAAGAAGAAAATCTGCTTGAGCAGATTTATCAAACACCTCATTTTAAGTTGTTACATAGTTATATTAAGCCAAATGGTTATATTGGAAGCGGTATGCATAGCTGGGATAACTGGCGTGGGGTGAAATTTCATGAAACACCGTTACAGGATGGTGAAACAGCAGCACGGCTACTTTCATATTATGCTATTCCTAAAACACATCCGATTATAGTGAATTATGTTGCGGCAATGAGGAATGAAGATATTTTACGTAAGGAGTTTTCTTATATTCCACCTGAAATTCCACGCTTTGAGCATAGATTTGAGGGAATGAACAACGGTAATTGTCTTAAGTCTTTGCTATATGCGATGCAGGCTATGCTCGGTTATGGAGATGACTATGAGGATGTGCGGGAATTTCAACAAATCGCATTGAAAGGCTTTCGTCGTATTCTAGAAATATCTTCGCTCGATGAGATAACTAAGATTAGTACAAGTGCAAAAAGACGTTATAATTATCCTTATATTGAGGCAAACGATTATTTTCCCGATGTATATACTCTTACAATGCTGGCGTATACACAATGCTGGCGTACGGATGATAATAAAAAAATGCTCGCTGCCTCCATTAATCACTTGAACATGATTATGAAGCCGGATAATAATATACATGTACGAATAAATGGTAAATTTTATGCTCCGTATTTTGCTTTCATTAGACCATTTAGGCCATTCAGCCCTGATGTCATAGATTCGATTCTCTACCGCCGTCCATTATCCGAAATCGCAATGCTCGGCGTAGGAGAGAATGTCAATATTTTGAGTGAAACGATTGAGAACATAAAACAGGCGTTAAGCGACGATGGCATTCTGAAGATGAATTTTGGTGTGCCTCATAACAAGCGTTACTCCCCCAAAAAGATAGAATACCCAACAGCATATGAAGATGTTCGGCTTGAACCTGATTACAAAAGTACAACTTCATTGATGTGCGATTTAACCTTTTGGGCGATTGAGTTATTGCATTTGTGCGATAATACCAGCATCAAAGTATAAGTATAATCTGGATTGCTTACATCACATTAATCACTCGATACGCATATTGATATAAAAATCATGGAGGTTATTATGAATGCATTTCTTACAATAATACCACTTATATTGATAAGATTCGGTCTATTAAGTTTATTAGACAAGGGAGCACTAAAGCGCGCGTCTTATTTCGCTCCTCTGATTGAAAAAGAAAAGGTGGCATACTTCTTCTATCAGTTTTCCAATAGTATGATTTTCGTATATCTGTGCTTTCTCAAGATTAAGACAGATCAATATTGGTTTTATGCAGGGGTATTGATCTATGGGTTAGGCGTGCTTCTATGTTTTATTTCTGTATTAAACTTTGCAAAACCTAATGAGAATGGTGTTAATTTGAAAGGGCTTTATCGAATCTCCCGTAATCCTATGTATGTAGCTTATTTCATTTATTTTTTAGGCTGTGTACTGCTTACACAGTCGTTACTATTACTTGTGATAGTAATGATTTTTCAAATATCAGGGCATTGGATTATTCGGTCAGAGGAAAGATGGTGTGTTCAGAAATTTGGGCAAGAATATATGAATTATATGAATAAGGTGAGGCGTTACATCTAGAGGTATTATATCTGGAATATATTAATATAGGTTAAGAATGCGTTTCAAGACCAGCTCTCAGAACTTCCATAATGAAGATGAAACGGTTTTAGATTGAACTTAGACTAATTGAGAGGAAAGGAGTATCTTAAAATGGAGAGACCGCGTATTTTTACATTACCTTTTTCAAGTATTTATCCCCTTTATATTCAGAAGGCAGTGAAAAAAGGAAGAGCAAAAGAAGATGTAGATGAGATTATTTTTTGGCTTACCGGTTATGATGAACGTTCCTTACAAGAACAAATAATGAAGGAAGTAGATGTGGAAACCTTCTTTCTACAAGCACCGCAGATAAATCCCAATGTGATACTCATCAAAGGAACGATCTGCGGATATCGGGTGGAGGAGATTGAGGATGATCTAATGCGGCAAATTCGATATTTAGATAAATTAATCGATGAATTAGCAAAGGGGAAAGCCATGGAGAAGATATTAAGAAAATAGGTGATATGATACTTAATGGAATAACAAGGAAGGGGAAAGCTATCATGGCAACGATGCAAAAACTGATCGATTTACCGGAGCACATAAAACCTTTGGGAATGGTGTATTTTGGACATGGTACCTATCAAGAGCCGGGACGATGCAGATATAATGAAAAGGCGGTCTATTGGCAGAAGTACGATCCGAATAGAAAGCACAGGACAAAAGATAAGCCGATAATGGGGCATTATTAATTTAATTTAGATATATTGTGAAAGGGAGCATTATGACAAATAGTGAAGTAATTAAGATAGCAATGCAACAGTCTGCTTTTGACAGCAATTGTCGCATGGAAGACTTTGTGAAAACAGAAAACAAAATAGTTATCTCAGGTACAAATCCTTACGCTAGAAAATATTTAGATCTACCGTTCTACTGTGATCTAACCTCTTATGGTAGTAACATTGTAGCTTCGGTCTCGGAAGAATTAGCTGAGATAGTAAGTGAATATATAGCAAAATATCCGGTGGAGCATTGCTTTGAGACACCCAATCTACATATATTAAGTGAAAAGCTTAAGACCTTTCACTTAGATGTTTGTTTTATGGCAGAGTATTTTCTACCAGACATGGAAGTTATAAAACCGATTACTTGTAAGTATGAAACTAAGGTCATGGAACCGGATCAATTTGCTGCTTATTATTTACCGGAATGGGGAAACGCGCTTTGTGAAAGGCGGAAACATTTAGATGTATTAGCCGTTGGTGCATTTGATAACGGAACGCTTATCGGTCTTGCAGGATGCTCAGCTGATTGCGATACTATGTGGCAAATTGGGGTTGATGTACTCCCTGAATATAGAAGACAAGAGATTGCGTCCAGTCTTACAAGCAAACTTGCTATCGAAGTATTAAACAGGAATATCGTTCCGTTCTATTGTTGTGCATGGTCAAACATAAAATCAGCGCGTAATGCAATTAAGAGTGGATTCAAGCCGGCTTGGGTTCAGCTTACTGTAAAAAGCAATGAATATATTGCTGATTTGAACAAGTAAGATTAGCGTAAGATATTTTAAGTATAACAATTAAAGTTCCATTACCATGAAAAGGAGACCTATGAGTTACCTATTTCGGTGTTATGCAAAATTATATGATAAGTTTATGAATTTTTTTTCACTTGATGATGATACAGCTGTTCTTTCGCTCATTGAAAATCGCCATCTGAGAATCGCTGATGTAGGTGGAGGAACTGGGGTAACAGCGGATAAGCTTGTCAAAAGGGGTCATGCAGTTACAATCATTGATCCATGCAGACAGATGACACAGCTGGCAAAGAAGAGAAATAAAGCAATCCGGGTCATCAACAAATCGATGCCGTGGGAGATAAATGAGCAATTTGATGTTATTTTAATACGAGATTGTTTACATCATGTTAGGCAGCAGCGAGAGATGATTGATTTCTGTATCCATATGCTTGCAGAGGGTGGAATGATTATTGTGAATGATTTTTCACCGGAATGCTTGAAAACAAAGATAATCTTCCTGTTTGAGAGGTTATGCTTTGAAGCGATTAAGCCGGTGAGCGAGACAAAACTCCTCCGTTATTTTGCGTCGGTTGGTTTACAGACAGAACTCATTCGGGTAAATGAGAGAGATTATATTGTTTGGGGGAGGAAGAGGTAATGGTGTCATTTGGAATAAAGAAAGTCAAAAATATTGATATTGCCAGCTCCTATGATACGATTAGTAAGGGATATGAAGCATACTTTTTGAAATCCATGCATCGGTATAATGATCGAATATTATCATTACTATTAAACCAATCATTGGGTAAAAAGGTTCTAGATCTTGCATGCGGAACAGGCTATAACACGCGCTTTTTACAAAGGAAGGGTATAGAGGCAGAATTTACCTTGGTGGATCTTTCAGAAGGAATGTTAAAACAGGCAAAGGATAAGGCTATCGATAAAAGAGAACTAACCTTCGTTCATCAGGATATGATCTCTTATTTGCAATCCTGCCCCGATGAGTATTTTGATACTATAATATGTACATGGGCCATTAAATACCAACCACCCTTACAAGTCATTAAGGAATGTGCACGTGTTCTCAAAAAAGGGGGAAGAATGGCAGTCCTCGTAAATACTGCGGACACGCTTCCTGAGATGAGAGAATTATATCCAAGATTACTCATCAGAAATGTATTCAAGATACGTCAAATAATGATGGATTTGCCAAATCCCAAAAGTAGGAAGATGTTTCAGCATTGGTTTTTGAGTTGTGGTTTTGATGTAGTGATTGTGAAAAGGGCAAGACATCGTTTTCATTTTACCAATGCTACTAAGCTGGTTGAGTTCTTAACTTCGACCGGGGCACTCGCTGGTTACGACCGAATGATTGACCTACGATCGGATAGCATGAAACAGCAGATGATTACTTATTTTAACAGAAAACATATTAATTCCACAGAGCATCGATTCATCTACGGGATTTTTGAGAAAGCGAGGGATTAATGAACATAAGAAATAGTAAAGTGTTATTAAAAATGATGTTAGATCCGGTGGTATGGCATAATTTTATATCTCTTCATAAGAAGTTCAGTAAATCGAAGGCTTATCATCCAATCAACCTATTTCGATGCAGCGTAAACGTAATAAAAAATGAACGACTGGCCTCTCATGAGGGGAAATACATGATAAATTCGTTCTTCCCACCTGTAAATTCAAAGGCTTTCTACCGGATTGCTATGAGAGTTCCGGGAAAAGGGGAGCAGTTTTTCAAAAATCATACGATCGGTAAGAGACTTGCACCAATCTCGACTTATATTGCTGTTACTAATCGATGCATGTATCACTGCTGGCATTGCAGTGCCAATCATTTTATGGAGTCCCATAGCAAGGATTTGACAACAGAAGAGCTACTAACCGTAACTGAAAAGATTAAAAACCTTGGTGTTGGAATCATAGGGTTTACCGGTGGCGAGCCACTTCTTAGAAAGGATCTTGAACAAGCAATTTCCTTGGCAGCCAGTGGTAGTAATATGCCTTGTATGACTCTGCTTTTTACTACTGGTTATGGCCTCACGTTAGAGCGTGCCATGGCCCTCAAAGAAGCAGGTTTATTTGGTATTGCAATAAGTCTCGATCATATTCAGGCAAAAGATCATGATCGAATGCGTGGTGTTGAAGGTGCTTTCGTTCATGCAATGAATGCAATTCAGTATTCAAAATCGGCAGGGCTTTATACAATGACGCAGACCATGTGCACACGGGAGCTTTTAGAAACAGGTGAAATTTTGAGGATCGCGAGACTTGCAAAGTCACTTGGTGTTGATGAGATGCGTATTATGGAACCTATTCCCTGTGGGACACTAAACGAGCATAGGGATGAAGTACTGACAGCCAAAGAACAAAAAGCTTTAATCGATTTACATATAAAGATGAATCGTGATCCGGTATATCCTAAAGTTTCCGTCTTTCCATATGTAGAATCAGAAAGTCAATACGGATGCGGAGCTGGCAGCCAGCATTCCTTTGTTGATGCAGGTGGAAACTTTGGCCCCTGTGATTTTTTGCCGATATCCTACGGCAACCTTTTAACGGAAGAGGCACCACTAATTTGGAAAAGAATGCATCAGGAGATCGGAAAACCAAAATGTAAATGCTATGCTAAATGCAAGGAATCTTGCGATAAGTTACCGAAGTATTATCGCTTGTTGGCAGGTGAAAAATAATGTAGATTGGCCGGAGCACGAAGCTGCTTCCGATAAACAGACGGACTAACACGGTATTCTTTCTTAAACATATTGTAAAAGCTGCTTTTATCCTTATAACCAATCAGTTCCACGATTTGTTCGATGCTATGGTTTGTATAAAGCAAATAGTTAGCAGCACTCTGCAGCTTAATTTTAACGATAAGCTCACGAAAGGACTGTCCGGTATGCTTATGAATAAGGGAGGATAAATATTTGGGATGGTAGTTAAAATGAGCCGATAACGACATCATACTGACAGACCTGTGATTTAAGTAAATGTAATCGAGGATGTCTGCCATGTTTGAATTACCAGGCTTACTTTGACTTTTATAGCTTCTTAGTAAGAAGGAAAAGATTAAGGTCAGCAAGGCTTCCATAATCACGTGACTATATTCCTTCTTGTTTAGATATTCCTTCAACAAAAGCTCCAGCAATTGATCGATATTTACATCAAGGATAGGAAGATAAAGAAAGGAAGGCTGTGCTTCATTCTCTAAACGATAGCGAATAAAGACGGCATTTAATACCGGATCATTGAACAGAATTCGGAAGATGGATTTCTGAAACAAATTCTTTGGCAATACGATGTTCATGATTAAGTCCGTAGCTTCTGAATATTGCTTGAAATAATGCACAGCGTTGGGATTCATAATACAAAGATTGCCTTTCGCCAGCGGTATCTCCTGATCATTGATCACGCCGATAGGATTACCTTTACAGACATATATTAATTCAAAGAAATCATGATAATGCTTCATATTGTTTGCTGTTTCATGATGAAAGGATAAAAACAGAGAAGTAGCAGTGTCTCGAAAGAACGAGGAAGCAGGTAATAACGGAGGATAGGTAGTGAACTCGTTATTTACCTGCTCCTTTGCATTTTCCTCATCGATCCGATCCGTATGTTCCCATAATTGTCTGATTAGCTTCTGATCCATCCTATCTTACCTCGCAACACTGTTGTACTTACCTCATAATATTCCAATTCGTATGATATCATTATATAATAAAATACATAAAATAGCTATCCGGATGTGAAGAGGTAACTAATTATGTTGTTCTATACAGAAATGATAGCAAGTTGGAAATGGTAAGATATCAACGAAAATAAATCAAATAGTAAGGAGTAGGAACGATGAGAATAACAGCATGTAAGACGAACCACATAGTAAATCCCCTGGGCTTTGGTATGGATGTCGCGACAGTATCCTGGATTACTGAGGAGACAAACTCGAAGAAGCAGCTGGCAGCACAGGTTATCGTCGCATGGGATGCCGGGATGAATGAAGTGATTTATGATACCGGTAGAAGTAAGGAGCTTTCTAATCTGGCAGTCAGGCTACCCATTTCCTTGTCTCCTTATACAAGATATTATTGGACGGTAAGAGTATGGGGAGATGGTGGTGACGAAGCAGAATCCGAGGTGAACTGGTTTGAGACCGGTAGAAGGGAGGAAGGGTGGAATGCAAAGTGGATTACTCCGGTGTGGGAGGATAAAAGCATTCATCCCTATCTTAGAAAAACCTTTATTATCGACGGTGGAATCAAATCTGCCAGAGCTTATGTTACCGGAATAGGGTTGTATGAATTAGAGCTGAATGGAGCGCGTGTCGGAACAGAATTTCTGACACCCTACTGTAATACTTATGATGCATGGGTGCAAAGTCAGACCTATGATATCACGGAGCTTCTGAAGGAAGGAACGAATACCATAGGTGCAAGCTTAGCAAATGGCTGGGCAAAAGGACGTTTTGGTACCTTTGGTGACTTAAATACACCTTATTGTGATTCCTTTGCATTACTATGTGAACTACGTATTACGATGGAAGACGGCACCGTAATGATCCTCGGAACAGATATTGATTGGCGCTGTAAGCCCTCACCTGTTCTGGCTGACGGCATTTATGAGGGCGAGACCTATGATGCTAATCTGGAGCTTCACGGCTGGTCAACCGCTGATTATGATGCTTCTGACTGGGATGAGGTGAAGGAATTCGATGCGGTCGGCTTAGGTAAGGTTGAAGACAGATTGTCCTTACCGGTTGTCATTAAAGAGACAATAAAGCCCGTCGAACTAATACATACGCCGGCCGGAGAGTGGGTCATCGATATGGGTCAGAATATGGTGGGCTGGTTACGGATCCGAATACATGAACCAATGGGAACAACCGTTACTGTTAGGCACGGCGAAGTATTACAGGAGAATAACTTCTACCGAGAGAATCTTCGATCCGCAAAGGCGGAATATATCTATACTTCGGACGGTACGGATAGAAGCATTGAACCGCATTTTACCTTCTTCGGCTTCCGTTATGCGAAGCTTGAGGGATTTACAGAACCGATTCATTTAGATGACTTTACAGGATGTGTGGTTTATTCCGATCTGGAGCTGACCGGAAGTATTGAGACCTCCGATCCATATGTCAATCGATTGTTTCAGAATGCACTATGGAGTCAGAAGGGGAACTTTCTTGATGTACCGACGGATTGCCCGCAACGAGATGAGCGAATGGGCTGGACCGGGGATGCCCAGGTTTTTTCCGGAACCGCTTCCTTTAATATGGATACCTATGCCTTCTATACAAAGTTTATGCGAGATGTCTATGCAGAGCAGCAATTTTGCGATGGTATGGTAACGAGCGTAGTTCCAACCTTTACGCAGAATAAAAGCTCTCATTCAAGCTTTATGGGAGGTGGATCTTGTGCCTGGGGTGATGTGGCCACGGTAGTTCCTTGGGAGGTATATATACATTTTGGTGATAAAGCAATCTTAGAGAGACAATATCCCAGTATGAAGGCCTGGGTTGACTGGATTCGTCTGCAGGATCAACAATCCGGAAATAGGAAGCTATGGACGGTAGGGTTTCATTTCGGAGACTGGCTTGCACTGGACGGTCCCGTGGAGGGTGGTGTCATTGGTGGTACCGATAACGGGCTATTAGCATCCGCCTATTACCGGTTATCGACCAATATATTGGCGAAGGCTGCCTCAGTGCTTGGTTATAACGATGATGCATTATTCTACGGAAGACTCACGGAGGAGATTAAGCGGGCAATCCAGGATGAATTCTTCTCGAAGAACGGTCGCTCCACGATACATACACAGACAGCTCATGTAGTAGCCTTACATTTTGACCTGGTTCAACCTGAGGTCAGAGACAGGGTACTGAAGGAGCTGCAGGCTTTGCTCAAGAATAATAATATGCACCTAAAGACCGGCTTCGTCGGAACTCCTTATCTTTGTAGGACATTATCTGACCATGGGGATTCAGATAGCGCTTACCGGCTCTTCTTGCAAGAAGATTATCCCAGCTGGCTGTATGAAGTGATTATGGGTGCAACAACGATCTGGGAACGCTGGAACTCTATATTGCCGAACGGAAGGATATCGGGCACCGACATGAACTCTTTAAATCACTATGCTTACGGCTCCATCGTGGAGTGGATGTACCGTCATATGTGCGGTATCAATCCGAGAGAGGATGCACCGGGCTTCCGTAAATTCATAATAAAACCTGAGATATATGGTAAGCTGTATTATGCGAAGGCGACCTTACGCTCCTCCATGGGCCTGATTGAGAGCGGCTGGAGGAGAGAAAAGGATGGTTCCTTAATCGTTCAGGTAACGGTTCCTTTCGATTCGGATGCGGAACTATATCTACCGGATGCCGAGACTGGGAAGGTGAGCGGACTTGATGGATTAACTGCGAAACAGATTGGAGAAAAGGTGAAGGTCAGCCTGGAGGCGGGGAATTACACCTTCCGCTATATACCTACGAAAGACTATGAGCTGAAATACACCATCGAATCACCCCTACAGGAGCTGCTCGCAAATTCGGAAACGAAGGTAATCCTTGCAGAAATGACTCCAAAGCTGTTAGCAGCGGCAGCAGGAGAAGGTCTGGGGATGGAGCTGCCTTATAGTATCGCAGATTTAACAATGGGACAGGATGCTTTCAAGGCGAATATTCTGTTAGGAGGGCAAGTAGATCTGGCAGAATTGGATGAAGGATTAAAGATGGTAACGGTTAAGATAAGGACAGTGTGAGATTGATATAATATATGAGGTGAATTAAGGTAGTCGGTATCAGTTGAGGTACTGGCTACCTTTTTATGTATAGGTGAGCGGGATATAAGGTTGATAAGGAGAAAGAAGTTAGCATTTTTTAATAGTAATTTATGGGATGGAAATTGGTGGAATATTATGATGTAATATGTTAAAATGGACGAAGTGGAAATAAAAGTATGATGTTTAATGAAAGTAATCTTTATAGGATGATGGGAATTAAGGAACTAAGGATAATAGCAATAATCCTGCTAATAAAAGTCAAAACAAAGCTGTCAGAAAAAGATATAAATATCAAAACAAATATGTAGCAGGTTCGCTATAGTTATCAAGGCGAACTACAGATTATTAATATTTTGAACAGTACATACTGTTGTCATTTTAGTATGTTATGATAAATAAAAAATATGATTACTGGAGGAATAGTTTATGAATGGTATGAATGCTAATGTCGGTGTAGGTCTGCTTGTTCAAGATATCGAAAAGATGGTTTCGTTTTATAGAAACATCATGGAATTTGAGACCGACTGGGACGGTGGATTATTTGCTGAGTTTAAAACAAACAGTGGTCCTTTATCATTATTTCTATATGATCGAAAAGCTTTTGCAGAAGCTGTAGGTGAGTCCTATTACCCGCCGAAGGGAATTAACCTGACAATGGAGATTGGCTTTTGGCTTCCAAAATTCTCTGATGTTGACAGAGAATACGAGCGATTAATGTCACTTGGAGTAAAGTCATTTACAGGTGAGCCTGTAACCTATCCATTTGGTATACGCAATTTTTATGTTGCGGATCCTGAAGGTAATTTGTTTGAGATTGGAAGTAGAGGGCATGAGGAATAAATTTAAGATGAGGCAAAATTGGCTTAATATATTGCGTGGTTAATAGGCATAATCTTCAGTAAAATACTTACACAATAATTATCGATTGTGCGTTTCGCAAACGACTAAACATTGAAATATAAGGGGGGATAAGACCAATGGATATGGTTGCTATTAAGCAGTTAGCTTACGAACTTTTGGGTAATAAGAATAGCCATTCTTGGAAGGAAAAGGGTAATAAATACTATCATGGCGAGAGAGTGGCATCACTAGTTATTAGTCTTAGAAAGCTAATACTTCCAGAGGACGACAGCCACGATGATATACTTACCGTTGCGGCATGGTTTCATGACATAAGTAATGGTGAGGACAATCATGCGGAAGTTGGTGCAGTAAAAGCCCGTGAAGTTTTGCATGAATATTGTACCAAGGAAGAATTAGATGAAATTTGTATTATAATATCGGTGCATGATGACCGTTATCATGGTCGAGATACCTATTCGGATTATATCAAGCTTCAACAGGACGCAGATCTTTTGGATCATTTTGGGTCCTATGATATTTGGATGCACTTTATTTATTCCAGCGCACATGATCTGGCATTCAATAATGTCATCGATTGGCTTGTGGATGAACGTCCAAAGGAGGATGAAAAATACCTTAGAGAGCTTAATTTTGATATAAGCAGAAAAATTTATAATGAGAAGAGTGATTTTGTAAAGTCTTTTGCAGAGCGTTTTCGTACAGAAGGATCTGGGCAGTTCTGGAATTTAGGTACAATAATAGCAAACTAAACATCAATTGATAAGAGATAAGCAAAAGGGATTGCCATTAGTGGCGATTGTGATAATGAATAATAAAATATATTTTTGGAGGAGTTTCATGAGGGAGTAATATTATGAGTGGTGTTGTATATCAATGGTATGAAAATAAGAAAAATGTTGATGAGATGATTCATTGGAATAAAGGCAATTTAAAAAAATGGGAACGATCAGTCGTTGACTGTTTCCCGAAAAAAGCAAAAATTCTTGATATTGGCTGCGGAATGGGAAGAGAGGCATTTGCACTTTCTGACATGGGGTTTTCTGTAGTAGGCATAGATATATCAGAAGAAGTAATAAAGCAAGTCGTACAGTTGGCTTTGAATGGTCGCTATGATATTCCTTTCTCGGTTTATAACGGATATGAATTACCGTTTGAAGACGAATCATTTGAAGTGGTTATTATATGGGCACAGACATTTGGCTTATTATATGGAGAAACCTATAAAAGCAGTTTTTTGATGGAATGTAAGCGAGTTCTTAAAAAAGATGGAGTAGTAAGCTTCTCCGGCCATGACTATGAATACTTATCGCAATTTTATAAACAATATACAATCGGCAGAAAATTCTATCCATATTCTGATGCTGAAATTTATTGGGAGTCATTCTTACCAAAAGAACTTATAAGTTATGCTGAAAATGCTGGATTTTCTGTTGCTCTTTGTGAGCAAGGAGAAATAAATAAACCAGAAGATGGCGTAGTGCTACATTGTTTGGGTAAAAAATAGACGAATATTCGCAGTTGTTACAAAGTGCGAAGTAGAATTTTATATTTACGGAGGAATATAATATGCTCATACCTTATTTGCATTTTAATGGAAATTGCATGGAAGCGATTAACTTGTATGAAAAGGCGTTTAACACAAAAGTAGACGCAGAATCAATTGCTATATGTCTGATGGAGAAAAAATAGCACATGCTACTATGAATATACATGGTATAGAGATTTTTTTAAATGATGCATTGAAATTTTTGACCGATACATTCGGTGTAAGTTGTGGTGTGCATTTAACAATTACATTCAATTCAGTAGATGAATTGCTTGCTTGTTATGAAATTCTAAAACCAGATGACAAGCCTGTTCCATTCTACGAAACGCCATACAGTAAACTGGTGGGCAATTTTGTAGACAAATTCGGTGTCCTATGGGGTTTTATGGTGTCCTAATATTATGCATAATCTGGCGTTAGTTTTATACGCTTTCGTTAAAAAGTACGTAATAACGATTGGAGGACAGGCTTTATGAATGAAAAGTTGCTCATGAGATTTAACTCACAATAGGTGGTAAAGGCGAATCAATAATAAATTCATGAATTAAGAATACTGGTATTAATATGTTATCTCTATGGAGGAACTATGTTAGAGTTAAGAGATATATATGATAAAAACAGAATAAAAACAGGGAAAATCAAAAAGCGAGAAGATAAGCTTTTAGAAGACGAATTTTATATGGCTTCGTATGTATGTTTATTTAACTTGTATGGTGATATGCTTATACAAAAGAGACAAGCCAGTAAGAAGAATTGGCCTAATGTATGGGACTTTTCCGTTGGTGGCTGCAGTATTGCAGGCGAGACAAGCCAGCAGACTGCAGAGCGTGAAATGATGGAAGAAATCGGGTATCATAAGAAATTTACTGATGCTAAGCCAAATTTTACAGTTAATGTAGCTAAAGGATTTTTTGATTTCTATTTTATTAATGAAAATATTAATATTGATTGTCTTAATCTTCAATATAACGAAATAGAAAAAGTAAAATGGGCATCGAAGGAGGAAATATTAGAATTAATAGATAAAAAGAAATTCATGCCACATGAAAAAAATATAATAGAGCAATGTTTTAAATTTTGTAATGCACTTAACGATTATAGATAAACTTTGAAATAAAATGCACTTAGGTAATGAAATCAAACTGGGTAAGAGTTTGAAGCTCTTTCCGAGATTGAGATGAAGCAAGCAAAACAATCATGATCACCAACTGTAAAAAATGGGACCTATATTATGACATAGAAATGGTAAAATTGATTAATAGTAGACTTGGAGTCAGCGTAACGGATCAATCAATGCAATAATGAGTCTGATGTACATATATTTATATTTGTTTAAGGTCAGGAGGGAAATATTAATGTCAGTATTGAATTTCGAATCCATGACACCGATTACTAAAGGTTGGTCAGGTGATAAGAAATATTGTGTTACAATAACGGATGGGAAAAAGTACTTACTGCGTATTTCGCCAAAAGAGCAGCACAACCGTAAGAAGGTTGAATTCGAAATGATGCAGCGAGTTGCGGCTCTCGGCGTGCCAATGTGTCAGCCTATTGAATTCGGGATTTGTAATGAAGGCGTTTATTCAATGCAAAGTTGGATTGAAGGAAAAGATGCCGAAGAAATGTTTCCGTTTTTATCTGATATAGAGCAGTATGTATATGGGCTTGAGGCAGGTCGGATTTTGAAAAAGATCCATTCAATCCCGATTTCGTCAATGAAAGAAGAGTGGGATATCCGATTTAATCGTAAAATCGACCGAAAAATTCAAATGTACAATGATTGTCCGATAAAATACGAAAACGGGCAAGTCTTTATAGATTATATAAATGAAAATCGTCAATTATTGAAAGATCGCCCGCAATGCTATCAGCACGGAGACTATCATATCGGAAATATGATGATTGATAATGATGGAAGATTGCAAATTATTGACTTTGACCGTGACGATTACGGCGATCCATGGGAGGAGTTCAATCGCATCGTTTGGTGTGCGCAAAAAGCACCCTTATTCGCTTCGGGTTTGGTAAACGGCTATTTTGATAATGATGTGCCGATGGATTTTTGGCGATTGCTAGCCCTTTATATTTCAAGTAACACACTTTCATCCGTTCCTTGGGCAATTCCCTTCGGACAAAGTGAAATTGACACGATGATAAATCAAGCAAAAGATGTTCTTAATTGGTATGACAATATGAAGAATCCTGTTCCAACATGGTATAAAGGATGTAAATAATAATGTTGTATTTGATTGACATACATAGTAATGGAACGTAAAAAATTTGATTATATGGGGGAAGAGAATGTGTACAGTGTTCGAACAATGCCCGGTTATAGAAAATAAAAGATTTTTACTTCGTTTAGTTTCGGAAAACGATGCAAAAGAGTTACTAATGGTTTACAGCGACAAAAATGCTTTGCCGTTTTTTAATAGCGATAATTGTAATGGTAATATTTTTTATTATCAAACAGAAGAGAAAATGATAGAGCTTATTAATTTTTGGATATGGGAATATGAATGTAAGCGTTATATTCGATTGGCAATTATAGACAAAGAATGCAACCAAGTAATCGGGACTATAGAGTTGTTTAAACGAATTTCAAATGATGGATTCAATGAATCAGGAATCATGAGATTAGATGTTAGAAGTGATTTTGAGAAAAAAGAAATATTGTATGAAATTATGACGATTATAACAAATCCTGCATTTGAACTTTTTAATTGCTCAAAGATAGCAACTAAGGCAGCAAATTACGCAATTGAACGAATAGAAGCTCTAGAAAAAATGAAATATGTGAAAACAGATGATAGGTTATTAGCTGCTGATGGAAAGAGTTATGGAGACTATTGGATTATAAAGCGGGAATACAAAACCGCGCAGGAATAATTAAAAAGCCAGTGTAAAATATATTAGCTAACTTTCCATTATAAGCTGGTATTAATAATTCTATATATAAGGATGTACGGTAATATAATATGGCTATGATGATGCTGGGCGGATGAAGAAGTATACATGGGGATTATAATCAGACAATTGACGGATAGGGATTATGATATAGCGAGTAATATATTGAAATTTGAGGATGCAGATGCAGCATTTGTAGAAGCATTTAAGAATATGGAAAAAATGTATTCTATATGGAATGAAAATGATCTTGTTGGAATTGCACAGATCGAAGAAGGAAAGAAAGCGTATGTATATATATTTATCGATCCATCATATCGTTGTAATGGAATCGGAGATAGGGCATTAATTCTCTGCGAACAAATATTGAGAGATGCCGGGGCTGATAAGATAATGACAAACTATCGGATGGATCATGATGCTTTTAAATCGTTTGCTAAAAAACATGGATACATACGAAGCTTCTCATCTACGTATATGAAGTATAATGGAGATAAGTTTAATATCCCATATTTATCGATTCGTTAATACAATGATGAGGATTATGAATCGGCACATGAAATGTATGCAAGAGCTTTTCATGAAATGCGTACTCGTGTTGGTGACTTTCCGGATTCTGTGATAGAACAGCCTAACGATTATATGCGAAAGCATTGGGCCTCAACAAAGATGGAACGGTTCGTATATGTTCAAGGAAGTGAGATCATTGGTTATGCACATATTGTCGGGAATGAAATTGGAAGTATATCCGTAAAATCGCAATTTCAAGGACAAGGTATTGGACGAAAGTTTATAAAGTTTATTTGTAACAAAATACTTGAAGAGGGGTATAATACGGTCTCCCTTTACTGTGTGGTAGGTAATTGGGCAAAACTATTGTACGATAGTTTCACTCCATCCCGAAAGGTTACTCATTGGATGAACGAAGAAAGAAAAGTTGCCTCTGATTGCGATTCCTTCTGTAATGAATATATATTTAATCGTAAAAATGAAATTCAATCGCAAGAGCAGTATTCATTTTTACTGGGATATTACGTGCACTTAATTACAGATGCGGCATTTCAATGGTATATTCGCGATGATAAAAGAGTTAAAGATACCTGGATGAGAATCAATGCGAATGAGAATTTACGTTTATCTGCGATGGGATATCCCAATGACTGGGATTCGGTAAAAAAATTGATTTCAAAAAATGAACGCATGCATGAAATTCACTCTATGGAAGCAGAGTATCTGCGAGCTAATCCTACATCGGGATATTTGACAGAAATTCTGCTATTAAAAGAATTCCCAGATTATATTGATTATTTACCACATGGAGGCATTGTACGAAAAATCGGTGTCATGGGATATTTACCAGAGTTGGATGAAAACCTTTCCAACCCCATATCAATGTCAAGGGAAGAATTTATCTCTTTTGTTGATAATACAGCTGCGCTTGTGGTGAGTAAGTTAAGGGAAATGAAGTTGATTTGACATACAACTGTGCAGAATGATTTTCATAACTATTGTCACCAACTGTGAACTGAACATTATTTATATTTTGGACAGGAGGCCTTAATGTGGAAAAATTAAAATTATCGGCTTGTGGTGTTGACTGCAACGAATGTAGCTAATACAAAGTTACCGTTGAAAAGGATATAAAATCAGCTGAAGCATTAGTTGGGTGGTTCAGAAGTATGGGATGGATTGGTGAAAACGAAGATGCCGAGGCGGTGATGAAAAAGGCTCCATTGTGCAAAGGTTGCTGGAATACAACTGATGATTGTTTATGGAAATGCGGCTGCGGTACTATTGATTTTCGTATATGTTGTAATAAAAAGCAAATAAGCCATTGCGGTGAATGTGGCGAATTTCCTTGCGGACATTACATAAAGTGGATAGATAACCTCGACCATCACAAAAAGGCAATGGAGTATTTATTGTATTTAAGAACAAATAAATAGAGACGTACCATATAAGCATAATCAACTTTAATTGCTTCGAAGTTTTTACAAATTGCGAAGTAAACCGAACGTCCCATTATGTTTTGAAGGTCAAGTGTAGTACTTAGACAAATCAGAATTTATGGTAGAAATGGAATATAATGTGTTTCAAGTAACGGATATTGATTAAGTCATTCCACTATATATTGAGTATTATAATGAGCATGAGAATGCTGAATGGACTGATGTAACAGTGTATAAAAGAATTCATCAAGTTGTAACCAGGGAAGATTCATATGGTCTTATACTTAGTGATGAAAATTCAATCGTTGGATTTGCCATTGGATTTTTTGAACAGTATGACGATGGAAAAGCCTACGATTTGGTTGAAATAGTAATATCACATGAGTATCAAAGAAAGGGCATTGGTACAACTTTTATGAAGGAACTAGAAAAGAGAGTGAAAGAACTTGGTGCATTTCTAGTTCAACTACAATCAGTAAATGTTGAGAGGCATAATAATTTCTATGGAAATTTAGGATATAAGGATTGTCAAAACCTGATATTAAAATCAAAAGCAATATAACCACATAAGGCTGATCTACTCAGAGTATATAATGAATAACATCTCTCAGAAATCCATAGGATTAGTTAAAAAGCTCTTTTTGAATAGCGATATAGAACAAGCTATCATTTTATTAACAGACGAATTAGGAAATAGCCTTCCTTTTTGTGAAGATTACAGTAAAGAAGATCTGGAACGAATCCAGTTAGCTGCCATAAAAATTTCTAATGGTAATATCGGACAATAAAAATTAGCCATAAATATTGCAAAAACAGATTGGCGAGACATACTTATGTGTGCTGACTTTGGAACTGATGTTAATTCACACAATATATGGGCAGATACACTAGTATAGGCATATAAACTTCCCATTATATTTATTAGGCAGATGGATGGTTTAATTATATAGATTCGCAGTTGGTGGTAATTGTGAAAGTATTTTTTATTAGCAACACACATCACTTTTATGATAGGGGATTTTATGAAGAAATTAAAAGTAAGTGACTGGATCTTAATTGTTG
Organism: Bacillota bacterium; assembly: GCA_023411215.1. Classification (GTDB taxonomy): domain Bacteria; phylum Bacillota; class Clostridia; order Lachnospirales; family Lachnospiraceae; genus Mobilitalea. The sequence continues at coordinate 3,408 of JAEYOY010000082.1, read as the reverse complement.
TATTAGTGGTATCACTGATTGGATGCATAATAGAATTCCAAAGGAAATATCTTTTCCTTTATTACTTCATACCAATGGTATTTTCGATATTCTTTCTGATTGAAAAAAATATAAAGAGGGATAAAAAACTGATTCTAAAATTAGTCGGTCTCTTTCTGGGAACAGTGTTTGTTATTTACTGTTCGATTGTTTTTACTTTTTTGAGCATTCCTATCCAAGGAGGCAGAGATCCGGGTAGCGAACGTTATCTTTTGAAAATGGACTGTTTTGAACATTTATCGATACCTTCCATGAATGGGAATATCGATGGCTGGTTATATAAGCAAACGAATGAGAAGGCACCACTCATCATTTTTTTTAATGGTGCTGGCGAATGTTCTGCAGAAACGGTTAGAAAGTTCTATGAAGAAGGAATTTTATCAGAATATTTTCCAAACTATAATTTCTTGTGTACGGATTATCCAAGCTATGGATTAAGTGATGGATATGTCTCGGAAGCCTCCATGAAAGAGCTAGCCATCAATACCTATGATACTGCGATCAAGTGGGATTTTGTTGACAATTCCAATGTCACTATCATGGGTTACAGTATTGGAACCGGCCCGGCTGCCTATCTTGCAGCCCATAGAGATTTGACATCCCTTATTATGCTAGCTCCATATGATGAGTACTGGGACCAATTTGTCAGAAATGTTAAAGCGAACGAAAGAAGGAGTAATGCAAAGAAAGGCACTTCAAAAGCTCAGTGGCTGCTTTATAGATTATTATGGACATATAATGTTAATCCATATGACTATGCAAAGTCTGTTGATGAACCGGTATTGATAATCTCATCAATGGATGATATTACAATACCACACGAGGCATCTATGAGAGTGGCTTTCAGGCTGAAGGATTTTGAGGAGATCAGTCTATCGGGAATCAAGCATGAACATCTACTCGGTAGTGTTTCTTATGAGGCGATGCATAAATTTTTGTATCAATAAAGCTCAAGAAGATTATCTGGAAATGAGAGAGTATCATTACTCGATGATTGCAGAGTTAAAAATTTTAGTATAATAAAGATATACAAATCCAAATATATATGAAGAAGGCCTCGATTATTCCGAGGCTTTTTTTAAGAATTCCCTCGCTCCTAACAGCTCTGCCAATTTCATACCATGGACAAAGGCAGTAGCATTTCGAACAATCTCTACAGTATATAAACAAGTAATATCTTTGCATAAGTGTTGAATTTGGCTTGCTTTAAAATTAATACAACTAGGTATTTGCGCTTTCCAGGTATAAGGCTTGATAGTACGATATTTCTGGATTTCTTTTGACACAGTAGTAGGATCTTTCTTGATGGATGAGGCTATTTCCACTAAGATCTGGCATGCATTCAATCCCTGTTTAATCGCAATACGATTACTTAATGTTTGTGGTTGTTTTCATGGAGCCTCTTTCCGCAAAGGCAGATAACCTATCTGTATTATAGAGGAAAATTACATTAGTAAAATCCGGTACTGTTTCATGTTTTTGGTCGGGTGATTTGGTCGTGCAAACTGGAATTTAGTTTTTTATTTTAGATTTCATTTAGAGGTTTCATTTAGAGATGGAAAATAGATATGGGAAAGTATGGTTTTTGTTCGGGAATTATGGTAAAATATAGGAGGTACTGGTTTGCAAGGTTTGTTTATGTAAGAATAGTACTACTAGTTATAGCAATAATGGGAAGCTGGTTGGTTCGATATCTTAACGATTGAGAAGCAGAAAAATATAAAACAGAGGTGAAATATGTGTGAGCTAGATCTATTAGACGATGCTTTACAGCGATATGGAATGACTAGTGCGAAAGTTGAACTGATACGCCATAATGAAAATATGACTTATTGTATTGACGATAATTTTTTACTAAGAATACATAAATCAAAAGATGGATTTAGCGCATCACCTTTTTATAAAGATATCGATATGATAAAAGTCCGTGAAAGCGAGCTTAAATTTTTAGAACACTTAAAATCCAATGGCTTATACGTGCAATCTCCGATTACGAATGATAATGATGAATTAGTTACAGTATTAGGAGATGGTACCGCTGTAACTTTACTTACATGGCTTCCCGGTAGAACCCTAGATAAAAGTGATTTATCCGAAGAGTTAGGATATAAATTAGGTGAGATGTTGGGTAAGTTACATATATCTGCTAAGGGCTACAGAACCGATTATACTTTAAGATATGATCAGAAGTTATGCCAGAGGTCACAAGAGCTCCTTTTAAATTTATTTAGTAATGAGCGGATTGACAAAAAATATTATGAAATAGTAATCAATACTTTGGAATTAATCGGTGATAAACTAAAGCAATCAGAAACGGAATATATTCATATACATAGTGACTTATCATTATCCAATATTTTAGTAACGAATGATGGGTTGATACCGATTGATTTTTCTTTATTCGGATATAGCGATCCATTATTGGATTTCGGTAGCTTTTATTGCTTTGTAAATGATGCAAATTGTAGGCTTAGCATTGTAAAAGGATATGAAGAGCAGACAGGTCGCAAAATTAATACGGATGAAATTAATATCTATTTTGCACTTCAGATTATTTTAGGTATAGTGTTACATTACGAATTGTGGATTAACGAGGATTGGTTTTATAAAAGATTACCTGAATGGTGCAATGAGACATTTACGCCACTACTTGAAAAGAATGTTTATATTAGCGGAGGCAGCATATGGTTGAAATAAAAGTATACAATATTGGAATGCAGCAAGATATTGAAGATTTTTTTACAAAGAATTTTTTAGATTTAGGATGGGATTATGAGCCATATGGCGAACATTCAGATATTTTAAATATAAATGATTTTTACATGAAAAACGGCTGTATGTGGTGTATGTATGACAATAACAGATTAATTGGAACTGTTGCCGTCAGAGTATTAGATACAGAAAGTAAAATTGTTGAAATGAAAAGATTGTTTGTACTTAAAGAATTTCGAGGAAAAGGGTATGGAGATAGATTGTTTAAAACAGCTTTAAATTATGTTAAGGAAGCTAAATTTAAGAAAATTTATGCCGATACAGCAAAAGATAGAGAGGCTGCCCATCATATATTAAATGAGTATGGCTTCATTAAGACATCAAGATATGCTGATTGTAGCAAATATACAGAGTTGTTTTTTGAATTAGAAGTACAGTGATAGACGTATCTAATATGCATAATGTTTCGTTACCCGAACTTCCCGTTATGTTTAGACTATGTTTTTGCGCTAAAGCTGAATTACACAGATTGAAAGCTTCCTGTATACTTTAAATAGGTCAAGAGATTGACATAAAAAAATACCTCAAGTAAATTTAGATTATTACTGACCTGGCAGTTGGTAAAAATCTAAAGAATACGAGAGGTATCTAAAATGA
>JAEYOY010000005.1 GCA_023411215.1 Bacillota bacterium | reverse complement strand
GCTGCAGATTATTCCTACAAAGGAGAATATTTGGCCAACTTGAGTTCCTTTTAGATAGATCGTATCCAAGCCTTTCCCATCAAGTTCGTCTGCGATCCATGCATCTTCCGCTCCGCTTGTAAAGGTGCAGCCCAGGCCCCATAGGAGCTGACTGATAATGACAGAGGCAAAGGATGGGATGGAACCTTCTATGATAAAAGCAGCTCCAATCAGTGTTGTACCTATGATAACGGATAACTTTCTGCTTTTCATATCCGCTACAATTCCTGTTGGTATTTCAAAAATGAAACAGGCTGTTTCAAGGACCGTGCCTACCAGTACAAGCTGAAATGGGTTCAGATGAATTGAATCTATCCTATAAACTTGACTTACTGTAAAAACAAGTGAGAAGAATAGAGAAGATGCGCCTGCATAAATTAAGTAAACGGTGGACTGAGATAATTTTTTATTCATGTAAAACTCCTTCATAATTTTTTATCAATGGGTATATAGATGTCCATGAAACTCCTTCTGTTCATGTATAATAAGATTATACCATCCTATTGCATTTTAGCTGTTCCAGATTTGCCATTTTATTGAAAGGTTTCCATACATCGAAGATGCAGCAGCTGTATTAGCAAAAGGAGAAGGAAGAGAACGCATTTATAGAATTGAACCAACAGGTGTATTTGAAAACGACCCAAATGTTTCGGATAAGAAGTTTCCAGGTAATTTAACGCGTTCTTATCGTTCCCATGAGCCTTTAAGAATTATTGGAGAAGAAACAGAGTGGGTGGAGCTTTCAAGTACAGAGTAAAGAAAATGGAAGGAAAAAATAGAGAAAAACGCTTACATCTATTTTCCCGATGTAAGCGTTTTTTTTTGCTTAACTTAATGACATTGACTTGACAGGGGGCATATCAAAATATAGCGACAGCCCCTGATAATTCATGACAATAGAAAGTTCGTACAGCTTGATTTCTATTGTTTATGAAAGGTCTAATTAATCCTCTTCAACAGAATCATCCTTTGGTACAATAATATTAAGTAAGAAGGACACCACGAAGGACACAACGATAGGAGATTTACCGATTATGTTCTGAACGTCTATGGGGAAGAACTGTAAGGAAGTAGATACAGTACTAATGCCTACTCCAAGTGCTAAGGCGATACCCACGATCATTTTATTACGATAATTTAAAGGTTGCTGTGAGATTAATTGAATACCGGACATAGTTATGGCTGCGAATACAGTAATCGTAGCACCACCAAGAACCGGGTAAGGAATGGTAGTCATGACCGCACCGAACTTAGGAATTAAACCGGCAGCAAGCATAATTCCACCTACAATAACGAATACTCGTTTTGCAACGACCTTTGTTGTTACGATAAGACCTACATTCTGGCTGTATGGATCGGTGGGAAGACCGCCGATGCAAGCGCCAAGCATACCCATGATACCCTGACCCTTGATCGCACCACCGATTTCCTTGTCGGTTGCTTCACGTTTGAAACCACCAATCGCTGTTGAGGATACGTCACCAATTGTTTGTACTGCTTGTACGATGTACATGATGATCATCGCCAGGATTGCGGAGGGATGGAATTCAACACCCCAGTACAGGAACTGTGGAAGAGCAATCCAGCTTGAATTAGCAACATTATCAAAGCTAACCATACCGCCCATAGCAATGGATAGAATATAGCCGGCTCCGATACCTATCAACATACCGGATACTTTAATATATCCCTTTCCGAAGAAGTTACAAGCAAGAGTAATGGCAAGTACAACAAGAGCAACGAGCCAATACTTAGGATCGCCAAAGTTCTCAGCCTTTGCATTGCCGCCTGCCATATAAGTAACAGCAGTACTATATAGTGATAGTCCAATACTTAATACTACAGTACCACTTACGATAGGAGGGAAGAATTTTCGTATCTTGCCTATTCCTGCCCCTATGAAAATGGAGACAAATGCACCAACCAACTGGGCACCAAAGATAGCACGGATGCCGTAATTCATACCGATGGCTGTTAAAATAGGCATATACGCAAAGGCAACACCCATAACATTCGGTAAGCCCATACCAAAGCCGAAGATAGGGAAGAGCTGGATTAAGGTAGTAAGACCACCGATAATCATTGCAGCTTGCATCAGAAGAATTTTCTCTTCTTCCGGAAGCCCAAGTAATTGAGCAACCAGAATTGGTGGTGTAATGTTACCTACAAGCATTGCAAGCACGTGCTGCAAAGCCTGAGGTACGGAAGCTCCCCAACTGGGCTTCCCGTTTAATTCAAATAACGTTGATTCTGTTCTTGCTGATTTCTTTGCATTCATTGATTTAATTCCTTTCCTCTGTTTGTTCATAGTAATCGGCATATAAATAATCAATATATCTTACGATCATTGATTAACAAAATAAATATTGTGAAAATAAAATGCACTTTTCACACTTAGAAGTTTGTGAATGCATCGATAAAGTAATTAAGCACACTTTGCACAAACTTATACTAGGTTTCAAGTAAGTCAGCATGTAATTCCTAGTTTGATTAATCAATCTAAAACGTGGCAAAAAAAATAATATTCAAATTAATAGAAGTATTTAAAATTCGTATTATTCTGAATATTGCGCTGTAGAATATCACCACTCTTTCATCATTTATAATAAACTTATTATACATTATTACCACATAAATTGAAATAGGTAATTTTAAATTTTCGACATATTATACTTATTATTTTAAAAAATAATTACAAATTCGACTTTTTTGACAAAATACTGAGCTTTGAAATGATTTTATCATTACTATAATCATTAATATAATTACAATACATTTTTCAGGAACCTTTTGAAAAAAAAGATAAGGTGGTATACAATAGAGAATAGTCAATCAGAATTATATTTTTACTGATAGATGTATATCAAATAAATAAACAATAAGAGCCAGAAATGGAAAAGACTCTGAGCTTGATTAGAGAATGGAGTGATCATTGATGTTGAAGATAGGATGCCACCTGTCCTCATCAAAGGGTTTTCTGCACATGGGTCAGGAAGCACTCACCATAGACGCGAATACATTTCAATTCTTTACCCGTAATCCACGAGGCAGCAAGGCAAAGGACATTGATCCTAAGGATGCTGCTATGCTTTGTGAACTGGCTAAGGAAAACTCCACCGAACGAGCTGGAGGGCTATGCTGAGGAAATCCGCATTTTGCGAGGAGCTTATTACCATTAATGAAGACAGCCACGATATTAATAAAGGGGAAAAGCAAGAGGAGGTTATATAATAATGAAAGTTATTAATGTAATGACACTAAGTAAAAAGAATTGCTATTATTTATTGGTAAGAAGCTTCATAATCATCTTGATATGCTTCACATTTGCAACAGCCGTTCTTACCAATCCAACACATGTCTTTGCAGCAGCAAACAGTAAGAAGTCTGAGTTCCATGCGTTTTATCCTGCCAATGCCAAATATTCTGAGCAGTTGAAAAAATACATCGATGAGGTAGATTCCCTTAGCTTTGCCTGGGCAAGAATTGATTCAGAGGAGCCGGGGGTGGTGAATACAGTGAAAGGAAGCAATGGAAATCAAAGCTTCTTCTATCCCAGTGATTATCTTCAGCCGGTAGAATATGCGAAGAGCAAAGGCAAATCAGTTCAGATAAACATCTATATGGATGGAAAGGACTGTACCGAAGTGCTCCCCTATGATGATAAACGGAGTGCAATGCTTCAGGCAATTATCGATTTTGTGCAGACGGATATTACATCCCCAAAAGGAATCTATTATGATGGCGTTGTCATAGATTTTGAAGGTTTGCGTAATACAGCCATGGATGGTACTTCATTATTGTATGAAGGGAAGCAGATTGGAACCTATTATATTCAATTTTTAAATGAACTGGAAAACCAGCTTTCCTCAATTGGTAAGAAGCTCTATGTGGCTGTAAATCCGGGATTATATTATGATGGTTATGATTATTCAGCAATTATGGATGTGGCTGATCGGGTCATACTAATGGCTCATGATTATGAGCCTACAGAACGTCTTCAGAAAAATCAAGTGCAGCAGTATACCGGTTACAATGCTCTGGAGCCGATTAACAGTATGGCGCCGATACTACCAATCAGGCAGGCACTGAATGAAATACAAGATGCCGCTTCCGGTAAAAGTGCTTTATCAAAGGTCTGGCTTCAGATTACCTTTGATAGTGCGCAGTGGCAATTCGATGTGAGCTCAGCAGAGGGCTGGGAAAGTCTGAAGGGCACAACACTAAGTCGTGAAGGCAGAGTGACGCCTCTATATAAGTCGATTAAGGCCCGTGTCGATAATACAGATGGTAAGGGACAGCAGATTACCTATGGCTATAATAACGAGCTTCAGACTCCCCACATTCAATACTATAATACCTCTGATAAGTCCTGGAATATCCTACTGTACGAGGACAGCAACAGTATTAAGGCTAAGGTGGATTTAGCAAAAGCGTATGGACTTGGCGGTATCTCAGTGTGGAGCCTTGCTAACGTACCTGATTATACCGATAAGAAGGGGAAGGAATTTCATCTGGACGGATGGACGACACTCCTCAATCAGATGGCTGACTTTAATAAGCCGCTAGAGGGAGACAATCAGTATATCAGTTTTACTGATACTGTCGTAGAAGAGGCTGTTCGTGAAAAGCTAGATAAGGCCTCCGGCAAATTGACTCTCGCCGACACCATGGGGATCTACCGGTTGAAGCTACCGCAGGGAGTAAAAAGTCTTAAGGACCTTAAATATCTAAAAAATCTGGAATATTTGGATGCACAGCAGCTGGGAATTAAGGATATCAGTAGTTTAAGCAGCCTGACCAAGCTTAAAGTGCTTTATCTTCAGCGAAACAGTATTTCCAATATTAATACGCTTAAAAAGCTAACGAAGCTGGAGATATTATCACTGAACGGGAATCAGTTGTCAGGGATAGATGCCTTATCGAAGCTGACGAAGCTTCAGGAGTTGTATCTGCGTGAGAATAGAATATCGGATATTACTCCGCTTAATAAGCTAACGAAGTTGAAGATACTGGAAATCGGAAATAACAATATTCGAAAGGTTGATGCATTAACAAACTTAAAAAGTTTGAACCTATTAGCAGTGGACAATAATCAGATTACCGATATTAAAGCTCTAAAAAATTTGACCGGTTTAGAAAACATCTATCTTCAGAGGAATGCCATAAGCGATATCAGTATATTAGCTTCGATGAAGAAGCTGCGGTTAATTTCGCTAAATGGCAATAAAATTAATAACCTGAAGCCCTTAAGTAAGCTAACCGGGTTGGAGATGCTTTATCTAAAGGATAATAAAATCTCCGCTGTCACGTCCCTGAAGGAGCTGACTGGGTTGAAGGAATTATATCTGGGAGGAAATCAAATCACCGACTATAGCCCGGTAAAGAACCTGCTACAGAAATCTGATTTTATGTGTGATTTTAACTAGTAAAAAAGAGCGGTCTTAGTGTACAGTAGAAGGAAGCAGCAATTGCTTGGAAGAAAGGCGTAGATTGAAATAATGTATAATTTAAATTGGCAAATATGTAACGTGGCCCAAATTCACGGGCTAGGTCAGGATGGAGGCGTAGTATGAATATAACATATATCGGACATAGTGGTTTTTTGATGGAATGGGAGAATTGTTATTGGCTCTTTGATTTTTATACCGGTGAAATACCCGCTTTGGCGCCGAAGAAGAGGCTGATCGTATTCGTAAGTCATAAGCATGGAGATCATTTTAACCCGGAGATCTTTCATTTGGCGGACCAATATCCGGATGTTTTGTATGTGATATCCTCTGACATCAAAATTGTGAAAGATAATGCCAACAAGTATGGTGTAAAAGAAGAGATCATGGACAAAATTATCTCCGTTAAGCCACACAGGGATTATGAGATATCGGATGGTGACAATGATATGATTGGGCTGCAAACGCTTAAATCCACCGATAGTGGTGTCGCTTTTTTATTAAATTACAGGGAGAAGACGATCTATTATGCCGGTGACCTTAACCATTGGATATGGAAGGAAGAGACGAAGCAGAGCAATAATGATATGACAGCAAAGTTCAATATGGAGATGGATTTTTTGAAGGATAAAAGCATTGATATCGCTTTTGCTCCGCTGGATCCTAGACAGGAGGAGTGGTACTATCTAGGGCTGGAGAAGCTTTTAAATACAGCAAAGGTCAGTAGGGTATATCCAATGCATTTTTGGGGGAAGCCGGAGATTATCCTTAGGTTTAAACAGGAACGAAGCTCTTATTTGAATGGAGCCGAGGTAGTAGAGATTAATAATCCCGGGCAAAGCTGGACAACCAACGATTAATTAATCATGAGACTTGGACAAGGAATTTTATTTATTAGGTAAGGGGGGGTATGATGCAAATTCCAGAGGAGATATTATCGGGAGGAAATATGAATTCTCCCATCCGAAAGAACCAGATGATTTATAAGGAAGCTACACAAGCCTCGCAGACGATTCATGAGCTACTAACCTATGTCAGAGCGAACGGTATCACCTGGGTACCGGAATCCAAAGGAATTAATCCGGAGGGAAAACATGTATTGACTTACCTCGAGGGTGAGGTTCCCCATGATACACCGGAATGGTTATGGGAGAAGGCAACCTTGTTGGAGGCGGCTAAAAAATTGCGCCAATGGCATGATGCTACCGTTAATTTTGAGAAGAAGAACGGTGTTTGGCTTCTGGAGAATGATGAGGAACCGGAGGTAATATGCCATAATGATTTTGCCCCTTATAATTGTGTGTTTCGAGATATGAAATTGATTGGTGTAATCGACTTTGATGTATGTTCTCCGGGATCACGTCTATGGGATATTGCCTATGCGGTATATCGCTTCGTTCCTCTTCTTCCGGCTGATGACGTTGATACCTTCGGTGAGATATCTCCTTTCTCACTTGATCGGATGATCAACAGATTGGAAGGATTTCTTGAGGAATACAGTAACGGTGAGACTGCATTTAGATATAGTACACAGGATGTAATCACTAAGGTAGTAAAAAGATTACATGCACTCGCAGAATGGTCAAAGCAATTTGGGATACAATCGAAGAACGAAGAACTTATCCGACACGCTAGGATGTATGAGCTCCATGCGACATGGTTGAGCAAAATACGAAATGCTTAATGAAACGAATAATTCAATAAACCCTCCAATATACCACCAGTAAAAAGCTTGGTGGTATACTTTTTTATTCATGACGTTAAAAATGTGTTGCTGATCAAACCCTAAAAGGTACGATCGAAAGACATGGAGAGCAACCGGTCATTATTTCCTGTGAGGACAGTGAGGCAGAACTAGAAAGCATACTTCGGCTTATTAATGATCACAAGAAGACCATTCGCCAATACCGTTAATTACCACTCAGAATATGAGAGAGGACTGTTATATATCGCCTGTACCAGAAGCATGCACAAGCTTACATTGACATATCAGGGTGAAATATCCAGCTTTTTGTCCGATTGCTAGTTCTTCTACTGAGATTGCGTATTCGTTCCCAGATGCAATTATGAAAAATGTACTACTTGCATAACATGGTAGCTACTAGTAAAATAAATGAATAGTCAAGTGCATTTGATGTATTTATGAAATATATGTATTGATATAACATATACTGAATGAAATATATTGCTTTCGATAGAAGGAACATACAAGGAGATAGAATTATGAATGAAAACAAACATAGGACCATAGGCAATATTATAGTGGCTTTAATACTGGTGGCAGGTCTAATTGCTGCATCGATCATTGCAGTCAATGGAATCGTTGAAGTGAAAAGTACAAGAACCAGTATTGTTGTAACCGGATCAGCCAAACAACAGATAACATCGGATTTAATTGTATGGACCGGTTACTTTCATTCTCAGTCAAAGGTATTGAAGGACGCATATACTGAGCTTGAGACAAGTCGTGACAGGGTTAAGAATTATTTGATTGATAAAGGAATTGCAGAAGCTGACCTTGTATTCTCGGCGATCTCAACCAATGTTGCTTATGTTTTTAATGAATATGGCACGTATACGAATGAAGTTGACTATTATGATTTGAGCCAGACGGTGAATATTCGGTCCGGTGAGATCGATAAGGTAACAGAGCTTTCCAGAAGTGCCACGGAGCTTCTTAACGACGGAGTTCAGTTCCAATCCTATGAGCCTCAGTACCTATATACCAAGCTGGCGGATCTTAAAGTGGAGATGCTTGCTGCAGCAACCAAGGATGCAACCAAACGTGCCCAAATGATTGCTGAGAATGCCGGAAGTGAGCTGGGAAGATTAACCTATGCAGACATGGGTGTCATGCAGATTACGCCTCTCTATTCCAATGAAATCTCTGATTATGGAATCAGCGACACCACTTCCTTAGAGAAAGAGATAACTGCAGTTGTCCATTGCACCTTTAAATTAAAATAATATAATTGTAATACTGAAATCTTATAGCTCCGGCTTGAAGGAAGAGCACCCTGTTGGATCATTGATCGTCCAGGAGGGAAGTTGCTTACTTTAGGTACGGAGCTTATTTTATGAGCAAGACGATCGTATCATTATAACAATAGAAAGTTTGCAAAGCATCTTTCTCTATTGTTTATCATGAATATTATTTTAATCCATTGCTTTGGTAATCATTATAGTGTAAATAAATACTATATAGCTTGACAATAGGGATTGTAATAGTTATTGTAAGAGTATTATATGAATTGCATACAATCATTTAAAATAGAGGGAGTGAATTTTATATGAAGAGATACCTTAAGAAAACGGAGGAAGAGCTGAAACAGAGCTTAACAAAGCTTCAATATGAGGTGACGCGGCATAATGTAACGGAACCACCGTTTCAAAATGAATATTTTAATGAATTCAGAGAAGGAATCTATGTAGACATTACAACCGGTGAACCACTCTTTATGTCTACGGAAAAGTTCGAGTCGGGTTGTGGGTGGCCTAGCTTTGCAAAGCCAATCGATGATGCAGCAATCAAACAGGTAAGGGATTTCAGTCATGGTATGATTCGGACAGAGGTAAGAAGTAAGACGGGAGATGCTCATCTTGGACATGTATTTCCGGACGGACCTGCCGAAATGGGTGGTCTGCGATATTGCATTAATAGTGCTTCGCTAAAGTTTATCCCTTTAGAAAGCATGGAACAGGAAGGCTATGCAGATTACTTGGGGTTATTTCACAAGAAGAAATAATCAATCTATAGATAAGAATAACTCCATAAAGGATATTTATGACGTCGTAATCATAGGGTAAAAGACACACTTGTTATAAAAAAGCAGTATACTAAAGTTTGAAAAACACACGAATGAAAAGGACTCAAGAAAGGCTTGGTTATTGACATGAATAATATAATACAAATGATGGATTTTAATGGATTTCAATGGGCTACTATCCTTATTACGGCTTTGTTCGTAGGCTTCTCTAAAACAGGAATAGGTGGAAGCTTAATAATTGCTATTCCGCTCCTTGCGTCCGCTTTTGGGGGAAAGGATTCCACCGGAATTCTCTTACCGATGCTTCTCGTGGGAGATCTCTTTGCAATTTGGTACTATAGGCGCAGCGTTCAGTGGCGCAATGTCTTTACCCCCTTACCCTGGGCAGTGATCGGCTTAACCTTCGGAGTCATTGTAGGTAATTATATCAGCGACAGAACCTTTGTTACCTTGATTGGAATGATTGTTCTATTCTGCTTGGGAATTCTCATTTATACCGAGAAGCAGGGAAAGGACTTTAAGGTACCTAACGATGCCTGGTTCTATATTCTTGTTGGTATATTAAGTGGCTTTGCCTCCATGATCGGTAATGCCGCCGGACCGATTTTCAGTATCTATTTATTAGCTTTAGGCTTTAAGAAGAATAATTTCATGGGGACCAATGCATGGTTTTTCCTTATTATTAATCTTATCAAGCTGCCTCTTCAGATATTTGTGTGGCACAATATCGGTATCCGCTCGTTAGCTACAACTGTAATTATGATACCGGTCATTACCATCGGTGCAGCTATTGGCTTTATTGTTCTTAAGAAGATCAACGAGAAATATTTCCGTTATATCGTTATTGTTATGACTGCCATAGCGGCAATAAGACTTTTGTTCTAAATAAGCGCTATTTGATCGCATTGTCAGAGGGATATCTGTAACGATGTTGGGATTAATATAAATTGAAAGTCATACAAAAAGCAATCCTTACTTCGGGGTATACCGGAGTGGGATTGCTTTTTCAGCCTTATATTTAAACTATGTTTTATTATCGTTTTTTGAATTTAAAATTTCTGACTTTATCACGAACTGATGCGTTCTGCCCATTTTGTAAGATAGGGTAATCATGTCCTGCTCTTCCTTGGTTAGTTTACGATGATACATCTTCGCAAATTGCTGTAATAGTTTGTCAAAATCAACCATCTGCTTGGGCTGAGTAGATCGTTCTCTACGAAAATTAGGATTATACTGTTCGGGTAGAAGTTCCGTTCTGGATAGCTTCTTTAATAGCTGAGCAGTATAGTAGGCATCATAGAGCGCATTATGAAACGGATAGGTAACAGGAATAGAGAGTGCATCCACGGCTGCTTTCAGATTCATTAATTTTTTTGCAGGCTGCTTTAAATGAATTGATACGTAAGGCTGAAGATTGATTACCTTATCCGGTAATCGTTTCAGATCGTAACGGTGGAAGAGGGCATTGCGATACAATTCTTTCATATCCGTCATACCCCAAGTGCACAGTACAATATCATCACCCATGAACTGAATAAAATCATTCAGGGTCTGGGGGAATTCCTTCTCATTCAACAGTTTTTGTATGGTTATCCCCGTTAATTCTGATACAAAATCATTGATTTTCAGGTAGATGGTTGGTTTGATATAACGGTTAAAGGTTGCTATTGCATTCCAATCAGAATCTAATTTAATCGCACCGATTTGTATGATTTCAAAAGGGCAGACAGATGCACTGTCTGCAGAAATAGTTAAGGAAGAAGGCTCCTGATTAAATTCCAGATCTAATACAATATAATGCATAAACTTGGCTCCCTGCGGTTCATGATCATCAGCTCCGATCGCATAGTTATATGCAAGCATATAATATGCTCACTACGCTTGTATTATTGTGCTTCATTTTCGAGGGAATTATCCGAAAACTGATATCACCGCCTTGAACCATGTTTAGTGTGTCAATACTTTATCTACAATAATATGTATCATACCATTTGGTATCTTCCAATCTATACTGCTGCCTTCTTTTAATCCTAGGATTGCTGTACCCATAGGAGATAATACGGATATCTTATTATCTTTTAAATTAATATCCTCCGGATAGACCAGAGTTACCTCTTCCGGAACTCCGTCCACGAGTAGCATTACTGTGGAATTCATCGTTATAAAATTGCTCGCTGAACCCTCCTGCGATATAATCTTCGCTCTATTGACTTCCTTCTCGAGAGCCTTAAGATATGGAGTATCTTTCCTTTGATCCAAATCGGTTTTATCGATCAGAGAAATGATTCTGTTCTTATCTTCCTGTGTAATAAAGATGTCTTGAGACATAATGGAACCCCCTTGTTGCTGTTATTAGATGATATAGTAAAGTGAATTATCTGGAACTAACTTCGGCAAAAGCCTTGTAATAATCATAATACTGCTCATCACAGGCTGAAAATAAGTATCTGGCAAAAAGATTGGTAACATGGTAGCCTTGTTGGCTTAATTGTTCCATATGCGGCTTGAAATCAGACACAGATGGATTACTGTAAGGAACCTTAAGCACGAAAGTTAGATAGACTGCGTTATCATCCTTTTCCCATATCTTTGGGTGCTTCTCAGTGGTTGGAATTGCCAGACCGGTCTCAACGTAGCCTCGCGATTCATTGTATAGAAGAATACTTTGATATTGATCCTTAATATAGATGGCCCAGGCTTGATTATCATCAATAGAAAATTGATAGATACTGTTATAATCAGGCATTTCTCTTAAGTATTGCTGTTTACTAAGCCGCTGATATTCTTTAATGTATTCTGTCTTTTTGGTGATATATGCCTTAGCAGTATACAATTCCTGTAGTTTCTCGTCTAGATTATGATTCAAGTCCAACAGTGAGGCTTCTAATTCGTTCGGTGTAAGCTGAGGTAGCTTTTTCATTTCCTCAATGGTCATCCTAAGACAACGGTAATGGGCTAAATCTGAAATCGTATATACAGAATTGGGGTTATATTGGCGGTAATTATTTTCATTATCCCGCTGCATTTGTATCAGACCTTCGCTTTCCCAGTAACGAAGCGTTGATTTGGGTATATTTAATAATTCTGATATCTCGCCGATGGAAAATGTGTTTTTCATACTAGTAATCACGCCTTTCTTATAACCATTTATATTATGCTTTGGATGTAGTCATCTTGATTGATACTTAAAAGGACCGAAGTTTCTAAATCTTTTTCGTAATTAAAGCCTGAGTTTTCAAAGGCTCTCATGGAGCGTACATTCTTTTTGTTGATCTTTGCGATGACGCGAGGGATTCTCCACTGGAAAAATGCTATATTTAGCCCTTGACGTATCGACAATTTACCTAATCCATGACCCCATTTTTGCTGATCACCGATAACAAGTACCATCTCTGCTTCTCCAGCCCTGCGTACCAGCTTAAGAAAACCGACGGGATGCTGTTCTTCATCATATATCAGAAAAAAGCTTCCGTCACGATTAAACAGATGTGTCATAATCGTCATATTGACCCGTTCTACAGCTTGCCTGATCTCTGATGAGATATTGGATACTTCATTCAAGTACTTTGTAACTTCATGATTTTCCATCCAGTTCATAATGACGATAGCATCATTTTTGGTCACCTCTTGGTTAAGCATTACATATTTTGCTCTCATTATATCATATCCTTTCGCAATATAATAAAAGCCTTTCATAGCTTGTTACTAAAAGTATTACTATGACGGTTCTTTGTATTCATAATTGATTATATTATAATCGACATTATAAAGGTTAAAGTAACTTTAATGTCAATAACCCTATTAAAAATACTATGTAAAATATAGTGTAAAACAGCAAAACATCACCAAAAAATGAGATAAAAATAATATATAATTAGGTATGTCTATTAAAAATGTGATCCAAATCACATTTTTAAAAATCAATAATGTGATATAATTCCTAAGCCCGTGCGTTCGCATGGTAATTATCTCTGATTATAGAAAGGATTTATTGGATGAAGACCTACTCAGGCCCAAAGGCACTCACAGAATACATATTATATCAAAGCAGACACAAAGCAAATAAGACCTTCCCAATACTACTTGTTCAGGGGATTTTAGCAGGCATGTATATTGCCGTAGGTGCAATCGCATATTTAAAGCTGGCGTCGGGTTTAAGTGATCCCGGACTCGGTAATTTTCTTGGTGCGTTAGTCTTTCCGGTAGGAATTATTGCTGTCCTTTTAATGCAGGCGGAGTTATATACCAGTGATAGTATGGTAATGTTGGCAGTCTATACAAAGCATACGAAGATTAATAAGATCTTTAAAATTCTTCTTCTAATATTAATTGCGAATCTAATCGGAGCTGTTTTAGTAGCATTAATGACTACCTCGGCTGGCATCTTCAATGATGCGACCTTAAGTCTAATCATGGAGAAAGCTGAACATAAGGTTCATATGCCATTCGGTAAGCTGCTGGTGAGCAGTATTTTATGTAATTTCATCGTATCCACCGGTGTTTGTCTTGCTTACAGCTGTCGTGAAGAGATTAGTAAGGTAGTGGTAGTATGGTTGGCTATCACTGTATTTGTTCTTAGTGGCACAGAGCACGTTGTCGCTAATATGTATTACTTATTTGCGGCATATTTTAGCGGAGCTGATATCAGCTTATCACAGATTTTCTATAATCTGTCTGTCTCAGCCCTTGGTAATTTCATTGGAGGAGGCGTTATTGTTTCCGGAGCCAATTACCTTTTGGCCTTTCGAGATATCGAAAAACCATCGGAGTTATAGTTTGAATAAAAACTCCGTAGATAAGTCACTACTCAGGTAGAGTAGTGATTCATCTACGGAGTTTTTTTGCATATACGCGATCGATCACGCGAACTGTAGATTCTGGCACAACGTTCCTCTTCCTAATACTTATTTTTGAAATATCGTTTTGAATTTCTAAAAGATGATTGACAATACAAGCCCTTCTAACATATAATATCAATAAATCATACCAATGCAGTATGAATAGTATGAAATAGAAAGGAGAAACGATTATGAAGAAGAGAATGAAATTAATGAATGAAGACAAGAGAGAGGTTAACCACCTGTGTTGCTCCTGCTGTTGCTGTATGTGTTAAGTATATTTATTAATCTTAAGCCTAATGAACTTGTATAGAAGCCAAATAAAATTATCCATACAAATTATGATAGGAGAATAATATCTCCCAATACTTAAATCGGTATTTTTGATCTTGAAAGGAGATTTTAATATGAATATAGATTTCTTAGCCTTAGGCGCTTTAGGAGCAGGCCTTATTCTTATCGGAGCATTAGTATTATTACGTAAGAAACATGTTGATTTTGGAATTAGAACAATAGTTGCCATGATATTTGGTATCGGTCTGGGTATCGCCTTCAAGGGACATATGGATTATGTAAAGCCGATCGGGTCCATCTATGCCAATGCTATCTCTGCTTTTGTTGTTCCATTATTATTCTTTAGTGTTATAACTAGCGTTACTAAATTGGAGAATATCAATCGACTGAAAACAATAGGTGTGAAGAGTATTGGTTTACTAACATCAACTACCTTTATCGCCTCCAGCTTAACCATCGTTACTGCCTTAGCCTTTGGGATTGGCAAGGGTGCAAATATAGTACTTCCGACGGACTATGAAGCTAAGGAGATTCCTAAGATCTCTCAGGTTATTATTGATCTGTTTCCGAAGAACTTTTTTGCACAAGCTTCAACGAATACAATAGTGCCGGTTATTTTGTTTGCATTAGTAATCGGAATTGCAGTAGTAGCCTTATCATCCAAGGATCCGGAAGGGGTTAAACCGTTCCTGGATTTTGTGAATTCAACCTCTAAGGTAATTAATAAAGCGATTTCCTATATTATCAAGTTCACTCCCTATGCCGTATTAGCGTTGGTAGCCAATGCGGTATCCAACAATGGCGCAGATAAATTATTGCCGTTGTTATCAATCCTGTTGGTTTCCTATCTCTTATGCGCGGTTCAGACTTATGGAGTAAATGCGTTATTAATCGGAGGGTTGGCAAGACTTAACCCGCTTAAATTCTTCAAACATATCTGGCCTGCCCAAGTAATTGCATTTACTACGCAAAGTAGCATCGGTACAATACCCGCTACTGAAAAATGCTTGAAGAAGGCCGGTGTTTCGGATAAAATCACTTCCTTTGCTGTACCCCTTGGTGCTAATATCGGTATGCCCGGATGTGCCGGGATCTGGCCTACCATCATAGCAGTATTTGCAATTCAAGGCCTAAACCTAGAGTATTCAATTGTGCAGTACCTATTACTGATCCTTATCACTACTCTGGTAAGCATCGGTACTGTAGGGGTTCCCGGTACAGCTACCATCACAGCTACCGCTGTATTTGCTGCTGCAGGATTACCCATTGAGATTATTGTTATTCTGTCACCAATTAGTTCTATCGTAGATATGGCTAGAACTGCTACGAATGTTAGTGCGGCGGCCACCAGTGCTCTAATCGTAGCAAGAAGTGAGAACGAGCTTGATCTGGAGCAATATAATAACACCAGCAATAGTCAGGAATTAGTCACTGAATAAGTTAAAGCAATTACCCAAATAAGTCCAAGGTAGTAAGTATCCCGGTATTAGACCGGATGCCTTCAACAGCGTGATAGAACGGATTATAGACCCTTAGGCTAGATGAAAAAATCTCTCCTAAGGGTTCTTTGTTATTTTTAGAGTTTCTAAAAAGAAATTGTATGGTATAATAATTGATACAAAATTGAAAATAGTATAGATGTATAGTTTGTTACTTATAATTATTAATTATTAACCGCCTAGTGACATTCTACAGAAAGGATGGGTATTGATAATGAAGCATAATAACACAAAGAATTATAAAGAGAAAGCAATTAGAGAATTTAAGCTTGCAGGGAGGACGTATCACTATTACTCCCTTAGGGCTCTCGAGGAAGATGGCTATGACATAAGTCATCTACCTTATTCTATAAAGGTATTATTGGAATCGGTACTCCGCCAGCAGGATGATTATGTAATCAAAGAGGAGCATGTCAGAGGACTTGCGGATTGGGTAAAAAGTAAATCGGGTATAGAAGAGGTGCCTTTCAAGCCTGCAAGAGTCATACTTCAGGATTTTACCGGAGTACCTGCTGTTCTCGATTTGGCCTCCATGAGATCGGCCATCGATGAATTGTCAGTCAAGTACACACAGAATAGTAATAATAACGAGATTGATACCTTGATCAATCGGATTAATCCAGAGGTACCAGTGGATCTTATCATTGATCACTCTGTTCAAGTAGACTGTTATGGAAGCTCTGAGGCTCTCAAGGAGAACAGCAGATTAGAGTTTGAACGTAATAAGGAGCGTTATCAATTTCTCAATTGGGCTAAAAAAGCTTTTTGTAATTTTGCAGTCGTACCTCCGGCTAACGGCATTGTTCATCAGGTGAATCTGGAGTATATCGCACAGGTTGTTCTGTTGAGGGAGGAAGAGGGAAAGACCGTTTTATTCCCTGATACCTTAGTGGGTACCGATTCCCATACCACGATGATTAACGGACTTGGTGTCCTCGGATGGGGTGTCGGAGGCATTGAAGCGGAAGCAGGGATGTTAGGACAACCGTCCTATTTGCCGCTTCCAGAAGTGATCGGGGTTAAATTAATTGGAGAATTGCCCACCGGAGCAACCGCTACGGATCTAGCGCTTCGTCTTACGAAGCTGCTCCGCGAACGTGGTGTGGTAGACAAATTCGTAGAATATTTCGGTGAAGGGGTAAAGCATCTATCCTTAGCCGATCGTGCCACCATTGCCAATATGGCACCGGAGTATGGTGCCACCTGTGGCTTCTTTCCAGTGGATCAGGTCACCTTGAATTATATGCGACTGACCGGTAGAAGCGAGGAGCAGGTAGCAATTGTGGAAGCTTATCTGAAAGAAAACAAAATGTTGAATGATTATCAGTCAGAGCCGGAATATACAGAGGTGTTGACACTGGATCTTTCTACTGTAACAACAGCGCTTGCCGGACCGAAGCGTCCTCAGGATCTGATTCCTTTGGAGCAGATGAAGGAGAAATTTCTAAACTCCGTTACTACTCCTAAGGGAAATCAGGGGCATGGTTTATCAGAAGAGGTTCTTAAGAAAAAGGCGGAGCTGCACCTAAAGGATGGAAGATCCAGTACGATGGAGACCGGTTCGGTTGTGATTGCCTCCATTACTTCCTGCACCAATACCTCCAATCCCTCCGTTATGCTTGGAGCAGGTATTCTGGCAAAAAAAGCAGTTGAACTTGGACTTAAGGTTCCGGCTCACGTAAAGACATCCTTAGCTCCAGGCTCCAAGGTAGTGACCGGATATCTGGAAGCCGCTGGCTTGCAGAAGTATCTGGATCAACTTGGCTTTCACATTGTAGGCTATGGCTGTGCTACCTGTATCGGTAATTCGGGACCCTTACTCCCTGAGATTTCAGAAGTGATTAATGAGAATGATCTTCTGGTATCCTCCGTATTATCCGGTAATCGTAACTTTGAGGGTCGAATACATTCTCAGGTTAAAGCAAACTACCTGGCATCACCGCCTCTTGTCGTTGCTTACGCTCTGGCCGGAACGGTAAATATCGATCTTATCAAGGAGCCTCTGGGAATTGGTAAGGATGGTCGTGAAGTCTATCTCGAGGATCTATGGCCCACACAGAAAGAGCTGGAGCAGGCGATTGCCGATTATGTAAGTCCTGAATTGTTCCAATCCGTATATGCTGCAATCTATGAGAATGAGATGTGGAATGAGATTCATGCCGAGGAGAGTAAGCTATATCAGTTTGAAGAGGATTCAACTTATATCAGAAAGCCACCATTCTTCGAGAATTTTTCCATGGAGACCAGGGAGATTAAGGAGCTCACCGGTCTGCGAGCTTTAGCAAAGTTCGGTGATTCAATTACAACGGATCATATCTCACCGGCTGGTGCCATCGGTAAGAATACACCGGCTGGTCGATATCTTCAGGAGCTTGGAGTAGAGGTAGGTCAATTTAATACCTATGGTTCCCGAAGAGGAAATCATGAGGTAATGATGCGAGGCACCTTTGCCAATGTGCGAATTAGTAATCAGCTGGCACCCGGAACAGAAGGAGGTTATACCACCTACTGGCCGACGGGCGAGGTGATGTCCATCTATGATGCCAGCCTTAAGTATAAGGAGACCAATACCGGCTTAGTTATTCTGGCCGGAAAGGATTATGGAATGGGTTCCTCCAGAGACTGGGCTGCGAAAGGTCCTAGCTTATTGGGAGTTCAGATTGTTATCGCAGAAAGCTATGAAAGAATTCATCGTTCCAATCTGGTTATGTTGGGAATTCTTCCCCTTCAGTTTATGATAGGAGAGAATGCAGCAAGCCTTGGACTGACTGGGGAAGAGGTATTTGCTATTTGGCTGGATGCAAATATGAAGCCCAGAGATCAGGTCAGGGTCACAGCCACCAGAACGGATGGTTCGACAAAGGAATTCTTTGCCTTGATACGCTTTGATTCCTATGTTGATATCGATTATTATAAGCATGGCGGCATTTTGCCAATGGTTCTTCGTCAGAAGTTCAAGGCGTGATCAAGGATTAAGATAATGAAGCAGAATATTATTAGTTATAACATCATAATAACAGAAGACAAGACAAGGGAGTAACCGAAGGATGTATTTTTATTTTGCCCCCATGGAGGGGATTACCGGATATTTATATAGAAATGCTCATCATACTTTTTTTGATCAGGTAGATAAGTATTTCGCACCATTCATCTTTGCGAATCAGCATGATGGTTTGAAAGGGAAGGACATAAAGGATATTCTACCGGAGAATAATCCCGGTGTTATGCTAATCCCGCAATTGTTAACGAATAATGCCAAGGATTTCATCTATACTGCGAAGAAGTTAAAGACACTGGGATATGATGAAATCAATCTTAATCTCGGCTGCCCTTCGGGAACCGTTGTTTCAAAGCATAGAGGCTCTGGCTTCTTAGCAAAGCAATTGGAGCTGGATGCATTTTTAGAGGAGATATTCTCGGAAGCGGTAACGAAAATATCCATCAAGACCCGTATTGGGAAGGATCATCCGGAGGAATTCTATGAATTAATGGAGATTTATAACAAATACCCGATGGAGGAGCTGATCATTCATCCAAGAATTCAGAAGGATTTCTATAAGAATACGCCCAATATGGATATCTTCCGTTACGCCGTAAATCATAGTAAGAACCCCATCTGTTATAACGGTGATATCTGTACGGTGGAAGACTACCAGCAGTTTACAGCTGATAATCCGGAGATCACCAAGGTTATGCTGGGGCGTGGTTTACTGTCTAACCCTGGGCTAATCGCAGCAATCACAAAGGGTGAGAAGGTAAGTAAGGAGTTACTTAGGGCCTACCATGACAGAATCTATGGAGATTATAAGGCGATTCTCTTCGGTGATCGGAATGTATTATTTAAAATGAAGGAGATCTGGTTCTACCTAAGTAAAGCCTTTGCAGACAGCGAAAGGTATGCCAAGAAGATAAGGAAATCCGAGAGATGCAGTGATTATGAGGAAGTAGTTGCACGATTGTTCGAGGAGTGCGAGCTGAGTTTTTAAGAGTACACTAAAAGCTATAACCAAAATATTCATTGCAATTTGTTGATTTTAGTGCTAATATAAGTTCAAAAGTTAACGGAAAGGAGATAATTTATGAGCACCTTTGGTTATTTGCCAATTTGCAGTAGCAGTTCATTGATAAAAGCATTCATTCAGAAGCCTTTACGGGACTACTGCGCCCTTTTTTAGGGAAGCCCATAGATTATTTCTAATAGAACGCAGTAGCTCCGAGGAACATTAATCTTAAGAAAAGATTTATGTTCCTTTTTTCATGGTTTAGTATTAATGCAGTGATGACGCTATCTGGGTGAATAGTGAGATTCTGCAGAATGAGAAAATGAGGAGTGAACAAATGAATACGATAATAAAACGATCAAATAGTGAAACGATTGGTGAAGAAACCAATGAAATTGTTAATGATATAAATTATGATATAAACAATGATATAAAAAATGATATAAACAATGATATAAACAATAACATAAACAGTGATATAAAAAATGAATTAATCAATGACTTAAGCAATGATGTAAACAATGAATTAAAAAAATTAAGCAATGAAATAAATAATAAAATAAGTAATAATATAGAAAAGGACACAACATATATATCATTACATAATTCAACAAAAGGTTTAAAAGGCAGCTCAGTACGAGGCGTTATCCGCCAACAACTCAGACAGGGTAATGTGTCCCGCAATATTAAAACCGATTTTATTTACTGCTTTATGAAGAATTTTGATATATCCAGTTCCATATGGGTATTGTATATGGTGTATAAGGGAATGTCATTATGGCAGATCGGCATCGTGGAAGGTATCTATCATTTGACCAGTCTCTTGTGTGAGGTACCGTCCGGAGCGTTAGCAGACCTCTTAGGACGAAGAAAAGTAATTTTAGCAGGGAGAATCTGTAGTGCTCTCTCTTCCTTGGTCTGCCTGTTTGGAGGGAACATGTGGCATTTCGCCATAGCCTTTGCTATATCTGCTATCGGTCAGAATTTGAATTCCGGTTCCGAGGAAGCATTGTTGTATGACAGTATGAAACAGCTTGGGCAGTCGGATCGATACCTTAAGGTGAATAGTCGACTGAATGTTATTATAGAGATAGCGCAGGGAATTGCAACCGTGGCGGGAGGAGTGATTGCAGAATATTCCTTCGCTTGGTGCTATATCATCTCGGTAATTGTAGCATTGCTGGCACTGGTCCCGGCATTGCTCTTTGTGGAACCGAAGATAGTGGATAATGAGGAAGAAAATAACTCGAACGATGATATTATATCAGATAACCATGAAATTACATCTGTAGAGGATAAGATATGTGTCGGTAACATGGTTAAGGCTCATTTTATTACCAGCATGAAGGTGATTCAAAGTGATGCTGCACTACGGAGGATTCTGTTTTACTATCCGATGGTGTTTACCTTTCATACCATAATATTCTTCTATGGGCAGGAGTTCTTCAGTCTTCTCGGATTGAATAAAATAGAGATTAGCTTTGTTATGCTATTTGCCGGGGGTATATCCATACTTGGGGCCTTAAGCAGTGAGTGGTTTTTAATGCGATTAGGCCATAAAGCAAAGTATATTGCCTCGATTCTCATGGGATGTGGTATTATTGCAATGAGCAGATATAATCTTATTATATCGATTCTTGCATTTGCGGTTATCAATTACGCGAATTCGGTATTGTATCCGATCCAATCGTCAGCAATCAATGAACTTATCCCATCGAAACAGAGGGCCACAATTATCTCAGTGAACAGTATGATATTTTCTGTTCTGATGTTTTTACTATTTCCGATCTGTGGTCTTTTCGCAGATTTGACGGATTTACATCTTGTCTTTTTATGGTTGGGAATCATTCAATTGGCGATTATGGTTATGATAAAAAGAAATAAAGTAAGCGCAAAGGATTAGAAGGATAAATTATAGGTGCATTATTTTGAGATATCATTTATATTAGAGTTAGTGGTTTGAGATAAGAAAGGAGAAAAAGAATATGAGTAAAATGCCGGTTCTTTTCATTGGACATGGGTCACCGATGAATGCGATTGAGGATAATGAATTTACCCGAATCTGGGTTAGTATTGGTGAGAATTTACCAAAGCCAAAAGCAATATTATCGATCTCGGCTCACTGGTACACCGATGGAGTAAGGATTTGTGATGAATTACATCCAAAACAGATTTATGATATGTATGGTTTTCCCAGAGAATTATATGAGCTAAAATATCCGACATTAGGATCACCTGAATTTGCTCATATTACTATGGATGTGCTTCACAGGGAGGTAACGATCGATAATAGCTGGGGCATTGACCATGGAACCTGGTCGGTGCTATGTCATATGTTCCCGAAGGCAGACATCCCTGTATATCAACTTAGTATAGATCGAAGGCTAGGTCCAGAGGAACATTATAAGCTGGGACAGGAGCTTTGCTCATTACGGGAACAGGGGGTGCTAATCCTTGGTAGCGGCAATGTTGTCCATAACTTAGCTAAAATCAACTGGGAGCTGGAAGGAGGATATCCTTGGGCCGAAGAATTTGATCATTATATCAAGGAGGCTATTCTGGAAGGGAAGCATCAGAAGGTAATTCATTATGAGCAGTCAGGTGAAGCCTGTAAAATGGCATTTTTTACTCCGGAGCATTACTATCCCTTACTATATGTATTAGGTGCTACAGAACAGAGTGACACGGTAAAGGTATTTAATGATGCCTGTGTTTTGGGCTCTTTATCCATGACCGGTTATCTGTTTCAATAGTTACGCGAATAATACGAATATTATACGATAATATATGACGATAAATTAATTTACGATTTATATTGACTTAAAGTTAAGTTTAAGGAATATAATTCCTGTATAACTATGAAAGCAAGATAAAGAAGCGAGATGAATTATGTAAACTTAAAATCTGGATCACAGACTTTTATGCATTATGTAATAAATCAGCTTTACAAGCTTTATGTTGCGGGTATTACTAAGGAGGTATAAGAATATGAGAACTATGAAATTAGGGACATCCCAGCTTGAGGTACCGGTATTGGCAGTTGGATGTATGCGTATTAATGGTTTAGAAAAGCCAGAAGCAGAACGCTTCGTTCAGACAGCCTTGGATAACGGAGCCAATTTCTTTGATCATGCAGATATTTATGGTGGTGGAACCTGTGAAGAGATATTTGCAGATGCGATTCACATGAATGGAACAATAAGAGAGAAGATAATTCTGCAGTCGAAATGCGGTATCCGAAAGGGAATGTTCGATTTCTCAAAGGAACATATCTTAGGAAGTGTGGATGGGATTTTGAAGCGACTGAAGACAGAATACCTGGATGTGCTTCTATTACACCGCCCGGATGCTCTTGTAGAACCGGAAGAAGTGGCAGAGGCCTTTGATCATCTTCATAGTAGCGGTAAGGTTCGTAATTTTGGTGTATCCAATCAGAATCCAATGCAGATACAGCTTTTGAAAAAGTATGTGAAGCAGCCAATTATAGCTAATCAGCTTCAGCTTAGTATCACCAATGCAACCATGATTTCTGCCGGAATCCATGTCAATATGCAAGATGAGGCGTCCCTTAATCGAGATGGCAGTATACTTGATTATTGCCGTCTGAATGATATAACAATACAACCCTGGTCGCCGTTCCAATACGGTTTTTTTGAAGGGGTATTCTTAAATAACGATAAATTCCCTGAAGTGAATGCTAAAATTGATGAGATTGCAGTAAAGTATGGTGTTTCTAATACTACGATTGCTATAGCGTGGCTATTAAGACATCCGGCTCATATGCAGCCGGTGACCGGAACAATGAACGTAGATCGTTTGGTCGATTGCATTAAGGCATCAGAGATCTATCTTACACGAGAAGAATGGTATGAAATCTATCGGTCGGCAGGGAATGTATTGCCTTAAGAATTAGAAAGACGAAAGTAATCGGTAATAGAATGCATAATTAGATAAACATTTTACAGATATTTATGAAAAGCCATAGAGAATAAGAGGACATTCCCCAGGACAGGAAAAGAACTTTACTGGGGAGTCTGCTTATACACTAGGCTTTTTGTGTTATAGGACATTCGTTCTGCATCTAGTATTATTAACGACTGGTATCACTGCTTTTATTCTTGGGATTATTATCCTTTAATCCGAATACCGCTCTGGCACTTTCCGCCTGCGGATCATGCTTTACATGTTTGGAATGGAAGGTTCCGTCTTCCTTCTTATGATTTTTAGTGCTTCTCATTTTCTTATCATTCATAATTATAACCATACCTTTCTCATCACCTGCAAACTTTATGTGAGAAAATCATTGGTTTTCTCACTCATTAAGCTTAGATTTGCCGTGTGAATAATTTGGGTTGGGGGTGCGGACGTTTTCTTGGACTTAACTTGCCAGTCCCAGACTACGTCTGTACTGTAATGGGCTCATTGCCCCGAGTGACATTTTGATACGTTTCTCATTATACCAACATATATAGCGGTCTAC
>JAEYOY010000031.1 GCA_023411215.1 Bacillota bacterium | reverse complement strand
CATCTCATAATACACTGTTTGACGGACAGATTATTGATTTTGTATGACAGAAGCAAACATTTATGTTTGATAATGGCATACAAAACAATAAGATGTCAGGCAACCTGTGTGTGAGGGATGCATGTTGTCCTTTCCTTCATATATACCATGTGTTATGCAACAGCCCCTTTATCCATAATCCTTAACCCTCCTCCTGCTTCAGCTCTTATAACCTGTTGTACTAGCTGATTTTATTCATGCAAAAAACGCAGGAGAAAGAGGTGACGGGGCACGGCCTTTTCCTGCGTTGTAAATCAATATTTACCTGTTGTTCAATATGTTCGAAGTAAGACTTGGTTCGAAAAGAGCTAGGATGCTTGATTTTCCTAAGATTTTTATGTGTTGAGTTATTAGAATCTATGCATGATCTGGTGTAGAAACACAAAAAACAGACCTGAGACGGGGTGGTTAAAATGAACCACTTTGCGGTTCATTGCCCTACTCTAGGTCTGATTGCTAAATGCTTTCGCATGATTTTCTAATTCATTTTTTACTATCGACGAGGATAAACGGGTTTGCCTTTTGGATAAAGTAGTGTGCCCGGTGACAAAGTCCTTTTTTAGTAAGCGGTAATGATTCCGCCTTCATTGGCATACAAAGAGCTCACCCCTGCCGTATCTACGATGAAGCATCCCTTAAAAGGAATTCTCTTTAGTATCTCTTCCTTCACGAGCTCCGCTCTTTCTCTATTGTTGCAATGTGAAATGCCAAGAATTCGCTCGGAGGGTCTTATAACATCCGCTTCTATACATTTTGCCATCAGCATCAAGGCTTTATTAATTCCTCGCGCCTGATCCACTTTAGTGATATTACCCTCTGGTGTTGCGCCCATAACTGGCTTAATATTTAAAACACTGGTAATGATTGCCTGAAGATTAGTCAATCTGCCATTCTTACGCAGGGTATCCAGAGATTCCAGTACAAACTTTGTCTTCATACTATCACGGAAGGTATTAACCTTCTCAACTATTTCTCGGAAGGGATAATTTGATTCAATCAATTCCTTGATCTTCATTGCAATTAAAGTCTGGCCTACCGATGCAGAACGAGAATCAAATACCGCGATATTCTTACTTGGGTGCTCCTCCAGATATAATTTCTTGGCAAGCTCCGCGCTGTTATAAGAACCACTCAAGGGAGATGACAAGGTAACTACATAGATATCACCCTCATAAGCAAAATGCCTCATATAATCCTCTGGGGATGGGCATGCTGATTTAGGACTGGTCGGGCATTCTCTTACACGTTTCAAAAAATCTGCCTGGTCAAAGGACTCATCATCTACAATTGAAACATCATTCACAATCAGAGTCAGAGGCACCAGCTTAAAATGCGGATCTTCCTTCAATTCCTTAGGTAAATCCGTACAGCTGTCTCCAATAATTCTGTATGACATCTTTTTATCCTCCTGTTTATAAAAATAATTTGCTATGTCATTAACATTAAACAATCAATATCCTAATATTTCCTAATATTGTATCGTTAAACATATGATCAAGTTCAACTACTACATTATGTAGTTTTCATTACTATATAATAGCATACCATATTATAAGTAGTATTATCAAGAGGTATATACAGTTTTATATAAATTTTATTATATGTTTATCTCCCCATCGCTATTTAATCATTCTTATAACAAGCAACGTCTTTATGCAGGTCAATTTGGAATAAGAGAAAGCTGATTCATGAATATTAAACCGGAAGAAACACGCTGTTTGAGTTTTTCCGGTTATCGCGGGCTTGCTCGTATCACTTCAAGTAAACTTGTATGATACTTCGCTTCGCCTTCGCGTAAACATTGTCATGCAAAAAAAGAGAGAAAGCGAGTGATTTTTCATCATCTGCTTTCCCTCTATATTCTAGATCTTTAATCGATATACTATTTATTTCGTAAGGAACATCATAATCTCATTGCTTCTCTGGATAAATTTGGTCATTGCTTCAGGCTCTAAGGGCTTGTGGCTAAGAAGTGCCAGGTCATAGAGCTGTTCGCAGATCATCGGAGTCTGTTCTGCATTCTCATTGGTAAGAATGAATTGAACAAGCTTATTGTTCGCATTAAGAACCAGATTCTCTCCGCCGCCAAGGCCACCCATATCCATACCGGACATGTTATACATACGCATCATATCCTGCATTCTACGGCTTTCCTCAGATAAGGTCATAACGGAGGATACATTCTCATTCTTAAACTTATCTACCTTAACCTCCAGCTTATCCTTACCCAGCACCTTACGGAACAGGTTCGTCATCGCTTCGGTATTATTCTTTAATACCTTCTGATCCTTCTTCTTAATCTTATCCTTAAAGCCCTCGGTAATATCTGCATCGATTCGCTGGAAACGAATTGTCTGATCCTGATACTCCAACTGCGTGATGAAGGGCTGATCTATATTATGGGTCAGGATAAAGGCATCACTGCCTGCTTCCTTAAACATATTGATGTACTGACTCTGCTGCTTAACATCGGTTACATAGAAGATGGTTATCTTCTTATCCTCATCTACCACGTCCTCATCATCCTCGTGCTTATGGTCATGACCACATTCACAGTTTTCATCATGAACATGAGTTTCAGAGCCTTGCTCCGCCGTAGTTGCTTTATCGTCCTTCTTCTCTTCCTCAGGTCCCTTCTTCGCAGCAACATAATCTGCAAGCGTGATATATTTGTCCTCTAGGTTCTTAAAGAGAATCACGTCTTTCACCTTCTCACGGAACTTCTCATCCTTAAGGCAGCCGAACTTGATAAAGGGACTGATATCATCCCAGAATTTTTCGTAGCTTTCGCGCTCTACCTTATACATTCCGCTAAGCTTATCCGCAACCTTCTTGGTGATATATTCGGAAATCTTCTTAACGAAGCCGTCATTCTGTAATGCACTTCTTGATACATTAAGCGGCAGATCGGGGCAATCGATAACACCCTTCAAGAGCATCAGGAATTCAGGAATTACTTCCTTTATATTATCTGCAATGAACACCTGATTACTGTATAATTTAATTAAACCTTCTAAGGAATCATACTCGGTATTAATTTTCGGGAAATACAGGATGCCCTTCAGGTTAAAAGGATAATCCATATTTAGGTGAATCCAGAACAGAGGCTCCTTATAATCGTTGAACACTTCACGATAGAACTTCTTGTATTCCTCCTCAGTACAATCATTGGGATGCTTTGCCCATAGAGGAGTGGGTTCATTAATCGGCTCCGGTTTCTTATCTTCCTTAGCTTCCTCTACTGTTCCGTCCTCATTCACAGCAGCATCTACGATATCTTCCTTCTTCTCTTCTACCTTCTCATTGGCATTGACCAGATAGATCTCTACCGGCATAAAGGAACAATATTTCTTCAGAACCTCTCTAACTCGGTATTCATTCGAGAATTCATAGCTGGAATCGTTCAGATAAAGAGTGATATCGGTTCCACGTTCGCTCTTCGTACTGTCACTCATCTCATATTGGGTACCACCATCGGATTCCCAATGTACCGGCTGAGCATCCGGCTGCCAGGACAGGGTATCAATCGTTACACGGGCTGCCACCATGAAAGCCGAATAAAAGCCGAGACCAAAATGACCGATAATCTGATCCTCATTGGTCTGATCCTTATACTTCTCAAGAAACTTCTCTGCACCGGAGAAAGCGATCTGGTTGATGTATTCCTTTACCTCATCTGCTGTCATACCAATACCATTATCAGAAAAACGAATGGTCTTATCCTCCGCATTAACGGTAACGGTGATCTTATAATGATTTTCCTCCGGCAGATTAGCCTCTCCCATAACTTCTAGCTTCTTCAGCTTAGTAATAGCATCACAGCCATTAGAGATCAACTCTCTTACAAAAATGTCGTGGTCAGAATATAACCACTTCTTAATAATCGGAAAAAGATTTTCCGAATGAATTGATAAATTACCGCGTTCTGTACTCATGATTAACAACTCCTTTATAATTATTCTTGTGCAACACCGATGCAGCTTAACTTCTCTCTGTCTGTCGCATTACAGTTGTATATAATCCTCAAATGTTATGATAATACTCAGGATTTAAAATGTCAAGACCAAATTAGCACTCTTCTAACAAGAGTGCTAACAATAAGTTACCGTTCAAACCCTAGTTTAAGCTGATAATACGAGGATCAATGTTACCAAAATCAGTATTACAGCAGAAGGTTCGCCAAGTAGGCTATCAATTATTCTGAATCTTTATCTTACTATGGATAAATTCTATGCCTCTTCAAAAGCAATTCCCTGTTCCTTCAGCATTCTCTTAACCCATAGATCCCATTCCTGCTCCAGGGTCTTATCTAGGGTAAAGGTCTTGATTGCTGTTCCGGTAATAAGGTGTAATTCATTCTTATCAAATCGGACATTCAGAAACAGCCCGCCGACTTCTTCACTTTTTAGTCTTCCACCGGACTGCTGAACCAGTTCCTCACAGAGGGGTCTGGGCAGCTGGAACACGATCTTCAGTGCAAGTGGAGTCTTATTTCCCTTAATCATGGAGTAAGCAATGCTTCGAACCTCGCTCCATAAGGAACTATGCTGATTCTCGCCTCGTTCCTCCAGTTCCTCCTTCGTATAAAAGGCTTCATTCAATTGACCATTGATCGTGAAGCTGATAAAGGTTGATAACTCCATCTCCTTTAGGAGAAAAAAGTCAAAGGTTGTCTGAGCAAGAAGCTTACCCATAAAAGATTTTACTTCAGTTATAGTCAGTGAAATCATATGTCACACTCCTAATGGTATAGCATTGTATGTAAAAATTGTAAAAACTCGATTGAATTCCTAGTATAGTTCCAAACCGATTGTCAAACAATAATAACAGAACATCAATAAAGGAGGTTTGTTAGCATGTACTTTGAACCTACCAGGAAAACCTATTATCGATTTCCATCCTTCAGTAGTGTCCAGGATTTTGACGAGCGACACTATTATCCAGATAAACCGTATTCTTCTGGTGATGATCTGCGGTACTCTTCACAGGCAACCGAATATGAACCATCTCCTGACATGAGAGATTACTAAATCAACCTGTTAATTCCAGCCAAAATCAACAGATGAGCAGGGTAAAAGATATAAAATGCATATTTTATACTTTTGCCCTTTTGTCCGTTATAAAAGCTGATCGGTATGATTGACGCAGTTGCAAGGATGTTAATATATCCCAGAAGATAGCCAGATACAAACAGTAAAGAAAATCCACGCAGTAGCTTACTTTCACGAAACAGATAAAATGCAACGATTAATATAATACCTCTATAATCATAGTCCGTCTTCAGAATGAACGCTATCAATCCAATCGCAAGCATTAGAAAGGCATTCAGACATATCATGATAATGATATTCTTATTGAATTTTTTCCCAACTTCTCTCATCAGATACATACAAAGCAGTCCAAGAAATAGGGTAAAGAAGATATTCTGATGATTAAATTCCAGCACCTTACCATAGAAAGCAAGATCAAAGGGTATCTCCGATATAAGTGCAAAGGCACCCATTCGCAGTAGATACTTCTTCACATCCTTTGTATGATGGAAGCCCTCAACCAGAAGGAATACAAAGATTGGGAAGGATAGTCTTCCGATACAGCGCATGATAAGATTTAGCATGGTATTGCCTGGAACAAGAACTGCGCCGGTGTGGTCAATCAGCATCGTGATAATTGCAATTAATTTCAAATGATATGAATTCATATAAAATCCTCTCTTTCAGGTCGCAACTACTAAATATGCATTTTCTTTCTTAATTCTGCCTTCATATTATCTCCCTGGAATAGGATTAATGCCGACAGGCTGATTGCACTCGTCGCCACACAGATAATAGAGGGAAAAGCTACACTCAATACACCGGTAAGAATAAAAATAATCGGAATAAAGCCAAAAATAATATCAATGAAGAGATATACAATCAGATCACGAACTCCAATCTTTAATATCTTTGCTGCAATGGCCATAACAACCATAGCACCAAAACAGATGATAGGAATTACAAAATCAATGGACCATCCAAGCCATCCCATAGACCAATCCCAGAGAACGGAAAGGATACTGAACAATACTACCTGCCAGACGATGGTCTTTGGGATATTGTTTTTCTTACGAATAATGATAAACAAGCTGATCCACATACAGGCAATTCCGGCTGCAACAATCAGTGACCATCTTGAATCCTTTGTAAAAATCAGATTGATTGCAAAACTGATTATGATAGCAACAATTGATATTAATATGATAACTCGGATAAAGATGTTAAACTCCTGAAAAATAGTCGGTAAATTTGGAAATACTTCTTCACTTTTTTCTTTATTTTCAAGGATACCGCCACAAAGAGGGCATACCTCATAATTCCCCTTCAGGAATACTTTACAATTATCGCATTTTTGCATTTGCCCACCTCCTATATATCCTTATAGTTGGAGGCAATTGTTACAGCAATGCCTTCCTGTGTTAACATACGAAAGAAATTCTTCTGAATATCCATCCCTACAAAAGGAGAAGTAAAGCTGATTACCAGCTCATCTCCAAAGGAACACATGGCGATCTGAGGTCGTTTGGCACTGGTAAAGCAATCAAACAAATGAATGTAAGGTGCCAGCTCTTTCGCAACGGTAATCTTACCGATATTGGATAAGGTAGCAGTAATGCCACGATCACTTAAGCGCGTTGCAAAGCGGAGAATATAATCCTTTAACACTAACGGAATCACCCGCATGAATACATTATGCTCCAAGGCGGATAACCGATTAATATGCTCTCTCAGTCTCTCCTCTGTAAGCTCCCTTGTAAAGGCTTCCTTCACTTCCAGAATAATATCCTCAAGCTTGTCCGAATTCTTGGCAAAGTCATAACTGACTCCAACCGTTGTAAAGAAGTTTCTTGCCGTTACCGAAGGAAAATAAGTTCTTAGATTCACTGGTACTGTTAACCTTACCGGATACTTTCTGCTTCTGGTCGGCATGTCCATAAAGATCGCCTTCATGTAAAGTGCCGTTAGATATATAGTCATAGTCGTGTCATACCGATGTGCCAGCTGGAGAACTTCCTTAACTGACATAACCCCCTCCACGATCCTAAGGCGATTATCAATGGCTCTTCTTCCGGTAATATGATATGCACGACTCAGCTTAATCTTATCCAGCGTCTTATCGCCGCTATAATGCTTTAAGAAGCTATCATCCATCTTCTGCGTAAAGGATGCATCGTAAGGCAGTTTTGGTAGGCCCTCTTTAAAATCTTCTTCATGCTTTATCGTAAGATAATAATATACAATTGTATTTAAGAAGCTTAAAGCTCCTGTCCCATCCGTCAGGGCATGATACATCTCAAGATTAATTCTACGATTGAAATAAGACACCTCAAACAGTAAATTCCGACGGTTCTGCTTATACAGCATGCTGCAGGGTAACTTTCGTTCCTCGACCACCTCAGGTCTCGCCTCGGTACTGTCAAAATAATACCAGAACATTCCCCTTCGCAAAACCGACTGATATACCGGAAATAAAGGCAAGGACTTATCTAACGCTTTTTGTAAAATTTCTTTATCAATTTCCTCATGGAGCTCACAAACAAATCGGAAAACCTTCGTATCCTTCTCATTTGTGTTAGGAGGAAATATCTTTGCTGCATTATCTAATTTCAACCATTCCAGCGGTTTCCTTCTTGTCATAGAATCATGCTTCCTCCTTTCCGGTATCATTATCGTTTCTACCAAGATTCTTAAAATAACACATTATAGAAAATAATGGTTTCCTCTATTATTAACGATTTTTTATTACATTATCTTCAAGATATTCGTTTAGATTTCATTTTTATTCAGAAAATGATTAATTAGCTCATAGCTGCGCTTCACATGAACAAAATGCTTCGGCAAGGACAGGAAGCCATGTAATGCATCCTTCATTCGGTATACCTCCACTTGATTGCCAAATTCATATAGCTTCTTGCCATAAGCCTCGGCTTCATCTCGCAAGGGGTCATACTCCGCCGTGATGATCAGGGTTCTTGGCTGGTTGGACAAATCCTCAGCCAGAATTGGTGCCAGATAAGGATTCTTTAGATCCTCATCACAGCTTTTATATAAATCAATAAAATCACAGATTCGTTTTGTAGTTAGTAAAAAATCAGTTCCGTATTCTAGCAAGGAGGGATAGGGAGATGTCCCACTGTGATTACTATCCGCCGAAGGATAAAGTAAAACCTGTCTGGCAGGAAGAAAGGTTCCCCGGTCTCTTGCCATCAAAGAGACTACGGCTGCCAGATTCCCTCCCGCGCTGTCTCCAATCAGGGTGATATCCTCTGCCTTTACATCGAACAACTGGGCAAATTCATAAAGCTCTTTGGTAACAGCATAGCAATCCTCAGGTGCAGTTGGAAATTTGTACTCCGGTGCCAATCGATAATCCACCGATATTACGATATGACCGGTCTGCTTCGCCATATTCGCGCAGACATTGGTATAGGTATCGATATTACCTACTACCCATCCACCTCCATGGAAGAAAATCAGCAGCTTTTTCATGGCATATTGCTCTGATGGCAGAAAGATACGAACCGGTATATCATAATCACCAATTGATACCTTGTGATCCCACATCTCATATAAGGGCTTTATTACCGGATGAGCGGCTGTCTTTAGCTGCCTCTGCAGCTTATAGGTCTTCTTCATATCCAGCTCGGGATAAGACAAGGCACGTAGTGCCATTCTCATCGCTTTATTAATTGCCATTGATGCCTCCGTATCTTAAAAATCCATCGATACCGGATGAATGAATAAATCAATTCACCGATCATGAGTAATAGCTCGAAGAGTTGCAATTTCATTCTACTCAAGTTACAAATAAATGTCAAACAAATCCGTTGGCTTTGCGCCTGCTGCAATCCATAGACAAATACATAACAACGAAACTTTTCGCTCTTATACACCCTATTATAGTTAAACATTCACATGTATCGATATTTGTGTTATACTTGTTTTCGGCTGTATCGAATCTGCTGCCGGGAGACATGCATCGTGGTCAAGGATGATCATGAGCAAGTATCATTTTCATGATATATAATATGAAAACATTCGTAATACGACATTTTCATTCATTATGAAATGTATTACAAATATCTTATTATGGAGGTTAGAACAATGTATTTTAAGCAATATGGGGACACTAACAAGAAGGTTTCTGCTATCGGAATGGGGACCATGCGGTATGACGATGCCGATGTCCAGGCAGGTAATTATGCAAAATGCGCCGATGTTGTATTATATGCTCACGAAAAGGGAATCAATTTCTTTGACTCTGCACCGTTCTATTGCGACGATAAAAGTGAGGAAATTACCGGTTTAGCTTTATCCCAGCTGCCCAGAGACAGCTTCTACATATCTTCAAAGGTTAATTTAGGTTCATATGGAGGTAACTTCTCTCCAGATGCCTTCCGCCAGAGGCTGGAAACCTCTTTAACAAGACTTAAGGTAGATTATCTGGATTTTTATTATCTATGGTGTTTGTTGGATCTAGAGTCCTTCCACAAGCAGTTTGATCTGATGTATAGCTCCTTTGAGAAAGCAAAAGAGGAAGGTTTGATCAAGAACATTACCTTCTCTTCTCATATGCAGGGTGACCAACTGGAAGAGGTTGTGAATACCAATGCCTTCAAGGGCATGCTGATCGGCTATAACGCCTTGAATTACCGCTTCCGTCAAGCCGGCATCAGCGCCGCCAATAAGAATGGCATGGGTATCGTGGTTATGAACCCCTTGGGTGGCGGCCTAATTCCGAACAATCCAAAGGTATTCGAATATCTTACCGAAGGAACTGACCTGAATGTGGCACAGGCAGCGTTGCGTTTTGTTGCTTCTCACAAGGAGATCTCAGTTGCTTTATGTGGCTGTACCACCAAGCAGCATGTGGATGAGGCGGTAGCTTCCGTTGAGAACCTTATCGAGAGACCCGCAAGCGAGATTTATACCGAATACGAGACCAAGGGTGTGGCTCTAAATAATCTCTGTACCGGCTGTGGCTATTGTAAGCACTGTCCAGTGGATATCGATATTCCAAAATTCATGGACGCTTATAATGAGAAGATTCTTGGTAACAGTATCAATAGCCGTCTAAAAGGACATTGGGGTATCTCTCATGAACTTGCGGCAGAATGCATCAAGTGCGGTCAGTGTGAGACACTATGCACCCAGCATCTTCCGATTATCGAACGTCTCGAGGAAATCGCTGTAACCAACTAAGTGAGTCGATAAATCAATTTTATTAATACGAAAGGCATGTCGCATATAACTGTTAAGTTAAAATGCTACGTGCCTTTTTCATATCTAGATGGATGAGGAAAAGCCAACTTCTTCAAGTTGGCTTTGGGGAGGGAGGAGATTTATGAAAAAAATTCTATGTTAAGTGGTAATTGACTTATTTTAATGTTTATTGCCTTTGGTTTAATTTATCTTATATTGTAATTATAATGTCTATTTATGGAGATTGTATTAACGTTTCATGAACATTTTAAAAACATTTATTCACAATTAGACATTATAGAAACAGCCTCAGATATTCCTCCGCTATGATTCGATGACCGATCGGGCTGGGATGAACCCCATCCGCCGCTATCTCAGTACAGGTATATTGCTCTACCTCATATTTGGCATAGATACCATCCATTGGAATATAGTAATCTGCAAATTCCTTTGCCAACTTACGAACCACATGAATCTTAGGATCAAGATCCTCGCGCCAAGAGGCTCTGTCCGGAAGTGAATTCAACAGAAAGGGCTCTATCATAATTAGCTTACAGTCCGGCAAATCCTCCTTAAGCTTTGTTAACAGAACACGATAGTTACTCTCAAACTCTTCTGCGCTAGTGGGATCATTGTTATCATATCTTCTCCAGGTATCATTCACTCCGATTAGAATTGATAGATAATCCGGCTTCAGTGCCTTAAAATCCTCATCGTAGCGGGCTAACAGATCCTTCACCCTATTTCCACTGATTCCTTTATTCATAAAGGTTACCTGCTTCTCCGGAAATAAGGTTCGATACAGCTTAGCAATCACTCTTGCATAACCCTCTCCCAGAGAATTGGTATCGTTACGGTCTCGGTTGCAATCCGTGATACTATCCCCCTGAAATAATACGACCTGCCCATCTTGAAATGTACTCTTCATTTTGCTTCCTCCAATATATTACTAGTAAAGTTCTTAATAGAAACCATTATAACAATTCTCCTAAGTTAGTCAACACAGACCGATAAAAAGCAAGCTTCACAAACTTTTTATTAAAATAATGCAACAGTTCACCTTAACGGCTGAATTACCGCGAAACATACCCCTGATTTTATGAAAACCTACAGTTTTTGCTTGCAAAATCAGGAATATACGATACAATAGAAATGGTTATTCTTTATTAATTGGATGTTTCCAGGAGGTTATACATGATACAAGCTAGTAATGT
Organism: Bacillota bacterium; assembly: GCA_023411215.1. Lineage (GTDB taxonomy): Bacteria > Bacillota > Clostridia > Lachnospirales > Lachnospiraceae > Mobilitalea. The sequence goes on along the minus strand of JAEYOY010000031.1, from coordinate 48,102 downwards.
AACTTTAAGATTAGGAAAGAGGGCATTGTTCGAGGACGTAAACATAAAGTTTACTGAGGGCAACTGCTACGGTTTAATCGGTGCTAACGGTGCCGGTAAGTCTACCTTTCTCAAGATATTAAATGGGCAAATAGAGCCCAGCAAGGGTGATATTATTATTACCCCCGGACAAAGATTATCCTTCTTACAACAGGATCACTTCAAATATGATGCATATCAAGTTCTCGATACGGTAATTATGGGTAATAAACGTCTTTATGAGATCACGAAGGAGAAAGAAGTCATCTATGCAAAGGAAGACTTCACAGAAGAGGATGGGATTCGTGCCAGTGAGCTTGAAGGTGAATTCGCAGCCATGGACGGTTGGGAAGCTGAATCCAATGCCGCCTCCTTATTAAATGGTCTCGGTATCGAAACTGATCTTCACTATAAGCTTATGAGTGAGTTAAGCGGCGGTGATAAGGTCAAGGTTCTGCTTGCGCAGGCACTCTTCGGCAACCCTGACATCCTTTTACTCGACGAGCCTACCAACCACTTAGACCTGGAAGCGATTCGTTGGTTAGAGGAGTTCTTAATTAACTTCGAAAATACTGTCATTGTAGTATCCCATGACCGTTACTTCTTAAATAAGGTCTGTACCCATATTGCGGACATTGATTATGCCAAGATACAGCTTTATTCCGGTAACTATGACTTCTGGTATGAGTCCAGTCAGTTAATGGTTAAGCAGATGAAGGAAGCGAATAAGAAGAAGGAAGAAAAGATTAAAGAGCTGCAGGAATTCATCCAGCGCTTCAGTGCCAATGCTTCCAAATCCAAACAAGCTACCTCCAGAAAGAAAGCACTCGAGAAAATTGAGCTGGATGACATCAGACCCTCCAGCAGAAAGTATCCCTACATCGACTTTAGACCCAGTCGTGAAATCGGCAACGAAGTTCTCTTTGTTGAGAACCTGTCTAAAACAATAGATGGTGTTAAGGTTCTGGATAAGGTATCCTTTATCGTAGGCAAAGAAGATAAGATTGCCTTTGTTGGACCAAATACACAGGCCACCACTCTTCTCTTTAAGATTCTCTCCGGCGAGATCGAACCGGATGAAGGATCTTACAAATGGGGTATCACCACCAACGTATCCTATTTCCCGAAGGACAATACAAAGCTGTTCTCCGGTGATGAAACCATCGTTGATTTCCTAATGCCCTTCTCCCCTGAGAAGGATGTAACCTATGTACGTGGCTTCATGGGCAGAATGCTCTTCGCCGGTGAGGAAGGCTCCAAAAAGGTTAACGTATTATCCGGTGGTGAAAGAGTCCGTGTTCTGTTATCCAAGATGATGATTGCAGGTGCCAATGTACTCATATTAGATGAGCCTACCAACCACCTTGATATGGAATCCATTACCGCTTTAAATAACGGTTTAATCAAGTTCCCGGGAGTTGCTTTATTCACTTCACCTGACCATCAGTTCATCCAGACTACCGCCAACCGTATTATGGAGATTTATAACGGTCACTTAATTGATAAGATTACAACCTATGACGAATACCTCGATAGCGACGAACAGGCCAGAAAGAGACAGATCAGCCAGTTTGATGCTGAGGATGAAAGCGCAGAAGAAGAATAGCAGATATTATACGGCAAATTCAAGCAATCACTTGAATTTGCCGTATCTGATTCATGACAACAAAAAGTTCTCGAAGCTGCTTTCGATCATTTGCGGAAAGCTGTCAGACTTAATTAATGGAAGATTCGGTATTCTATACTGTGTAGTCTGCGGATTGAACCAGGCTATGCAGTTTTTTTACGCAACAAGAACAAGCGAAGCAGAATACAATGATTATGAGAATATAACAATAGGAGAATTTACTGTGCCCTTCAAAGACAATATATGCATTGAACTGTCACACCCGGAGTATGTACCCGTTCTTAAAGACGGTAGTATCCATTATGGTGGAAGCCAGATGTGGTTTTCTAATCAAAATCGGTATAGTAAGGATTATATTCTTCATAACTATGGTTGCGGAACCGTTGCAACCGCTGACCTGTTTCTATATCTGGCATTGCAGAAGAAATCTTACAGGACTGAAGTCACAGCTACAGCCATAAAGATGGAGGATCAAATAAATTTCACAGAATATACTGATTACCTTCGCCTCATCAATACTAAATACACCAAGACTCGCCGCCATCTGGCTGTCCTTGGCCCGGCTGCTGCTTCTGCAATTAATTCATATTCGAATTTTTACGGTCTTGGCCTTAAAGCAACTTGGAAATGGAAGCTAAATTATTATGATATGTATAATCTAATAGAAGAAATGCTCTGGAAGGACATTCCTGTTATCCTGTCCATCGGCCCAAACACCCCGAACCTATGGGGAAAGAAGGGTATCCCCTTCTATGAGCTAAAGGAAATTGATTATCAGGAGCCTAAAGAAGATACGGAAGAGAATACAGAAGAAATATCTAAGCCTTACTACTATAAAGCTGTTCAACAGAATATCTGCGGGCATTATGTTACCGTCACTGCTCTGATTAAGGATGAGGTAACCGGTCGCATCATGCTTCGCATCTCCTCCTGGGGAAAGAAGTATTATATTAATTACGAGGAATACTGGGATTATATCGAGAATATCAGTGGTACCTTCACCTCAAGTATGATATACCTTAGAGAGAATTATTAATTAGATTATAAACTTATAAATGAAGGAAGATGGATATGCTAACTTTATCTATCTTCCTTCGTTATTATAATATATTTGTGTTATTGCCTTCTAGACAGATCCTTCGTCTTAAGCCCGTTTGCTTTGACATTTTGTCTCCATCCCATCTCTGCAGCCAGCTTATAAAGAACACGAGGAATACCGGGATTCACATAGATGTTATCAGCACTGCTCATTCGCATGATATTGTCGGCTAAGTCATCCAGCGCTTGGGATAGCTTCTTCTTAGGGCCCTTCCCGCGAGGAACATTCCTAAGACTATGAACCATTCCGCCGCCACCGATGCCGATTCCCTGTCCCCAGGTAACCCCACTCTTGATACACCAGTTTCTAAGTATCTGTAAGGCATATTGATTCTGATGTCCTTCATAAAAGCCCGCATTACAGATGGCATATACCAAAATATGTGTTTTATGCCCCTTAAGCTGTTCCTTCAACTCCTCCAAACAATACAGCAGCTGAGAAGGTACACCATCCACATATAAAGGAAAGGCAAAGACTAGAACATCATGATCTATCACCTCCTCCGGATTCTTCAGCTCCGATGTCCGAAAGCTGTACTCCGATACTACACTGTCCTTAAGCTGATTCTTTAGTTCCTCCAAAAGACATTCGGAGGCACTGTCCTTTGCTTTCGGACTTCCATTAATCAGTGCAATTCTTAACATAGATCACCCTCCATCAATTCCTTCATCGTAAAGAAACGGATTTCTTCAAATCGTGCATCCAGATTGACACTGACCGCTTCAACATATCCATTAGCCGTATCCTTCTCATCCTGTGTGATATCCTCACCATAGAAAAATACTCTTAAGCGGATTACATTGTCATATCGGCGCCTGTGATGCATTTCCTTGTTTCTTATCTTAAAATTCGGATGGATATAAGAAATACTTCGATCAAATACATTCTTCACATATGGACTGAAGCCACCGTAATTCATCCTGCTGATTACAATCAGCTCCTTCGTCTTACTCAACAATGCACCCATTGACTCGTATCCATCCTTAATGACACATTGACCGGGTGTCTTAATCCAACAGCCAAAGCAACCGATGCAGTTATGCATAGATTGCTCTTCGCATATAATACTGTCATCCTCTATTGTAGCTAATACCTGCTCAGCCTGCTCTGGGCTTAAATCATGTATGATCATCTAGCTCCTCCTTATATCGTTAATCTCTCTTACTTCTTTCCCTTAATAAGTAAACGTCGCTTCACATCATTCCCCATAATTGGCAATCTCATATAGCTTCATATTACATGACCCTCCCTCCTTATGCAAGTAAAAAAAGTGTTACCAAGCTGACACTATAACCACCCAGCGGGTTGGAATAAAATCAAGAAAGAATGCTCACCATAACCTTCGTTATTATGAGCATTCCAGAAACATTTATAATTTTGTATATTCAATGGTTGAAACAAGATAAACAGCTTCATCAATTACTTATTAACTCGACTATAGATAACTTTACTCTTCGCTAGATTCTTCGGAACTTCTGGTAACGCCTCTCCAGCAGTTCCTCAACCGGAAGCTCTAAGAGCTCCTGCAAGTCTGCTTCAATCACGGCTTTAATATTACCAGCCGTTCGATCGTAGTCGTTGTGTGCCCCTCCCTGAGGTTCCGATATAATGCCATCAATGATCTTGAACTGGAACAGGTCCTGTGCGGTGAGCTTCATATCCTTCGCCGCCTGCTCAGCCTTGGAGGAATCCTTATAAAGAATACTTGCAAAGCCCTCCGGTGACAGTATCGCATAGATAGAGTGTTCCAGCATATATACCTTATCCGCTACACCGAGTGCCAAAGCACCACCGCTACCACCTTCTGAGATGACTACTGAGATGATTGGTGTTTTCAACATCATCATTTCTGCAAGATTCGCAGCGATTGCTTCTCCCTGGCCTCTCTCCTCGGCACCCAACCCGCAGAAGGCACCTGGGGTATCGATAAAGCAGATAATCGGTCTTCTGAACTTCTCTGCCTGTTTCATCAATCGAAGCGCCTTCCGGTAGCCTTCAGGATGTGGCATGGAGAAGTTTCGAGCTATATTCTCTTTGGTATTTCTTCCCTTCTGCTGTGCAATTACGGTAACAGGGATACTCCCCAGAAAAGCAATGCCACCTACAATCGCACGATCTTCTGCATAATACCGATCACCATGCAGTTCAAGAAATTGATCAAAGATACGATCTATATAATCCATGCCTGTTGGTCTGACCGGCATTCTGGCAAGCTTCACTTCTTCCCAAGGTGTAATACTCATAGCTTTATCCTTCCTTTATCTAATATCAAGCATAATAGGAGCTACACGATCTATTAATCCAAAGAATGAAGCTTTAGAATTGCTCCCAATGTAGCTTTAAGCTGATCTCTAGTCACAATTTGATCTACAAAACCATGCTCCAACAAAAATTCAGCTCTCTGGAAGCCTTCCGGAAGCTTCTGGCCTATGGTCTGCTCGATTACTCTGGGTCCCGCAAATCCGATGAGTGCTCCCGGCTCTGCCAGAATGATATCTCCTAGCATAGCAAAGCTGGCTGTAACACCACCTGTCGTCGGGTCCGTAAGTACAACGACATATAATAGCCCCGCTTCATTGTGCTTTGCTACTGCCGCACTTACCTTAGCCATCTGCATCAGGGAGAATATCCCCTCCTGCATTCTGGCACCACCGGACGCTGTAAATACAATAACCGGTAGTCTCTCTTTGGTTGCCCTTTCAAAGAGTCTTGTCAGCTTCTCACCGATTGTCGTCCCCATACTTCCCATGAAGAAAGCAGGATCCATAACACCCAGCATCACCGGAAGACCTTCGATCCTGCCTCGTCCGGTCACTACACCATCTACCAGCCCTGTTTGTGACTGGGTTTTCACCAGCTTATCTCCGTAGCCCGGGAAATCGAGTGGATCACGTGTCGTCAACTGGGCATCGAATTCCTGTAGCTCTCCATCATCCAAAATCATGGCAAAACGTTCATTTGCAGATACCTTAAAGTTATAGCCGCATTCATCACAACGTTTGAAGTTCGCAAGCAGCAGCTTCGTATAGATGACTTTACCGCAGTTTGGACACTTGGTCATGATTCCCTGGGGCACATTCGGTTTCTCTTCCTCAGCTCCGGTACGTACAATATCCTGCGGTCTGGCACGATATATTTTTGAGGTTGCATATTGCTTCGCTTTAAATGGATTCTTGTTCATCTTTTATTTTCCCTCAATTAGTCCGGTATGATATTTTCCAGTTAGGATTTCCTCCCGTTCCAAAAGCTCATACTGATATTCCACATTGGTCTGTATACCGTCAATGATCAGTTCCGATAACGCTCTCTTCATTCGCCCAATCGCTTCATCCCTGTCACTTCCATAGGCAATCACCTTAGCAAGCATGGAATCATAACAGGAAGGAACCAGATAGCCGGGATACAAGGCACTGTCAACACGGACTCCGAACCCTCCCGGAAACAATACATTCTCTATGCGTCCCGGACATGGCATGAAATTTTTTGCCGGGTCCTCTGCATTTATTCTACACTCTATGGCATGACCGCGGAATTCTATGTTCTCTTGACGGTATGGCATCTCCTCACCATAGGCTATTTTAATCTGAGCCTTAATCATATCGATACCGGTTACCATCTCAGTCACCGGGTGCTCTACTTGAATACGGGTATTCATTTCCATGAAATAGTAATTCCCCTGCTGATCGAGTAAGAATTCAATGGTTCCGGCATTGATATATCCGGTAGCCTCAGCCGCTCTCACAGCAGCCAAGCCCATCCTGCGACGAAGCTCCGGTGTCATTATTGCGGAAGGTGATTCTTCAATCATCTTCTGATTTCTTCTCTGGACAGAACAATCCCTCTCTCCAAGATGAACTACATTACCGTGGCTGTCTGCAAGTATCTGAAACTCTATGTGCTTGGGATGAATGATTAACTTCTCAATATATACCTTATCATCCGCAAAGGAGGCTTTGGCTTCTGCCTTTGCAGAATGATAAGCCTTTTCTAAATCCTCTTCATTAAATACCGCTCTCATGCCCTTGCCACCACCACCGGCAGATGCCTTAATCATTACAGGATATCCGATTGTCTCTGCCAGAAGAATTGCGTCCTTGATCGTCTCAACCTCACCTTCGGAACCGGGTACAACCGGAACACCTGCTTTCTGCATTGTCTCTCTTGCCCTAGACTTATTACCAAGCAGATCAATCGTATCCGCTTTCGGGCCGATAAAGGTGATATTGCAATCCTCACACATTCTGGCAAAGGAGCTGTTCTCCGATAGGAAACCAAACCCCGGATGAATAGCAGTAGCACCGGTTAAAACCGTTGCACTGATAATATTTTGTATATTAAGGTAGCTATCTTTGGATCTTGCCGGACCGATACATACTGCTTCATCAGCCAGCATAACATGTAGGGCTTCCTTATCCGCTTCGGAATAGACAGCGACAGTTTCAATTCCCATTTCCTTGCAGGCGCGGATAATTCTGACTGCAATTTCTCCACGGTTCGCTATTAAAATCTTCTTAAACATAGCATTTCTCCTTGATTTGTCCATCTTAGAATTCCATGTCCGGTACTATGCTCCGATTGCAAAAGTCAGGATAGCCTCTACTGCTACCTTATCCTCCACGTAAGCGATAGCTGTGCCTACCCCAAAGCTACCTTTGCTCTTCGTTATCTCCACCTCTAAAGTCAGCACATCGCCCGGAATTACCTGACGCTTAAATTTTACCTTGTCTATTCCACCGAAATATACTATCTTGCCTTCATTTCCCTCTACCGTCAGCATACAGATTGCACCTGTCTGAGCAAGAGCCTCCAATATGAGTACTCCGGGCATAACTGCTTTCCCTGGAAAATGTCCCTGAAAGAAAGGCTCATTCATTGTAACACACTTCCTGCCGATGGCTCGTTTTCCCGGCTCCAAATCTACTACTCGGTCGAGTAATAAAAACGGTGTACGATGAGGCAGAATTTTTTGTATCTCATCTACATTTAACATTATAATCACTATACCTCCAATCAGCCAACTACTTAATGAGGAACATAGGTTGACCGAATTCTACCATCTCCTCATTACCTACCAATACTTTAGCAACTTCTCCATCATGTTCACTTTCAATTTCGTTCATCAGCTTCATCGCCTCGATGATACAGATGGTCTGTCCCTTCTTTACCTTATCTCCTACTTTTACAAAAGGAGGTTTATCTGGAGAGGGCTGTGAATAAAAGGTACCTACCATCGGAGATACCAGCTTCTTATGGTTTAATTCCTCTGAGATTGCCTCAGATGCACTTGCTGCTGACTCCTGAGACGTCATACTGCCAGATACATTCGGAGTAATTTGACATACAGTCTGCGGATAGCTCATTGCCGGTGTATATAGCGGGTAGGATAACTGATTCTGTGTGAAAGCTGTATTTGAACACTGATTCTCGGAGAGTCTATGCGCCTTCTCCAGGCAGATACGAACGCCTTCTTCTTCAACCTCAAGCTTCGTTAATTCTGTCTGATTCATTTCCTTCATCAAGTTAATAATCGCCTTGTAATCCATAATTTGCCTCCATAATATCGCACTGCGGAATCTTAACACCTTAAAATATTTCATTCAGTGTTGGTTTGTACCAAGTGTGCTCCACAAACTTTGATGCAGAAGGTACAAACTCAAAAAGTAAAAATTGCATCTTTACTTTATTCGCGTATATTTTTGAATAATAATGTAGCATTATGTCCCCCAAAACCTAAGGAGTTGGACATAGTATAGGTAAGCTTTGCTGTTCTCCCAACGTTAGCTACATAATCCAAATCACATTCCTCATCAGTAACCTTCAATCCGATCGTAGGCGGAATGAAGCTTTTCTCCATAGCCTTAATACAGATGACTGCTTCAACTGCTCCTGCTGCTCCTAAAAGATGTCCGATCATGGACTTGGTAGAGCTTACCGGAACCTGATATGCTGCCTCCCCCATTGCCAGCTTGATTGCAGCTGTCTCGATACGGTCATTGGTCGGTGTACTGGTGCCATGAGCATTGATATAAGAAATCTCCTTCGCAGTGACATTTGCCTCCTCCATCGCCAGCTTCATAGCCTTTGCACCACCCTCTCCTTCGGGAGATGGAGCGGTAATATGATAAGCATCTCCAGTAGTACCATAGCCTACGACTTCCGCATAAATTTTCGCACCTCGAGCCTTAGCGTGTTCAAATTCTTCAAGCAATAAGATACCTGCACCTTCACCCATAACGAAGCCGTCTCGTTCCTTATCAAACGGAATGGATGCTCTTGCCGGATCATTGCTGGTAGATAATGCATTCAAAGCGGAGAAACCTGCTACTCCTAACGGAGTAATTGAACCTTCCGTGCCACCTGCCAATATGAGATCTGAATAACCATGCTTAATACTGCGGAATGCTTCACCGATACAGTTATTGCCAGTTGCACAAGCGGTTACAACATTCGTACAAACGCCGTTTGCACCAAATTGGATAGCAATATTACCTGCTGCCATATTTGTAATGGTCATTGGGATAAATAGCGGATTAATTCGCTTTGGTCCCTTTTCGAGCAGGGTCTTTGTCTCTTTCTCAATAAGCCCGATACTGCCGATACCGGAACCGACGATAACTCCGAAACGATCACGGTCAATACTCTCGAGGTTGATACCCGAATCCTCGATTGCCTCCTTTGCTGCAGCAACCGCAAACTGAGAGAAGCGGTCCATTCTTCTGGCATCCTTTGAATCCATGTATTTTTTCGGATCAAAATCCTTAACCTCGGCTGCGAGCTTTACCTGAAAACCTTCTGTATCAAACGACTTGATAGAGTCAATACCGCAGGTACCAGCCTGTATGTTAATAAAGAATTCCTCTGCACTATTACCGATCGGGGTAATAGCACCCATACCTGTAACAACTACTCTATGCTTCATATCTATCCTCTCTTTACGCCGTTCTCGGCATCTGTATTCATAAAGACAACTATTCTTTGATAATATATTTTAGCAAATCCAGTGAGCCATTTATATTCTATAACATAGGTACAATCTGTCTTTAATTATCTTCACTAACCTTCATGAACTGCCTCGTAGTATCTCAAAACCCAAAAGAACAATTTTTATTTTACATTACATTGCAAGACCGCCGTCAACCTGAAGCACCTGCCCAGTGATATAATTCGCAGCCTCAGAAGCTAAGAAACTGACTGCCCCGGCCACCTCGCTTGCAAAACCGTAACGTTTTAACGGTATGTTCGCAATCGTTGCCTCCTTCACCTTATCGGAGAGCTGCTCTGTCATATCAGTCTCAATGAATCCGGGTGCAACGCAATTTACTGTGATACCGCGGGAAGAAAGCTCTCTTGCCACTGCTTTCGTCATACCGATCACTCCAGCTTTGGAAGCCGCATAGTTTGCCTGGCCCACATTGCCGGTGATACCGACCACGGAAGAAATGTTGATGATCTTTCCGCTTCGCTGCTTCAGCATTGCGGTTGCTGCATGCTTGGTGCAAAAGAAGGTTCCCTTCAGATTCGTATCGATTACACTGACGAAATCCTGTTCCGACATACGCATTAGTAAATTATCTTTGGTGATACCGGCATTGTTCACTAATACATCCAATCTGCCGAATTGCTTTACCGCTTCTTCAATCAGTCTCTTAGCATCCTCTTCTCTGCTGATATTAGCCTGTACCGCAATCGCTTCCCCACCGGCACTTTTGATGATGTTTATCACCTCTTCGACCTGAGTCACACTACTGCGATAATTTACTACTACTTTGGAGCCATTCTCGGCAAACTGTAAGGCGATTGCCTTGCCAATGCCTCTTCCTGCTCCTGTGATTACTGCAACCTTTCCCTTCAGCATTCTAACTTCCTTTCTATTTTCCGGCCTGTATCGCTTTTACAGTATTCCCCAGAGAGGTGACATCCTCAACATTGAAGATACGCAGTCCCCGGTCTATCTTCTTGACAAAACCGGATAAGGTCTTACCCGGTCCAATTTCAATAAAATTTGTTACCCCATCGGTAATCATCCTACGAACAGACTGTTCCCATAGCACACTTCTCATTACCTGTTTATATAAAAGGTCCTTTACCTGATTGGTGCTCTCGATATAATCTGCATTTACATTACTTATAACCGGAGTCATCAACTCACCGAGTAGTAGATTATCGAGCTCCAGTTTCAATCGGTCAGCCGCCGGCTGAAGCATAGATGTATGAAAGGGTGCGCTTACCGTCAAATCAATGGTCTTCATTGCTCCCTTTTCCATCGCCAACCTCGCCGCTTCATCCACCGCTTTTATCTCACCTCCGATGACGATCTGTCCAGGGCAATTAAAGTTAGCCGGTTCAACAATACCGAAGGGCTTTGCTTCCTCACAGGCTTCTCTTATCTTATCCTCCGACAGATTGAGAACGGCACACATCTTGCCAATCCCTGCCGGTACCGCATCTTGCATGAAACGACCACGTTTACGAACCAACCCAACCACCTGGGATAAGGTGAAAGCTCCCGCGGCAGTTAAAGCTGAATACTCGCCAAGACTAAGACCTGCAACTACATCGGGTACAATGCCCTGTTCGCGGACTGCCTGATAGGCTGCCAATGTCATAGTCACCACAGCTGGCTGTGTATTCTCCGTCTGATCGAGCTCTTCCTTCGTTCCTGTAAGTATCAGCTTACCAATATCAAAGCCTAAGCAATCGCTCGCTTCCTCAAAGACCTGCCTACACTTTGAATATGACTCATAAAGCTCTTTCCCCATTCCGATATACTGAGCTCCCTGTCCTGCAAATAAAAAAGCTGTTTTTCCCATATATCCTCCATCTCCAGATACAGTATTCAATATGTTATATCTGATGGCCCATAAGCTGATTTGCCTCATGGAACAGTCCCTGAATAATATCTTTACAGCTTTGTTCTTTATTTACCATAGCTGCGACCTGACCGGCCATGACACTACCGAATTCCACATCGCCTTGGACTACCGCTTTCGCCAATGCTCCGACACCAAGTTGTTCAAGCTCTGCAACTGATGCATTTGCAGCTTCTAATTCAATGAATTTGCGGCTCAACTTATTCTTCAGGGTTCTAACGGGATGACCGGTAGATCGTCCGGTTACAACCGTATCAATATCCTTTGCACCAAGTACCTTCTGCTTATAATTCGGGTGTACTGTACATTCATGAGCGGTCAGGAAACGAGTTCCTATCTGCACCGCTTCTGCCCCCAACATAAAGGCTGCTGCCATGCCTCTGCCATCGGCTATTCCGCCTGCTGCAATGACAGGCACATCTACCGCATCCACCACCTGAGGAACTAAAACCATTGTTGTCAGCTCTCCCACATGTCCACCGGACTCGGTACCTTCTGCTATGACTGCATCTGCGCCACTTCGTACCATTCGTTTTGCTATGGCAACAGAGGGAACTACCGGAATTACTTTAATCCCATGCGCTTTCCACATCTCCATATATTTACCCGGTGCTCCTGCTCCGGTTGTGACCACTTTAACTCCTTCTTCACAGACCATATTAGCAATATCGTCCGCAAATTCACTCAGAAGCATGATATTTACGCCAAAAGGCTTATTGGTTAATTCCTTCGCCTTTCGAACTTCGGCTCGAATCACTTCCACAGGTGCAGTCCCACCAGCAATAATACCTAATCCACCCGCCTCCGATACTGCAGAAGCAAGGGAAGCGTCTGAAATTCTAGCCATCGCACCTTGGAAGATCGGATACTCAATATTCAGTAAATCGCATACCCTAGATTTCATCCTCTTACTAACTCCATTCCGCCGCCCTATAGCGGCACAAATACTAAGGAAATATCCCTTCTATTACTCCTCGCTTCTGCTGTTCAAATACTTCTCAATATCACCAATTGTTCCGATACTCTCTGTATCCTCGGTAGGAATTTCAATACCGAACTCTTCTTCTAAGGACATAATTATTTGGAATAAATCGAGGGAGTCTGCACTCAAATCGTCCTTTAAGGATGTCTCCTCTTTTAACTCAGCTACGTCTACTCCTAATTGATCTGCTACAACCTCTTTAATCTTGTTTAAATCCATGGTCTTATTCATCCTCCTAATATACGGAGGACTACTACCTCCTTTTCATTTTATCAGGGAGGAGCCTTGCCCCTTCCATATTATTCATTACAATAGAAAATCCGCAGAGCGTATTTCTATCGTTTGTTGTGATAGAACCGCATACCATGCGGCTCGAGAGCAATATCTCGTATTTCAGTGTTAATTACTCAATTTATGATTAAGGGACAAATACCCTATAATCCGCTTACAATTATTACCTTTAATTACCTATACTGTCACATCATGATCAGAATTACAAATGTCATACATCCCAATACCACCTCCTCACATAACTACTTCAATTTTTAAATTAAAATATTTGAAGTAATCAATTAAAAAAATAATCTGTATCTTCAAAAAAGATACCCCTTCTATTCGTATAATAAATATCAGCTCCTCGTCAAGGATACTTGGTTATGGGCTTACTTAATCATATCTCTCTGCTCTTCGTCAAGGACACTTGGTTATGGGCTTCTTAATCTTAATCATATCTCCCAGCTCCTCGTCAAAGATACTTGGTTATGGGCTTCATTTTCATCTCCGTTTTCGTCTATGATACCAAATTATAATCATAACTCATGTAACGTATATCCCATGATTGAGGGATAGTATAAGAGATTTTGCGCAGACCGGCTGACCAAGGGAGTTCATGTTTCGTCAAGACTCTGCTAAGAGGCTTGTAAGAAACATCCCGCCGGGAAGGAAAGGCAAGCAAAATACCTTATACATCCCTCAATCATGATCTCTACCTACACTCGGTCACTTCACTACCTACACTCGGTCACTTCACTACCTACACTCGATCACTATCTCTACCTACACTCGATCAATAAGCTCACGCCCACTCAACCAATATCGCCCCACTGGTCATTCCACCACCAAATCCAACCAAAATCGACTTATCACCGGCTGCAAGCATTCCCTTTTGAACCATTTCATCCAGGGCAATTCCAATGGAGGCTGCAGAAGTGTTCCCATACAGGTCCAGATTCATATAAAATTTTTCAATCGGGATCTTAGCCGATTTAGCCGCTTGTTCAATAATTCGACAATTTGCCTGATGGGTTACGATATACTTAATCTCATTCACCGATATATCAGCTTTCTTCAGTACGGTATGGATATGTTCTGTGATGCTTCTCACTGCGAACTTGAATACCTCCTGCCCCTTCATCGTAATTGCGCGAGGCGGTTCATCCTTATCCGGTACCATTGGATTACGTAATGGTAATGCAGGCAGACACAGATAATCCTGCTTACTCCCATCACTTAACAGATGGATAGCGGATATTCCTTTACCGGTGTCAGAAGCACTTAATACTACTGCTCCTGCACCATCTCCAAAGAGAACACAGGTGGATCGGTCGGTCCAATCCAGAGCCTTTGATAACGTCTCTGCTCCTAACACCAGTATATTCTGATACATCCCTGTCTCGATGAAGGAGGCCGCACAGGCCATTCCGTAGATTAAACCGCTGCATGCCGCTGTTAAATCAAAGGCTGCTGCTCTCGTTGCTCCTAATCGTTGTTGAACCATGCATGCCACAGATGGCATAAAAGAATCAGGTGTAATAGTTGCACAAATAATAAGATCAATATCCTTTACTTCGAGTTCTGCTTTCTGTAAAGCTCTGCATGCCGCTATATAGGCCAGGTCTGAGGTATTCTCACCGGTTGAAATTCTTCTTTCCTTGATTCCCGTCCTCGTTACTATCCAATCATCACTAGTCTCAACCAGCTTTGCCATATCATCATTTGTCATTCTATATTCCGGAGCATAACTACCTGTTCCGATAATAATTGCGCGTCTCATTATGGAGTCCTCCTTAACACAGTAATAGCGCCAATCTATCTCTTGTCTGATCCAAGGTAAATATCCTTCAGATGTTTGTTCAGCTTACTTAAGGCAGTCAACAATACTTCTTCCTCCTGCTGTGTAAAATCCTGCATGATTGCCTTTACCATATCCAAGTGAAACTTTTCATGAATTCTGTATGCCAGCTTGCCCCTCTTCGTCAGATTGACGTTCACAATCCTACGATCCGAGCTGCTTCTGCTGCGTTCCATATAGCCCTTTTTAATCAACTTGTCAACGGCAGTTGTTAATGTACCCATCGTTATTCCCAGCTCTGTTGCTATCTCAGACATAGTCTTTGATCCGTACAGACCGACAGCTTCTACGGTATGAATCTCCGTTATTGACAAATCATTGAAAGCTCCCTGCTTGATTGAGTATTCCTCTATATGGTTTACGTCATCATATGCCTCAACAAGCATCTTATTAATTTCAATCAGTTTCTCATTCATGTGCTTCACTCCCATGCATCAATCAGGTACCCCACATATGCCTGCTATACAAATCATATGAATGCTTTTTTACATTCAATATTACTTTGTATGGCAAATATTTTGATAATCAAAATATAAAGGAAAAATCTCTCCTTGTCAAGCATATTTTTATTAAAGAGACTTCTTTTATGGAATAATATGGAATCCTGCAGTACACGAACGCACAATAAAAGCCGCACGGCGAAATACACCAAAAAGAAATGGACACCTTCCGGCATCCATTTCTATAGCTATCTTTTTTTTGGGTTAAACCGAAAGATAAGACTATTTCTTCTTGACTGGAATCCAAATCTCTCCGAAGACATTTTCATGGCTGGCTAACCCGTAGTACATCTCGAATTGTACGCCCTTCACCGCTTCATATCCAGAGGTAGGAAACCACTCGGTCCAGATTCGTCTCCACATGGCTTGAATTTCACAGTCCGGCACATCAAAGACAGCCCATGTCGCAGCAGGAACATCAAGTACCGTAAATTTATCCGGTACAGAAAGGCCTTTGGGTAAGAACTGGCAAAGCATGTACTTAAATGTGTTTTCTGAATGGTCGTACAACGCTGAAATTGTGTGATTATCATTGAAACGACCCAAAAGTTCGTTGATCTCGTCTGGCACCAAGTCTTCATCGCACTTTCTGAAAAACTGCGGAACCTGTTCAAACGCAGTCTCCTGATTTGTACTAATGTCCGTGTAAACGCCGAACACACGAAACGCCTCTCGCTTTGTAATGCGATACTTCATCTCAACATCTCCTTTAATTGTGATAGAGAAGGTCATCTTAGGATAGGCTTTAAGCGAAACTCCTATATCACGCGCTGATACCGGCATGACGCCGTGTAGCTTTTTGAACGCTCGGCTGAATGCTTCCGGCGACTCGTATCCGTATTTTAATGCCGCATCGATAACTTTACAATTTCCGGCTTGCAACTCGAAAGCCGCTAATGTCAACCTTCTGCGCCGGATATACTCCGACAATGGTACTCCTGTGATGTATGAAAACATCCGCTGGAAATGATAAGTCGAACAACAGGCGATTTGTGCGGTGCGATCGTAGGAGATTTCTTCTGCCAGATGCGTTTCAATGTATTCTATTGCCGCGTTCATATTATCAAGCCAATCCATTCGCTTCCCTCCCTTCAAGATTAATACTATCACAATGAAGATATTGTCACCTTGCTTTTCATGCACGTATAAATCATGGACAACATAAAGAAGTATAACATATGTGCTTTTTACTAACAAGGATATGTAAAAAAACGGATAGATTACCTTTGTAATAATCTACCCGTTTTTTTATTTTTAATTGTCTACCTGTCTGAGGCCGTTCATCCATAAGAAACGGCTTTTCCTTTATCTTTCTAATAAATCATGAGAAAAGATTAATCACAAGAAATAAATTTATACCTCAAATAACAGATCACCATAGGTAGGAACCGGCCATAATTCCTTATCAACCAATACCTCTAAAGCATCGATCGGAGCTCTGAGTTCTGCCATCGCCGGACATACAGTCTCTTTAAAATACTTTGACTGTTCTGCAATATCTCCGATGGAATTCGCCTGTGTTGTAACCTCCTGAAGCTTCAGCAATGCTACCTGAGCCTTGGTAAGAAGAGAGGATATCTCCTTCAATAGCCCACATTGAACACTGACATCTGCATCAGCAACTGCTGACTTAACTGCATTGATAGAGTCCGCCAATTTTTTGGTATATGAAATAACCGCCGGGATGTATTTTACTTTCGCCATGGAGATCATCGTCTTAGCTTCAATGTTAATCGCTTTTGTATACGCCTCATACAAGATCTCAGCACGGGAATGCAGCTCTACTGATGAGAAAACATGATGTTTCTCAAACATTTTAATTGCTTTATCCGTAACCAAAGCAGGAACTGCTTCGACCATGGATTTGATATTCGGCAGGCCTCTTCTTGCTGCCTCTTCTACCCATGCCTCTGCATAACCATTGCCATTGAATACGATTCTCTGGTGTTCTGTTAATGTCTTCTTAATCAAATCATGTACTGCGATATCGAAGTTCTCAGCCTTTTCAAGCTCATCAGCCATCTCGCTAAATACATCAGCCACAATCGTATTAAGCACTGTGTTGGCAGTTCCGATGGACATGGAGGATGCCACCATACGGAATTCGAATTTATTACCGGTAAAGGCAAAGGGTGAAGTACGATTACGATCCGTTGCATCCTTCTTAAACTCAGGAATTGTGTGTACACCGACATTCAGCTTACCGCCGTCCTTACTGCTCTTCGCTTCGCCTGTCTCAATCAACTGAGAAATAACATCCTCTAGCTGTGCTCCTAAGAATACGGAGATAACTGCCGGAGGTGCTTCATTAGCACCTAATCTGTGATCATTACCAGGATTAGCAGCAGATACACGAAGAAGATCAGCGTGAAGATCCACTGCCTTTAATACTGCTGACAATATTAAGAGGAACTGTACATTATCATGAGGGGTTTTACCTGGCTCAAGAAGGTTCTTACCTGTATCAGAAACCATGGACCAGTTGTCATGCTTACCGGAACCGTTCACTCCTGCAAAGGGCTTCTCGTGAAGAAGACAAGCGAGACCATGACGATTAGCCACCTTCTTCATACATTCCATTACTAATTGATTGTGATCGGTAGCAATATTTGCAGATGCGTAGATTGGAGCTAATTCGTGCTGAGCCGGTGCAACCTCGTTATGTTGGGTCTTAGCGGTAACACCCATCTTCCAAAGCTCAATATTTAACTCCTTCATGAAGGAAGCTACACGTTCCTTAATGCTACCAAAGTAATGATCGTCTAACTCCTGACCCTTGGGAGGCATTGCTCCAAATAAGGTTCTACCGGTGAAGATAAGATCATCTCGTTTTAAGTATTTTGCTTTATCAACTAAAAAATATTCCTGTTCCGGTCCAACGGAAGGAGTAACACGCTTCACATCGGTGTGACCAAACAGTTTCATAATTCTAACGGCCTGAACGCTGAGAGCTTCCATAGAACGAAGTAATGGCGTCTTAAGATCCAGTGCTTCTCCTGTATAAGAACAGAATGCAGTAGGGATACAGAGAGTAACACCTGCAGCATCTTCTCTGAGGAAGGCCGGAGAGGTACAATCCCAAGCGGTATAGCCTCTTGCTTCAAAGGTAGCTCTAAGACCACCAGAGGGGAAGGAGGAAGCATCCGGCTCACCCTTGATTAATTCCTTACCTGAGAATTCCATAATTATCTTACCGTCTGAGGTAGGGCTGATAAAGGAATCGTGCTTTTCTGCCGTAATTCCAGTCAAAGGCTGGAACCAGTGGGTATAATGTGTAGCCCCTCTCTCAATAGCCCAGTCCTTCATAGCGTTTGCAACAACCTCTGCGACGTTGGGATCCAGATCCTCTCCATTCTCAATCGTCTTTTTTAGCGCTGCATATGTTTTCTTAGGCAGACGCTCTACCATAGTCGCATCATTAAATACATCAATTCCAAATAGCTCTGTTAATTTTTCCGACATACCATATCTCCTCTCATGATTAGAACATAGTGTCAGCTCCGCTGACAATTACGCGTTGAACGCTTTGATCGTAAGAAAGTCTTTTCGCCCTTACGCTTGAATGCGTATCCCAGCAAAGCTTTTTTGTGTATAGGGCATAAATCCCTATATACAAAAAGGTGTCCTCAAAAAATCGAGAACACCTTCGCTCCATACAAAAATTATATATATAGTATATATCACGTTTTCACGTAAATGAAAAGAAATTTTTGTGAAAATATTAATTTTTATTAAAAATGACTGAAAGCACCTCAAAATATTCAGTTAGATATACGAAATGTATAAATTTGCGCTAACATCCAAGCCACATCTTCCGTGAAGCCGGGAACGCCGTAAGAACAAGGAGTGAGCACCACTGTGCGAACTTCGCAGCTTCTTCCTAAGCGAATATAATTCACTTTGGGAATTACTTTTAATTCACATTGTTTACACTATTCCAAATACCATTCATCCTTACGAGAATGCTCTTCATCAGTCGTCTCTTCTTCATCCGTCTCTTCTGATTTCGGCATATACTTCTTTAATATGCGTTCCATGAGGAAAGAGTTAACTAAAACAACAGTAGCCGGCACAATAAATATCAGTAACGGTATAATAAATGTACCAACAATTCCTGCCGCAGTTACAACAACCATCGCCAGTGTAGAAGGAAGATGCCTAATTGACATGAATGCCCCTGCTTTCACCAACTGCTTTACTGTCATATCAAATCGAGATAATATGGGGAATGCATAAGAGGAAAAGCATACCAACAAGAAGGTGATCGCAATAAAAATACCAAATAATATGGATCCGGTACTTCCTGCGTTACCTAAATTCGCATAGGCCCATACCAGGTCAAAACCTAGAACAACAAACATTATTGTCAGTATCACACCTAGAATTGCTGCCCTCTTAAAATTCAATTTAAAGGATTTAAAGAATTCCCGAAATAAATAGCCTCTTTCTCTTCGGATAACCTTTACCGTTGCATAATATAATGCTGTATTCGCCGGCCCAATGGTTATTACCGGTATACAGAGCAGCAGCCATACTACGCTAATGAAAAGCATATCACATATCTTTCCCAGCGTAGTAAAGAAGGGATTATCCATGTTAAAAAAATTACTCATTACTAACACCTGTACCTTTCACATTTTTGAAGGCCCTTCGTTACTTCTCGATTGGGTTCCCCATAAAACTCATTTGTGATATATTTTAGCATATTTAACTCTATTAAGGAAGTGAAATAATTATAAAATCATTTATTATATATTCATATATATGTAATAAGAGGGTGTAATGAACACCCTCTTATTATGAAAATTATGTAATTGTATTATTCTAGAAACAGTCATCCAACAATTGGAAGTAATCTCTCGGGTGTTGGCAGGTAGGGCAAAGAGCAGGAGCTGCATCACCTTCGTGAATGTGACCGCAATTGATACATTTCCAGAATACCTTGCCATCCTTCTTGAATACGGTTCCGTTCTCAATATTCTGAAGAAGCTTACGATATCTCTCCTCGTGATGCTTTTCAACCTTAGCAATCAAAAGAAATCGAGTTGCAATGTCCGGGAAGCCTTCTTCCTTTGCTGTCTTTGCGAATGCAGGATAATCCAATTCTGCTTCCTCATGCTCTCCGTCTGCTGCTGATTTTAGGTTTGCTGCGGTATCTCCATAAGCAAAAGGATAGGTTGCATTAATTTCAACCGGGGCAGGATTCTCACCATCAAGATGCTCCAGAGCCAGCTTCATAAATACCTTTGCATGCTCCTTCTCATTCTCTGCTGTCTCAAGGAAAATATTCTGAATTTGTTTGTAACCTTCTTTGCCAGCTACCGATGCGAAATAAGTATATCTCATTCTTGCCTGTGACTCACCCGCAAAGGATTTCATTAAATTCTCCAATGTTTTTGTTCCACGTAGATTTGCCATAAATATATCCTCCTTCTTATAACAAAATTAAAAGTACTCCTAATCTTATACCATTGTCCGGCTAATAATCTTATAGAATACTCTTGCTAATTATACCATATTCACAAGATAATTCTAGATAAATCAATAGAAAAAATTCTAACTTTTTTATAAAATTATTCTTATTAATACAGTCTTTTCCGGCTATGTACATTTCCATCTATGGTCAGTTTATACCTGCTTCACCATATCTTTCAGCCTCTGACTCAAGTCATACACTTGTGAAACGGAAGAATTAATCTGAGAGATCTGAGAGCTCTCGTCCTCAATGATGGACAATATCTCTTGAGTTGATGCAGAATTCTCTTCCGATATACTTGCTACATTCGTTATCTGCTCCTGTACCTCAATGAAGTTTTTAGCAGCTATTTCAATTTCTCTCATGCTCCTTGATAATTCATCATTCGTCTTTTGATAAGATTCCTTCATGTCAGTAAAGAAGCATGCTACTTCGCGGATAATATCCATTCCCTCTTTCGTGGCTTTCTCCCCTTCCTTTGACACTCTAGCTGCATTCTCTGACTTTTCCAGTATTACGGTAGTTACTTCGCTGATATTGTCTGCTATTTTCCTGCTCTGTTCGGACAATCCGCGAATGTTCTCTGCAACAACAGCAAAGCCTTTTCCTTGTTCGCCGGCACGTGCAGATTCTATAGAAGCATTTAGTGCAAGCAGATTCGTCTGTGCGGCTATCGTCTTGATGTTATTCAAAAGAATAATGATTTCTTTTAAACTGGTTTGAAGATCATTTACCGTATTGGCGGTAGTCCCAATAGCTGTACTTACTGTTGACATATTCACCGCCACATCATTTACCTTATTCCAACCATCTTCAACCTTCTTACTCATCGCTCCTGATTTATCTACAACACCGTTTGATATTTCGATTGTGCGATTCACCACCTGCAGAGATTGGGTCATTGATTCATTGATCCTATATACACTAGCTGCTTCCTCCTGTATTGCAGTTGCCATCTGCTGAACTGAATCAACGATACCCAGGCTGGCTTCATTAATCCCTTTTAGCTGCGTGTCTACCACACCAAGATTATTGTTTAGGGACCTGGCACCTTCCTCTATCGTCTGGAAGGTACTCTCTAGCTGATTAAGTAATTTTTTTGATTCTTCTTCCTTTTTATCGGCTTGCTCCACAAGCTCGTTACCCCACTTAGTCAGAAAAAACAAAAGAACCATAATTCCGTTAATCAAGGTAATAACAGTAACAAATTCTTTTAAAGCTATATTATCAGATAGTAAATTCTGCGGGCGAAATAGATACATTAATAAATACCCGCTATTCACAAAAATTGCGAATATAACAATTAATTCTTTCCTAAAATATAAGGTGATCATTGCAATTGTTGTAAATATTAGATAGTGTTTATTCAACGTATAGCCAAAAAAATACATCAATCCGAATGCGGCAACCAAATTTAGAGTTGCAAATAATAAGCTTCTTAATCGTTCATTGATTGGCACGAAATAGTTAATAACACATAAGAAAATAGTAATAGCCGTTGCGATTATGGCCCTAACACCTTCACCCATCCCCTTGGCAATTAATATCTGCACTAATAGTATGCTAACGATCACTATCGTGGCTATAAAGTTCACCTTGTGTACTCTTTTGACATCGTATCCACTCTGTTGCGTTTTAATTGCTTCCGTCTTGGGCATAGTATCTTCTCCTCCGTATTATTATTCTTGATTTAATAAAAACCCCTCAATAAGCCAATACTATCATATTATGTATTATTTTGGTAGTATCAAATAGTACTTTAATAATAAAATACTAATAAATCAAAGATGTAATAATACCGGACAAATTTACTTCCACTTAATCAGCAAAAACCGGTTTAGCAGCCTCAACTACAAAACCGGTTTCTGTATAATTTGACTACGATTTTTTATCGTTATATTATTAAGATAAACTATGCAAGAATAACCCACTTCGTAATTTCGGCTCAAACCAAGTAGATTTGGGAGGCATCAGTTTACCTGCATCCGATACTGCAAATAATTCCTCAATGGAGGTAGGATACATAGAAAATGCCACTGCCATATCCTCGGCTACGCGACGCTCCAATTCCTTCAACCCTCGAATCCCACCGATGAAATCGATTCTCTTATCAATTCTCGGGTCCTCAATACCAAGAACCGGCCCCAGCAGGTAATCCTGAAGGAGGCTTACATCCAGCGCTGCAACGGGATCCTTGATTGCCTTCAGTTGATTCTTCGCAACAAGGGAATACCAGCCGTCCTTCAGATACATGCCAAAGTTAGCCTTTCGCTCAGGAGCAAATGGTACCTCTCCCAGATACTCTACTGTAAAGTTCTGCTTCAGCCTGCTCAGGAAATCCTCCTTGGATAATCCATGCAGATCCTTAACTGTACGATTATATGGCATGATCATCAGCTGATCATGAGGAAATAAGACAGATAGGAAAAAATTGAATTCCTCTTCACCGGTATAACCCGGATTCTCATTCCTTCTCTTTAAGCCTACTTTAACCGCAGAGGCTGCGCGATGATGACCATCCGCAATATAGATACTGCCAACCTCTTCAAATGCATCAGTAACAGCTTTAATTCTCTCCGGCTGATGAAGCTTCCATACTTTATGGCTGATCCCGTCGTTCGATTCAAACTCATAGATGGGTTCCTCCTCCTTTGTCTCTGCTACCGCTTCGCTGATTGTCTTATGAGCACGATATGCCAGAAAAATAGGGCCTGTATGCATATCACAAATGTCTACATGGCGAATACGATCCAGTTCCTTCTCTTCTCTGGTATTCTCATGCTTCTTAATCACATTATTCAGATAATCATCAATCGAAGCGCAGGCAACCAGACCTGTCTGGGATCTACTCTGCATAATAAGCTCATAAACATAATAGCATGGACTCTCTTCTGTCTTAAGAATACCCTGCTCCCTCATCTTCGTCAGAAGTTCCTTAGCCTTCGTATACACGATAGGATTGTAGGTATCTACTTCTTCTGTAAAATTTGTTTCTGGGCGGTCAACCCTGAGGAAGGACATCGGCTCCCGCTGGGTCTCCTGCTTAGCTTCCTGGCGATTATATACGTCGTAAGGTAGCGCTGCTACTCGATGAGCAAATTGCTCATCTGGTCTGATACATAAAAAAGGTTTCACGAATGCCATTATAATATCTCCAATCTCTAAACCACTTAGTACTCTGTTTGACTCAGTCCAATCATCTTACCTACATTAATGGGGACATAAGTAATCTGCAACAATTTCGCAGTATACTTATGCCCCTATGAAGTAATAATAATCATTAACTATTTGATTACACGAACCTTTAAAACGCCTTCAATCTTAGTAAGCTTTGCTGCAACCTCAGTATTGTCAGCGGACTCAACATCCAATACAGTATAAGCATAGTCGCCGCGGCTCTTATTTACCATGTCAGTAATGTTGACATTTAGTGCAGAAAAGGCACCAGTGAACTGTGTTAACATGTTTGGAATATTACGATGACAGATCGCGATACGACCAGCGGTCATACATATTCCCGCATCACAGTTCGGATAATTTACGGAGTTCTTAATGTTTCCGTTCTCCATATAATCCATCAGCTGCTTCACAGCCATTACCGCACAATTGTCCTCGGACTCCTCGGTAGAAGCACCCAGATGAGGAATTGCGATTACCCCCTCCATCTTTGCGGTCCTCTCATTCGGGAAATCAGTAACATATTTCGATACCTTACCGGATTTTAAAGCACCCTCAATATCGGCATCGTTTACCAGAAGATCTCTTGCAAGGTTCAGGATTACTACACCGTCCTTCATCTTACTTATTGTTTCCTTATTGATCATTTCCTTTGTATTTACATTGGGATCTGAGTCTTCGATCAAAGGAGCATGAACGGTAATATAATCACATTCTCTGTAGATATCATCTCTGGATTTCACATGAACAACATCTCTGGACAAATTCCAGGCACTGTCTACAGAGATGAAGGGGTCATAACCGTATACCTTCATTCCAAGACGGTTTGCCGCATTGGCAACCAATACACCGATTGCTCCCAGTCCGATAACACCCAGTTTCTTGCCAAGGATCTCTTTTCCAGCAAATTTCGCTTTTCCCTTTTCTACAAGCTTGGAAATCGACGGATCATCCTTTACCGACTGTACCCAGTTCACACCTCCGATAATATCACGGGAAGCCAACATAAGACCAGCAATTACAAGTTCCTTAACACCGTTAGCATTTGCACCGGGCGTATTGAATACCACGATACCCTGCTCAGCACATTTCTCCAAAGGAATGTTATTCACTCCGGCACCTGCTCTCGCGATTGCCTTCAAATTATCATCAAATTCCATATCGTGCATTGCAGCACTCCGAACTAACACAATATCGGTATCATTTAAGCTCTCGACCTTATCATATTCATCCGTGAAAATATTCAAACCTATCTCAGCTATAGGATTTAGACAATTATATTTCATATCCCGTTCTCCCATCCGTACCGCCCTCGTCGGCACCCCTATATATTATTTGGCTTAACTATTCAGTACCCTCACAGTAACGTGGCATCTTACGATGCCTAAGCACACAAAACATGCAAAAAGCTGCGTATTTTAGCGCCGATTAACTCAAAATCCTACTGATCTCTTATGGATACTGAATAGGTACATTTTAGCTTATTTTGCGTTATCACTTTCGAACTTTTTCATGAATTCAACCAGCTTTTCCACCCCCTCAATCGGCATCGCATTATAGATACTAGCTCTCATGCCACCTACGGTTCTGTGTCCCTTCAGGTTCTCAAAGCCAGCTGCCTTAGCCTCCTTAACAAACTTTGCATCCAACTCTTCATCACCGGTCACAAAGGGTACATTCATCAAGGAACGGTCTTCCTTCACAACAGTACCATGGAACATCTTGCTCTGGTCAAGGAAATCATAAAGGATGGCAGCCTTCTTCTCGTTATGTACCTTCATGGCCTCTAAGCCGCCCATATTCTTAATCCATTTAAATACCTTGCCGCAAATATAGATTCCGTATGCCGGAGGAGTATTATATAAGGATTTCTCATCAGCATGAATCTTATACTTCATCATGGTAGGAGTTCCCGGAAGGGTATCCTCGGTAATCAGATCCTCGCGGATAATTACAATAACGACGCCTGCTGGTCCGATGTTCTTCTGAACACCGCCATAGATAACACCATACTTTGTTACGTCTACCGGTTCAGACAAGAAACAGGAGGATACATCGGCAACCAGAACCTTCCCCTTTGTATTAGGTAATGTCTTGTACTTTGTTCCGTAAATCGTATTGTTTTCACAAATATATACATAGTCTGCGTTCTCAGAAATCGGAAGATCGGAACAATCCGGGATATAGGAAAAGGTCTTGTCAGCAGAGGAGGCAATCGCATTTGCCTGACCATATGTCTTTGCTTCCTGATATGCTTTCTTAGCCCACTGACCAGTGATAATATAATCTGCAACCTTATTCTTCATCAAATTCATAGGTATCATAGCAAATTGTAATGACGCTCCGCCCTGAAGGAAAAGTACTTTATAATTATCAGGAATATTCATCAGTTCCCTTAAATCCTTTTCAGCCTCTTGTATGATTGCTTCATAAGCCTTCGATCTATGGCTCATCTCCATAACAGACATTCCAGTACCTTTGTAGTCAAGCATCTCATCTGCTGCTTCTTTTAATACTTCTACCGGTAACATTGCCGGTCCTGCCGAAAAATTATAAATTCTTCCCACTTATTTCATCCTCCTTAAAGCTCGCTTTTATATATTTTGCAGTTTATAACTTTAATCTAGTAAAGTGTTACACTCATTATAAAACCTTGTTATTTTTTTGTCAATTACTTTGTTATTATAGTAAGCATAAGACAATCTTATAACAGTTTAGCCATAAAGTTATTACACGATAGGAAGGAAAAGTCTGGCTTATCTTTACATATCGTGTAATAAATTTGTAGGGCGCACTGCCTAAGCGAGATTACTGTTTATTCTTTAAGTCTTCCTCGGTAAATACATCCTCAATTGCAGCTCCTGGCGCAACCATCGGCCATACCTTATCGTCACTGTCAATAATGCATTCCACTAAGACTGGCTCGTTCAAAGAGAGTACTTCCTTTAGGACGCTTTCAACTTCATCCTTATTTGTGATGCGGTATGCTTTTGCTCCCATCGCTTCTGCCAGCTTCACAAAATCCACCTTATCCTGTAGATTGGTATTCGAGTATCTCTTATCATAGAACAGTGTCTGCCATTGACGAACCATTCCGAGTACATGATTATTGAAGATGATTTCGATAATCGGAATATTATAGCGGGTTGCAGTTGCTATTTCATTCATGTTCATTCTAAAGCAGCCGTCACCTGCAATATTTATAACTGTCTTATCCGGCATACCAACTTTAGCACCGATGCAGGCCCCCAGTCCGTACCCCATCGTTCCGAGTCCTCCGGAGGTAATGAAGGTTCTGGGAAGCTTATATTTAAAAAACTGTGCAGACCACATCTGATGCTGACCAACTTCGGTTGTAATAATTGCATCTCCGCCCGTAAGCTCATACAGCTTCTCAAGAATGTAAGGACCGGTTAACATCTCCGTATTATACGTAAGCGGGAACTGTTCCTGCAAGGAATTAACATACTCCAGCCATTCCTTATGCTTCTGCTGCTCAAGCCGACCATTCAATATAGTCAAAACTTCTTTGATATCGCCGATGATACTATAATAGGTAGCTACATTTTTATTAATCTCTGCAGGATCAATATCAATATGCAGAATCTTCGCATTCTTGGCGAATTTGTTGGCATTACCGGTTACTCGGTCTGAGAATCTAGCTCCGATCGTAATCAACAGATCGCATTCGGTAACACCGAGATTAGCGGCTTTTGTTCCATGCATACCGATCATTCCGGTATATCTGCTATCAGTACCATCAAAAGCACCTTTTCCCATCAGGGTATCTGTAACAGGTGCATCCACCTTATCAACAAATTCCTTTAGCTCATCATGTGCTTCGGAGATTACTGCACCTCCGCCAACAAAGATGAAGGGTTTTTGGGAATGCATAATCATTTCTATCGCATTAGACAGATCATGCTCGGTAATCTCATCCGTCTTACGGTGAATCGCTTCAGGCTCTACCTTTGAATATTTTGCTTTCGCTGCAGTGACATCCTTTGTAATATCTACTAATACAGGACCGGGTCTTCCTGACTTCGCAATCTTGAAAGCTTTACGTATGGTATCTGCTAATTTGGTTACATCCTTTACAATGTAATTGTGTTTCGTAATCGGCATGGTTACGCCGGCAATATCAATCTCCTGGAAGGAGTCTCTGCCTAATAGATTAACTGCAACATTAGCAGTAATTGCTACCATCGGAACACTATCCATATACGCAGTCGCAATACCAGTAACCAGATTCGTAGATCCGGGACCGGAGGTCGCGAAGCATACTCCAACCTTACCGGTTGCTCTTGCATATCCGTCCGCCGCATGAGACGCTCCCTGTTCATGAGAGGTCAGAATATGTAAGATTTCATTACTATGCTTATATAATTCATCATAAATGTTTAATATCGTACCGCCCGGATAACCGAAAACAGTATCCACTCTTTGCTCCTTCAAGCATTCGATAACGATCTGCGCACCTGTTAATTCCATATACTCCTCCATTCCGCCACTTCATGGCAGTCATACTTTCGTAGTTACCGTTTTAGCCTCTTCTATAAATCGTCACCCTATCAAGATACCTCTTAAGGCACGGGGTAAAGCATTATTTTGCTTTGGGTACCTCTAGGATTGCACCTCGGTTACCACTGGTTACCATTGCCACATAACGAGACAGATAGCCTGTTGTGATCTTTGGCTCTCTTGGCTGCCATTTTGATCTTCTGAATGCAAGTTCATCGTCAGAAACTCTAAAATTAAGCGAGTTTGCGTTAATATCAATATCAATGATATCCCCTTCTTCAATAAGTGCGATGTTTCCGCCTACGGCTGCTTCCGGAGACACATGACCGATGCAAGCACCTCTGGATGCTCCTGAGAAGCGTCCGTCAGTGATAAGGGCTACGGAGGAACCAAGTCCCATACCCATAATCGCACTGGTCGGATTGAGCATTTCTCTCATACCGGGTCCTCCCTTGGGTCCTTCATACCGAATAACTACAACATCCCCTTTGATAATCTTACCATTCTTAATCGCTTCGATTGCATCCTCTTCACAATCAAATACCCTGGCCGGACCGGAATGCTTTAACATCTCGGGTGCAACGGCAGAACGCTTCACCACACCGGAATCGGGAGCAAGGTTCCCTTTAAGTATTGCGATACCACCAGTCTCACTATAGGGATTATCAATCGGTCGGATTACCTCAGGATCCATGTTCTTACAATTCTTGATATTCTCACCTACGGTCTTCCCCGTAGCGGTGATAAGATCCAGGTTCAGAAGATTTCGCTTACTTAGTTCATTCATGACAGCGTATACTCCGCCTGCTTCGTTCAGATCCTCCATATAGGTATGACCGGCAGGAGCCAGATGGCATAAATTTGGAGTTTTTGCACTTACTTCATTTGCGATATCAATATTTAGATCAAATCCTACCTCATGAGCAATAGCTGGAAGATGAAGCATAGTATTTGTGGAACAGCCTAATGCCATATCCACAGTCAGAGCGTTCATAAAGGCCTCTTTACTCATGATATCTCGTGGTCTGATATCCTTTTCTAATAGTTCCATAATTTTCATACCGGCATGCTTAGCCAGACGAATACGCTCTGAATAGACTGCGGGAATGGTTCCATTTCCTTTTAATCCCATTCCGATAACCTCGGTAAGACAATTCATGGAGTTGGCAGTATACATACCAGAGCAGGAACCACAGGTTGCACATGCCTTATTCTCATACTCCTCTACCTCTTCTTCTGTCATAGTCCCAGCGCTATAGGCTCCTACCGCTTCAAACAGGGAGGACAAACTGGTCTTACTTCCATTGACACGACCCGCCAACATAGGACCACCACTGACAAAGATGGTCGGAATATTAATCCTTGCGGCAGCCATAAGTAATCCTGGTACGTTCTTATCACAATTCGGTACCATGACCAATGCGTCGAATTGATGAGCCATTGCCATCGCTTCTGTAGAATCAGCGATAAGATCTCTTGTTACCAAGGAGTACTTCATGCCCTGGTGTCCCATAGCAATTCCGTCACATACAGCTATCGCTGGAAATACAATCGGAGTTCCTCCTGCCATTGCGACACCTAGCTTGACGGCATTCACAATCTTATCCAGGTTCATATGGCCTGGAACAATCTCATTGTAGGAGCTCACAATACCAATCAATGGTTTACTCAGCTCTTCTTTCGTAAATCCCAATGCATTAAATAATGACCGATGTGGTGCTTGTGCCATTCCTGTCTTAACTGCGTCACTTCTCATCTCTTAACCACCTTTTCTTCCTATTATTATACTAATCACATACTAAGCTTAATATTCATTCGTTACACTAATCAGTCATGATGCCAATGAATCACAAAATTGGGCTACCACATGAGTTCCATGATAATAGAAAGTGAAGGAAGCGTGCTTTCTATTATTTGCTGATTGAAAAATTTTTATATTTCAATCCAGCCTCATAATCTCTATATATGCAGTGCTTTAAAGTAGTACAGTATATATTAAAGTATTTCATTATAAAAATCAATGTCAATTTTCAAATAATAATGGATTATTTTTCATAAATACTCATAAATATTCTCTCAATTTATGGCTACCATTACTTAAAAGAATACCTGGTTATGAATCGGTAAAAAGGGGTATATTTCAACATGTAAATATATTACATTCAGCGAAGAAAATATGTAAATTCTCTGTAAAATCGGCGTAAAAATTATATAATCCGTGTGAATTAGAGCTAAAATCCAAGTAAATTTCATGATTTTTTCATGTAAATTATGATTGCTTATGTCATTTATTCGTGTTAAGATTTTTATGAATGTTATAATGTTTTATTATGTTTGAAATTAAGAGGAGTTATAGGAGGCGCAATTATGACAATAGTTTTCACTGAGTTTTTAAAGCAGCTGACATCAAACCCTGCCTTGCTAATCACAGTTGTTCTTGTACTTGGTGTTATTCTTGTTAACGGATGGACTGATGCACCGAATGCCATAGCTACATGTGTATCAACCCGATCCATTAGTCCCAGAAATGCCATTATCATGGCAGCCGTTTTTAATTTTCTTGGTGTACTTGTAATGACTATGTTCAGTAAGGCCGTAGCTCAAACCATCTATAAGATGGTGGACTTCGGTGACGATCCCAAGTTAGCATTAATTGCACTATGTGCTGCTTTATTCGCAATTGTAGTTTGGGCAACTGCTGCTTGGGCTTTTGGTATTCCGACCAGTGAATCTCATGCACTAATCGCTGGTATATCCGGTGCTGCAATCGCACTTCAAGGTGGACAAGGTATTAATGGTCAAGAATGGATTAAGGTTATTTATGGTTTATTTTTATCCTCTATTCTAGGCTTTGGATTTGGTTATATTGTGATAAAAATAATTAATTTTATATGTAAAGATTTAGACAAGCGTAAGACGAACAAATTTTTTGAAAAATCTCAAGTTGTAGGTGGAGCCGCTATGGCCTTCATGCATGGAGCACAGGATGGACAGAAATTCATGGGTGTATTCATGCTCGGTGTATTCCTGGCGAAAGGACAAGGTAATATTACTGAATTCAATATTCCTTATTGGCTTATGATCCTCTGCTCCGTTGTCATGGCTCTTGGAACCTCTATCGGCGGATATAAAATCATAAAAACCGTTGGTATGGGTATGGTTAAACTTGGCAAGCCTCAAGGTTTCGCGGCAGATGCCGCCGGAGCAATCTGTCTCCTCATAGCTTCTGCATTTGGTATTCCTGTAAGTACAACTCATACAAAAACTACCGCTATCATGGGTGTCGGAGCTGCTAAGAGAATGTCCAGTGTTAACTGGGGCGTTGTAAAGGAAATGGTTTTCGCTTGGATATTAACATTCCCCGGATGCGGTCTGTTAGGATTTATTATGTCATATATATTCATGAAAATTTTCTAAATAAGAAAGGAAGTATATTGAAATGGCTAGAAAAAATGATTACAATTATTTTGACGCATTTGCAAATCTTTCTAAGTTCTCTTACGACTTAGCTATTAACCTGAATGAGACTTTGAAGAATTTTGATCCTAAATCTATAACAAGAAAAGTTACGGAAGCTCATTCTATTGAGCATAATGCAGATATTGCCAAGCATGATATTATGAACCGATTGGTGAAGGAATTCCTTCCTCCAATCGAGCGTGAGGATATCACTTCACTTACGCAGGAAATCGATGATGTAACTGACTCCGTAGAGGATGTACTTATTTACATCGATATGTTTAACATCCAGTCAATCCGTCCGGAGATCTTAAAGTTCACTGGGTTAATTGTTCAATGCTGTAAAGCAATGGATGAAGCTCTAGAGGAATTCAAGAATTTCAAATCCTCCAAGAAGCTTCGCGATAAAATCATTGAGATTAATCGTTTAGAGGAAGATGGCGACGCTTTATATGTAGATTCCATGCGAAATCTATACCACACCTCTAAAGATCCGATTGAATTAATGTGCTGGACAGAAGTGTTACACCGTCTTGAAAAGTGCTGTGACAACTGCGAAGATGTTGCTGATATCTTAGAAAGCATAGTAATGAAGAACTCCTAACAATGGACAAACCAAGGATATAATCTAAATCGGGAAGGGTATAACCAGTATGAATTTAGAAAAACAAAAGGCATTTATTATACACGTTATCTACATTATCTTTCTCTTGGGATTAGTATATGTAGGTATTAAGTATCTATTACCATTATTGATGCCCTTTGTCATTGGTATGATAATTGCGGTTGTCTTTCGTAAGCCGATCGATTTCATACAGAAGAAGACAAGAATGAATCGGGTGCTTATCTCCATCCTTCTACTCCTGTTTTTTTATGGTGCATTAGGATTTCTAGCCAGTATGATTGGTTTTAAGGCATTCAACTTCTTAAGTGATTTGTTTTATAGCTTGCCTAATTTGTATGAAAACACTGTACTTCCCGCAATTGAACAGTCGATTGATAATGTATTGATCCATTTTCCCGGCCTGGAAGAATATTTACAGGGATTTCTTGATAACATAAACGATTCTATCTTTAATTTCCTGAAAGATGCTTCCTCTACCGTTGTTGGTACGATCGCACGGTTTGCCACTTCACTGCCCACCCTACTGATCAATTTTATATTTACGATTGTTTCCTCTTTCTTCTTTACCATTGATTATTACCGTATCACCCGTTTCGTCGGCATACAGTTCAAGGGTGAACGCAGAGAAATGCTTAAAAAGCTAAGGGATAACGGCATCGGAACGTTAGGAAAGTTTATCCGTGCCTATTCCACTATTATATCCATCACCTTTTTAGAATTATCCATAGGCTTCTGGATCCTGGGTATTCCAAATCCTTTCCTCTTCGGGTTATTAATTGCAATAATTGATGTAATGCCTATACTTGGTACCGGTGCTGTATTATTACCTTGGGCGATTATCTCACTTGTAATTGGAAATACAAAGATTGGTATCGGAATGCTGTTATTATATATCATCATAACAGCAGTTCGCCAGACCATAGAGCCTAGAATTGTCGGACAACAGATTGGTTTACACCCGATATTAACTTTAATCCTGATGTATGTTGGTGCACAATTAATGGGTGTCTTGGGACTGCTCATACTTCCTATCATTGCAACCATTATTGTAAAGCTGAACGATGACGGTACGATCCGGCTATTTAAAAAACAATAGAAAGCATGCATCGCAAACTTTCTATTGTCATAAATTCATACATTAACAAAGCGGTCACAAATAATGCGACCGCTTCTTTTTATTGACCAGTTAATTCTAAAATGTCTTATCCTTCTTTTGAAAGGTAGCACAATCTGTCTCATCGGATCCCTTTGCATTTCTGGGCTCAACATGAATCTGCTCTGCAGAGCAGTGATCTCCATTCATATAGTACTCGCAAGTATTAACAACACATTTAATGCCTTCATTCGGTTTATCCATTTTTCTAATTGACATAGCTATTCCTCCAAACATTCTAATTCGTAGTGATGATTACGCTATTATTGTTTGCAAAGGTAATATGATTCATGCACTTTAATACTTACAAATAAATTGGTTTTTTATTGAATAAAATACAAACGATATCGAACTTTAGATTACCTTTAACCGGCTGTATATCAACCTGGAAATTGCCTTGCCAAGCCTTCTGCCATCATATCAGCCATCTCAAGCGCTTGCATCTCTATCTCGTCAAAGCCGTTAATGCTTTCTTCGTAATTTTGAGCTATCAAGTTCTCTATATTAGCACTTAATAAATCAAGATGCTCATAAAGCATTGCACTCCAATCATCATCACGCCAATAAGGATTGATGCCTGCAAGAAAAGCTGCAATCTGATCTGCATTTTCACGCCATCTGCGATCTGCCTCTGTTACCGCATTATTATCCCCTGCCATAATTGCTCGTACTAATTCGGCAGCGATTGTAATATGCTCAGAAAATAATCTTGCGAATTCTCTGGCCGCTTCTTCTCCATAAAAAGTTGCTAAAGCATTCGAAAAATCAGTCGCGTTACGAAGTAGCCTCCGTAATATCAGTTCTGCTTCCGGAAGTTGATGTACTATTCCCATTACCGCCATTCTCGTCCACACTATGTGCTGCTCCCATAGCATGCGAAAATAATTCATAAGGTCCATCATACTTCCATTGATATCCTCATCCATATCATCCATATCATCCATATCATCAAGATCCATAAAATCCGGATCTCCCGATACGTTTGGATAAGAAGGGTAGCTTTGATAGCCAGGCCTTAAGGCAATTACCTGCCCAACCATTAGATTACGAGGCTCTATTCCCGGATTCAAATCCATTATGGAATCCACAGTTGTATTAAATACTTGAGCAAGCATCCATATGGTATCATAGGGCCTTATTGTATATTGTATTGTACCATTCATAGAAAATACCATCACCTATAAGAAGTTCTAGTTCAAATTATGATGGCTGCTTGTTCAATGTTCCATATTCTATTGTAACAATCTTCGAAGCATGGATTTCCGATCCTCTAAGAACACTCTGGTCACCTGATAACTTTCCGTCTCCTCATACTCTACCTTGTGAATCTCACCATCATCAAAGGAGTAAATATCAGCATCCGGCATACCGAGAAGGATTGGCGTTAAATCGAAAGAGAACCTATCGGATACGGAGCATTCAAGTATACTTCCGTACCGATAGGTTCTCTTCCTTTTGTAGTGTTATTATTCTATCTAAAACATGGGATAAACAAGATTTTATATAATTTTCGTTAATACATTATAAATGAAAATCATGCTTTACGATTTTCATTTATATAGTTGATCAAGCCCTCCGCTTTTATGATCTTCTGCATGAATTCCGGAAATGCCTGCCCCTGATACTGGGTTCCCTTCGTTCTGTCATAGATAATACCGTTATCAAAATCAATTTCAACCTGATCACCGGCTTCTATTTCCTTCGCAGCTTGCGGACACTCGATGATTGGGAGACCGATATTGATTGCATTGCGGTAGAAAATTCGAGCAAAGGTCTCAGCGATAACGCAGCTAATCCCCGCAGCCTTTATTGCAATCGGCGCATGCTCTCTGGAGGAGCCACAGCCAAAGTTTTTATTTCCCACCATAATATCACCCTGTTTTACTCGGGTAACAAATTCCTGATCGATATCTATCATACATTTTGCAGCAAGCTCCTTCGGATCGGAGGAATTGAGATAACGAGCAGGGATGATTACGTCGGTATCGACATTATCGCCATATTTGTGAACGGTTCCAAAAGCCTTCATAGATATTTACCTCCATCTGCCCCATCACAGGCACAATCATTATTATAATCCAAGCTCGCCAGGACCTGATATCTTGCCGGTTACAGCACTTGACGCAGCCACTGCAGGGCTGGCCAAATACACCTCAGACTTCACATGGCCCATACGACCCACGAAATTACGGTTAGTTGTTGCTACTGCCCGTTCTCCTGCCGCCAAGATCCCCATATGTCCGCCAAGGCAAGGGCCACAGGTCGGTGTGCTGACTACGGCTCCGGCTTTAATGAAGGTAGCCAGTAAGCCCTCCTCCATCGCCTGAAGGTAGATCGCCTGAGTGGCAGGGAATACGATCACACGCATACCCTTAGCAACCTTTCTTCCCTCCAATATCTTAGCAGCGATTCTCAAATCATCAATTCTTCCATTGGTACAAGATCCAATAACCACTTGATCAATCTTAATCTCACCCACCTCATCGATGGTACGGGTATTCTCCGGGAGATGAGGAAATGCTACCGTAGGCTTAAGACCGGATAAATCAATCTCATATACCTCATCATATTCTGCGTCCACATCCGCTTCATAAATCTTATATTCTCTTACTGAATGCTCCTTCATATACTGAATCGCAAGCTCATCCACTGGAAATATACCGTTCTTTGCTCCTGCCTCGATAGCCATGTTAGCCATCGTAAATCGATCATCCATCGTAAGATTTTTAATTCCGTCACCTACAAATTCCATGGACCGGTAAAGGGCTCCATCTACTCCAATCATACCAATGATATGTAGAATAACATCCTTTCCACTGACCCATCTTGCAGGCTTTCCGGTTAATACGAACTTAATCGCAGAGGGTACCTTAAACCAGGCCTTACCGGTAGCCATTCCTGCTGCCATATCCGTACTTCCCACACCGGTGGAAAAAGCCCCGAGAGCGCCATAGGTACAGGTATGTGAATCGGCACCGATCACAGCATCCCCTGCAACGACAAGACCCTTTTCCGGAAGCAATGCATGCTCAATACCCATCTCTCCGATCTCAAAATAATTCGTTATCTCCTGATCCATTGCAAAATCACGCATACACTTACAATGCTCTGCTGATTTGATATCCTTATTCGGGGTAAAATGATCTGGAACCAATGCTATCTTATCCTTATCAAATACCTTCTTTATCGTCATCTTCTCCATCTCATGAATAGCTACGGGAGCTGTGACATCGTTACCCAGTACCAAATCCAGATCCGCTTCTATCAATTGGCCTGCCGACACCTCTGCAAGTCCGGCATGAGCTGCCAATATCTTCTGCGTAATTGTCATACCCATCGTCATATCCTCCTTAATAATTCAGCATATAAATGATTTCATCCTCTATCATACGGCCATCCGGCACAAAGCCCAGATTCTCATATAATGCTTTAGCACGCTTATTCTCCGGTTCAAAGCTTATGTATATTATGTTATGCTCCTTGTCTGTACTAATACGCTTAATCAGTTCTTCCATTGCCTTTCTGCCGTAACCCTTGGATTGATATTTCTCATCAATCATTAGTCGGTAGATCCAATATTCTTTATCATCCCGGTCCATTGCATACATTGCAAAGCCCACCAGCTCCTCCTCATCACAGATAGCGAGAGGGATACATTCCGGAAGCACCTTCGATTCTGCAATCGAAAATACATTTGTAGCTACAAAGGATTGCTGCTCCTCTGACACCTTAAGCTTAATTACTTCTTCAAAATTATTCTCATCTACCGGCTTTAATCGTATCATTGATTCTCCCCATTATACATTTATTGATTGATCTCAGCAATAATCAGGTCTCCCATTTCGCCAGTTCCCACCAAGGTCATGCCCTCTGACATAATATCAACGGTTCGATATCCTTTCTTCAGCACTGCCTTCACAGCGGACTCAATGCTGTCTGCTTCCTTCGTTAAATCAAAAGAATAACGAAGCATCATCGCAGCAGAGAGAATGGTTGCTATGGGATTTGCTTTATTCTGTCCGGCAATATCCGGGGCAGAACCATGACTTGGCTCATATAGTCCCAGCTTCGTGTCACCAAGGCTTGCGGATGCAAGCATCCCGATGGAACCGGTGATCATACTCGCTTCATCCGACAGAATATCTCCAAACATATTCTCCGTTAAAATCACATCAAACTGTCTTGGATTCTTCACCAGCTGCATCGCACAATTATCTACCAGCATGTCAGTTAGCTCAACCTCAGGATAATCCTTTGCTACCTCCTTGGTTACCTGTCGCCAAAGTCTGGAGGAATCAAGAACATTGGCCTTATCCACACTGCATACCCTCTTATTCCGTTTCATGGCTATCTCAAAGGCCCACTTGGCAATTCTTTTGATCTCGTTCTCATCATATACCAAGGTATCAGTAGCTTTTCTTACCCCATTCTCTTCTGTTGTGTGGCGATCTCCGAAATAAAGTCCGCCTGTAAGCTCTCTCATTACGACAAAATCAAAACCGTCACCGATAATTTCATCCTTTAGCGGGCAAGCACCCTTCAGCTCGTCATAGAGCACTGCCGGTCGAATATTCGCGAATAGCTTCAAGCCCTTACGGATGGCCAGAAGTCCTGCCTCCGGTCTTAGGTGAGGAGGAAGGCTATACCAGTTAGACTGACCTACATTACCACCAACGGCGCCAAGAAGTACACTGTCACTGTTCTTCGCTGTCTCAAGTGCTTCCTCCGTCAGAGGCACCCCGGTTGCATCGATGGATACACCACCCATTAATATCTCGGTATATTGAAAGGTATGCCCAAAGCTTGTTCCGACTTTATCAAGCACCTTCTTTGCTTCCGTAATAATCTCCGGTCCAATCCCATCACCGGGAATGACTGCGATGTTGTAATTCATCCTGGGTTACCTCCGTATTGTTGAATAATAAATATATAAATATTGCTATGAAGTGTCAAAAACGCAAGCTTTTTCCTGATATGATAGAGTGATATTGCAAGTATACTTGCATATCACCCTCTCATATCAGGAAAGCACCTTCGGTGCTTTTGACACCGTCAGCAACCATCCCTAGAATGCTACGGCGAAAAACATTCCTCTCTTACATTTCTATTGCCATTTTATCATAGAGTCTGGTATAATTAAAATACATATTATTAATATCTGTTATAACAATATGTTATAAAACAATACAATTACAAAGGAGTGTTTGCAATGGAGCAAAATCTGTCCTTATACTACATCTTTAACTGTGTTTCAGAGGCTGGTAATATATCCCGGGCTGCAAAGCAGCTATACATCAGTCAACCGGCAGTTAGTAAGTCGATTCAGAGCCTGGAGGATAATCTTGGCATCACCCTATTCATACGCAGCTCTCGTGGTGTTAAGCTGACCGATGAAGGTAGACTTCTCTATGATTATACCAAGAGTGCCTTTGATACATTAAGATGCGGTGAAGATAACCTGAGACACGTACACGACCTAGGAATCGGTCATCTTCGGATTGGAGCCAGCACGACCTTATGTAAATATCTTCTCCTGCCCTATCTGAACGGCTTTGTCAAGGAGAATCCACATATCAAGATTACAATTGATAATCAATCCTCTTCCCATACCATAAAGCTACTGGAGAATAATGCACTTGATCTCGGTCTGATTGCCAAACCGGACGGTGACAATTTCTATTTCTTTTCTCTTGGACCGATCGAAGACATCTTTGTAGCTACGAAATCCTATCTGGATAATCTAATGCTTCGAGAGAACAGCGGCGATATATTCTCCAGTGCTAATATTATGCTGATGAATAAAGAAAACGTCTCAAGAAGATACATTGATGATTATTTTAAGATTAATTCAATCAATCCAAAGAATATCTTAGAGATCAGCAGTATGGATCTCCTAATTGAATTCGCAAAAACAAGTCTTGGGGTTGCCTGTGTTATCAAAGAATTTGTAAGCAAGGATCTGGAAGAAGGTACCTTGGTACAGATCCCGTTACGAATTCCGGTTAACAAAAGAGAGGTCGGCTTTTCTTATCCCAAAAATGCCTACCTCTCTGATTCAATGCAAAAATTTATGAACTATATCTCTGGAGGTGCTTCATCCGTATCTGCCTCCGGTGATGTATCTTGAGCCGGAGTATTCTCCTGAGCAGGTTTATTCGTCGGTGTAGGTTTCTTAGTAGGCACCTGTGACGGTTTCGGTGGTTCGATGTAATCCGGTCGCTCTTTCACCAAGAAATCTGCACTGACATAGTGAATCTCTCCACCCTGTGCAAAGCTCGCCCATCCGTCCACAATATCAATAACCTCTATCTTCTCTGTATGTACGAGAAAGCCTACTATATCACCGTCTTTCGAAGGTGTACCTCTTACGTTCAAAATAGCATCGTACTTATCCAGCTTCACATACATGGTAGTTGTCTGTCCCACATGCAAAGGCTTGGGATTTGGCGTACCTTCAACCGAAGTCTCAGAACTGTTATCATCTGCATCCTCCGTTAGATCCTCTGTTACTGCATCCCCATCATCGCTATCCTCTGACTCGGGAGTGGGTGTCGGTATAAAGCTTGCAAATTCCTCCTTATCTCCGCAACCCGTCATCGTTAATAAAGTAATTATAATAATCAAAATTAAGCTCTTTTTCATAATTCACACTCCAACTCACATCAAATAAATTCCCTTATTATCATAGCACATTTGTCCTATATTACAATGATAATTTGCAAAATATTCTATTTTTTCTTCTTCTTAATGTCTTTGGTAAATGCCAAAAATGCGCTCGGTATACTATAAATATCGATTAATTCCGATGTATCTGCCCAAACAATAGAATTCTCCTTCGAGTACTCTTTCGGATGCTCCTTCAGCTGGATATGATAACAGGACATGTTCCATTCAACATGGGAGAAAATATGCTTAGCATCCTTCAGTTGTTTAATCTCCTCCGGAACAATTCTCAAATTTGACAAAATCTTTAGCAGTTCCTCTTGATTTAACTTGTTCTCAACTCCCGGAAGCTCCCACAGACCTGCCAGCAAGCCCTTTGCCATTCTCTTTTTGATTGCATAACGGTTTTGAAATTCTAGTAGTAGAATGGTTCGTTCTTCCTTACGCCGTTCCTTCTTCGCAGGCTTTACGGGCAGTTGCATCACAATATCTTCACGATATGCCTTGCATAGATGCATAACAGGGCATTTATCACAAAGCGGCTTACCGTTCGGAAGACAGACCATGGCTCCCAGTTCCATCAGAGCCTGATTGAAATCACCCGGACGCTCCTTAGGTATGATAGCTATAATATCCTTCCACAGCTCCTTTTTCACTGCTGTCTTTGTGATATCATCATAGCTTCCCGCAATCCGCTTCATAACTCGAAGGACGTTCCCATCCACTGCGGGAACCGGTTTCCCATAAGCTATGGAGGCAATTGCACCTGCTGTATACTCCCCAATTCCGGGCAAGGTCAGCAGCGTCTCATAGCTTTCCGGCATCTGCCCGTTATATTCCTTCATGATAATAATCGCTGCTTTCTGCAGATTACGAACCCGGCTGTAATACCCAAGGCCCTCCCAGAGCTTTAATAGCTTCTCCTCCGGGGCTTCAGCAAGACTCTTTATATCAGGCAATGCCTGAGTGAACCGGTCAAAGTAAGCCTTCACTGCTTCTACCCTTGTCTGTTGGAGCATAATCTCCGATACCCAGACATAATATGGCTTCGGGTTCTCCCTCCAAGCCAAAATTCTGGCATTGTAGTCAAACCAGTGTAGCAAATAGGGTACAACCTCCTTATAATCATATGTCATGTTACTTCTCCTCATATAAAAAGATTAATAACTTATAATCGTCATTTGCATCTGCACCTCTGTATAAACATGATGCAGAATATAACTCGTTGAGTAACTGTATAGGTGCCATCACTACATGACTCATTGGGACGAGAGCGTGGTGCGATTAATAAGTTGAGTCGCGAATAAATTGATGGATATCTTATTATTCTATCTTATTTATAAAAAGGTATCAACAGCCTATTTTATCCCAATTTCTATTTCCTATTTAGTCTCGGATCAAAGATCTACCTGGGTATCTTCCTACCTACAAGGGCTTTCGCATATTATACCGTGGGGACAAGGAAGGCCGGTATCTGCTTCCACTTGCAAGCAGATACCGGCCTCTGTATCGTTCTTCATGGTAGTTTGTGCCGAGTGTGTCTTTTACACTTTGGATTATGCAGGCACAAACCATGGAGTGTGAATTATGCTTTTCAATAATTCACACTATACCGCCAGTTCCTTCTCTAAGAATTTGTACTGGGATAGATATAGTTCACTGTAAGCCCCTTTCTTCGCCAGGAGCTCCTCATGAGTTCCCATCTCCTGAATTAACCCGCCGTCCACATACATGATGCAGGAGGAATTCTTGATGGTGGATAAACGGTGGGCAATGATGAAGGAGGTACGGTTCGCAAGAAGCTTACTTAACCCCTCCTGCAATAATATCTCCGTCTCGGTATCAATACTGGAGGTAGCTTCATCCAGAATCAATATCTTTGGATCTGCAAGCAGGGCTCTCGTAAAGCTGATTAACTGTCTCTGACCTACAGAGAGTCTGGTTCCCCTCTCATTAACCTGAGTGTCATAACCATTCTCCAGATTTATGATGAAATCATGAGCGCGTACAGACTTCGCCGCCTCGATTACCTGCTCATCCGTCGCCTCCATATTACCATAACGGATGTTATCCATGATCGTGCCAGAGAAGATAAAGCTATCCTGAAGCATAACACCCATCTGCTGACGCAGTGACTTGATTGTTACCTTGCTGATGTCCGTCCCGTCGATTGTGATCAGTCCGGAGTCCAGATTATAGAAGCGGCTGATCAGGTTAATGATCGTTGTCTTTCCTGCACCGGTGGGTCCTACAATTGCAAAGGTATCACCGACATTTGCCTTAAAGCTGATCCCGTTCAGTATCTTAACTCCATCCTCATAGCTAAAGGTTACATCCTTGAACTCGACCTCACCTTTGACCTGCGGCATAGGATAAGCATCTGCAAG
Source organism: Bacillota bacterium (assembly GCA_023411215.1). Lineage (GTDB taxonomy): Bacteria > Bacillota > Clostridia > Lachnospirales > Lachnospiraceae > Mobilitalea. The sequence continues at coordinate 5,414 of JAEYOY010000031.1, read as the reverse complement.
GTCCTTTACAATAACCGGCTCGTCGATGGTCTCAAAGATTCTCTCAAGATAGGATACTGCAGTCAGAATGGAATTATAGAAGCTCGCCAGGGTATTCACCGGCGCCCAGAACCTGCCAACATAGCTTGTCATGGCAATTAAGGCTCCAATTGTGATGCCTTTGACTCCATTATCCATCCATGCAATACCGAGTACATAGACAGCTACATTGGTCCAGGTTGCTATATTCTGGATAGCAGGCCAAAGAAGGAAATTCAGCTTAACCGCACGCATCCAGGCATTTCTATAATCATTACTTAAGGTATTAAAGATCTTTATATTCTCCTGCTCTCTCGTGAAGCTCTGTGTAACACGTATACCGTTAATGCTTTCCGCAATATAGGCATTGAGATTAGAGGATTTATTACTGGATTGCTGCCATGCCACCCTCTGCTTCTTCTTGATTATGAAGATAATTGCCATCAGAAGAGGGAGTCCACATAGGCAGATAAGGGTAAGCCGTACATTAATATAGAGCATACAGCCTACAATAAAGAATAGGCTGAAAAGATCCGTGATTGTATTCACGATACCATTGGATAAGAGGTCACTTAAGCTGTTGACATAGTTAACTACTCTTACCTGTATCTTACCGTGAGGCTTATCATCATAATAGGAGAAGGGCAGCTCCTGCAAATGTCGGAATATATCACTACGTATCGTATGGATGATATTTTGTCCAAGTCTTGAGGTTATTGTGATCCTTGCCCGGATTATTACCGAAGTAATAAAGTAAATTACAAGAAGGATCAGGCTGACAACGACAATTCCGGTGATATTATTATTAGGGATAAAATCATCCATAATCTGCATTAAAAAAATCGGGGTCAGCATACCAAGTGCCGATGACACCGTCATCAGAAATATCGTAAAAATCATATCCTTACGGTAAGGTCTTATGTAAGTTGCCAGACGTTTCAGATGGGAAAAGTTAAATTCGGTTTGTAATGTCTCATCGATATCATACTTATTTCTAGCCAACCTTATTTCCCCCTTTCAACCATTCATTCTGACTGTAGGATCGTCTCCCCTGCGTAATAGCATCAAAATCCCCATATTGATGATGAAATACGGTATAGTAATAGCTCCTCTTCTGTAAGAGCTCATCATGGGTACCTGATTCGATGATTCGTCCGTCATCCACTACCAATATCTGATCTGCATCTTTAATAGAAGAAATGCGGTGCGCGATAATGAATACATTGTGATTCATATGTAAGGAACCCAGTTCATTCTGTATCTGGGATTCTGTCTCCATATCAACCGCTGAGGTTGTGTCGTCCAGAATGATGATTGAAGGATTCTTAAGCAAAGCTCTTGCAAGCGAGATTCTCTGCTTCTGTCCTCCAGAGAGGCCTACCCCTCGTTCCCCGACTATTGTATCGTAGCCGCTTGGCATCTGAAGAATAAAGTTATGGGCATTGGCAACCTTCGCGACTGCTTCTACCTCTTCGAAGCTACAATTCGGTCTTCCATAAGCAATATTCCCCTCTATGGTATCAGAGAATAGGAAGACATCCTGCATCGCCATACCGATATTATCACGAAGAGAGAATAGATCTATATCCTTCAGATTAATACCATCGATCTTGATCTCCCCCTCTGTCACATCATAGAATCGGCATAACAGGTTCATGAGGGTTGATTTGCCGGAGCCGGTCGCACCGATGATTCCTACCGTCTGCCCCGGCTTTATATGGAAGTTAATATCTCGAAGTATCACTTCATCATCGGCACGATAGCTTACATGATCGAATACGATATCTCCGCGGAAACGCTCCTTTGTTACGGCATGCTCCGGTTCTCTAATCGTAGGCTCAATCATTACTGTATTATAGATTTTCTCAACGGAGGTCACAAATCTCTGATAATCATTTGCTAACCAGCCTGCCTGACGTAGAGGCATATTTAGCATCCATAAATAACCGCTTACGGTAACCAGCTTGCCTATGGACATATATCCCTTAACAACCATGATACCACCAACCAGGTATAGAATGATGGACAGGACATTTGCCAGGAATTCGAAAATTGGTACATATCGCTTCCATATCGCTGCGGCTCCTAATTCTGCTTCCCGATATCCATCATTCTCCTTATTAAATTTTTCTATTTCAAAATCTTCCTTCGCAAAGGCTTTCACCACACGGTTACCGCTAACATTTTCTTGAACTAAGGTGTTCAGACTGGAGAAATGTTGACGGATATTATGAAAGGCCGGTTTCACTGACTTCAGCTGCTTCGCTGTTGTGACAGCCGTTAGCGGAAGAACTGCAATCATGCATAGCGCCATGCGCCAATCCACCACAAAGATCATAATCAGAGCTATTATAAAAAGTAGCACATTTTCGTAAACACCATAGATAACATAAGCCACAAAATGGCGTATCGCATCCATATCACCAGTCTGTCGGGACATTAGATCACCGGTCCGGTTCTTATTATAGAAGCTAAAGTCCTGTGCAAGCAAGTTACGGTAGACATATTCGCGCATTGTATATAACATATCCTGTGAGGATTTTTCAAATATTACAAGGAACCAATATTTTAATACCGCTCGCATCAGGTTGGTCACTATCATGATTATCATCATGAGTGGCAGTATCTTACGATTTCCCCCTTTAATAATGTCGTCCACAATGATGCCTGAGATATGTGGATTAACAATTGCCATCATGCAAGTAATTGTGACCAATATCATAGCAAACACTAATTTAGCCCGGTATTTCTTTAGAAAAGAAAAGAACCACTGCATCGCTGTCATAAATATTTTCCTCCTCGTTAGTAGAACAAGTTTCCGTATTTCATTCTCACTAATATTCGATTATATCCTATTTCCGGGCAAAAAAAATGGTTATTACTCTGTTATTCATGTAATTTATTATAATCGGCATTGTATTTCTTCTTTGCTAAGTGATACAATATTTAATGAGATAACGATACTATAATTCTTTGAAAAATTAAAATCAATATGGATTTTTGTTAAAAAATATTCTATTTTGATTAATGATCTGTTATGTACCGATATTCGGTTATACTTATATTTAGAATTCAAATATATCATATGCCTAAAAGATTAATATTTTTAAAATAGTCATTTACCTATTTGGAAAACTAATGTTATAATATCACTATTATGTCCGACCTGATAGAATCGGTTAAACATACTTATCGTTTTTACTAATGTTAATGGAGGCTATATGGCTTGTGATTATGATTTAACCTATAATGATTTTAATCCGACTGTTTTTTATGTATCGAAGGTTAAGATGGTAAATGAAGGAATATATCATGACCATGACTTCACGGAACTTGCTTTTATATTATCGGGGAAAGGGAAATATCTGGTTGAAGGGAAGGAATACAATGTTGAGGCAGGTGACCTTCTCATCTGTAATCCCGGAGTAAAGCATTCCCATATCATTACAAATCCTAAGGAACCTACCATAGAGTTCATCTCCGGCTTCACTGATTTCCATTTTAAGAATATGGCTCCGAACTCAATCGAGTTATCAGAGGGTGGTTGCGTCCTACATACCGCTGCCGAGTTAAAACAGGAAATCTCCATGCATTGCTATGCAATGATTGCCGAGAGAGAAAGCAACCAGGTTGGAAGATATTTTATGCTCAAGACACACCTGATGCAGATGCTGCTATTGGTCATGCGGGAAATAGCTCATATTGATACGTGCGATCAAAAGGGTTGTAATTTCGAATCCTATAACAAGAGTTATGCTGTAAACCGCATAATAAATTATCTGTACGAAAATTATGAACACAAGATATCATTGGAACAGATTGCACATAATATGTACTTGAGTCCTGTTTATATTTCTAAGATATTTAAGGAAGAGACAGGTGAGTCACCTATAAACTATTTAATTAAGATCCGCTTGGAGAAAGCAAGGGATATCCTGCTGAATTCCGACAGTGGCAGTATAAAGAACATTGCCAACCAGGTCGGCTATGATGATGTGTATCATTTCAGCAAGCTATTCAAGAAATATTACGGAATCTCTCCTCTTTATTATAAGAAGAGAGCTATGCGTAAAAATGCTGCCAGCGAGTAAGGAAGAGGGTTATCGATAAGATGAATTCATTTGAAGCTATATTCTCCAGAAGATCCGTCCGGCACTTTAAACAAGAAAAGCTGGACTGGGAAATCATTGCAGATCTGCTTGATTATGCGGATAAGCTTCCTATGCTGATCAGCGGCATAGCAGTAGAGTTTAAATTAGTTAGTAATATCGAAGCAAAGCAGGGCTTTTACGGCCCTTTCAATGTAAATGCTCCTTATTACCTGTGTATTTCCTCGGAAGAAAAGGAGGATTACATGTTAAATGCCGGTTATCTGATGCAACAGATCAATCTGTATCTAACCTCCAAAGGGCTTGGTACCTGTTTCCTTGTAGCATATCCGGGAAACGGTCTGAAAGCAACAATGAAATATGAATATGTGGTTGCCTTAGCCTTTGGTAAAACTAATTCAAAGCTGACAAGAGAAAGCTCCAAGGCAAAGCGTCTCCCTGAGGATGAGATCATCGTCTATAAGGAGGAGGTAACACCAGACATCAAACAGGTATTGGCTGCTGCCCGACTCGCTCCTTCTGCTTTCAATAGTCAACCCTGGCGCTTCGTCGTATACAAGAACCGTATTCATGTATTCGCTAAAAAGAACCTCTTTGTCGCAAAGGTACTGGAGTATAACAAAATGATTGACATGGGAATCATGATGGCTAATCTCCTGCTCACCGCTGAGGAATTATGGGTAGATGTAACCTTAAGCAAGTCGGATGCATTGCTAACTCGACAATTTCAGAATAACGAATATGTCTGCACCATTACAATTGGTTAAATTTCACATACAATATGAATTATAATAAAAACTCAAAAATTTTCATTCAAAGGTATTGACATTCGATTAAATCTATAGTATATTATGTCATGTGCTTACGAAAACCAAGCAAGCACGAAAGACATAATGCGCGAGTGGCTCAGTGGTGGAGTATCGCCTTGCCAAGGCGAGGGTCGCGGGTTCGAATCCCGTCTCGCGCTTATAAGAAAGATCCTGAAATGCTTATGTTTAAGCTATCTCAGGATCTTTTTCTTTATGAAGCCTGAGTCCGCTTGAGTCCGTTAAGATTTTCAAGCGATTTTAATATCATTTTGGTTGTTTCTTCTTTTCTGTGATTATCTAAGATATATCCCCAAGTAGTCTTAATATCGGAATGCCCTAGATAGTTTCTGATGAGACTGTGAAATAAAGTCTGTAAATAAGTATTTCGCTAAGGCTTTCTATGATAAAATAAAAATATCATAGGAGGCCTTTTATTATGGCAAAAAAACGTGAACCGGTCAGAATGACCGAAGGAAAG